>CAZGIM010000004.1:0-243419 GCA_964525995.1 uncultured Prolixibacteraceae bacterium | reverse complement strand
CCGGTAAACAACAATACTCTTTAACTTTTTTGTCTTAACAATGGGGAGTAGTTCAGGCTAAGACATGACTATCAATCGTACCAAAGTGGAATTGAAATGGGAGTTGCTGAACCTGGGTGGTGCCGACATCAGCAGGCTATCAATCGTACCAAAGTGGAATTGAAATGGTCAAAGGCAAGGCGAACCCGGTCGATTCCAGAAACTATCAATCGTACCAAAGTGGAATTGAAATTGTCAATACACGGCAGAGCGAATGATTAGTAAGGAAGAATCAATCGTACCAAAGTGGAATTGAAATTTCAGCGCTTAATTCTGCGTTACCAGCATTTCGACATGAACGCCTCCGTTTGGGCAAAACAGCGCAGAGCTTACCTGGGTGACAATCACACGTCCCGCTTCTATCCCATCATCCTGGTGACAAATTATGGGCGTTTGAGTAGGATCGCTGTCGAAAACTACCAACGGTTTCATACCACAATTGGTCGAAACGACGCCCTGCCGCGTGCCTTCATCTCCAACCGAAGGGGTATACGTTCCCGAAACTGTCCCCTTAAGCTTCTTTTTATCCGATGGCGGATAATTTGACGAAAGGATCAGGATGAATACTACTGAAGCAATCAGCGCTCCGGAAATCAATCCCGAAATGAAAAATTTGTTCTTGAAAAAGGTTAGGTTTAGTTTCATATGCTCAAATTTTAATAAAGGTGATCCTTGGTTGAATGACAATCCAATATTTGATTTAAAATACGGGAAATTTTATAAAAGTTTGATGTCAGGTTTAAAAACATTTAAAGATAACGGATTGCGACCCTTGCGAGCAGCTCTCCTGGAAACAGAGAATGAACCAAAACCTTCTAAAGCAACCATTTTACCCTTTGATACAGTGGCCTGGTTTGCTCCGGAATTACTGGCCTACTTAGTCCGGACCACCACTCTGCCAAAAATTTTTGACATGAATGCCTCCGTTTTGGCATAACGGAGCAGGGCTTACCTGGGTGACGATTACGTGAGTGGATTGATCGGGTTCAACATCCTCGTGACAAGTTATGGGCGTGTGAGTAGGATCGAGGTCGAAAACTATCACCGGTTTCATACCACAAGTGGTGGGAGTGAACCCCTGCCGCTCGCCTATATCTCCAACCGAAGGGGTATACGTTCCCGAAACGGTCCCCTTAAGCTTCTTTTTATCCGATGGCGGATAATTTGACGAAAGAATCAGGATGAATACTACTGAAGCAATCAGCGCTCCGGAAATCAATCCCGAAATGAAAAATTTGTTCTTGAAAAAGGTCAGGTTTAGTTTCATATGCTCAAATTTTAATAAATGTGATCCTTGGCTGAATCACAATCCGATAATTGACTTAAAATACGGGAAATTTTAAAAAAGTTTGATGTCCGGTTTAAAAATATTCAAAGATAATCGATTGATCTGAAAAAAAATGTTCAAGTGCTATACAAAGAAAGCGGCCTTTTGAGCCGCTTTCATAATCTTTAAAACGTAAAGATTTACTTTACTTTTTTGCCAAGTTCTGCGCCGGCTTTGAACTTTACGACTTTCTTTGCAGGAATCTTGATCTCTTTTCCGTTCTGAGGATTGCGACCCTTGCGAGCAGCTCTCTTGGAAACAGAGAATGAACCAAAACCTACTAAAGCAACTCTTTCACCTTTGCCCAGTGCCTTGGTGGTAGCAGTAATAACAGATTCCAGAGCCCTTTTGGCTTCTGCTTTTGTCATTTTTGCATCATTTGCAACTGCTTCGATTAATTGAGCCTTGTTCATTTTGCTTGATTTTTAATGAATACCAAATTTATAACCAATGCAAATATAAGCTTTCATTAATAATTGTCAAGTGTTTTTTATACGAAACCATTGAAAATGTTGATAAATTCAAATTTTTGTTAATATCTCCCCATGAAAACAGCTATAAACAAAGGGTTTCGGAAAATATACGGCCATAACCACTGATAAATTCCGCACTATTCAAGGGTTTCCGGCCAGAAAGCTGTAACTCCTTAACATATATAAATCCGTTCCCCGTGGATACCGTAACCTCATCTTTCCCCTGTATCCGGAAGATGCCCGGGATTTCTGCGACGCCTCCGGAACCGGGCGCTGCCTTCAGTATCTTGATCGTATTTACGACCCCGTCACACGATCTGACCTGAGTCCATGCACCTGGCAGCGGGGATAAACCCCGGATGAAATTATGGATCTGGAGGGTATCACGCTTCCAGTCGATCCTGCAATCATCCCTGAAAATCTTGGAAGCTTTATGCAGTTCAATCCCGCTTTCAATCATCTCCTCCTGCGAGGTGCCCCGGTCACCCTGAAGAATACGCTCAATGGTCTTCAGTACCAACCCGGAACCTGCAACCATCAACCGGTCATGCAACTCCCCCGCAGTTTCGTCGCTGCCAATTTGAATCCTTTCGCGCATCAGAATCCGTCCGGTGTCGATAGCATCATCAAGGAGGAAGGTGGTAAGTCCGGTCACGGTCTCGCCGTTCATGACAGCCCGGTTGATCGGGGCTGCTCCCCGGTACTGCGGTAACAGTGAGGCATGCAGATTAAAGGTTCCCAGCGGGGGTAATGACCACACCTCACGGGGCAGCATGCGGAAGGCGATCACAATCTGCAGGTCGGGTCTCAACGCCTCTAATTGTTCCCGAAAATGCAAATCCCTGAGATTTACCGGCTGCAGTACAGGAACTCCTTTTGAATGTGCAAAAGCGCCAACCGGTGATACAACCATCTTCAGACCCCTTCCTGAAGGGCGGTCAGGAACGGTTACCACTGCAGGCACCCGGTAACCCGCTTCGAGAATCCTGCTCAATGAAGGAACAGCAAACTCAGGAGTGCCATAAAACACCAACCGTGGAAAATCTTTCATGACCTTTTATTTGCCGGGATAAAAATACAAAATCAAAAACAAAACCCGCCGGATCAGTATCTTCCATACTGTCCCGACGGGTTCCGATTTACATTTAAAAGTGAATGTGCGGTATCAGTTCTTTTTTAACAACGATTCGGTATAGGAAATATATTTATCAATCTCACGTCCCTCATTCGACCGGGGATATTCCTCTTTGATGCGTTTGTAAAACTCAAGCGACCGGTCCAGCTTTCCTAACTCCTCATAAGCCATTGCCGTTTTCATTAAAAACAGCGGTGTGGTGAAATCATTTTTGTTCATATCAGCGGCATCCTGATAAAAGCCGGCTGCTTTTTCAACCTGCTTCAGTTCCATGTATGCATCGCCCATGGCTCCTTTTGCCATCGGAGCAATAATTTTATCATCACTGCTGAATTTATCAAGATGCTCTAATGCCTGGTCATATTTACCAAGCTTCAGATAACATATTCCGGCATAATAATGCGAGAGATTGGCCGATTTGGTCATACTGTAATCTTCCATGATGGCTAAAAAGCCTAAATATTGACCGTCGCCGTTTAAAGCCTTGTTCAGCGAATCCATCTCAAAGTACTTCTCGGCCATAAACATCTGGCTTTGTGCCTCCTTCTCGCGGGGTCCGATATAAAACCTCTTGAATCCGAACACTACAAGAACCACAACAACAATCACCCCGACTGCAATGAGAATGACTTTCTGGTACTTTTCAATAAATTGTTCTGATTTGCTGAATACTTCTTCAACCGCTCCAATCCGTTCTTCAGCCTTTTCAATCTTTTTTTCCTGCTTATTGGCCATGTTTTCTGAATTTTGGAGGTGCAAAATTACATTTTTTCCCGGATTTCAGGCATATCTGGCCATTTTTTTTACTTTTGACGGGAAAAGAACCGGTCGATTATGCCCCAGCCGATCCATCCCGATAATCAGGGTATCATACAAATGATCGAGCACCTGACGCGTTTTGTCACTCCCGACAGGTACCAGAAATTCGTGGATACACTCCGGTTCAGAACGCGACATCTTACCATTGTTCTCGAAGATATTTATCAGCCTCATAACGCCAGCGCGGTATTGCGTACCTGCGACTGTTTCGGGATTCAGGATGTGCATATCATCGAGAACCGGAACAAATATGAGGTGAATCCCGACGTTGCCCTGGGCGCTTCAAAATGGCTCACCCTGAAAAAATATAACGGTCTTGCAGAGAATACCGGCGCTTGCCTTCAAGAACTTAAAAAACAGGGATACCGCCTCATCGCTACAACCCCCCACAAAAACGACTATACCCCTTCAACCCTGCCACTTGACCAAAAAACAGCGCTGTTATTCGGAACGGAACTGAAGGGACTCACCTCCGAAGCCCTTGAAATGGCTGATGATTTTATCCGGATTCCCATGGTCGGATTCACCGAAAGCCTGAACATAAGCGTTTCGGCCGCAATCATCATCCAAACCTTAAGCGACCGGTTACGGTCATCGTCAATCGCCTGGCAACTTAGCAACGAGGAAAAAGATAGCATCCTGTTGCAATGGCTGAAAACATCGGTAAAAAAGTCTGACGCAATTCTCCGCGATTTTCAGAATCGATTCCCCGACTGATACATTTAATTATTCAATTTTTATATCTTTGCTCTTTATGAATTAAATTTACATTCAAATGGGAAAAGGAGATAAAAAAACCCGACGCGGAAAGATCGTCATCGGAACCTCCGGGGTACGCCGCGCACGCAAAAAGAAACAAACATCGCGGAAATCCGTGAAAAATCCTGAACCTGTGAAAGTTGCTGCTATCGTGGAAACCCCTGTTGAAGCAGTGAAAGAGCCCATCAAAAAGAGCCCGAAAAAAATTACGGAATCAACCCCTCCCACAGCCGAGAAGCCAAAAGCGGTCCGGAGCAGGAAAAAAACGACCGAATCCCCCGAAACCCCGGAGAAACCGGTTGAAAGCTGACTTGTTTGATCCAACGGATGGATGGTACCGGATTGTTTTGACACCGGTTTTATTACTATGCACCGAATGCATCAGTTGAAACAATATTTCCCGCTGCTTTCAGAACAACAGCTCGATCAATATTTCCAAGCCTTTCAGCTCTATTCCGAATGGAATTCAAAGATCAATGTGATTTCACGAAAGGATATTGATCAGTTGACAATCCATCATTTCCTCCATTCTCTGGCCATTGCCGCAATTGTCAGGTTCAAACCCGGTACCGCCATCCTGGATGCAGGTACCGGCGGCGGTTTCCCGGGTATCCCGCTGGCCATCTTCTTTCCTGAGTCCCGATTTACCCTGGTTGACTCCATCACGAAAAAGATCAGGGTTGCCGAGGATATTTCACGCCGGTTGGGATTGCAAAATGTCATCCTGGTTAACGCCAGATTCGAAACCCTCCGGTCACGGTTCGATTTCATTACTGGTCGTGCCGTAACGAATATCGGCGCCTTTACCAAAATGACAGCCCCCCTTCTGAAAAAAACGGGATTCAACGAAATTCCCAATGGAATCTTATATCTGACGGGAGGCGAGTTGCAGCAGGACCTGGAACCCATCAGGGCTCAAAAAACAGGGTACGACCTCTCGCTCGTTTTCGAAGATCCCTATTTTGAAACCAAGAAGCTGATTCACCTCTATAACTTTTCATGAAGATCTGATCTCATTTCTAATTAATTATGGGCGAATAAGCCCCTATCAGCAAAAATCTTTTTGTCCGGTTCGGCAGATTTTCTTTACTTAGCTACCCGATTTGAAATTCCAACTAACCCAAAAATTTTAAAACCATGGCTGAACATAAAAAGTTCATTCCCTTTGTCTCCGCGGAGACCAACATGAAAGAATTCACCATCAGGGCGCTTATCATCGGGCTCTTCTTTGCCGTCATCCTCGGGGCTGCCAACGCTTATCTCGGACTCAAGGCCGGGATGACCATCGCGGCCACCTATCCGGCGGCCGTTCTCGGAATGGCCATACTCCGCCTGATGAAAGGGACCATCCTCGAAGAAAATTTCACCCGTACCGTCGGTTCCATCGGAGAATCCGTCGCAGCAGGAGCAATCTTCACGCTTCCCGCCTTTTTTGTTTCCGGAATCTGGTCCGATTTCTTCACCACCGGACATTATATCACCTCCTCTCTGATCCTGATTGCCGGTGGTATCCTCGGCATCATGTTCGTAGCGCTGCTCCGAAGGGTCATGGTCGAGGATGCCGAACTGCCTTTCCCCGAATCGGTAGCAGCATCGGAAATTCATAAAGCGGGACAGGGCGGATCAGGCGGATCAAAATTCCTCTTCTGGGCCATGGGACTTGGCGGACTTATCAAGATTTTAGGAGAGCTCAGGCTGTTCCAATACCTGTGGGAAAAATTTATCGTCTTCGGACAACAGACCATCAGTGGTACCATTTTCAAAGGACAGGGAGGCATGCTCCTGAGTTCGCCCGGAGTAAGCCCGGCCTATATGGGAGTTGGTTATATCATTGGTCCGAAACTGGGAGCGCTGAACTTCAGCGGCGGACTGATAGCCTGGGGTTTAATGGCCCCCATGATCATGTATTTCCTGATGCCCAGTATCAACTGTAAGGAATGGGCCTCCTTCCTGATGTCACAGGATTCGACGCTGACCATCAACACCGCCATGGCCAAAGTGACCGATCCGACTTACCAGATCAACCAGATTTGGAAATATATCGTTCGTCCCATCGCGATCGGCGGGATGCTGGTCAGCGCTGCCTTTACCCTTTTCAAAATGCGGAAAAGCCTCAGCACCGGTATTGCCCGCTCGGTGAAGGATGTCAAGAAAGCAGCCACCGGCATCGAACACAATGTCCCGCGGAACGAAAAAGATATCAGTTTCAGCTGGATTATGATCGGCATCGGGGCAGTAGCCGTGCTGACCTTCTGCATTACCTATTTCATCTTCGAAACCAATATTCTGATTGCCATAGTTGCCGCCACCGTAATGATCATCCTCGCATTCTTCTTTGCCTCGGTTTCGGGTTATCTCGTCGGGATCATGGGATCGTCAAACAATCCTATTAGCGGATTGACGCTGACTGCTTTGGTAGTAACCGCGCTGATTCTCGTTGCATTAGGCGTTAAGGGAGATGCCGGCGTTGCGACCGTTTTAGGCGTCGCGGCCATCGTTTGTGTGTCGGCAGCCGTGGCCGGCGAAATGCTCCAGGACCTCAAAGCAGGTCATATTCTGGGAGGTACTCCTTGGCGGATGCAGATCGGCGACATCATGGGAGTGATCCTGGCCGGAGCGGTGATGTTTATCGTTTTGGCATTTCTGAATGACGGTGACATTGCGAGTGGTAAAAACTTAGGCTACCAGGGTGGATTTGGCAGTAAAAATCTTTCAGCCCCGCAAGCCAGCCTGATGGCGATCCTTTCGAGAGGCATCGTTCAGGGTCAGATGGCCTGGCCTTTGATCATCGCCGGTATGCTGATGGGAACAGCTTTCATCCTGATGCAGGTTAAAAGTCCGATGCTCGTCAGTGTCGGGATGTACCTGCCAATCGAAACGACCTTTGCCATCTTCGTAGGTGGACTGATCAAAGGGGCAGTGGATCTCTATAACGAAAAACGTAAACACAATGAAGCTCAAAAAGTCAGGGTTGAGAATACCGGTGTTCTGCTCGCATCGGGACTCATAGCAGGAGAAGCATTGATGGGACTGCTGATTGCCATTTTCGCGGTGTTCGACATCTTCCTGTACAACTATTTTACCTTCTTCAAAGAACCTACTTTTTATATCAGCTTCATTATCCTGGCAATCATCGCTTATGTACTGATCCAAATTCCGCTTAAAAATGCCGGGAAACCCGATCAGCCGGCTCCGCCTGCTTCCGGAATGTAACGATGGCCATGAACTTTTTTGTCCGCCGAAAGTTCCTGAAAAAGGCAAACTTCCTGGATCTGACGCCGGTCAGGGTTGTGAATCATGAAATCAGGGATAACGGAAACGTGACCATCCTGATGCCCCGGTTCAGAAAGAAATGGATATCAACCCTGTTCCAGCCACGGTCGAAAAGCCAATTTATAACCATCCGGCTCGACCGTTTTGGAAGCGAAACCTGGCTCCTTATCGACGGGCACCGTAAAGTATCGGAGCTTTGCGAACAGATGAAAACCCAATTTACCGGTGAATTGGGCAACGGAGAAGCAGCCGAAGAACGGATTACCCGGTTTCTCTCCCTGCTTTACGACCAGCGGTACATCACCTTCGTTGAAATACAAACCGATAACAACAATCTATAAATTTGTAATTTTGCACAGTTTTCCTGAATTTATAAAATACCTAAACCAAATAACCCATGAGCAAAACTATTATTGACCTGGAGCCAAAAGTTCTCTGGAAAAATTTTTACAGCCTGACACAAATCCCCCGCCCCTCAAAAAAAGAGGAAAAGATCAGGGATTTTATGTTTCGGTTTGGAAAAAACCTCGGACTCGAAACGATCATTGATGAAACGGGCAATATCATTATCCGAAAGCCCGCAACGCCCGGGATGGAAAACCGTAAAGGTATCATCCTGCAAGGGCATCTCGATATGGTTCCTCAGAAAAACAGCGATAAAGTCCACGATTTTGAAAAAGATCCCATCGAAACCATCATTGACGGCGACTGGGTCAGAGCAAACGGTACCACTTTAGGCTCCGATAACGGGATGGGAGTTGCTGCCGCAATGTCTGTTCTCGAATCCAAAACACTGGAACACGGACCGATTGAAGCGCTCTTCACCACCGACGAGGAAACCGGGATGACCGGCGCCTTCGGACTGAAACCGGGCGTGATCCAGGGAAAGATTCTCTTGAATTTGGATTCGGAAGATGAAGGAGAATTATATGTCGGATGCGCGGGAGGCACCAACGGGAATGCCTGGTTTAAGTATTCTGAGAAACCCGTTCCCGCAGGCTTCCTTGGATTCAAACTGCAAGTCACCGGATTGAAAGGCGGACACAGCGGGATCGACATTATCCTCGGAAGAGGCAATGCCATAAAAATATTGAACCGGATCCTATACCATGGATTTAAGAACAATGGGCTGATGCTTGCATCCATCGACGGCGGAGGCATGCGCAATGCCATACCCCGTGAAGCTTTCGCGACCGTTGTCATTCCCGCCGATAAAGAGCAGGATTTCAGGAACTTCGTGAACAATCTGAATGTGATTGTTAAGAAAGAACTCGCGGCTGTGGAACCGAACATGAAAATCGAAATCCTCGCAACTGAGACTCCTCGCAGTGTCATAGATCCGGTTACCGTCGAAAAACTGCTCAATGCACTGTATGCCTGCCCTAACGGAGTGATCCGCATGAGCAACGAAATGGAAGGATTGGTTGAAACTTCCAATAACCTGGCAATCGTAAAATCAGACCAGGGAACGATCAGGATCCAATGTTTGCTCAGAAGTTCCGTCGACTCCGCAAAAGATGACCTGGAACAGATGATGAAGTCGGTATTTGACCTCGCCGGCGCTACCACAGTATTCGATGGAAAATATCCGGGCTGGAAACCAAACCCCGACTCCCCCATCCTCAAGATAATGCAGGATCTCTACCACAAAAAGTTCGGAAAGATACCGGAAATCAAAGGAATACATGCCGGACTCGAATGTGGTATCCTGGGAGGAACCTATCCCGATTGGGATATGATCTCCTTCGGCCCCACACTGCGCCATCCCCATTCACCCGATGAATGTGTGAACATCGGGACTGTGCAGAAATTCTGGGACTTCCTGGTAGATATTCTGAAAAATGCACCATTAAAGTAATTTGAACTGTTATTGAGAGAGAGGGCGGCCGTTTGAGTCGCCTTCTTCATTTTAAATCACTACCTTTGACATCACCCGGGATGGTGATGCTGTCATGAAAAAAAGAATTCTTTTCACCGTGTTTGCCGCTTTCCTGCTTTTAACGAGTATGCAAGCGCAGAATACGCTGTGGGATATTATCTATTGCCTCAATGGCGGTGAAAATAAAACGGTCGGAATCAGCAGACTTATCTCCCCGAATCCACCTGAAAAACCCGGATGGAATTTGATTTTCAGCGATGAGTTCGATTCCGGTACCCTAAACAGTCAGTTCTGGAACCGGAGTAATCCGTGGGATGACGGGATCGGGACCTGTTTCAGAAACTTCTCCGTCAATCCCGAAAACGTGACAGTGGAAAACCAGTTTGCAAAAATTTCCAATACCCTGATCTCCATGCTTCCCGATTGCCCGTTTTCAGGAGGTGAGATAAAAACACTCAGCGTTAAAGATACCGGTTTTAAAAGTTACTATTTCTATGCTCCGGGATTTGTTGAGGTCCGGGTCAGGCTTTTCAACAAGACCGGACAGGGAGCATCCTGTTGGCTTTGGGGCGTCGGGACACCCGAAGATCCGGGAGGAGCCGGTCCATGGAATGAAATTGATCTTTTTGAATTGAACGGGGTAAACAGGAACATCTTTAATGCTACCTACCACTGGACCAGCCAGGGTTCGCATGTTTCACAGAATCATTCAATATATCTCACCGATTCATTAGGCCTTTATGATCTTACTGAAAACTGGACCATTTTCGGACTAGAATGGGACTCTGCCTTTATCAGATGGTATGTAAACAATGTACCCGTTAAAGAACTGGACCTCCATCGGATTCCTCCCTATTGCCTCGAAGCCCCAACCTATTCAAAACCATCCGCTCCATTTGCACTCAGGCTTGGAACCTCCTGTAATACAGTCGGTAATCAATCCCAGCTCGCAAATCCTGCCGATTTCCCACAATCCATGCTGGTTGACTATGTAAGGGTTTATCAAAAATCCGGGTCCAAAAAAGCCCCTGTTCTCATCAGCGATAACCAATATCAAATTTGTTCCGACACAAACCTGACTCCTGTTTCAGGGAAAATTGTCGGAACCCGATACTACCCAGGTTACCAATATCAATGGAACTCCGCTGCCTTTGACCTCATTCCATTGGAACAGACCATGCCGCACCCTCCCGAACGCTATCAAATCAGGGTCAAAGAGCACATTCTGCCAGGTACCGACTATCCCCTCTCGCTCATTGCCACCGACAACCAGGGTATCCCTGAGAGCGATACTGCCTTGATTTTTGTACATTCGGCAACCCCTCCCCTCCCAGCAGGATCATTCACCCCTGAACAAACCGACTCAACCTGTTATTACACCCTGGTTACCCGGGTACCGGATCATTCAGCGGGCAGTGAATTCAGTCTTGACAACGGCTCTTCATGGTCGTCGGGAACACTGATTCGCAAGAACGATGGCACCATTTGCCGTTTCGGCTTCTTCAAACCCGGTACCACCGTGCAGTTTCTTTTCAGAAATATCAATGCCTGCGGTGCTTCCCTCCCGCAAGGGTCAACCGTTACATTTCCTCCGCCAATAACCGGTTGCAAATGGCCGACGGGATCCAACGAGGAATTCACCAGTGCGAAAAAACCTGCCATGATTCTTACACCCAATCCGGCAAATCAGATCCTCACCGTCAGTCTGCCGGAAGATTACCGGAATATACAGGGTGGAAGTCTCGAAGTGACCGATATGACTGGTAATGTCATTTCAACCGTACGACTGACCGGTGAACATACCCGGGTTGACGTAGGTCGACTGAGCAGGGGTATGTACCTGTTACGCGTCAAAACCGCCAGCGGTTCAGCCATCCAAATAAAGTTCATCAGGAACTGATCCCACTCGTACCGGCCGATTCTAAAAAATTCAATCTTTCTTTTTTTGTAATCATTTTTTTTATACTTTTGCAGTCCCAAAATTTCAGTGCAATGACAAAGAGAACATTCCAGCCCTCAAACAGAAAAAGAAAGAACAAACACGGGTTCCGTGAAAGAATGTCCACCGCAAATGGTCGGAAGGTACTGGCTTCCAGAAGGGCCAAGGGCCGGAAAAAGCTGACAGTTTCTGATGAAACCCTTGATAAGGAATAATTTTCTTTAAGGTATTGTCAGGACAATTCATTTTCTTAGCAATTTTGTAAACTGGAAGAAGATAACAACATTATCTTCTTTTTTTATTTTTCCGAGTTCCCTTTTTAATCGCTGCCTATTGACAAATCCATGAAGATTCAGGTCCAGACCGAAAGTAAAACCTTCATGGGTGTTCCACTGGAATATTGAAAAACAAATATTTAACAGATGAAAAAATTGGATTTTAAAAAGCTGGCTCCCTATTTAGCCGCTATTGTAATCTTTCTGATCATCACCTTTGCCTATTTCACCCCGCTCCTTGAAGGTAAAAGGCTTATTCAAAGCGATATTATTCACTTTCAGGGGATGTCGAAGGAGATTGTCGATTACCGCGCAAAAACAGGCCAGGAACCACTCTGGACCAACTCTATGTTCGGCGGAATGCCTGCCTATCAGATATCGACGAAATACACCGGAAACCTTCTTGGTTACGCCGACAAAGTGCTGTCGCTGGGATTACCCCATCCGGCCAATCTCGTGTTTCTCTATTTCTTAGGATTCTTTATCCTCCTTCTGGTGATGGGCATCAATCCCTGGCTATCGATTGTCGGAGCCATCGGATTTGCATTTTCTTCCTATTTCTTCATCATTCTCGACGCCGGTCACAACTCCAAAGCACATGCAATTGCCTATATGGCGCCGGTCATCGCCGGAATGATCCTCACAATGAACCGCAAGTACCTCTGGGGAGGATTGATGACCGCATTCTTCCTTTCACTTGAAGTACAAGCGAACCACCCCCAGATTACCTATTATCTGGCAATGATTGCTTTAGTATTAGGACTCTTTAAGCTGATTCATGCCATAAGATTTAAAAAATTTATGCCTTTTCTGAAAGCTGTAGGAGTGCTGATCATCGCTGTGATTTTCGCGGTACTGACCAACCTGACCAGCCTTTGGGCAACCTGGGAGTATGGCAAATATACCATCAGGGGGAAATCGGAACTTTCTGTCGATAAAGCCAATAAAACTACCGGACTCGACAAGGATTATGTGACCCAGTGGAGCTATGGTATAGGAGAAACCATGACCTTGTTGATTCCTAATGTTTATGGCGGTTCATCAAACATGAAGATTAGCGAAAATTCAAAAATCGCTGAAGCAATGAAAGCCAATGGACTACCTGACGAATCGGTAAGGCAGTTCACCAGCCAACCCCTCCCTTTCCTTTACTGGGGTTCTCAACCATTTACTTCCGGGCCGGTTTATGTTAGCGCTATCTTCATCTTCCTGTTTGTCTTGGGATTAATCATTGTTAAAGGTCCGATCAAATGGTGGCTGCTGGCCACAACAATCCTGTCAATTATTCTTGCCTGGGGTCATAACCTGATGCCCGTGACCGACTTCTTCCTGACCTTCTTGCCGGGTTATAACAAATTCAGGGCAGTTACCATGATCCTCGTCATTGCCGAATTCGCTATTCCGTTGCTCGGAATTTTAGCCATTCGTGAATTGACGCTGAAAGACCGGAATGTCAAAGCCCTTGACCGGGGTTTTAAAATTGCACTGATCATCACAGGAGGAATCTGTTTGATTATTGCCCTCCTCCCGGGCACCTTTTATAACTTCATCAGCCCTAAGGATGCCATGTATCAACAGCAGTACCAGTTTCCTGACTGGCTCATGCAAGCCATACGCGATGAGCGGTTGCGCCTGACCCGAATGGATGCCTTCCGGTCGCTGGTATTCATCCTCCTGGCCGGCGGATTGACCTGGGCCCTCATCTATGATAAAATTAAAAAAGAGTATGCCTTTCTGATTCTGGGCATCCTGTTTTTAGCCGATATGTTTCCCGTGAATAAACGTTATTTCAATAACGACGGATTTACTTCCAAATCCAGAGTCGAAAATCCTTACTCCCCCACCGACGCCGACAACATCATCATGAAAGATCAGGCGCTCGATTTCAGGGTACTAAATCTCACCCTCGACCCATATAACGATGCCTCGACCTCCTTTTTTCACAAGTCACTCGGTGGATATCACGGCGCCAAACTGCGCCGCTACCAGGAGCTGATCGATCATGGCATTGATCAGGACATACGGACTTTTGCCCAGTCAGGGAGTACGGCTAACACCCCGGTATTGAACATGCTGAACACAAGGTATCTCATCGTGCCGGGCCAGGACAAACGTCCTGCCGCTTACCCCAACACCAATGCATTAGGTAATGCCTGGTTTGTGCAATCCTACCGCATGGTCGAAAACGCTGATGCCGAAATAGCGGCCATGAAGAGCTTTAAACCCGACTCGATCGCCATCATCAATAAATCCTTTGCTGAAATGTTGAATGGATTTCAGCCGGCTTATGATTCTGCAAGTTCCATCAGGATGGTGAGTTACGAACCCAACCAGCTACGCTATGAATACCATTCGCGCAACAAAGCCCTGGCGGTCTTCTCTGAAATCTATTATCCTAAAGGTTGGAACGCCTTTATCGACGGGCAGCCTGCGCCTCATTTCAGAACAAACTACGTATTACGGGCAATGGTGCTCCCTGAAGGTGATCATAAAGTCGAATTTAGATTCGAACCGGTCGTTTACACCCTGGGCGAAACACTCTCAAGGATCAGTTCACTCGTATTCATAGTACTGGTGCTCGGTGCAGCCATTCTAGAATTCAGGAAATCAAAGAAGTCACCCGCATGAAAACTGCGCTGATCCTCACTTACTATTGGCCGCCAAGCGGTGGCGCCGGGGTACAGCGGTGGTTGAAGTTTGTTAAGTACTTACGCGATTTTGGTTGGGAACCGGTCATTTTTTGTCCTGAAAATCCGGAGTATCCCGAACAGGATAACTCACTTGTAAGAGACATCCCCGACGGAATCAAGATTTTAAAGGTACCGGTATGGGAGCCCTACTCGGCCTATAAAACCTTTTCGGGACTTAAAAAAGAGGAGAAAATCAATGCCGCCTTCCTCTCTGAACGAAAAAAAAATAAAGTTCTGGAAAACATCGCGGTTTGGATCCGCGGTAACCTCTTTATACCCGACGCCCGTATGTTCTGGATCAGACCGGCCGTCAATTTCCTTCGTCGGTTCCTTACTGATAACAACATACAGGTACTGATTTCGACCGGTCCGCCACACTCAGTCCACATGATCGCAAAGACAATTGCTCAGGAATTTAAAATCCCCTGGTTAGCCGACTTTAGAGACCCCTGGACCCGAATTGATTTTTATAAAGAGCTGAAACTTACCCGCTATGCCGACCGGCGCCATCATCGACTGGAACGGGAGGTTCTGAAAAATGCTACCGCCGTGACCGTGATTAGTCAGTCCATGGCCGACGATTTCATCAAAATACTCCCGCGAAATTATGAAGTCATTACCAATGGTTTCGATCACGAGGATACCGACGTTACAAAAGCGGTGACCCGTGATGCCAAGTTTTCCATTGCCCACATCGGAACCCTTGTAAACACCCGAAATCCGGTAGCTCTTTGGAAAGCCCTCAGAGAACTGGCCGATGAACGTGCAGACTTCAGAAAAGATCTGGAAATAAAACTGGTAGGAAAAGTGGATGTCACGGTTCGATCCTCTATCTCAGAATCCGGATTGGATGGTTGTTTGCGGAAGATCGACTACCTGCCCCATGATGAAGTCGTAAGGGTTCAGCAGCAGTCGCAGGTACTCCTTCTGATCATCAACAACACTCCAAACGCGAGCATGATCCTGACCGGAAAATTCTTTGAATATCTTGCGGCAAAACGACCGGTACTTTGCATCGGTCCTGAAAATGGTGACGCAGCGCGGATCCTGAATGAAACCCGTGCCGGTTTGCTCGCCGATCACGGAGATGTGAAGACCATGAAAAAACATATTCTTTACTACTACACCCGCTATAAAGAAGGAACGCTGGAAGCCTCAACGTCAAATATTGAACGGTTTTCAAGAAAGGAATTAACCCGTACATTGGCAAAAATCCTCGACCATCTGACCGTGACAAACTAAAACGGAATTTAAGACCTTTCGGTATATCGCACGATTCCTTTATTCTTCCACCTTCCCATCCGGTAATACCCCCAGTAAAGTACAACACCCGATAACCAACCGATCGGAATCGACCACCAGATCCCGGAGACGCCTATTGAGGGATTCTTCGACAGCAAATAAGCGACCGGCAGACGCACGATCCACAGCGAAAAGAGACTGATGAACATAGGCACCAGTGTATCGCCTGCGCCTCTCAGGACACCGTTCACAACAAACATCATGGAAAAAAGAATATAACTGGCTCCAATGATGATCAGATATTCATACCCCATGGCGATCACCACCGCATCGGTGGTAAACATCTGCATCATATATTTCCCAAAAATAACCAATGCCAGGGAGATGAAAACAGAAAAACCGCTGGTCATGATCAGGGTTGACCGTAATCCGGTTTTGACCCGGTCGGGTTTGTTTGCCCCAAGGTTTTGTCCGACAAATGTCGATAAGGCGATCGAAAAGCTCATGGCCGGAATCGCAGCAAAACTGTCGATACGGCCGGCTGCACTGTAAGCGGCGTTGGCATCAACCCCGAACTGATTCACAATCCAGTACAAACCAACCATGCCGGCTGCGACAAAAGTTTGCTGAAATCCCGTGGGTAAGCCGATCTTCAGACTTTTGTTGAATATTTCACGGTCAAAGCTGAAATCACGGATTGAAAATTTTACCACCGGATGATACTTGTTCAGGTAAACGATTTGAAGAATAAATGCAATCCCAATGGAAATTACACTGGCAACGGCTACGCCAGCAATATCCCAGTGAAATATAGGGACAAAAATCAGGTCGAGGATAATATTCAGGACAACCGATCCTACCAGGAAGAATAGCGGTGTCTTTGAATCGCCAAGTCCACGCAAAATAGCGCTGGTTCCGTTAAACATGAATAAAAAGATCAACCCGGTTAAAAAAATATTTAAAAACAGAGAGGCTCCCGGAACGATCTCCGGCGAGAGATCGATCAGTCTGAAAATCGACGGGACTGCCAGTATTCCTGCCACACTGACGATGATCGATGTAACGAACATGAAAAGATACAGCGTATCAATTGCCTTCTTGACCTGATCCATCTTTTTGGCTCCGAAATACTGGGAGATCACAATGGTGAATCCCATGGTGACTCCTACAACAAACGACACTAACAGGAAAATGATTGGGGCCGATGTTCCTACTGCTGCCAGTGCAATTTTCCCGATGTATCTTCCCACAATGATACTGTCAACAACATGATAAAGTTGCTGAAACAGTTGACCGAGAAGCATGGGGATGGCAAATTTAAAGATCAGCCTGCCTTCATTTCCGTAGCTCAAATCCTTCATGGCGCAAAGGTAGCGATATTGCCGATATTTCTTATCTTTGCAACGACAACGGTTCGCTCTGTCGCTCCGGTCTCCGGACCGGGGAGGAAAGTCGGGACAACACAGAGCGCCATGCTTCCTAACGGGAAGGACCCGGGTAAATCCGGGGACAGCAAGTGTCACAGAAAATAACCGCCGGCTTTAAAACCGGTAAGGGTGAAAACGCGGTGTAAGAGACCACGATGGTTTCAGGTAACTGAAATCATGGATAAACCTCATGGGTTGAAAGACCAAGTAAACCGGCAATTAAGGATTGCTCGTCCGATGCCGGAGGGTAGGTCGCTTTAGTTTACCGGCAACGGCAAACACAGATAAATGACAGAATAGAACAGAATCCCGCTTACGGAACCGTTGTTTTTTATTTTAGAACCTTTTCTTCGATGAAAATTTTATCGATTCTTGGCGCCCGTCCCCAATTCATCAAAGCCGCCACTGTTTCCAGAGTGTTAAAAAACCACGGCGGAATTTCAGAAATACTTCTGCATACCGGACAACATTACGATGATAATATGTCGGAGGTTTTCTTCCGTGAACTCGACATCCCGAAACCGGATTACAACCTGGGCGTGGGTTCCGGAAGCCATGCCGAACAAACCGGAGCCATGATGAAAGGAATTGAAGAGGTGCTCCTTCACATAAAACCGGATCTTGCCCTGGTTTACGGCGACACGAACTCCACCATTGCCGGCGCCCTTGCCGCCGTAAAACTCCATATCCCCGTCGCCCACGTGGAGGCAGGTCTCCGCAGCTTTAACCGGCTGATGCCCGAAGAGATCAACCGTATCGTGACCGATCGCATCAGCGACCTCCTCTTCGCCCCCACCCTCACCTCTATGGGGAACCTGAACAAGGAAGGACTGGGATCTGTTTCGCACTTTTCGGGTGATGTGATGTACGATTCTGTCCTTTTCTATCTCGACCGGATCAAACAGAACCCTGACCGATATACTACACCCGGCATACCGCACAAATACCACCTGGCAACGATCCACCGGGCCGAAAATACTGATAACCTCCAAAATTTTAAAGACATCCTCACCGCGTTCGGCATGATTGACCGGCCCATCGTGTTCCCTGTCCATCCGCGCACCCGGAATATTATCAATGATTTGAACGAGCTGCCTCCCAATGTCATTGCCATCGCACCGGTCGGATACCTCCACATGCTTAATCTGACATTAAACGCCGACAAAATATTGACCGATTCAGGAGGACTGCAGAAAGAGGCATACTTCCTGGGAAAACAGTGTGTCACCCTTCGCACCGAAACTGAATGGACAGAGACCCTGCACGACAACTGGAATCTCGTTACGGGAAGCGATCCCGGAAAAATCGCAGAGGCAATTCAGACAGGTCCACCCAAAGCCCCGGTTAATAAGGATTTCGGAGATGGAAACGCTGCCGGAGTAATCCTTGATACCCTGCTCCGTTTTTAACTGCCAAATGTTAATAAAATCCTTGATTTTCCTGCACTTTTCTGACCCTGAAATCCGTCAGAATTTTGTACCTTTGTTTACTTATTATTTTTTATTAAAATACTGATTATGACTGACATAGAAAAAGAAATCGCGAGTCAGAATTACACTGCCGATAACATTCAGGTATTGGAGGGTTTGGAAGCTGTCCGTAAACGACCTGCAATGTACATTGGCGACGTAAATGTGAGAGGGCTCCACCACCTGGTATATGAAGTTGTGGATAACTCCATCGATGAAGCGCTTGCTGGTTTCTGCAACCGGATCGAGGTCCTCATCCATCCCGATAACTCCATTACCGTTAACGATAACGGACGTGGAATCCCAACCGATTTCCATGAAAAGGAAAAGAAATCGGCCCTTGAAGTGGTCATGACTGTTCTCCATGCCGGAGGCAAGTTCGACAAGGATACCTATAAAGTGTCAGGAGGACTTCACGGTGTCGGCGTATCGGTTGTCAACGCCCTCTCATCAACACTTAAGGTCACTGTAAGCCGCGGTGGACAGGTCTTTCAACAGGAATATGCGTACGGAAAACCCCTGTATGCCGTTAAAACCATCGGCGATACAGTTCAAACAGGCACCTCTGTGACTTTTAAAGCCGATAATTCCATTTTCATAGTGGAAAAATATGATTATGAAATCCTCACCTCCAGGCTGCGTGAACTCGCTTTCCTGAACAAAGGAATTACCCTCGTGATTACTGATGAAAGGGAACGCGATGAAAATGAAAACTTTATCACCAACACCTTTTATTCAAAAAACGGACTCAGCGATTTTATTCATTACCTTGATGAAAACCGCGAAAAGCTGATCCCCGATCCCATCTGTATGGAAGGGGAACGTAATAGTATTCCGATGGAAATTGCCATGCAATACAATACCTCCTTCTCCGAAAACATCCATGCTTATGTCAACAACATCAACACTCATGAAGGAGGCACTCACCTGGCTGGATTCCGGCGTGCACTGACCCGTACGCTGAAAAGTTATGCCGAAAAGACCGGCATGCTCACCAAGCTGAAGTTTGATATAAACGGCGACGATTTCCGCGAAGGACTTACTGCCATTATATCGGTGAAGGTCCAGGAACCTCAGTTTGAAGGTCAAACCAAAACAAAACTCGGTAACAATGAAGTAATGGGCGTGGTTGACCAACTGGTCAGTGAAATGCTCACAAACTATTTAGAGGAACATCCGAAAGAGGCAAAAACCATTGTAAATAAAGTGATCCTTGCCGCCACTGCACGTCATGCAGCCCGGAAGGCCAGAGAACTCGTACAACGCAAAAACGTATTATCCGGATCGGGATTGCCGGGCAAACTCGCCGACTGCTCCGAAAATGATCCGACGGTTTGCGAAATTTTTCTGGTCGAGGGTGACTCTGCAGGAGGAACTGCTAAACAGGGTCGCGACCGAAGGTTCCAGGCCATCCTTCCCCTTCGCGGTAAAATCCTCAATGTCGAAAAAGCAATGCAATACAAGATCTTTGACAGTGAGGAAATTAAAAATATTTTTACAGCTCTCGGGGTAACAATTGGAACAGAAGACGACAGTAAGGCACTAAATCTCGAAAAGCTCCGTTATCATAAAATAGTGATCATGACTGATGCCGATGTTGACGGCAGTCATATCGCCACACTGATCCTTACCTTTTTCTTCCGGTACATGAAGGAACTTATCGAAAACGGTCATGTCTATATCGCTACTCCTCCCTTGTATCTGATTAAAAAAGGAAGTACTCAAAAATACTGCTGGACTGAAGAGGAACGTCAACGAATTGTTTCGGAATTATCAAACGGGAAAGAGTCGGGCATCCATATTCAACGTTATAAGGGTCTCGGTGAAATGAATGCCGAACAACTTTGGCATACCACCATGAATCCTGAATTCAGAACCTTGCGGCAGGTCACCATCGAAAATGGGACCGAGGCCGACCGCATCTTCTCCATGCTGATGGGTGACGATGTGCCGCCGCGCAGGGAATTTATCGAAAAAAATGCCCGGTACGCCAATATTGACGCGTAATCAGGCTGGTCAAACATAACCCGATGAACCGAAAAAAGTACATTTACATCATTGCCGCTGTGGCAATTCTGGCGATTATTGCCTGGATCCTGCTATCAAGAAACAACAAGGGCCAACAAGTCGTTGCTAAAGTAAAAAAAGGAGCCTTCCCGATCGAGGTTACTACCACCGGAGAACTGGTTGCAAAAAGTTCCGAAAAGATCTACGGCCCGCAGGGACTACGGCAAATTCAGATCTGGCAGGTCAAAATTCAGGATATCATCCCCGACGGAACAGTCGTCGATTCAGGCCAGTATGTAGCCTCACTCGACCGAACAGAAATTTCCAATAAGATCAAGGATGAAGAGACAAACCTTGAAAAACTCGAATCCCAGCTCACCAAGACCCGGCTCGATACCTCACTCGAACTCCGTTCCGCCCGCGACGAACTGATCAATCTGAAGTATTCGCTGGAGGAAAAAAAGATCACCCTCGATCAATCAAAATATGAGCCCCCCGCCACCATCCGACAGGTTCAGATTGAACTTGAAAAAGCGCAACGTGGCTATGAACAGGCAGAAAAAAATTATAAACTTCGCTACCAGAAGGCAGTCGCCAATATGCAGGAAGTTTCAGCATCCTATAACCAGGCACAACGGAAACTGCAGCAAATGACCGATGTCCTGAAAGAATTCAATGTCATTGCCCCAAAAGCCGGTATGGTCATATACCGCAGAAACTGGGATGGCAGTAAAATGGGCGTCGGCGCTACCGTCAATGCCTGGGACAATATCGTTGCCGAGCTTCCCGACCTCAGCGAGATGATATCCAAAACGTATGTGAATGAAATAGATATCAGCAAAGTAAAAGCCGGACAGGAGGTGCAGCTGGGAATCGACGCCTTCCCAGAAAAGAAATTCACAGGAAAGGTGACCGAGGTTGCCAACATCGGTGAACAGCTCCAGAATTCCAATGCCAAAGTCTATGAGGTCAGGATCCTGGTCAATGAATTCGACTCGATCCTTCGCCCGGCCATGACCACCAAGAACAAAATCCTGACCAGCGTCGTCGACAGTGTCCTTTCGATCCCGATCGAAGCTGTATTCAATGCCGATTCAACCTCATTTGTCTATAAAAAAGACGGCTCTTCGGTAATAAAACAGCAAGTAATTGTTGGACAATCCAACGACAATGAGATCATTATCCGCGCCGGACTATCGGTTGATGATGAGGTACTGTTGGTTCCACCCGAAAAATCTGATAAAATGAAGGTTGAAAAACTTCCGGCAGGGATTGTCGAGAAATTTCGCGTAAAACCTCCCACACCCAAAATAGGAAAAAACTCCGGTAAACCCGCTGCAACCCTGTCATCGGGATCGACCATCGTGATTAAAAAATAAGTGTCATTAAGCCGATACTCTCCTTCAACGGAAATTCCAGGTTAATTTCAGTCGCATGTTTGAAAGATATAAATACCTGTTCAATATCGCCCTCGAGGCGGTATTCCTGAACAAATTCAGGTCGGTTCTCACAGCGCTGGGCATCATTTTCGGCGTCGCAGCCGTGATCACCATGATGGCCATCGGCAACGGAGCCCAGAAGGAGATCCTCGACCAGATGAAACTGGTCGGAGTCAACAACATCATCATCACCCCAAAAAGCGATAAAAACAAATCGGGATCGGGACAGGGCAGCAATTCCGGCAGCTCATCATCATCGGGTTCCTCTTCATCTTCCTCCTCTTCATCCGGATCAGAAGATAAAAACAAGGGAAAATTCTCCCCGGGACTCTCCCTGAAAGATGCCGAAAGCATCAGACTGATCATTCCGACCGTTCAGAAGATCTGCCCGGTAGTGATTTACGACGCCGATGTGATCCGCGATGCGGTCAGGTTCAACACCAAGATCAGCGGAGTAACACCCGGGTTCTTCGAGTTGTTCAATATCGATCTGCAGCAGGGTAAGATGTTCACTCCTGAGCAGCTGAAGGATGGAAAAGCCGTCTGCATCATCGGCTCAACAATACAATCAAAGTTCTTCCCGAACGGCAATGTGATCGGCCAGGATATCAAATGCGGCCGGCTGTGGCTCAAAGTCATCGGGGTACTGCGTAAAAAAGAGGTCAACCAGACTACCATGGAAAACCTGGGGATCTCCGACTATAACAATTCCGTGTTTGCACCGATCCAGACCATGATGCGGCGTGTCAAGGACCGTACCATGATCACCGCATCCTCGTTGCACGGCTCCGGATTTGAAATTGATTATGGCGATATGGTGGTATCAGGCTCCCGCGATGCTGATGAAACCGCCAAAAACCAGATCGATAAGATCGTTGTCCAGGTCAAAGAGACTAGCCAGATCAACCCGACAACCGAACTGCTGAAACGAATGATGCTCCGCCGGCACCAGGGCGTCGAGGATTTCGAGATCAAGGTGCCGGAACTCCTCCTGAAACAGGAACAAAGGACCAAGGACATCTTCAATATTGTGCTGGGTGCCATCGCGAGCATATCTTTACTGGTCGGCGGCATCGGCATCATGAACATCATGCTGGCCTCGGTCATGGAGCGCATCAAGGAGATCGGGATCCGCAGAGCCATCGGCGCCACGAAACGTGACATTGTCATGCAGTTTCTCATGGAAGCCACATTACTGAGCATCACCGGCGGCGTGATCGGCATCATCCTCGGGATTGCCCTCTCCAAAATCATCATGGAACTGACCGGAATCCTGACTATCGTTTCGATGATTTCGATCGTGATCTCCTTCGGAGTTTCTGCATCAGTAGGGATCATCTTTGGATATATGCCGTCGAAGAGGGCTGCTAAACAGGATCCGGTCGAATCCCTGCGATATGAATAGAATTTCCCCATTACTCCTCTTATGAAACTAAAAAACCACTCATTTCTTCTGATCCTGATTCTGTTGGTTCACAACGGATTCACCCAGAATCCAGTCCGTAAACTGACGCTCGAAGAGGCGCTTGCCATCGCAAAATCACAATCGCCTGATGCCCTTAATGCCCGTCAAACCTTTCGTTCCAGTTACTGGGAATACCGTTCCTATACTGCTTCAAACCTGCCTCTTCTGACTTTCACGGCTACCCTGCCCAATATTAACCAGACCATCTCTTCGCAAAGTATCGACGGCGTTCAGTCGTATGCAAGCTATAAATATATTTCAGCACAGGGGAACCTGGCCCTTTCACAGAAAATAGGAATAACCGGGGGTACAGTCTCCATAAACTCCTATTTAGGCGCCCAATTTAATGCCGATAAAACAAAGAACCAGGCCCCTTATCTCAGCTATCCGGTTAATATCGAGCTTACCCAGCCCATCTTTACCTATAATTCATTTCGCTGGGATAAAAAGATACAACCGCTCAAGTACGCGATGGCAAAGAGGAAGTTTCTTGAAGATACTGAACAAATCGCCGTCACTGCTACAACGTACTTTTTCATCCTGCTTCAATCACAGATCGAAAAAAAGATTGCAATGACCAACCTTTCCAACTATGATACCCTTTACAGAATTGCAAAAGGAAGGTACCAGCTGGGAAAAATTGCCGAAAATGACCTGTTGCAACTGGAGTTGAGTTTTCTTAAAGCTCAGGCCCAGGTTCAGAATGCCGACCTGGACCTGGAGAATGCCCAGTTCCGGTTTAAATCTTTCTTACGCATCCAGGACAGCACCCAGGTTGTTCTGATCCCGCCAAACAATATCGATTTTTTCAGGATCGATCCGGGAAAAGCAGTGGATCTGGCCAACCAGAATTCATCCAGTTCGCTTGATTTTAAACGCCGACTACTCGAAGCCGCCAGCAACGTGAATTATGCCAAGACCAACGGCAGGTTCGATGCAACCATCCATGCCCTGATCGGACTTCAGCAATCGGGCGCCACCCTTCCCGACGCCTACCTCAATCCGGCCGACCAACGACAGGTATCCGTGGGACTGACCATACCCATTGTGGATTGGGGAGTGGCACGCGGAAAGATTAAAATGGCCCAATCCCAGGAAGAAATCGTTAAGAACTCAGTGGAACAGGAAATTATTGACTTTCAGCGCAATGTCTATCTGAAAGCGATTCAGTTTAACATGCAGCAAACCCAAATCATGATCGCTGCAAAATCTGATACCGTAGCCCGTAAAAGTTATGAGGTGATCAAAGGCCGTTACCTGATCGGAAAAATCAACAGCATCCTCGATCTCAACAATGCACAGATCGAAACCGACAATTCGGAAAAGAACTACTATACCGCACTTCAAACCTACTGGAGAAACTATTTTGAGATCAGAAAACTCACTCTGTTCGACTTCCGGAAAAGTGAAAATCTCGAAGTGGACCTCCGGATTATTAAATGAATGTTAATTTTCATTCGCTTATTAAAAACTATTCTAAATAATATCTATCTTTGCAGACAGATAACCATTAAAAATTTAGAATTATGGCAGTATTAGTAGGAAAAAAGGCTCCGGTTTTTGAGGCTGAAGCCGTTATAAATGGCAGTGAATTCATTGACAAATTCTCGCTTGCCCAATACATCGGAAAAAAACATGTGATCTTCTTTTTCTATCCGCTCGACTTCACCTTTGTCTGTCCGACTGAACTCATTGCATTTCAGGACAAGATTGAGGAATTTGAAAAAAGAAATGTCGCCGTAGTCGGTTGTTCCATCGATTCCAAGTTCTCACACTGGGCCTGGTTGAACACCGAACGGAAAAACGGAGGGATCAAGGGAGTGAAATATCCCATTGTCTCTGATCTTTCAAAGACCATCTCGGCAAATTTTGACGTCCTGGCCGGTGAATATATGTACACTGACGACGGGATCATGGAATTTGAAGGCGGACCGGTTGCCTTGCGTGGACTATTCCTTATTGACAAACAAGGAATAGTTCGTCACCAGGTAGTCAATGACCTTTCTCTTGGGAGAAGCATTGATGAGGCGATTCGCATGGTCGATGCATTACAATTCTTTGAAGAGAATGGTGAAGTGTGTCCTGCAAACTGGCATAAAGGCCAGGAAGGTATGAAAGCAACAGCCGAGGGTGTGGCAGATTATCTTGGCAAACACTGATCGAAAATCAATTTCACAGGCCTTCAGGAGCCATTCCTGAAGGCTTTTTTATTCCATTTTTTTAGCTTCATCCCAGTACTGTTCCATCTCCTCCAACGATAGTTGATGCATGGGAACTCCCATCGACGCTGCCTTTTCTTCGATAAACCGGAATCGTTTGATGAATCTCCTGTTCGTCCGTTCCAGCGCATCTTCAGGGTTTACCTCTATGAAACGGGCATAATTGATAATGGCGAAAAGCAAATCCCCTACTTCATGTTCCCGGCTCTTATGATCCGAACCTGATATGACCGCGCTTTCCAATTCTTGCAGCTCTTCCTGAACTTTATCCCAGACCTGCTCGGGTCGCTTCCAGTCAAATCCTACCCCGCTTGCCTTCTCCTGAATGCGAAAAGCCTTTACCATGGCAGGTAAACCCTTGGGAACACCCGATAAAACCGATTTATTGCCCTTTTCAAGCAACTTGATCCTTTCCCAGTTGTCTTTGACTTCCTTGGCATCTTTTACGACCACATCACCGAAAATATGCGGATGACGATGAATGAGCTTTGAAATGATATTGTCCAGAACATCTTTAATGTCGAACGAACCGGTTTCCGAAGCGATTTTCGAATAAAAGACCAGATGCAACATCAGATCGCCCAACTCTTTTTTAATAGCGTCCATATCGAGTTGCAGGATCGATTCTGATAGTTCATAGGTCTCCTCAATGGTCAGATAGCGCAACGATTCAAGGGTTTGTTTTTTATCCCACGGACATTTCATCCGGAGTTCATCCATGATCTCAAGCAACTTTCGAAATGCGGCAATCTTCTCTTCCATGTTAAAGTTTTCGGCAAAAGTAATCATTTCATCACTGCTACGTTATGGTCTAATCACTCCGGTTATCGGACCTGAATGCAATCGGGTATAAAACCATCGTGAAGAAGATCCGGATCAACATACAAAGTATTGAAATATCCACCCGGTCAGCAACTTACAAGAACAACGTTCGTAAGCATATTTCATGGTAAATTTGCATGGATAATCAGTTATCCTTTGTTGAAGCGGAACAGAAAAATATTGAAACCGGAAATCCTTGCAGGGCTTATCATATTCATAATCCTGAACGGACAGGTTCTGTATGCCCAGTTCGAACATAAGCTGTTTTCATCAAATCTTGTCGTTGAGGGGAAATTCTATTATGGCTTCCTGTACGCGCAACATCTTGAACTCGAATATTACAATGCACATTTCCCCTCCTTCGAACTATGCATTCAACAAATGACCTTCGGGAAGCGACCGTGGGAAAGGGCTTATAATTATCCGCTTGTTGGATTATCACTCTTTTATTCGCCCCTGGGAAATAATCCTTCACTGGGGCAGGCCTTTGCCCTGATGCCCAACATAAACTTCCCGTTATATAAAAAAAAGAGTTTCACTTTTGGATTCAGATTCGCGCTGGGAATCGGGTATCTCACCCGGTCATTCGATCGGCTGACCAATTACAAAAACCTGGCTGCTGGTTCGAATTTTAACGCTGCCGTTAACCTCATGTTTGAGGCCAGGTACAAGCTGAATTACTTTCTCACCCTGACCGGTGGGATCGGACTGCAACATTTTTCCAACGGGGCTCTAAAATTGCCTAACTACGGAATAAATGCCATACAAATGAATATTGGACTGGCCTACCGGCCTTTTAAAGAAAACAAAGATATCGATGACCGCTTTTATGCTCCGACAAAGCCATATGAAGCCATAATCAAAAGAACCATCGAATTTAATATCGGCGGATTTCTTGGGTATAAAAACATGCAAGCCGTTTATGGGCAGAACTTCTTGGTTTATCATTTGTTTGAAAACACTTTTATCCCCTGGGGAAGAAAAAGTAAGGTAGGGATGGGTCTTGATCTTTCGTATGACCCTTCGCATATCAAAATCCTCGAAATGAGTGATAATCCGGTCGATAACAAATTCAAGGTGCTGCGCCCGGGCATCAATGCCGCTTATCAATTGGTAATCTCTAAAATCGGTTTTATTGTCAATCTTGGCATTTACCTTGGCGGAAAAGAAAAAAGTAACGGCCCACTCTATGAAAAACTTGCGCTGCAATATAATTTTTCACAAAACTTTTTTGCCTCGGTCATGCTGAAAGTTCATTGGGGACGCGCCGATTATATCGGATGGGGCCTGGGATACAAATTCATCACTCATTATGGAAAAAAGACGATCCGTTAAACGAATGTTACTGGCCTGGTCAGTGTGGATAACTGTACCATTTCTTTTTTGGTTCCTGACCGGTTGCGATAAAGAACGGGGTGTCTGTGTGTCGAACACCGGAGCCGTAATATCACAACAGCGAAACATCGACAGTTGTGATCAGATTAATATCAGCGACTATGTGAACCTTATACTGACCGAGGGTCAACCGGGCACGGTGACAGTCGAGTGCGGTAAAAACCTAATTGGAGGCATTAAGACCAGGGTTGATAGTGGGATCCTGTACCTGTCGAATGAAAATAAATGCAACTGGTTACGGGATTATGAAAGTCCCGTAAATGTTTATTTAGCGGGGAAGGGAATCTGGCATATTGTTTATAATTCTTCAGGAAACGTCCGCTCTGAAACGACGCTTGTTAATGACTCCCTGAACGTAGAGATTTGGGGTGGCTGCGGCGTAATCGATCTTTCGGTATCGGTGCTCAAAGGGATGTTCAGCCTGAATCTGGGCACCGCTGACCTTATTCTTCGCGGTACCTCCGATGAGATGTACCTGTATGCAAGTTCTTATGGTAGGTTCGATGGAACGTCGTTGGTAACCAAATGGGCCCATGCCGTCAACAAATCATCCAACGATTCTTATGTCAGGGTAGAATCGGCCACCGATCCTACCACTTTGCTGGATGCAACCATCCTTTCGATAGGGAATATTTACTTTACAGGCAACCCGCAAACGGTCAAGGCCGATATCCGGGGGAGCGGCAATATCATTCCTTTCTGATCAGTAAGCCCTGGCAAATATTACGCGCTGGGAGGAGGGATTACCCGAATAAACACATTTACCCTCTTCCTGTGGATTATTGAGCGGGATGACCCTGATAGTGGCTTTGGTCTCCTCCTTTATCTTCTCTTCGGTTTCAGAAGTACCATCCCAGTGGGCAGCAATGAAGCCCCCTTTCGTGTCAAGTACCCGTTTGAATTCATCCCAGGTATCAACCCGGAAAGTATTGTTTTCCCTGAAAGAAAATGCCCTGTCGTACAAGTTTTTCTGAATCTGGTCCAACAGGTGGATTACTTTAGTTACCAGGTCACGGATTTGCAATACCTCTTTTTCCATAGTATCCCGACGGGCTATTTCAACCGTCCCCTGGTCAATGTCACGCGGACCAATGACGACGCGTACCGGAATTCCTTTGAACTCATATTCAGTGAATTTCCACCCCGGTTTATGGGTCTCTCGATCATCATATTTTACGCTGATGCCTTTGTCCTCAAGCGCTTTTTTCAGGGGTCGGACAACCGCAGAGATTCTGGCTAACTGATCCTTATCTTTGAAAACCGGAATAATTACAACCTGAACAGGGGCCAGTTTGGGAGGCAGTACCAGTCCTGAATCATCGGAATGCGACATGATCAGCGCTCCCATCAGACGGGTCGAAACGCCCCATGAAGTCGCCCAAACATAATCGAGTGTGTTTTCCTGATTCAGAAATTTCACATCAAATGCTTTGGCGAAATTTTGTCCTAAAAAATGTGATGTTCCTGCCTGAAGAGCCTTCCCATCCTGCATGAGCGCCTCAATAGCGTATGTCTCAATAGCGCCGGCAAACCTTTCAGACGGAGATTTGGTTCCTTTAATTACCGGAATAGCCATCCAGTTTTCAGCAAAATCGGCATAGACATCCAGCATGGTTTCAGCCTCACTCACAGCCTCTTCCCTCGTGGCATGTGCTGTGTGCCCCTCCTGCCATAAAAACTCGGCAGTGCGCAGGAACAAACGGGTCCGCATCTCCCAACGTACCACGTTCGCCCATTGATTGATAAGAATCGGGAGATCACGATACGATTGAATCCAGTTCTTATAGGTATCCCAGATAATGGTTTCGGAGGTCGGCCTTACAATTAATTCCTCCTCAAGACGCGCCTCTTCGTCAACAATTACTCCGGTATGTTCAGGATTGTTTTTCAGACGGTAATGGGTTACCACGGCACACTCCTTTGCAAATCCTTCAACATGGCTCGCTTCCCTGCTGAAAAATGATTTCGGGATAAAAATCGGGAAATAGGCATTGGAATGACCTGTTTCCTTGAACTTCCGGTCCAGTACCGACTGAATTTTCTCCCAGATGGCGAAGCCATATGGCTTTATTACCATACAACCTCTGACGGCGGAATTTTCAGCAAGATCAGCCTTGATTACCAGATCGTTGTACCATTGTGCATAATTTTCAGCTCTTGAGGGAAAATCTTTTGCCATTTTTTAGAGTTTGGTATAAAATTTGCTATTTCTTACTCCTTTGCAAAAGTACGAAAAAAATCAATCTTTCAGGTGAACCCGGGAAGCCGGTTATAAAGAAACAAACCATGAAAAAAGTAATTCTTATTGGTGCAGTCATTGCGGTAGTCATAAGCGCCTGTACCACCCAAAAGCAAACCAGTACCGTCATCAATGATGATGTGTACAGTCCGGGTTATAACAACCGTAGCAATCAGAGGGTGAAATTTTCGGAATCCACTCCCAGTGGAACGCAAGTCATTACCTCCCCCGATCTTTCGACCAGTAAAGCGCCTGCATCCTCAACATTTGCCGATGATTATAATGATTATTCCTACTCGAGCAGGATCAACCGGTTCAACAGTAAAGACACCACCAAGGGTTATTTCGATGAGACGTATACCAGTGATGATGCCACAACCGGTGGTGGCAGTGCCAATAATCCGGACATCAATTTATATTTCGGTGCCGGAATCGGTTTGGGAGGTTTCTACGGGAACTCTTTTTCATTCGGAATGGGGTGGGGCTATCCTTATGATCCCTGGGGATGGAACTACGGTTGGGGATGGAATTACGGATGGGGATACCCTTATTATGGCTCCCCATGGGGATATCCCTATTATGGGTGGTACAATCCCTGGTATTACCCCTGCTGCTATTGTTATGGCTATTATGATTGGTATTATGGAGGGCCCTATTACACCAATACCTATTATGGCGCCAGAAGAACCCTGTACAACACTTCGGGAGACCCGGAAAACAGAAATTCACGCACCACCGCCGGAAACACCACAGTTCCTGAGAACAGGAATCTAAGAACCGGTGAGACTGGCAGTTATTCAAGAAACTCCGTATCCCCATCCGAACGGAACAGCTCCTCAACGGTAGTCACCCCTTCCAACCGCAACCAATACCGTTACACCAGATCTCTAAACAACCGACAGGATGCCTACAAGAGATCGTTAGTACAAAACCGGACAACCACTACCCGTGAGCAGCCAAAACCCCGGTTTGTAAAGCCTGAATACAACAACCAGCGGGTCACAGGCAACCGACAGGGCAATACAGTTCAAAGAAGCGGAAACACCACCCAAAGTTATTCGTCGCCTATTTACCGGCAACCTAAATCAAGCCAGGAGTATCTCTCTCCCAGGACTCAGAATCCGGCCTCTAACCAATCAAACCAGAGTACCACGATCAGAAGTAACACCCCCTCTTCGGGTTCAAGGCAAACGGTAACTCCACGTTCTTCATCAACGGGATCTTTCTCGTCTCCTTCGAGAGGAGGATCGCAACGCTATTCTGCGCCGGTTCGCTCCACCCCGTCCTATTCGGCACCCACCAGATCGGGCAGCGGCTCCTATTCGACACCCTCCAGCTCAGGAGGAAGCTACTCAGCCCCCTCGCGATCGGGTAGCGGAAGCGGAGGTTCCGCTCCTTCCGGTGGAGGCAACAGTGGAAGCGGAAGACGTCGTTAATACACCCCCTAACTCTTAGAGCTATGAAAAAGAATGTGATTTTCGCCATGCTACTGGCATTGACGTTTACCGGAGTTCGTTCACAGACAGCAGAGGATGTCTTACGGTTCTCAAGGATAAATTATAGCGGGACAGCCAGATTCAACGCATTGAGCGGGGCTTTCGGTGCAGTCGGGGCGGACTTTTCGACACTGGCTACCAATCCGGCAGGCCTCGGACTCTATTCCGTCTCAGAAATGACCCTGACCATTGCTCCCACCATCGGGAGCACTACCACAAATTATAACGGCACCCAGGCAGAAGAAAACCGTGTGAACTTCGGGATGGGAAATTTAGGATTTGTTTTTAACATCAAGCCATCCAAAAATAATGGTATTCTCAAAAGCCTTAATATCGGATTTGGATTTAACCGGCAAAACGATTTTAATAATAAGATGTTAATCAGTGGGGTGAATAAGGAAAACTCCCTGATGCAAAACTATACCAATATCCTGAATGAGGGACGGATTCCTCCCTCCACTGTTGAGGATTCCTATCCATTTGACATAGGACTTGCATACGGAACCAATCTGATCTTTTACAACTCAGATAATGAATATGAATGTGATGCCAAATATGGTGGCGTACTTCAAACCAAACAGATAAACAGTTATGGGTCGATCAATGAGCTTGATTTCGCCGTCGGAGCAAATCTTAACAACACGTTGTTTCTTGGACTGACATTCGGCATTCCGACTCTTAGTTATTATGAAAACAGCCTGTACCAGGAATCCCGGACCAATGACACGTTAAAAAACTTCATCGCATTGAAGTACCGATATAATCTTCAAACCCGTGGTACCGGATTCAATGTGAAACTCGGTTTGATCTACAAACCGATTCAATGGTTCAGGGTGGGCGCAGCAATCCATACTCCTACCTGGTACCCCGGAATGCAGGATGAATGGTTCAGCAGTATGCAATCCTCATTTGATACGGTTGCCTGGAATGGCTCCCTCGATTCTCCGATTGGTTACTACGATTACCAGATGAAGACACCGTTCAGGGCAATCGGCAGCCTTGCCTTCATTGTGGGCAAGTATGGACTTATTAGCGCTGATTATGAATATGTCAACTATTCGCAGGGAAGGTTAACCTCTTCCGACGACAGTTATGCTGATGTAAATTCGGAAATTAAGACAAATTATCAATCATTCGGAAATTTCAGAATCGGAACTGAGTGGGGAATTTCATCTTTCCGGATCAGGGGCGGTTTTGCCTACTTCAGCAATCCGTTTACAAGCAGTATTAACAATGCTGAGAAATTCCAGGTTTCAGGGGGACTGGGGTACCGTTCACGTTACTTTTTTGCCGATGTAACCTATGTTTGGTCCCAAATGAAGCAGGATTACTACCTGTACGATGCATCCATGGTAAATCCGTCACATAATACCTACAACACCCATACGGTGTTAACGACTATCGGATTCAGATTCTAAAGCGCCGGAATCAATGAACGGCATTTACAATGCCGTCATCCACGAGTATCCGGCCACAATACTCACACACAATGATTTTTTTATGCATCCGGATATCCAATTGGTGCTGGGGTGGGATTTTATTGAAGCAACCTCCGCAGGCATCCCGTTCGATCTGAACGACTGCCAGTCCGTTGCGGGCGTTCTTCCGAATCCGGGTGTAGGCAGTCAGCAATCGTTCTTCGATGTATTTACGGTTTTCTTCTGAATTCGTTATAAGATCCTGCTCTTCCTTTTCTGTTTCCGCAATGATGTCGTCAAGTTCATTTCTCTTGATCTCAATATCATTTTTCCTGTCCTGAAGCTGTTTCTGATAACGTTCGATCTCTTCTTGCTTCTGATCGAGTGTCGCCTGAAACTCCTTGATCCGTTTTTCCGACAATTGTATCTCCAGATTTTGATACTCTATTTCTTTGGTAAGTGAATCATACTCCCTATTATTCCTGACATTCTGTTGCTGATCTTCATATTTTTTAATCAGAACCTGGGAATCCTTGATTGCATTCTTTTTATCCGAAACCGACCGTTCAAGGACAACAGTCTCCTGAATATAATTGTCGATTCTGGTTTCCAGACCAGCGATTTCGTCCTCCAGATCCTGTACTTCCAAAGGTAATTCCCCACGAATGATCCTGATCTTATCAATTTGCGAATCAATTTGCTGAAGACTGTACAGCGCAATCAATTTCTTTTCAATTGTCACCTCGGTCTTTTCATCACCTGACTCAGCTTTTAAGGCCGGGGGCGGCACAATTACCGGTTCCGTTGCGGCAGCCTGTACAGCAGCCTCTTTCTCCTTGGCCGGCGTACGCTTTTCTTTAACAGGTTCTTTTTTCAGTAATTTCGATGGTTTTGAGGTGGCAATCGGCTTGCCCGTAGTTTTTGCCATAATTGCGATTTTATAAATAATGAACGGGGTTTGTATTCAATTCTGAAATTAAGGTTGCAAAATTAGGAAATTTTTGAATAAGCACATCATGAAACCACTCTTTTACAATCTGCTCGCTTTCGTAATGGCCAATATCGACCAGGAGCAACCTATCTGTCGTATTGAAGAATTCATGATACTTTATATCTGCGGTCAGGAAAACGTCCGCTCTCGCACGGATTGCGTCGGGGATCAGGAAACTTCCGGAACCCGAACATAAAGCGATCTTACAGATTTGATTTTCCGGTATTCCTGAATGGCGAAGGACAGGCAGGTGCAGCAAATTTTTAATCCTTCCCAGAAATTCCATTGCTTCGACCGGCTCAGCCAGGGTTCCAATGACACCTGCTCCGGCGGTGGGATCCTGATTACCAAGAGGCACCAGATCATAAGCGACTTCTTCGTACGGATGATTGTTCAATAGTTGACTAACCACGCGTGATTCATCGTAGTCGTGATAGATCATCTCGATTCGGATCTCTTTTTCTAAATGTATCTGGTTTAGTTTACCTACAAAAGGATTTGCATTTTCCAGGGGTCTGAATGTCCCCTCTCCTTCTGCATTGAAGCTGCATTGGTCATAATTGCCGATAACTCCCGCACCTGCCGCAAAAAGTGCATCTCTCACACTTGAGGCATGATTGGCAGGGCAAAAGGTTATCAATTTTCGCAAGGTTCCTTTCTGTGGCTTTAGTAAACGAAAATCAGAAATGCCGAACTGCCGGATCAGTCGGGCGTTGATCCCTTCATGAATATTGTCGAGATTGGTATGCATGGCATAAAGTGCAATATCATTCCGGATCGCCCGTGTAAGAATCCCTGTTTCTGTTGCGTCCGGGTGTAATTTTTTCAATCCTTTAAAGATAAAAGGATGATGCGCGACAATCAGGTTGCATTGCTTCATGATGGCTTCATCAACAACATCCGGAGTCAGGTCGAGGGTTAACAGAATCCCGCGGATTTCCCAGTCGGGATTTCCGAATAACAATCCGCAATTATCATAATCTTCCTGCAAGGAGAGCGGCGCAAGGGATTCAAGATAGGTCGTAATTTCAGAAACAATCATATAAAAAATGTAAATACCCTTCAAAGATACACATTCTCAACATTCTGGTGAGTGTAAAGATGTTCATAAAATGTTTAAAAGTTTCATCTGTCAATGCTGATTGTTGATTTAAAAATTCTAAAATTTGAAGCTGGAATGTTCTAATCCGAAACCATGAAATCTCCGGCAATTTTTATTATCGACAACAATCCGATTCACCGAAGTCTCATAAAATATCATCTGAATATCAATAAATTCGAGAATGTTCATGCGTTTCAATCCATTGACGAGTGTTTGTACCGATTGCAAAAAAAAGTGATTCCCGACTTTATTATTTCAGATCATGATCCGGCGCACCATCTCGATCATACGTTAGTGGCCAGGATTGAGAAGATATCGACCCTCCCCCGGGTTGTTTTTTTTGCTTCCTCCGATGATCCGATTCTGGCCATCAATCTCCTTGAATCAGGGGCCACTGACTATATCGTTAAGACCAGCCGACTTGATTACGGAATCAATGAACTGATCAAGAATATCAAGTATCTGGTAAGGGAGATATCGCTGGCCTGATCATCCATTTAATTCCATTTTATTAATTTTCAGGTTTTTACGCATTCTTGTGTGAAATATTATTTTTTGTAATTTAGAAATCTCAAAAATGACGAGGTTTCTTCAAATATTATTATATCCTTTTTCCCTCTGTTATGGATTGCTGATGCAAATCAGGAATCTGCTGTTTGATATCCATGTTCTCCGTTCTGTTTCCTTTCCAAAACTTGTCATTTCTGTAGGCAATCTCAGTTTTGGAGGCACCGGTAAGACCCCCCATATTGAATACCTGATCAGGTTGCTTCAGCCGCATGGCCTTGTTGCAACCCTCAGCAGGGGTTATGGCCGGAAAGGCAAAGGATTCGTTTTGGGTAATGCAGGTTCGGATGTTTTGCATCTGGGTGATGAACCTGTACAGTATCTGAAAAAATTTGAGCATCTTATAGTGGCTGTCGATGAGAGCAGAAAGAGAGGGATTCAGAACCTGATCCAACAATTCTCCAACCTTAGTGTGATACTTCTTGACGATGCCTTTCAGCACCGGTATGTAAAACCAGCGCTATCTATCCTGTTAACTGATTACCACCAGTTGTATACTGAAGACTTTGTTGCCCCTTCGGGCACACTCCGTGAATTCAGATCCAATGCTGTCAGGGCTGATATTGTCATTGTGACCAAGACTCCAAAGATATTTTCACCCATAACCCGGCGCAGGATCATCGATGAACTTCATCTGAAGAATCACCAGAAGGTTTATTTTTCATATATCCGGTACCTGCAGCCAGTCCCTTTCAACAATCCGTCGGAATATGATTTTCCCCAAAAGCTCACCAACATTTTACTCTTTACCGGTATCGCCAACGATTACCCGTTAAAAGAACATTTATCACGCATGTGTAGTGAGATAATTACCGTTAAATTTCCGGACCATCATCTTTATACACAAAAAGACATCGACGAGATAACCCGCCTTTTCAATGATCTACCGACCCATAAAAAAGTTTTGGTCACCACGGAAAAGGATGCCATGCGGTTGAAAGTATTTGAACCGGGCACTAAACTGAGCAATCTGCCGTTATTTTACGTTCCCATGGAAGTCGAATTTCATGGAACCGATAAGGGACATTTTGACAACCAGATACTAAGTTATGCTAACAAAGATCAAAGAAACAGTTGAATACCTGGAACGCAGGGTTGAAATAAAACCCGAGATTGGGATCATCTTAGGAACAGGTCTTGGGGGACTGGTTCACATGATGAAGATCGAACAGACCATTCCTTACGAGGAGATTCCCAATTTTCCGGTTTCAACTGTTGAGGGGCACCAGGGAAAACTGATTTTCGGCACGATGAGCGGACGGAAGATCATAGCCATGCAGGGAAGGTTTCACTATTATGAAGGTTATTCCATGCAGGAAATAACATTTCCGGTTAGGATCATGAAGTACATGGGAATTCATTTACTGATCCTGTCCAATGCAAGTGGCGGAATTAATCCTGGCTTTGAGGTGGGAGATATCATGGTGGTTGAAGATCATATCAACCTTATGAAGGATAATCCGCTTATCGGGAAAAATGATCCTGCAATAGGAGTCAGATTTCCCGACATGAGCACAGCTTATGATAAGACGATGATTACAAAAGCCCTGAAAATAGCTGAACGTCATGGAATAAAATTACAGACCGGGATCTACGCGGCCGTTTCCGGGCCAACCTTTGAGACCCCGGCAGAGTACAGATATATCCGGGCCATAGGAGCTGATGCCGTCGGGATGTCGACGGTTCCGGAAGTAATTACCGCCCGGCACATGGGGCTTACCTGCTTTGCAGTCTCTGTGATTTCTGACCTCGGGGTAACCGGAAAGATCGTCGAAATCTCTCATAAACAGGTGATCGATGCGGCCAGTGCCGTCGAACCATTGATGACGCGGATCATCATGGAACTGATCGAATAACCTTATTGATAAACGACCTTGTCGAGGACTTTAATTTTCCACCGTTTGCCGGTATGGCATCTCTTTTCTGAAAACGACAGGGTGATCAATCCCGCAGCTGCAACCCCGCCGCTGATCAAAAGAGCATCGGGCGAAATCACCGTTTCATTATTGATCAGGTGATTGATCGTAATGATGCAGAATATGCCAATGCTTCCTATAAAGATTGTATTGGCCATCCTTTTCGGAGCAACGAAATTTTTGTAAACAATATTGATATCCCTGATTCGCACATCGCAGGGCCGCCAACCCGTAACAGAGATCACGCTGTCGTCGATACTCCACAGCGCACCTTTCAGCAGCGTGTCGGGTTGTGAAACCTTCAGTTTTATTTTATCACCGATATTAAAAAAATAACGTTTCGAGGAACCTACCTTTTCAACTAAAAGTGTTTTCTGAGCCAGGGCAGATGCAGTAACTACCATAAGAAATAAAAGGAGCAATATCTTCTTCATAATTCCGCGAAAGGTGACCAATAATCCGGAATGTAAAGATAGCCAGGATCGATCATGGAAATGCGTAATTTTGTCATGGAATGAAAAAAATTCTCCTGTATCTTCTGGCGTTGATGCTGTTTGTGCGCTGTAATGACGGCGGGCATGACCGGCCCTTACAGCAGAATAAGGAGACTCCGGTAAAGGCAATAAACAAGAAGAAGGAACATTTACAGTTGATGGTTAAGAATACAGGAAATCCGTCACTTAAACAAGCTCCCCGGAGCACAAAGCCTTCTCTGCCAGCCCGGGTTAAACGAACACAGGTTCAGCGCTGTGAAGTTCAACACCAATCGATGGGGATGACGGACGATTCGGTAAGGATAAAAAGAATATCGGAACTCAGGGAAGTCAATCTTCCGGTCGATCTGAACGAACCGGTAAGCCGAAAGAATCTTTCCGGAAAAATAGACAACCCGGGATTTTATTCGATGGTGACGCTTTCGGACGAAACATTTCTGGAATTAAGCTTCGATAATGACATTTTGGATTACACCGATCGGTTTTACACGAATGGTATCCGGGTGGAATTGACTGCTCCGGGACTTCGGTCCAATCCCCTGTCGATTGCCATGGTCCCTTACTGGAGCTCAGCCGTGAACTATTACGGGATTGCCATTGTTCAAAACATGTACACTCCCTCGACTACCAAGACAGGAGGCATCAAGTTCGGTGACCGGCCTTATGCAGCTTATCTCTATTTCGCATCTAAGAAAACATCCAACGATCCGGTTCACCGGTTCAGGCAGATATCCGAACTGGATATCGGGATTATCGGTCCGAATTCGTACGGTGAATGGGTTCAGCGTGCATTCCACAACTCGGTTCCAACCAACAATGAACCTTTGGGGTGGGAGTACCAGATTCAAAATGACCTGGTGTTGAATTATTCGATGACCTATGAAAAAGGGATTCTGTCGAACAAACATTTTGAGATGAATCTCCTGTCAACGGGTCAAGTCGGAACTTTGTACACCAATTTCACCGGAGGAATCGGGTTAAGGGCAGGCTGGCTGAATCCCTATTTTGCGAATCCGGGTGTGGAGAAGCGACGTATATTGAAGGACAAGGGTCTTAGAACGAATCAATTGTTTTTTTTCCTTAAGGGATCCGGAAAGGTTGTTGGCTACGATGCGACCTTGGAAGGCGGGCTCTTCAATAAAAGCAGTGCGTATGTCATCCCGGTGAAGGATGTATCAAGGGTGGTCTTTCAGACGAGTGTAGGTGTTACCGCAACACTGGGAGGTTTTCGGTTTGATGTGGAGCAGGTTTTATTAAGTCCCGAATTTTCAGGAGGTTTATGGCATAAATGGGTTCACATATCCCTCTTTTTTTGTCTGTAGTTGTTGATAAATAAAAGTTCCATGCAGTATGAAACGGACTGTGAATAAAGGTATTTTTGGAATATGGAAGAAAAGAATGTAAAAAGAAGAAGCCGCAAATATGGTGTCAGTGATGCGGTATATGAGCACGGGAAGATTCCCCCGCAGGCGTTGGACCTTGAGGAAGCGGTATTGGGAGCAATGATGCTCGAAAATGACCGGTTGGCTGAAGTCATTGAAATTCTGAAACCGGAGGTTTTCTACAAGGAGCAGCATCAGATTATCTTTTCGGCTATTCAAAGGTTATTCGCACAGAACGAACCGGTCGATATTCTGACGGTGACTGAGGAGCTGAGAAAGAGTGGTGAATTAGAGGTAGCTGGCGGTCCATATTTTATTACCATGCTTACCAACCGAATTGCATCGGCCGCCAATATTGAATTTCACTCGAGGATCATTTTACAGAAGTTCATACAGCGGGAGTTGATCCGGGTATCATCGGAGATCATCAAAGATGCTTATGAGGATACTACCGATGTATTTGACCTGTTAGACAAAGCCGAGACCGGTTTGTTTTCAATCAGTGAAAGCAGCATTGGTAAATCGTACATGGACATGCAGGCCATCATCAAGGAGGCTCTGAAGGAGATTGCTGCGGGAAGAAACCAGGAGGGGAAGCTGAAGGGGGTTGGATCGGGATTTACGGAACTGGACCGGATCACATCGGGCTGGCAGAAATCGGATCTGATCATCATTGCATCCCGGCCCGGAATGGGAAAGACGGCGTTTGCGCTGACCATGGCGCGAAATGCAGCGGTTGATTTTAAAAAACCCGTGGCAGTGTTTTCTCTTGAAATGTCGTCTGTTCAACTTGTGACCCGGTTGATCTCGAGTGAAACAGAGATCCCGCAGGAGAAGTTGAGAAAAGGCAGCATGGAAGATCATGAATGGACGCAGTTGAACACCAGGATTTCATCTCTTATCGACGCCCCACTCTACATTGATGACACCGCTGCCCTCTCCATTTTTGATCTGAGGGCAAAATGCCGGCGGTTAAAAGCGCATCATGATGTACAGATGATCATTGTCGATTATCTTCAGTTGATGCAGGGGAGCCAGGATACACGCGGAAACCGGGAGCAGGAGATCAGCAGCATTTCGAGGGCTCTTAAAACCCTGGCCAAGGAATTGGAGGTTCCGGTGATCGCGTTATCGCAGCTCAGCCGGGCGCCAGAAAAAAGATCCACCGCGGCAAAGCCCATCCTGTCCGATTTACGTGAGTCGGGATCGATCGAGCAGGATGCCGATATGGTACTGTTCATTTACCGTCCCGAATATTACAAAATCGATGTGGATGAAAGCGGCGATTCAACGTCAGGCGTCGCCGAAGTCAGCATTGCAAAAAACCGCAACGGCCCCTTGAAAGATGTCAAACTCAGGTTCATATCAAAATATGCCAAATTTGTTGATCCTGAGATGGATTATATCCCTGTCAGCAATATTCCTGCTAACGAATCGTTTGATGGTTCGATAAGAACCCGGACGATCATGTCGAAAATGGATGATGATGACCGCAATGAGATGCCATTCTGAAAAAATCATTCTCCTGTTTATCTGTTTTTTATTTGCATTTTCACAACGGGCTTTCAGCGCTTTTATCCTGATCCCGATGGATGAGGATCAGCGGAACCACCTGAAAGCATACGGATTGGCCTATTGGGTTTTGCAGCGTGAAACAGAAACCGACTGGCTGTTGAATTACCGGGGGGGCAGTTTCATGTTTCCCTACGATAAGGTTTGTGAAGATGAATGCAAGATCAGAGGCATCACCTATCAGATCATTGCTGATGCTCAGGCTGCGGCGATCAGACTGGAGATATCCGATACCCAGGTCAACATGGAGACGGTAAAGCTTCATAAAGCCCCCAGGATTGCGGTCTATTCTCCAAAAAACAAGTTACCTTGGGATGATGCTGTGACGCTGGTGCTTAGTTATGCGGAGATTCCCTATGATGTGATCTATGATGAAGAGGTTATGACAGGAATTTTGCCACTTTACGACTGGCTGCATTTGCATCACGAGGATTTTACCGGTCAATATGGAAAATTCTGGGCTGCCTATAAATCGTTCCCCTGGTATCGTGAAGATGTGGCAGCACAAGAGGAGGCTTCGGCAAGGCTTGGTTTTAAAAAAGTTTCGCAGATGAAACTTGCCGTGGCTAAGAAGATCAGGGATTTTGTTGCGGGCGGAGGTTATCTTTTTTCGATGTGTTCAGCCCCCGACAGCTATGATGTTGCTCTTTGCGCCGATGGCCTCGACATTTGTGATATCATGTTCGACGGAGATGGTCCCGATCCGCAAGCCCAGTCCAAACTGAACTATTCAAATGGATTTGCCTTCGAGAACTTCAAGCTGAACACAAATCCTTACGAATACGAGATTTCCTCGATTGATGTCACGGAGACCCGCCCGCGCACGGTTACAAAGGATAATGATTTTTTCACCCTGTTTGAATTCTCGGCCAAGTGGGATCCCGTCCCCAGTATGCTCTGTCAGGACCATGTGAGCATAATTCATGGTTTTATGGGTCAGACAACGGCATTCAACAAAAAATATCTTAAGCCCTCTGTGGTGGTTTTGGGCGAGGCAAAAGCCCTGAATGAAGCCAGGTACATACATGGTGATTTTGGAAAAGGGACCTGGACTTTTTTAGGCGGGCACGATCCTGAAGATTATCAGCATCTGGTCGGGGATCCGCCGACCGATCTGAATCTCCATCCCAATTCACCCGGATACAGGCTTATTCTTAATAACATTTTATTTCCGGCGGCGAAAAAGGAAAAGAGGAAGACCTGACCCAAGTCACTTCCGTCGGTCGTAAACCTCGTAAGTGTATTGAAAAGCCAGCTTCGGGTCAGCCTCACCGGGTTCCTGAGCGGTCAGTTCCCATATCCCTGGATCGATAGGCGGAAAGAAGACATCTGCCTCAAATGGTTTATGCACCCTGGTGATGTAGAGCCGGTCGGCAAGGGGGAGAAATTGTCGGTAAACCGAAGCCCCGCCGATTATAAAGTTCTCTTCGGCCGGATCACATAGATTTACTGCATCCTGGATAGAATAAGCCATTTCGCAACCTTCGATGGTTTCGCCGGGAAGGTCGGTTATCACAATATTCCGGCGCTCGATTAAAGGACGGCGGGGCAATGATTCATAAGTCTTTTTACCCATGATGACGGGGTGTCCCCTGGTGATCCTTTTGAACTTGCGAAGATCCCCCGAAATGTGCCAGAGAAGGTCGTTATTTTTCCCGATGGCACCATTTTCAGCTATTGCAACAATAATAGATATCATAGAAGATTTTATACGGCAATGGCTCCCTTGATATGCGGGTGCGATTGATAGTTCAACAATTGGAAGTCTTCATATTTAAAATCGTCGATCGATTGAATATCCTGATTCAGCCTCATTACCGGAGGAGGAAACGGAGTTCTCGACAACTGCAATTTAACCTGGTCAATATGATTCAGGTAGATATGGGCGTCGCCCAGCGTATGGATGAATTCACCCGGTTTCAAACCGGTCACCTGGGCCATCATCATGGTTAGCAAGGAATAGGATGCTATGTTGAAGGGGACGCCTATAAAAATGTCACAACTTCGCTGATACATCTGGCAGGATAAAGTTCCGTTTGCAACATAAAACTGGAAGAGAAGGTGGCACGGAGGCAATGCCATTTTTTCGAGTTCACCTACATTCCAGGCGCTTACGATATGGCGCCGGGAATCGGGGTTTGATCTGAGGGAATGGATTACCTGTCCGATCTGATCGACGGTCGTTCCGTCGTGCCGGGGCCAGGAGCGCCACTGGCATCCATATACTGGTCCTAATTCTCCATCCGGGTTGGCCCATTCATCCCAGATAGTCACTTTATTTTCACGTAAATAGCTTATGTTGGTTGAGCCTTTCAGAAACCAAAGCAATTCATAAATGATAGAGCGGAGGTGCAATTTTTTTGTGGTCAGGATGGGGAAGGAACTGCTCAGGTCAAACCGCATCTGATATCCGAATACGCTGATGGTTCCTGTTCCGGTACGGTCGGTTTTTTGAATTCCCTTATCCAACACGTGACTGAGAAGATCAAGATACTGTTTCATAGATAAATGGCAAGATAATTTGGCAATGCTAAATACAGATCAGTAGGCGTTAATGCATTAACATTTAATGCTGAACAGTCCCGGAAAATGTTTCCGGGTCGTGTTTATGTCTGAATAGCAGCGCAAACAAAACTGCCACGACCAGGGCATAACCGGCAAAGGCAAGCCAGATGCCATGCCAGTCAAACTTCCCCGTCGAGAGGGTGAAGTAATTATCAATGATCAGGCCGCTGATCCGGCTTCCTAAAAAGGCCCCGAATCCGTTGGTCATGACCATGAACAAACCCTGCGCGCTTGCCCTGATTCCAGCCTCACTCTGGGTTTCGACATACAAGGATCCCGAAATATTAAAGAAATCGAAGGCCATCCCGTAGATGATGCAGGAAAGAATGATCATCCAAAGACCACCGGCCGGATCGCCCCAGGCAAAGAGTCCGAACCGGAGTACCCAAGCGAACATGCTGAAGAGCATGACTTTTTTAATTCCAAATTTCCTAAGGAAAAAGGGGATGGTGAGGATGAAAAGGGTTTCCGAAATCTGGGAGACCGACATGATGATGGCCGGGTATCTGACTGCAATCAGGTCTTTAAAATCGGGGATGGAAGCAAAATCGTGGAGGAAGGTATCTCCGTATGCATTGGTTAGTTGCAGCGCGGCGCCCAAAAGCATGGCAAAGATAAAAAACAGCGCCATCTTGTAGTTTTTAAACAGGAGGAAAGCATTCAATCCGAGTGCCTGAAACCATGAATTTGATTGGGTTCTACCCAGCGGAGGGCATTGGGGAAGGGTAAAAGCATACAGGCCTAAAAACAGGGAGGCGCCCGAGGCAATATAAAATTGTCCGGCCGATACTTCCAGGTGGGTGAGGCTTACTGTCCATAATGCCACCACAAATCCGATGGTTCCCCAAACCCTGATGGGTGGATATTCTTTGATGATATCAAGGTTGCTGCGTTTGAGGGTCGAATAGGAGACGGTAATGGCAAGAGCGATGGTAGGCATATAAAAGATCATATTCAGGAGCATCATCCAGAACATGGCGGAAGGGTTGTTCAGACGGGGAATCATCATGAGAATGACCGCTCCGCAGAGGTGAAATACGCCGTAGAGTCTTTCGGCATTGATCCAGCGGTCGGCAATGATCCCTGCGATGGCCGGCATGAAAAGGGAAGCGATACCCATGGTGGAAAAAATTGCCCCGAATTCAGTTCCCGACCAGTGTTTAGTCTGGAACCAGTATGCTCCGATGGTAAGCAGCCAGGAACCCCATATAAAAAATTGAAGAAAATTGAGCAGGATGAGGCGTGGTTTAATGGCCATACAATTGTAGTATTTGAGTAAAATAAATGATTTGGAATCCCCTATTTTCTTTTATTAATCTCGTCGCGGATCTGTGATGCTTTCTCATACTCTTCATTCTCGATCGCTAACTGAAGCATCTCCCTGAGTTCGGCCAATGTCGACTCACTAAAAGTAGTATTTCCGGAAGGGGTTTCTGCGACTGTCGAAGTCTCGGTTTTCGAGTTTTCTGATTCCTCCTCGATCATGATACCGGCAGCGACCATAATGTGTTCGTAGGTATTAACGGGGCAACTGAACCGCAACGCAAGAGCGATGGCGTCAGAAGTCCGGGAATCGATCTCACGAATATTCTGACCGTTACTGCAGATAAGTTTCGCATAAAAGATCCCTTCGCTGAACTTATCGATGATCACCTCTAGAATTTCGATCTGAAAATTATCGGCAAACGATTTAAACAGATCATGGGTAAGCGGTCTTGGGGTCTTGATTTTCTCCAATTCAATAGCGATCGCCTGCGCTTCAAATCCTCCAATGATAATCGGAAGCCTTCTTTTACCTCCATGTTCGCCCAGAATCAGCGCATAAGCGCCACTTTGCGACTGGCTGTACGACATTCCGATAATATCCAGCATGATCTTTTCCATCTTAGGCTGTTAATAGTCCGATCCCGATCAGAATACGATAAAATTTTCTTTAACAATATCGATCGGCAATGTGTAACCGTATCGATCCGCACCGGCGCTGTCTTACTGATACGGAATACAAACTTACAGAATTTTCAGCACCGGACAAAACATCCTTAAAAATTCTGCAACTATCAAATTTCTTTTTATTTTTGTGAACAGTGGAAAATAATTAAATATGTATATATGAAAAAAACAATTTCGTTACTGATTTCTTTGTTTTTGCCTTTTATCAGTATGGCAAGCGAAGCCGATCTTAAGATTCCGGAACTCACGGGCTCGCAGAACAACCTGTTGCTCTTCGGATTTCTGATTTGCTTTTTAGGTTTGTTATTCGGACTCTATCAATTCAGGAAGGTGAAGCGACTTCGGGCACATCAATCGATGTTGGATGTCGCTAAGATCATTTTTGAAACCTGCAAGACCTACCTGATACAGCAAGGGAAGTTCCTGTTTATCCTGTTTGTAATCATCGGATTGTGTATCGCATTTTACTTCGGATATTTACAGGAGAATAGCTTTGGCGGGGTCTTATTAATCCTGGCCTGGACGGTAATCGGGATTCTGGGTTCATACGGTGTAGCCTGGTTCGGTATCAGGATGAACACGCTGGCTAACAGCAGGATGGCTTTCGCTTCTCTGGAACGGAAACCGCTGAAACTCCTGAATATTCCATTGGACGCCGGAATGAGCATCGGGGTCATGCTGGTATGTGTGGAACTCATCATGATGCTGATCATTCTGATATTCGTTCCACGCGAATTGGCCGGTGCAAGTTTCATCGGTTTTGCTATAGGGGAGTCGTTAGGAGCCAGCGCCCTCAGGATTGCCGGCGGCATCTTTACCAAAATTGCGGATATCGGATCCGACTTGATGAAAGTGGTATTCAAGATCAAGGAGGATGATCCCCGGAATCCGGGTGTCATTGCCGATTGCACAGGTGACAATGCCGGTGACAGTGTTGGTCCGACTGCCGATGGTTTCGAGACTTACGGAGTAACCGGAGTGGCCCTGATCAGCTTTATCGTCCTGGCTGTAGGATTTATCCCCGGCATGGATGAATCAACCAGGATTATGTATCAAACCACCCTGCTGACGTGGATCTTTGTGATGAGAATTCTCATGGTGATCACCTCCATCGCAGCCTTTTATATCAATAAATTCTTCAGTAAGATCTTTTACGGGCACCATGATGACATTGATTTTGAACAACCCCTGACCAACCTGGTTTGGATCACCTCTGTTCTTTCGATTATCATGACGTTTTTAGCCAGTTACTGGCAGTTGGGCGATCTTCCCAATAACCTCTGGCTGACCTTGTCGATCATCATTAGCTGTGGCACGCTTGGCGCGGCCCTGATACCCGAATTCACCAAGATTTTCACCAGTCCCAAGTCGAAGCATGTCAACGAGATTGTCCAGGCATCGCGTGAGGGAGGAGCCTCGCTTACCATCCTTTCGGGATTGGTGGCCGGAAATTTCAGCGCGTTCTGGAAGGGCATGGTCTTTCTCGTGTTGATGTTTCTTGCTTACTATGCCAGCAACTTCGGACTGGATGCATTCATGAACTATCCTTCCATTTTTGCTTTCGGCCTGGTCGCCTTTGGCTTTTTAGGTATGGGGCCGGTTACCATTGCAGTTGACAGCTACGGACCGGTTACCGATAATGCCCAGTCGGTGTATGAGTTATCGTTGATTGAGGAACAAAAAGAGAAGGCCACGAAGGAGATCGAAGCCGACTTCGGATTCAAACCCGATTTTGAAAAAGCAAAGTACTTTTTAGAGGCAAACGATGGGGCCGGGAACACTTTTAAAGCAACCGCGAAGCCGGTTTTGATCGGTACTGCCGTGGTTGGCGCCACCACCATGATCTTCTCCCTGATCCTACTTATTAAAAATCATTTTGGGATTGAACCCGAACAGATTCTCAATGTTTTAAACCCTTACACCATCTTTGGATTCCTTACCGGCGGCGCCGTGATCTATTGGTTTACCGGAGCCTCCATCCAGGCAGTTACAACAGGAGCTTACCGGGCGGTTGAATACATCAAGAAGCACATCCGGCTGGATGAAAACGCCGATAAAAAGGCATCTCTGGAAACCTCCAAGGAGGTAGTTAAAATCTGCACACAGTATGCTCAAACCGGAATGTTCAATATTTTCATCGCAATCTTTTCTTTCGCGATCGGAATTGCCTTTCTTTCAGGCTATCAGGATAGTTCCATCGCCATCCATACGCCGCCCCGGTATGCTGCCGCCTCATTTTTCGTGGCCTATCTCATCGCCATTGCATTCTTCGGATTATTCCAGGCTGTTTTTATGGCCAACGGCGGAGGCGCCTGGGACAATGCAAAGAAAGTGGTGGAAGTCGATTTGAAAGAGAAGGGCACCCCCCTGCATGATGCTACTGTTGTAGGCGACACTGTAGGCGATCCGTTCAAAGATACCTCGTCGGTCGCGCTGAATCCGATTATCAAGTTTACCACCCTCTTTGGACTGTTGGCCATGGAGATTGCTATTTCGGATAATTTTTACGCGGTAGCACCCTATATCGGCATTCTTTTCTTTGCAGTAGCCTTGTTTTTCGTTTACCGCAGTTTCTTCAAAATGAGAATACGAAAATAAGGAGACCCTGTTCTTGCCGATCAGCTTATGGATAAACAAAGAGGGTGGTTCAACGGACTGCCCTCTTTGTTGTGTTCAGAGGCAACTATTCCGTTTTTTTGTGTTTAGATAAAGGGACTATATTATCAAGTGGAAGCGGAATTAATCCAAAAGGTAATCGCAAGAGAACCCGATGCTGTCGAGGCGTTGTACGATCATTATGCACCGGCCTTACTCAGCGTAGGGATGCGGTATTGCGGTAACCTGGCCGATGCGGAGGATGTCCTTCACGATAGTTTCCTGAAAATCATTAGTAACCTGAGTAGTTTCAGGCAGCGAAAGTATGGCTCCCTGTCGGGGTGGATGAAACGGATCGTGGTCAATACCGCCTTGAATTTCCTGCGCGATCGCCGGAAAACTCATAACTTCTCAAATCTTGAATCGGTTGAGGAGAAGATCGGCGAAGAAGATCCAGAATTCTTCGAGCCAAAGGATCAATACAGTGACCTGACCCAGGAGCAGATCATGAGTGTCATTTGCGAATTACCTCCGGGATACCGGACGGTCTTTAACCTTTATGTGATGGAGGAGTTCAGCCACAAGGAGATCGCTGGTATCCTGCACTGTTCTGAGAACACCTCCAAGTCGCAACTTTCGAAGGCCCGGGTGTTGCTACGAAAAAAAATCAAAGAGATGTCAGAAACTAAAAATAACACGATATATGAATGTGCCGGAACATCCGTCGGATGACTTCTTCAGGGAGATCCTGTCAGATCACAAGATTATCCCGTCACCGGCAGCCAAAAAGGCTTTTTTGGAGGATGCCGGTAAGCTGACTGCAAGGCAATCACGGCGAAGGAAAGGCTACCTGCTGCTCCTGCCAATTGCGATGATTGTCAGTGCCGGTCTGTTGTTTTGGATTTTTTCAGGGATCGATCCGGAAAATACCGGTAATAACCGGAATAATCAGTTGTCGGTCGATCAAAACAAGCGTGACTCATCATCAACCAACGTAAAATCGATTCCGGAAGAACTAAATCTAAACGAAAAACAGTTAATTACAGGCCAATCAGGCTTAACCAATGCATCCATTAATCACACAGAACCATCTTCACGACTTCCCGAAAGCCTGGCAGGGAGCAGTACATATCGTACAAGGGGTCTTGAGACCGTCTCTGTTCCGAAGGCTGGCGGGAACAACTCAAACTCGAAAAATGTAGCCAGAGTGCCGGTTGCCGATAACTCAATAGCTGACCGAAAAAACTCAGACTCCACGATTATGGCCGGAGCACAGTTGACCAAAGGCCCGACCGTCACCGGTGAAATTTCGACTCCTTCTTCCCCCGGAAACGATGCAGTAAGCAAAGATTCATTATATCCTGAGGCAATTTCCCGGGTAAATATTAATAAGGATTCGTCGATTGTTAACAAAAGAAACCTCAGCCGGGAGGATACCACGGGTAAGAAAGTTGCTCCCGAATTGACGCCTCTCCGGAAAACAACATTCAAAATCGGCGTCTGTTATATTCCCGAATTCATGTTCAACACCCTGGAGGGTGAGAAATTCGTCAACACAGCCGGAATTGAAGCCGTTTTGAAATCAGGCCCATTTTCTTTACGGACCGGCATGGGAATATCGGTATCAAAGGGAACCAATGAGCTTTCGGTTGCTTACAATGACTGGCTGGGAAGCTATAACCGTCTCGATTCGATTCTGTTTTCCTGGAACGATCCGGTAAAAAATTATATACCGACGATTTATCTGAGCCGTCAGGAGGTTTGGGACAGTCTAATGAAACTGGAATATCCCAGGGTCATCAAGAGGTATTGTTATCTTCAGATCCCGTTAATACTGGGTTTTGACTTCTGGTACAACGATCGGGTAACTCTTGGAATCCGAGGTGGCCCAATACTCTCGGTACTGCTTTCTTCGACAGAATTATCAGATGCTTATAATCCGGAATCAAAAAAAATTATCAGCGTCAATGGCATTCCTCCCGAGCAGGTTGATTTAAACTGGCAGGTTTTAGCAGGATTCAACACAGCCGTCAGATTGTCAAGGCGATTCAGCCTGGAGATTGAACCCAACATAAGATACTATTTCAACTCGGTGTACGAAAAACCGTCAACCACCTGGAAACCCTGGTCGGCAGGGATCAGGATTTCATTACTTACCGGGTTTTAATTTTCAGCGAGAGGCAACCATTCAAACATTCAGGGTTATTAAATCAGGAAACGTTCCGGAAAAACTTCCTGAATCATAAACAATCAAACGTAAAAACCAACTTATACAGTCATGAAAAAAGTCCTATTCATTCTGGTGTTTCTGAGCCTTAGCCAATTGGTCACCGCTCAGATTTCGTTATATATTTCGGGTTATGTAAACGATATTACCTCAGGAAATCCCGTCCCGAATCACGTGGTAATCATTAAGTCTGATTCGGCAAATCCTTCAACCACTTATCCTTATTTTTCAAATGTTTATACTGATGCTACCGGATTTTACATGGACACGGTTTATCTGCCCACCGGGACAAGTCAGTGGGCCTGTCTCATTCAAACCTATGATTGTAATTACACCCTCCAAACCTATAATGGTTCTTATGGAGGCGGCACAACATTGATTCAGCATAACTTTCTGATCTGTTCAAATTCTAATCCCTCTGCTCCTACTGCTATTACAGGAGGAGCGACAGCAATAACTCAGACAAGCGCTTTGATCAATGCTTCCGTAAACCCTAATTCAGCTCAAACCTATACAGAATTTGAATTCGGGCCAACCCCATCATACGGGTTCAATGTATCAGCAGGCCAGTTAAACGGAACATCTGTAGTTATAGTTGCCCAGGTTCTGAGTGGATTGACTCCGGCTACAACTTACCATTACAGGATTAAAGCTGTGAATTCATATGGAACAACCTACGGTGCCGACAGCACCTTTACCACCTTGTCAAATTCAACTCCTATAGCAATTACCGGAGATGCAACATTAATAACCAGTTCCGGAGCAACCATTCATGGCACCTTCAATGCAGCAGGATATAATGCGACCATAGTCCTGGAATTAGGACTTACTACAGCCTATAATAACTTTACCTCTGGTTCGCTAAGTGGATATAACAATTATACCATGTCGTGGGGCCGGTACGGTCTTCTTCCCAACACCACTTATCATTACAGGGCTTCTCTGATTTATCCCGGAGGAACTATTTATGGCGCCGATTCCACTTTTACCACTTTAGGAGCCTCACCATGCCAGGCCTCATTTACCATTTCGCCCGACTCAGCCAATGTAAACGACACGATTCACTTTTTTGATCAGTCAACGACCGGATCAGGTTCTATTTCCACATGGATCTGGAGCTTTGGCGACGGAGCAATGCAAACCATAACATACCCTCAGAATCCCAATGTTACCCATTCTTATCTACTTCCCGGAATGTATGTTGTTTGTCTGGCAATCCAGGGAAGCGACAGTACATGTTTTGATCAGACCTGCGATACCATAAACGTCGGCAATCCCCCGCAATGTACTGCCGCTTTCACATCGTTTCCTGATTCAACAACGGCATTAATGACCTATCATTTTGTAGATCAATCGATTGGTAATATTGTCAGCTGGCTCTGGAATTTTGATGATCCTGCTTCGGGGGTGAATAATTATTCATCAGTGCAGAATCCTTTTCACACCTACAGTGCACCCGGAACTTACAATGTTTGCCTTACCATCCAGAGTGCCGACTCTTCCTGTACAGACGTGACGTGCCATTCGGTTGTAGTAATTATCGGGCCGGGTTGCCAGGCTAATTATTCCTATTCACTCGATCCGGCATCAGGAATATATACAGTCAATTTCACCAACCTTTCGACGGGAGGACCGGCAACCTGGCTCTGGAATTTTGGTGACGGAAGTGCCTCGACTGTTGAAAACCCGAGTCATACATATGCTGCCCCGGGCACCTATAATATCTGTCTGACGATGATAACTAACAACTGCACAAGCACTTATTGTCAGAACGTGGTGATCCCCGACACCACAGCTTACAATCAGATCTATGGGCAGGTTTTTGCAGGGAGTTTCCCGCTGGATGCCGGGATGGTGATGATCTTCTCGCTTGATACGAGCATGAATTATCAACCATACTTTAATGTTTTCAACATCGACTCGAATGGGGTCTATTATTTCACATTGGTTCCCGAAGGCAATTATTATATTCTAGCCATCCCGTTTGATTCAAATGGCTACCTGCCAACCTATTATGGTGATGTTCTCAACTGGCAGCAGGCTACCTTGATCACCTTGGGGACACCGTCAAATCCCTATAATATAAATCTGTTGCCGGCAGGAGTTATGGCATCGGGACCAGGTTCGGCTTCAGGACTGATCAACATGGCACGAGTGAAAAGCACATTTGTGGATAAGGTGAATATGATTCTGAAAAATGATCAGGGAGCAGCGATTGGGTTTACCAGGGTTTTGGAAGACGGCAGCTTTGATTTTTCAGAAATGGCTTATGGCACTTACTATCTCTATCCCGAGATGCCCGGAATCATCAGCGACCAGATAGCCATTACCCTGACGGCAGAAAAACCGCATGCCGAAGTCACAATGACCTTTGATGGCAACAAGATTCTTGGGGCGGGAGAATCTGCAGATGTTTTGAAGTCATGGTCTGTCTATCCCAATCCTGTCGGTGATGCATTGACACTGAGCATTGATTTGAAACAGTCATCTGCTGTTCAGTTGGGAATATACGCGCTTGCAGGCCAGCAGGTTTACCAAATGCAGGCTTCTCTGACTGCGGGCCGTAACCAGGTATCGATAAACCCGTCGCATCTTCAGGCAGGAATGTACCTTCTGAAGGTAATGTCAAATGACGGCATCAGGATTGTAACCAAGGTGATAAAGAAATAAGGATTCTGGACCACTCCCCCGGCAGACAAAAAAGGCTATCCAACGCAGATAGCCTTTTTTTGTGGGACCCCGTCGGGGTGGTAGGACCCCGTCGGGGTCTCTTCCGTTTGTTTATAAATTAACAAAGTTTTGATACCTTTGCCTCTCCGTTAAAAAATCCTAAAATTACTGTATATGATCAGCAACAACTTTGCAAGAAGGCACAATGGCCCTTTTGGCGACGAAATCGAAAAAATGTTGGAGAAAATCGGGGTTGATTCTCTGGATCAGCTCATCGATCAGACCGTTCCATCGGCAATCCGGATGAAGAAGCCGCTTCAGCTTCCCAAAGGGATGAATGAGTTTCAGTACCTGAACCACCTCAGAACCTTAGCTTCAAAAAACAAGATCTACAAGAGTTTTATCGGGCAGGGGTATTACGACACCATCGTTCCGGCAGTTATTTTACGAAACATCCTTGAAAATCCGGGATGGTACACTGCCTACACTCCATACCAGGCCGAAATATCGCAGGGAAGGCTTGAAGCGTTGTTAAATTTTCAGACCATGATCTGCGACCTGACCTCTATGCCAATCGCAAATGCTTCGCTGCTCGATGAAGGCACAGCCGCGGCTGAAGCGATGATCATGCTATGCAACAGCCGTTCGAGGGATGCCGTAAAACGCGAAGCTAAAAAGTTCCTCGTTTCGAAGACCTTGTTCCCACAATCGATCGATGTGATCAAGACCCGTGCAATCCCACTGGAAATAGAGCTGGTTTTTGAGGAACCTGAGCATTTCCAGTTTGATGATAAGACCTTTGGTTGCATTATCCAGTATCCCGACCGTTTCGGGGCTGTTAACAACTACAGCGCACTGGTGCAAAAAGCGCATGAATCGGGCGTAATGGTTGCGGTTGCCGCCGACTTGATGAGTCTGGCCCTCCTCACTCCTCCGGGTGAGTGGGGCGCCGATATTGTCTTCGGATCGACGCAACGGTTTGGCATTCCGATGGGATACGGCGGGCCACATGCAGCCTACTTTGCGACACGTGACGAATACAAGCGGCAGATGCCCGGAAGGATCATCGGGATTTCGATCGATGCCAACGGAGACAGGGCTTTGCGGATGGCATTGCAAACACGTGAACAACACATCAAACGCGAAAAAGCCACCTCCAACATTTGCACATCCCAGGTACTACTGGCAGTCATGGCCGGAATGTATGCGGTTTATCATGGTCCAAAAGGAATCCGGCAAATCGCAAGGCATATCAACATTCTCACCGGAGTACTTTCGTCCGAGCTTCAGAAGTACGGCTTTCAGCAACTGAACCAGGATTTCTTCGATACGGTCAAGGTCACACTTCCGGATCATGTATCACTGGAGAACATACGGAATGCTGCGCTGGAGCATGAGATGAACTTGCATTACATCGATGCAAGGCATGTGGGGATGAGCGTGGGAGAAACTACCACCCTTACTGATATCAACACGCTCGTTGGCATCTTCGTAAAGGCAAACGGAAAAAATTATACCGAATTTGTTTGTAATCCCAGGGAGTGTGAACAAATTTCCACATTTTCTCCTGAGTTTTCGCGTAAATCGGAATATCTGCAACAAAAGGTTTTCAACAGCTACCATTCGGAGACCGAGATGATGCGGTATATCAAAAAACTTGAAATCAAGGATTTATCGTTGAACCGTTCGATGATCCCGCTAGGATCGTGTACCATGAAACTCAATGCAGCCTCTGAGCTCTTTGCTTTAAGTTACCCGGAATTCGGGGGACTGCATCCCTTTGTACCAACCGATCAGGCAGAGGGGTACCAGATTCTGATCCGGGAATTGGCTGCTGATCTGGCTACCATAACCGGCTTTGAGGCGGTTTCGTTCATGCCTAACTCGGGTGCAGCCGGCGAATACACCGGATTGCTGGTTATCCGCCAGTACCATATCTCCAAAGGCCAGGGCCACCGGAATGTTTGTATTATTCCATCTTCGGCGCACGGCACAAATCCGGCCAGCTCTGCAATGGCCGGCATGAAGATCGTAGTCGTGAAATGCGATGATCACGGAAATATCGACGTGAACGACCTTCGCGAAAAAGCTGAACAGAACAAGGATTCCCTATCCTGCCTGATGATCACGTATCCTTCAACCCATGGGGTGTTTGAGGAAGAGATCCTCGAAATCATCCGGATTATCCATGAAAACGGTGGACAGGTTTACATGGATGGCGCCAATATGAACGCTCAGGTTGGACTTACCAATCCTGGATTGATCGGCGCCGACGTTTGTCACCTGAATCTCCATAAAACCTTTGCCATTCCACACGGAGGCGGAGGACCCGGCGAAGGGCCCATCGCTGTCGCAAAACATCTTGCGCCATTCCTTCCCAAACATGTCTGGGTTGAAACCGGCGGTAGCTCGGGCATCGGAGCGGTGGCTTCGGGACCATACGGAAGCGCGCACATTCTCACCATATCGTACGCGTACATTAAAATGATGGGCGGCGAGGGTCTTACAGAGGCGACCCGAATGGCCATCCTTAATGCGAATTATCTTAAATCGTGTCTCGAACGGTATTATCCAATCCTTTATTCAGGGAAAAATGGTCGATGTGCCCATGAGATGATTGTCGATTGTAACGGAATAACGCGTCAAACAGGGATCGGGGCCATTGATATTGCCAAACGGCTCATGGACTACGGATTTCACGCTCCCACAGTCGCATTTCCCGTTCACGGAACACTGATGGTAGAGCCAACTGAAAGTGAGCCTTATTCAGAACTGAACCGGTTCATCGAAGCAATGGCCATGATCAAAGGAGAGATCGATGAAATTGCCGAAGGGAAAGCCGATAAATCGGACAATGTCATCATGAGGGCTCCGCACACTGCGCAAATGGTGTCGGCCGATGAATGGAAATTTCCCTATACGCGCAAGAAGGCAGCATTTCCGGTCGATTCGCTCAGGGAAGATAAATATTGGCCGACCGTGACCCGGATCGATGATGCATACGGAGACCGGAATCTGGTCTGTAAGGTTTGACATACTCCCGGGATTTCTGTAGGCAGGATATCACGATTAAAATCCACGAAGAAATTTTATTACGGCAAAAAAGTTTAGCCCGGTACTAATCTGATTTTTTAATATTTAGCTTTAAAATGACAAGTGTAAAAGGAAAACTGATCGTGTTGATGCTTCGTAACCGCCATCTTTTGAACGGCAGTATCAAAAAGGAGACGTTCGATCAGGATACCTCCATTCCGGGATTCCGGGCAACTTGTGAGCGCGGTGCAAACAAATTTGGCAGGATTCCCGAAGGAATCGTAGTCAAGGCAATTACTATTGATGGAATTCAGGCAGAATGGCTTGTTCCCGAAAATAGTCCCCCGGATAAGGTCATCATGTATGTACACGGCGGGGGTTATGTTTCAGGATCCTGCAATGATCACAGGGGAATTGTCTCCAAATTTGCCCGATCGGCCGGCATCGCGAATTTTATTTATGAGTACCGGCTGGCACCGGAACATCCGTTCCCGGCAGCACTCGATGATTCTGTAACGGTTTATAAATGGTTACTTTCAAACGGTTACAAATCTGAGAACATTCTGATTGCCGGCGAATCGGCCGGGGGTGGATTGTGCCTGGCAACACTGCTGTCGTTGAAAGATCAGGGTCTTCCTTTACCTGCCGCTGCGGTTGCAATATCTCCCTGGACCGATCTGACCTGTTCGGGAGCATCATACCTGACGAAGAATAAGGTTTCCCTGGCTCCACTAAATTCGTGGACTGTTTTCAGCAAACATTACGTTGGTGATCACAGACGCGAAGATCCGCTGATCTCGCCGCTTTTTGGCAATCTGAAAGGGCTTCCTCCCCTCTTCATCAATTCAGGATGTGATGATGAGTTGTACGATGACGGGAAACAGTTTTATCTCAAAGCACAGCAGGCTGGCGTTGAAGTTACATTCAGACCGGGTAAGGGAATGTTTCATTGCTATCCGTTGATGGCCCCCATGTTCAAAGAAGCCACGGAAGCAATGGACGAGATACTCAGATTTATTCATCAGCACCTGAAAGTTGCTGAACAGGTATGATACTGCATCTGATTGATCAACCCTGTGCCCGGATCCAGGCAGCGACCTCTTCAAGAGCCGGGATGGCCTGTTTCAGGATCCCGAGGTAGCTTAAAAATCCATGGATCATACCGCCATAAACCGATAAACTGATATTTATACCGGCCGATTGCAGGCGATTTGCATATAGGATTCCTTCATCCCGTAAGGGATCATAGCCTGACACGATAACCAGTGCCGGAGGCAATTCACTCAAGTCTTCTGCTTGAAGCGGCGATACGTAAGGGTTGAAGGCAAGATCTTCATTTTCAAGATATTGTTTCCAGAACCAAACCATGTCATTCATCGAAAGACCGTATCCATCGCTGAATGTCAGATGCGATGGTTTCTGATTGCTGTAATAATCGGTTACAGGATACAACAGAATTTGACCTGAAATTTTAGTATACAGATCACGCCTGATAAGCTGGTCGCCGGAAATTGTCGGGGATTCAATTCTATTCTGATGCTCCGACCTGTACAGGTCCCTTAATTTCATTGCGGTTACAGCTGCAAGGTTGCCGCCTGCACTGTCACCAATCAGATAAAACCTGTCAGAAAAAATGTTCCAGTTCTCCGAATGTGTCAGTATATATTCAGTCGCATCCATGCAATCGTTTAGGGGAACGGGATACCTGAACTCGGGTGAACGGCGGTAATCGACACTGATCACAACAGCACTTGCCAACGAACAAAGGTGAGTGCATAGTGAATCGTAGGTATCAAGGGTAAAAAACACCCATCCTCCGCCGTGAAAAAATATCAGGGTGGGGATTTCTACCTGAGAAGCAACCAGATTCCAACTCTCCGGGTAATAAATCCTTACCGGAATTCTTTCATTTTCAAGGTCAATCAATTCATTCGTGATCCGTTTTACCGGTATGACCGGAATATTCATCCGAGCCATGCCACTTTCAACCTGAATCCGGGCATGATTCAAGGGGATCGAATCGATAGAGGGAAGATTTGTCGCTGCTATTGCAGTAAGTAAGGCTTTGGCTTTAGGATCAAGTGGTTTTCGCATGAATTACATTTCGTCGATACATTTCTTGATCTTTTCCCAGGTATTTTCGATATCGTGATCAAGTCCGACCGAAAAGCGCACTAGTCCTTCAGAAAGGCCCATGTCGCGTTGAATCTCTTCCGGTACTTCGGAGGAGGTGCTTTTTCCCGAATTGCTGAATAGTGTTTTGAAATATCCGAGACTTACCGCTAAATAACCTACACCGGCACGCTCCATCTTTTCCATCAGGCGGGCAGCCCGGTCGGCTGTGCCCATATCAATGGTGATCAGTCCGCCGAATCCGAATTCCGGATTCATCATTCGTTTTAACGTCGCATGCCCACAGTGATCCTCTAATCCGGGATAGTTGATTTTGATGTTATATTCCCTGAATTTCCGGGCCAGATAATCTGCATTTTTACTGTGCTGTTTCATTCGGATGTGCAGGGTGTGCAAATTTTTCAGGATGCCCGAGGATCGGAGCGGATCCAGTGCCGGTCCCAAAAGCATGGCCGTACCGTCATTCACATTGCTCAGCGAATCGATAAAATCTTTCGATGCACAAATGGAGCCGGCTACGCAATCGTTTTTCCCGTTTATAAATTTGGTCATGCTGTACACCACTACGTCGGCGCCCTGCTGATATGGGGCAACGATCATTGGGGTAAACGTGTTGTCGACCACCAGTTTGATATCGCGTTCATGTGCGATGGCAGCAAGGGCGGGGATATCGGAAATCTGAAGCAGCGGATTGGTCATGGTTTCGGTATAGATCATTTTCGTATTCGGGCCGATCGCATTCCTGACTTCTTCGTGGTTGGTGATATCGACGAAGGTCACGCCGATGTTGAATTTCTTCACATAATTAAATAAAAAAGCAAAGGAGCCACCGTAAATGGTCTGACTGGAAACGATATGATCCCCGCTGCTGCATATCTGAAGGATGGTACAGGTAATGGCTGCCATTCCGGATGCCGTTACCCAGGCCGATTCGGTCCCTTCCATGACCGCAAGTGCGTCGGCAAGGTATTTATTACTTGGATTCCAATGTCGCGAATAGAGAAAGCAACCTTCGGCTTCACCCTGAAAGGTCTCGAGCATGGTCTTTGCCTGCATAAATGTGAACGTGGCCGAATCACATACCGACGGATTGACATCCCCATACTCTCCAAACTGCAGAAGGTCAAAAATACGGGTTGAAGGATCATTTTTCATAAAAACAGATTTAAAAAATTATATTAACTTGTTTAATTTCAAACAATTAAACTAAAACAGACACAACGTCTTCAGGAAGTGCAAAGGTAATAATTAAAAGGATGCCAGTACAACCGGCGCCAGATTAGGGAGTCATTTTAACGGTGGGTTCCCATCAAAATAGGGTTGCAGGATTTTTTTCAGTTCATCGTATTGATGAACTACCGGGAATTGGGGGTAATCGCGGATGACATTTTCCGGAGGCCTGAACAGTATTCCGACGTCAGCTTGCTGAAGCATGCTGCAGTCGTTGTAAGAGTCGCCCATGGCTATCACCTGATAGTTCAGGCTCTGCAATGCTTCGACGGTTCGCCGCTTTGGATCGGACTGGCGAAGTGTAAAATCAATGATCCGGTTTGTTTCATCCATAACCAGGGTATGACAAAGAAGAGTAGGTCGTCCCAATTGCTTCATCAACGGATCGGCAAACTGAATAAAGGTATCGGATACCACGATAAGCTGGCTTCTTTCTCTGACCCATTCGATAAATCCCAGGGCGCCAGGCAAAGGTCTGATCCGGGAAATCACCTCCTGGATATCATGGAGCTTCAACCCGTGTTTGTCGAGAATCTGCATACGCTGCCGCATCAGCAGATTGTAGTCCGGTTCATCGCGTGTGGTCCGTCGCAGTTCGGGGATTGCAGTCTTATCCGCTACATTGATCCAAACCTCGGGAACGAAAACGCCTTCAAGATCAGAGCAAACGATGTACATAGGAAAAAGTTTAGTTCAAAGATCAAGGATCAAGGAATTAGGAATTGGCCATTAGGCATTAGGGAAAAAATAATTTAAAATTTTACATTAGCACATTTTCAATCACTCATTCACTCATTCACTCAATCACTCATTCAGTCATTCCGTCAATCAGTCAATATGAAATTCTCATCCATGTAAATCAAAGGAGGGGTTATCCGAATTGATCCAGAAGATAGGTTCTGAAATCCCGATAATCAAGGTTTAGATCAGTATAAAATTCCGGTTTAGTATCAAGTCCGGCAAGGCTTGGGGGCGCTTCAGGTTCTACGCCTAACAGTGTCCTTATCTCATCGGGAAATTTTGCAGGATGGGCGGTCTCTAACGAAACACAAAGCTGGTTGTCCGGTATTTCATGTCGGTGATATCTTAAATATTCCTGTAATCCCGCCCATCCTACTGCCCCATGAGGTTCCAGCATAATCCTGTAGGTCTGGTAAGTCTGCGTAATGGTTTCGCGGGTTTTTGCATCGTCGATACTCACTGAAAAAAGATCCTTTTGCATTGTTTCCATATCGGCTTCGATACTGATATTTCCCTTTTCGTCCATCATACCGCCATAGAGTGAAACCAGTCTGGCAAGGTTGCTGGGATGCCCTACATTCATGGCGCTGGAGATGCAATTGCGTGAAGGTTCAATTTTCTGGTAGGTCCCTGAATTCAGGTATTTGGGAAATTCGTCATTTTCATTGGTGGCTATCACGAATTTTTTAACCGGCAATCCCATTTTCAGGGCCAGGGTTCCCCCCATCATATCACCGAAATTCCCGGAGGGAACCGAGAAGATGATTTTTTCCTGAACATCGGTCCTGGCAAGTCTCGACCAGGCATAAAAGTAATATACTATCTGTGGGATCAGCCGGCCCATGTTGATGGAATTGGCAGAGGAGAGGTTCAGGTGTGCGAGTTGTTCATCCGCAAAAGCCTGTTTGACTAATGCCTGACAATCGTCGAATTTCGCATCCAGCGCTAAAATATGGACATTTTTACCCAGAGTTGTCATCTGGCGGCGTTGCCTTTCGGTGACCTCCGACCTGGGAAAAAGAACAACGACCTGGATGTTATCAAGCCCGTAAAAAGCATTGGCAACGGCGCTTCCGGTGTCTCCGGAAGTAGCTGTGAGGATGAGCAGATGGCCATTCGACTGTCCAAGGTAATACTGCATCAGGCGGCCCATCATACGGGCGGCGAAATCCTTGAAGGAAGCGGTGGGTCCTTGGTCTAAACGCATGATATAATTCCGGCCTGAAACCTGTTCCAACGGGATGAGGAAGTCGTATGATTCCCTGGTAATCCGTCGTAATGCTTCCTCAAGTATTTCTCCCTCCATAAATTTACTTGCAATCCGGAATGCAATCTCATCGTAACTCAGGTTAACGAAGTCAGCCATGGTTGCTCGGGAAATTTCCGGTATGGTTACCGGCATATAGAGGCCCCGGTCGGGGGCCTGACCCCTCAGCAGCGCCTGGCTAAAAGAAACGGGGTCGGATTTTCGGTTGGTTGACTGGTACAGCATAGGCCGGGTTATTACGAATCCTTTCTGAGTCGGGCCGATGAGGCGCCTCCTGCTGAAAACTCGGGGGCTGAAACAAAAACTTTTTTACCATCCAGCACTGCTAAAGCTTTATCCAGATCCTTAATGATGTCGTCGGGATGTTCAACACCAACACACAGACGGATCAGGTTTGAAGGGATTCCGGCCAGTTTCCTGCCCTCTTCTCCCTGTTGTGAATGGGTCGAAATAGCCGGGATGGTCGCGACCGACTTGATGCGCCCAAGGTCTGTCGCCCGCCAGATCCGTGTAAAGGCATCAAATACCCCGCGGGTCATTTTCGCATCCCCCTTTACAAGGAATGACATCAGGTGACCATAGCGGTTCATCGGTTTCTGATACTGTTCATCATACTCTGCATCGACGAGAAAGAGGTACCGGGAGGCTAATTCATGCAACGGGTGATTATCCAGTCCAAGGTATTCAACCCGTTCAACATGTTTGTGCTCATTCAGAAACCGGGCAATCTTCAGGGTATTTTTACTCATAACATCCATTCGCATCCGGATGGTCCGGATATCGTTAAGGGCAAGTACTGCATTCATGGGTGACAGGTTGGGACCATTGTCGCGATTGGGTAACAGTTTAAGATAAGCTGCAAAGTCAGCTTTCATCTCCGGATTATCGAGAGAGGATACGATGTTTTTTCGTGAAATCACGGCCCCTGCGATCCCAAATCCGCTCGTGGCAAGTGATTTGGTAACTGATTGAATCACAATGTCGGCGCCGTGTCCGAGTGGGCGAAGCAAAGCGGGAGTAGCAACCGTTGAATCGACGATCAGAGGGATTCCGTATTTATGGGCAAGATCAGCGACTTTACGGATATCGAAGAATGCCTGGCCGGGATTGCTGGGCAATTCACCGTAAAGGAACCGGGTCTCCGCATCAATTTTTGATTCCCATTCTGCCAGGTCAGTTGAGTTAATCACTTTTCTCCATTCGATAAGACGTTCTTTATCTTTCCGGATGGAAAATTGTTGGAATGTGCCGCCGTATACCTGTGTCGACGCCACGAAGTTCATCTTTTTCCCGGGGTTCGCGGGGTCGGCAACCAGGAAAGGATCGACTGCGCTCTGGATTGCTGACATGCCGGAGGAGGTGACGATGCAGGAGGTTTCCAGGCCGGATCCATAACCTTCTAAAAGGGCAAGAACTCCTTCAAGGTAATACATCGTCGGATTGGCAATCCGGGCATAGCACCAGGTTGGAATCTGGTATCCCAGGGCGGCTTCCATTTCATCTGCATCCCGGTAGGCCTGTGAAGTGGCCATGTAAACAGGTTCGATGATCGATCCCTGGTTGAAGTCGAGCGCTTCCTGCATCGAATATACACCATGCGCGGCTATGGTATCAAAACGGCATTGGCTCATCTGTTTACGGTATTCGCGGTGCCATGCTACCGCTCTTCGCGCAGCATTCAGATAATGTTCCATCTTCAGTTGGTTGATTTAAGTGTATAAATTTAGTGACATATTTTATATTACAAAATAATTCATCCCGACGGGGTTCAGGAAAGGAGCATTATGTATGAGGAGATCGCCAGAGATAAATAAAGACTTTTCGACATTCCCATTAAAATCCTGATTGTTTGAAATACCCCGGGAAGTTGCAGTGGTGTAAAAATCAGAGTCGCTATACCTTCCGAAACGGTTAATTTTTGTTAATTTCGCAGTTTAAATCCGAACCTTTATGAATTACGATATTATAGTCATTGGCAGCGGGCCGGGTGGTTATGTTGCCGCTATCAGGGCGTCTCAATTAGGATTAAAGACTGCCGTCGTGGAGAAAGCCGAGATCGGGGGGATTTGCCTGAACTGGGGTTGTATCCCCACCAAAGCGTTATTGAAAAGCGCTACTATTTTTCAAAATGTTCTGCATGCTGCCGATTATGGCGTGATTGCCGAGGAACCGAAAGTCAATTTCGACGCTATGATTAGCCGAAGCCGCAATGTGGCCGAGTCGATGAGCAAAGGGGTGCAATTCCTTTTAAAGAAGTACAAAATCGACTTGATCGCGGGGACCGGTTCCGTCAAACCAGGTAAAATCGTTGTAGTGAGCGATGGCAACGGAACCGTGACCGAATATTCTGCCACGCACATCATTCTCTCGACAGGATCTCGTTCACGGCAGTTGCCCAATATCAAGCAGGACGGACGCAGGATCATCGGGTACCGGGAAGCAATGACCCTGCCCGGGCAACCCAAGACTCTGGTCGTGATTGGCTCGGGGGCCATCGGATCCGAATTTGCATGGTTTTATCAGTCAATCGGGACCAAGGTGACCCTGATCGAATTGCTTCCCAATATTGTGCCCATTGAAGATGAAGAAGTTTCAAAAACGCTGGAACGGTCCTTCAAGAAAACCGGAATGAAAGTTATGACTGGTGTCACGGTTGAATCGGCCGAAGCGGGTGAGAACGGGTGCAAAGTCATCGTCAGCACCAAGAAGGGAGTAGAGATCATCGAGAGCGACGTCGTACTTTCGGCTGTCGGGATTTCTGCCAACATCGAAAGCATCGGGCTTGAAGAAGTAGGAATTACTACAGAAAAAGGGAAAGTTGTGGTGGATGATTTTTACCGGACCAATGTTGAAGGATATTATGCAATCGGCGACATTGTTAAAGGGCCGGCTTTGGCCCATGTGGCTTCACATGAAGGCATCATCTGCGTGGAGAAGATTGCCGGGCTTGCTGTTGAGCCACTTGATTACGGCAATATTCCCGGGTGCACCTATACCCAACCCGAAATCGCTTCGGTGGGTCACACCGAAAAATCGGCAAGGGAGGCTGGGTATGAAATCCTGGTTGGTAAATTTCCTTTTACCGCATCCGGAAAAGCGACAGCATCGGGCGCCCGTGAAGGTTTTGTAAAGGTTATCTTTGATGCCCGTTACGGTGAATGGTTAGGGGCGCATATGATCGGGGAACATGTCACGGAGATGATTTCTGAGGTGGTGGTAGCCCGCAAACTTGAAACTACCGGACGGGAGATCATTGAATCGGTACATCCCCACCCCACGTTGAGCGAGGCAATCATGGAAGCGGCAGCCCACGCCTACGGACAAACCGTGCATCTTTGAAAACCTTCTTATTTTATTTCGGTTGAACACCCTAACATACCTTATATGGAGATTATTAAAACACCGCTGGATGGATTGCTGATCATCAAACCGGATGTTTTTGAAGATGAGCGGGGATATTTTTTCGAGTCCTTTAATTACGAAAAATTAAAGAATCTGGGACTTGAACTGCACTTTTTTCAGGATAATGAGTCAAAATCAAAGAAAGGGGTGCTTCGCGGGCTTCATTTTCAGCGCCCCCCTTTCGCTCAGGGGAAACTGGTCAGGGTTATGCAAGGATCGGTACTGGATGTCGCCGTCGATATACGGAAGGATTCTCCCACTTACGGAAAGTGGGAGTCGATCGTACTGTCGGGAAAGAACAAGCTGATGTACTGGATCCCAGCAGGATTCGCGCATGGTTTTGCCACGCTCGAAGATAACACCATCTTCTTTTATAAATGCACGCAGGTTTTCAACAAAGAATCTGAGGGCAGCATCCGGTGGAATGATCCCGATCTGAATATCGGCTGGGGTATCGATCAACCGGTAATCTCCGAAAAAGACAAGATTTCACCGTTGTTCAGCAGTCTCGTTTCACCTTTTTAGCAATCGTCCGGCCATTGTGGCTATCGGATCATCATCAGGAACTACCATGTCGCGCAAAATCTTATTTACTTACGGATTTATCATCATCCTGGTTATCATAGCAGGGATTTTCATTTGCGCTCTCGATCATCAAAGCGATCCTGACCGTGAATATCAGGCGCTGTTTTCCCGTCATACCAAAATCTTTGCACCTGTAATCCCCGATAAGGCTATGTTCGCGGGTGAAATTGTCCCTCTTGACCTGCTCTATGTCAGGGAGGCGTATGAACGCGAGATCATCGCCACGACTTTTATGCATTCCAGTTCACTGATGATGTTCAAGCGTGCCCACCGCTGGTTCCCGGTCATTGAACCAATTCTGAAAAAGAACGGAATCCCCGATGACTTCAAGTTTTTAGCGCTGGCCGAAAGCAACCTCCTCAACTCCACATCTCCTGCGGGAGCGGAGGGCTACTGGCAGATTATGAAAGCGACCGGCCAGAAGCACGGACTTGAAATCAATGAATTTGTTGATGAACGGTATCATATGGTGAAGGCAACCGAAGCAGCCTGCGATTATTTAAGGACCGCTTATTCCGGATTCAGAAACTGGACGCTTGTGGCAGCATCTTACAACCGGGGGATGGAAGGAATTGAGCGTGCCCTGGAAAAACAGCTGGTTTCAAAGTATTACGACTTGTACCTGAATGATGAAACCTCGCGATATCTTTACCGGATCCTGGCAATAAAAGAAATTTACAATCATCCGGTGAAGTATGGATTTTATATCCGTGAATCCGATCTGTATCATCCGATTCCCTGCCGGCAGATCACCGCCGACAGTCCCATCGCCAGTGTACCTGCATTTGCCAAACAGAATGGCGTCAATTACCGGATTCTCCGTGAATTGAATCCATGGATTCAAAGTTACACCCTTCCGAACAAGACACGGAAGCAATACACTTTTCTGATTCCCCTCGAGGAAGCCTTATCCTATAAGGTTAGCCTGAAAAAAGGGATGGTCCCGGATCATTTTTTTAATGATACTTTAAAGATCAATGAGGTTCATTGATCAACCCGTAATCTGAAGGCCGGTGGAAGATTTTTTAGAAGTATTCGGCGCCCGGGTTCACAATCTCAGGAACATCGACCTGGCCATTCCGCGCAAAAAACTGGTCGTATTCACCGGCCTCAGCGGAAGCGGTAAGTCGTCGCTGGCATTCGACACGATCTATTCCGAAGGACAGCGCCGATACATGGAGACCTTCTCAGCCTATGCCCGTCAGTTCATCGGAAACCTCGAGCGTCCCGATGTAGACCAGATCAACGGATTGAGCCCGGTCATTGCCATTGAGCAAAAAACCACCAACCGGAATCCGCGCTCCACGGTCGGCACCATCACAGAGATCTACGATTTCATGCGCCTCCTATTTGCAAGGATTGCAGACGCCTATTCGTTGAACACGGGGGAACTGATGGTTCGATATTCCGAAGAACAGATCATTTCATTGATCCTTTCCGAATATGAAGGGAAAAATATCCGGATTCTGGCGCCTGTCGTCAAAGGACGAAAGGGTCACTACCGTGAACTATTCGAACAGATCAGGAAACAGGGCTTTCTGAATGTGAGGATTGACGGTGAAGTACGGGAGATCACCCACGGGATGCAATCGGACCGGTATAAGATGCACGATATTGAAATCGTAGTCGATCAGATCAGCATAAAATCAGATTCAAAGCAACGACTTACCGGCTCGGTGAGAACTGCCATGAAACATGGCAAGGATGTTATCATGATCCAAGATCAGGAAACAGGGATAGCCCGCCATTTCAGCAAACTGCTGATGTGCCCGACAACCGGAATCTCCTATGATGAACCGGAGCCGAACACCTTTTCGTTCAACTCACCCTATGGAGCATGTCCTAAATGCAACGGCCTTGGCACCATTTCCGAAATTGACCTCAACAAAATCATTCCCGACCCTTCGAAAACCATACGCAAGGGCGCCATTGTGCCCATCGGAGAATATAAAAATTCCTGGATCTTCAAACAGATCGAGGCCATTGGAGAGAAATACGGATTCGATCTGAACACGCCGGTATCCGAGATCAGTGAACATGCAATCGATGTAATTCTCTATGGCTCTGATGAGGTTTTTAAGATTAAAAATGAGTACCTGGGAGTCACCTCTAACTATTCCATGAATTATGAAGGCATTGTCAGTTTTATCACCTCCCAGTATAGCGATAATGCACCGGCCGGTATCGTGAAATGGGCGGGAAACTTCATGAACCGGAAAGTTTGTCCCGAATGTGAAGGTACCCGTTTAAAAAAAGAATCGTTGTTTTTCCGGATCGGATCGAAGAACATTGCCGAACTGGCCAACACTGATCTGGTAAACCTCCAACACTGGATCGAAAGATTACCTGAGCACCTCGACGAACGGAAAAGGACGATTGCCCACGAAATTATCCGTGAAATCAGGAATAGAATCCAATTCCTTCTTGATGTCGGTATCGGCTATCTTACCCTGAACCGTACCGCACGGAGTTTGTCGGGAGGTGAAAGCCAGCGCATCCGGCTTGCCACTCAGATCGGCTCGCAACTGGTTGGGGTTTTATATATTCTCGATGAACCCAGCATCGGTCTTCACCAGCATGACAACATGCGATTGATCCAGGCGCTGAAAAGCCTGCGCGACGCCGGTAATTCGGTGATCGTCGTCGAACACGACCAGGAGACGATCATGGCTGCCGATCACGTCATAGATATCGGTCCGGGCGCAGGCGTTCACGGCGGAAAGATTGTGGCGCAAGGCACCCCGGAAGAGATCATGAAGAGCCATCATCTGACCGGTTTGTATCTTAGCGGCATCAAGAAAATTGATATTCCGGCGGAACGCCGGCCGGGCAATGGCAAGACACTGGTTCTGAAAGGCGCCCGGGGCAACAATCTGAAAAATATCGATCTGGTGCTGCCCCTCGGAACACTGATTTGTATTACCGGTTTATCGGGCAGCGGGAAATCATCACTGATCAATGAGACGCTATACCCGATTCTGAGCAAGCACTTTTACCGGTCGGAGATGAATCCCCTTCCCTACGGATCGATTGATGGGCTGAAGAACATCGACAAAGTGATCGAAATCGATCAGTCGCCGATCGGGCGGACGCCCCGTTCAAACCCGGCGACCTATACGAAGGTTTTTGATGAGATCAGGAAGTTGTTCGCCGGACTGCCCGAATCGAAGATGAGGGGATACCTGCCCGGGCGCTTCTCCTTCAATGTCAAGGGAGGAAGGTGTGAAACCTGCAAGGGAGCAGGACTTCGCGTCATCGAAATGAATTTTCTTCCGGATGTTTACGTACCTTGCGAAACCTGCCAGGGAAGAAGGTACAATCGGGAAACGCTGGAGGTCAGATACAAAGGTAAATCGATCAACGACGTGTTGAATATGACGATCGAACAGGCAGTTGAATTTTTTGAGAATATTCCCTTTATTGTTCACAAAATAAAGACGCTTAATGAGGTGGGTCTCGGGTATATCACGCTTGGACAGCAATCGACCACCCTCTCAGGCGGCGAGGCACAACGGGTAAAACTGGCAACTGAACTTTCAAAAACCGATACCGGCAACACACTATACATTTTAGACGAGCCTACAACCGGCCTCCATTTTGAAGATGTGAAAGTACTGCTGTGCGTTTTAAATAAGCTGGTAGCCAAAGGAAACACCGTATTGGTGATCGAACACAACATGGAGGTCATCAAAGTTGCCGATCACATCATTGACATGGGGCCTGAGGGAGGTGAGCGCGGTGGAAAGATTATCGCAACCGGAACGCCAGAAAGCATTACGAATCATCCTGAGAGCTTCACCGCTATGCATTTGAAAAAGATCCTATTCAACCATCAAAAATAAGTTGACCGATAGATACTAATTTTATTTAAAAGGCCATGGATACTGAAGAGATAGAAAAACTAAAGGAATCATTCAATCCTAAAACCTGGTCGGAGACCATTTCACTGGATACCTGGGAGATTTTAAAGGTGATTTCGGAGATGGTCGAAGGATTCGAGAAACTCAGCAGGATCGGTCCGTGTGTGTCAATTTTCGGATCAGCCCGTACCCGCGATATCCATCAATTTTACAAGCTGACCGAGGAGATCGCCTATCTCCTTACCAAGGCTGGGTTTGGCATCATCACCGGCGGTGGCCCCGGAATCATGGAAGCAGCAAACAAAGGCGCGCATTTCGCCGGAGGAAAATCGGTCGGGCTGAACATCAACCTCCCGTTTGAACAGAATCCAAATCCCTTCATCGACCGTAACAAACTCATCAATTTCAACTATTTCTATGTCCGAAAGACCATGTTCATGCGGTATTCCATGGGTTTTATCGCCTTGCCGGGAGGATTTGGTACCCTCGATGAGCTTACCGAAGCCATCACCTTGATCCAGACCCATAAACTGGTCAGATTCCCCATCGTCCTGGTATGTCGTGATTACTGGCAGGGATTGATCGACTGGATCAAAAACACTGTTCTGACCGAAAAAAACATCCATCCCGACGACTTGAATATCTTCACGTTGGCTGATACCGCTGAAGAGGCAGTGGCAGTCATCACCGAATTCTATAAAACCTATGCCCTGAAACCTAACTTCTGAGAAGTCAAATTATTTCATTAATTTTGCACTTACCTTAATATTCCTGAATGCCACGGCGGAAAAAAAATGAATCTGAAAAGATGCTAGCCTGTATCATCGATGCAATGGCCGATAAAAAGGCATGGGAACCGGTGGTACTTGATTTCAAAAAACTCCATGGTACGCTCTGCGATACCTTCGTGATCTGTCACGGAACTTCAACCACTCAGGTGGAGGCCATCGCCGATCATGTGATCAACACAGTAAAGCAGCAGACCGGTTTTCAACCCTGGCATATGGAAGGCTTTAAAAATGCGGAATGGATTTTGATCGACTACAGCGATGTGGTCGTTCATATCTTTCAGGAACAGCGGCGCCGATTCTACAATCTGGAGCAGTTGTGGGCTGATGCTGAGATCAGAAAGATTGAGACTACAGGTTAAACAGTCATGAATTTTATTTGAACACGACAGAATGGCAGATAAAGAAAATAAATTCGTTCCACCTAAATCAAAAAAACCAAAATTCAGTTTTTACTGGATCTATGCGATCCTGGCGATTGTTTTCATTACCATCCAGGTAATGAATTACAACAGTACGGTTAAAGAAATCTCCTGGCCTAAATTGGAAGAGTTTCTGATAAAACAGGACATTGAAAAAATTGTGATCGTCAACAAGGAACAGGCTGAAATATATATTAAGAAGGAAAAGATCCTACACGATACCACGTTCAAGGAATTCAACAAGAAAGGGTTCGGAACGGGCAGTGTCACGACCAATCCCCAGTATTTTTACCAGGTGGGGTCTGAGGAGATATTTCACGGTTTGCTTAAGGACACCCGCGACAGTGTGGTTTCGCGAATGAAACGCGACAGTATTCCACAGGTTCAGATCAGTGAATTCCAGAAGCAATACCCCTATCCGCCTTCGACCGATACCCGGAAGGATCTCTGGGGCGACATTCTCAGCTATCTCATTCCGCTTGTGATTTTAATCGGGGCCTGGTTTCTGATCATGCGCTTCATGAGCCGCGGTAGCGGTGGCGGCGGACAGATTTTCAACATTGGGAAATCGAAGGCGCAGCTCTTCGATAAAGATACCAGTGTGAGCGTCACCTTTAATGATGTGGCCGGACTGGAGGAGGCCAAGGTGGAGATCATGGAAATTGTCGATTTCCTGAAAAATCCTTCCAAATACACCAACCTGGGAGGCAAGATTCCCAAGGGCGCCCTGCTGGTCGGTCCTCCGGGCACCGGAAAAACGCTCCTTGCCAAGGCCGTTGCCGGCGAAGCTAAAGTACCCTTTTTCTCCATCTCAGGTTCTGACTTCGTGGAGATGTTTGTAGGCGTGGGCGCCAGCAGAGTCAGGGATCTCTTCCGACAAGCCAAGGAAAAAGCTCCTTGTATCATCTTTATCGACGAAATTGATGCTATCGGACGTGCCCGTGGCCGGAATGCCATCACCGGGGCCAACGACGAACGGGAAAATACACTGAACCAATTGCTCACCGAGATGGATGGATTCGGCACCAACGCCGGCGTCATCATCTTAGCAGCGACCAACCGCGCCGATATCCTCGACCGGGCGCTGATGCGTGCCGGAAGGTTCGATCGGCAAATCAATGTCGAATTACCCGACCTCGAAGAACGGAAAGCAATTTTTAAAGTCCACCTTAAACCTTTAAAACTGGATCCGGGACTGAATGTCGATTTCCTGGCCAAACAAACTCCGGGTTTCTCGGGCGCCGACATCGCCAACGTTTGTAACGAATCGGCCCTAATCGCCGCACGGAAAAACAAATCGATCATCGAAAGACAGGATTTTTTAGATGCTATCGACCGGATCATCGGCGGATTGGAAAAGCGCAACAAGATCATTTCAGCACATGAGAAAAAGGTGATCGCCTTTCATGAATCGGGACATGCAACCGTAAGTTGGTTGCTTCAATACGCCCATCCCCTGGTAAAAGTCACCATCGTACCCCGTGGTAAAGCCTTAGGAGCCGCATGGTACCTTCCGGAGGAAAGGCAGATCACAACTTATGAGCAAATGTTTGATGAGATCACCTCGGCAGTCGGAGGCAGGGCTTCGGAGGAGATCTTCTTCGGTAAAGTATCGACCGGCGCCCTCAACGACCTGGAAAAGGTCACCAAACAGGCCTACGCCATGGTCGTTTATTTCGGGCTGAACAAGGAGATCGGTAACATCAGCTTTTACGATTCAACTGGCCAGAATGAGTATGCCTTCCAGAAACCTTACAGTGAAAAAACTGCTGAGGTGATCGATCATGAGGTAAGGGCAATTGTGGAATCGGCCTATGAACGGGCAAAAAACTTGCTGAACGCGAATAAAGAGAATCTTGAGAAATTAGCCAACCTCCTGCTCGAACGGGAGGTGATCTTCAGGGAAGACCTGGAAGTGATCTTTGGGAAACGGCCCTGGGACGGTGAAGAGGAACGCCTCCTCCCGGGCCATCAGGAGAAAACCGCGTAAATCTATCACAATGGAAGAAAGCACATCAAGAGAAAAGATCCTCAAAAAGGTGCGGGATGCCCTGATCGAAAAGACAGAACCTCCCTATCCTATCATCGATCAGGATGCTCCTGTTTATAAGAATATGACAGAACCTCTCGATGTGACTTTCGCAGAAGCATTGGTCCGGGTGTCCGGAAAATTTGTTTATTGCGAAAGCGATGATGAATTTATAAGTAATCTTCAGTCGTTCATTGTGGAGAAAGAATGGGGGGTGCTTTACTGCCAGGATCCCAAGATTCATCACCTTCTCAGGCAGGGCGGAATCCCATTTGAAGCGCATACCGAAGCCATCCTTGATGCCCGCATCGGGATTACCCGGTGTGAATACCTGATAGCACGGCTGGGAACCGCTATGGTATCGAGCCGTCTGAGTCCGGGAAGGAAGATCACCGTATATCCCGAATTCCATTTGATCCTGGCCTATGCCTCTCAACTCGTCCCGGATCTGAAACATGCATTCTCGAATATAAAAAAGAAATATAAGGACAATTATCCGTCGATGGTGTCACTGATCACCGGGCCAAGCCGCACTGCCGACATCGAGAAGACTCTGGTTTTGGGAGCCCACGGTCCGAGAGAATTATATATATTCCTGGTGGACGATTCCGCACCTTCCAATGACTGAAAAAACAACAAGGTTGAGCAACTTCTGGGCAAGGACCATCACAGGATTGTCGATGGTCTTTATCCTCCTGGCAGCCTTGTACCTGAGCGGGTGGGTCTTTGCTTCGCTCTTTCTGCTGATAGCCCTGCTGGGTTTATGGGAATTCTACAATCTTGTTTCAGGCGAAAACCAACATCCCCAGAAAATATATGGAACAGCGGCAGGAGCGATGGTTTACATCTTCATCACCCTTTATTTTTTTACGGTACCAGAATCATCCGGTGGATCAATTTGGAGCAATGCACCCCTGATTGCAGTATCAGTTAGTATCTTTCTGACTTTCATCATTGAAATCTTCAGAAACAGACCCGCACCGCTGAACAATATTGCCATAACCATTCTCGGCATCGTTTATATTGCCATCCCATTAGCGCTTCTTAACGCATTCAGCTGTCCCGGTCAGGTAAAGATTTACGGTTTCCCGGAATTTCTGACGGGTTACTTCCTGTTGACCTGGCTTTACGACACCGCTGCCTATTTATATGGAAAGCAATTCGGTAAAAACAAGTTTTTTGAGCGAATCTCACCGAAAAAAACATGGGAGGGAACCCTGGCCGGCGTTCTGGTAGCTTTCCTGACTACGGCGGCTCTATCATGGCTTTTCACTGATATTTCCTATCTTAACTGGCTGATCCTGACATTTATCGTGATAATTTTCGGTACCCTTGGCGATCTCGTGGAATCATTGATTAAAAGAGGGCTCCATGTAAAAGATTCCGGCTCGATACTCCCGGGTCACGGTGGAATTTTAGACCGTTTTGACACCATGTTGATATCGGCTCCCTTTGTTTTCATCTGTTTTTATTTTATTAATGCCATTTAAACCATGACTATTCACAAAGAAGGATATAAAACCATACTGATCACCTTTCTTTTGGTTGTTGCCATATTATTAGCCTTCAACCATATCTGGCCCGAACAAACCTGGATCCACGCAATTCTATACCTGCTCGGGATCTGGTTTTTAACCATGATCATCCGCTTCTTCCGGTCACCAAAGCGATCCAAAAACGGTGGTGACCGCATCATCCTCTGCCCGGCCGACGGGAAAGTGGTGGTTATCGAACGTACCATTGAACCGGAGTACTTTAAGGATGAACGGATTCAGGTCTCCATATTCATGTCGGCAACCAATGTACATGTAAACTGGTTCCCGATTGGCGGCGAAATCGTTTACTACTATTATCATCCGGGAAAACACATGGTAGCCTTCAATCCGAAAGCTTCGCTTGAAAATGAACGGGCAACAACCGTCATTCTGGGTCCCGACCTGCATAAGGTACTGGTACGCCAGATAGCAGGCGCCATGGCACGACGTATCAAATGCTACCCGAAAGTGGGGGAACCGGTCATCCAAGGCGACGAGCTTGGTTTTATCAAGTTTGGCTCCAGGGTGGATCTTTTGCTTCCGGTCGATACCAAAATCGAAGTCTCCCTCAACCAAAAAGTTAAAGGAAAACAGACCATCATCGGAAGAATTCCTGGTTAACCTTTATGACTCCAGAGCTCTCCGTAAAAATTCGTTCAAAGGCGAAAATGCCCTGAAAACACCGGTTACGTAATCGAAAAGCCCGTCAGAGAGGATAGTTTCATCATTCAATATTGCCGAAAGGATGTAATGCCGGTGCTTCAAGAGTTCGATATCGGCAAAATCCTTAGGAAAATCCCGGGGTGGTTGTTTGGCTTTATCGAAATCATCAAGTCCCTTCGTAAACCGGATGATTTTCCGATCTTTTAAGATGGATTTGAATTCATCGGCATTATAATAGATCTCCTGTCTGATTTTTTTCAATTGGTCGGGTTCGGGCATATAGACTCCGACCGAGAGGAATGATTCGCCAGGCTGAAGGTGAATGTAATATCCAGGTCCTGAACTTTTACGTCCTCTGGGAGTAATCCAGGCTCCCATATTTACTTTATAGGGCGCTTTGTCCTTCGAAAAGCGAACATCGCGGAAAATTCTGAAAAGACAGTCCTTGGGTTCGACCAGCTTCACCGATTCATCGAATCGAGCAATCTCCGGGATCACAAAACCAACGAAATCCAGCACTTCATGTTTAGCAGCCTCGTACTGAATCTTGTGCTGCTGAAACCAATCACGATTATTATTGTTTTTCAGTTGTTCAAGAAAGGAAATCACATTCGGAGTCATAGCATATTGTTTTTACGCAAAGGTAGCAAAGGATGGGGAACTATTTTTCGACAAAACATTCCATTCTGTATTACTTTTTCGGTCGAACCCGGATAAAGCGGAAAAGAGGATCATGTTCTGCAAATCAGTGCTGCTGGTTTTTGTTTTCAGTACCGGATTTCCTTTGATCTCGATGTCGGCCGGAGAACGTATTCCCGCCGGTGGAAGGGCCGGAGCGATGGGAGGAGCCTCCGTTGCAGTTTCCGACTTCTGGTCGGCATCCAACAATCCTGCCGGGACAGCTTGGCTTAAAGGGTTTTCAGCCGGAATATCATTTGAGAACCGGTTCTTGATGAAGGAACTATCATTTCAGCAGGGAGCGATTATCTATGCCGCTAAACCCGGATCATTTGCGCTTAGTGTAAGTCATTTCGGGACCTCTGGTTACCAGGAGTTCCACACAGGCATTAGCTACAGCCGAAAGTTCGGGAGATCATTTTCAACCGGAATCCAGCTCGATTACCTGCGTTTGGGTATGCCGGAGGATTACGGAAGTAAAAACCTGATATCCTGTGAGATCGGATTGCAGTTCAAGCCCACCGACCGGCTGTTAGCGGGAATCCTTATCGCTAACCCGGTTCCGGTTAAAGTAACCAGGAACCCGGTCGAATATTTACCTGTGACATTCTGTGCAGGTATCTCGTATCGGTTTTCGGAAAGTTTCATGGCCGTTTTTGAGGCTGAAAAGGAGTTGACCCGAGCATTGGTAATCCGAATTGGCGCAGAATATCAGATTGCCGGCAGGTTTTCAATCAGGGCAGGGCTTGGAACGAATCCCTGGATTGTGACCTTTGGCATGGGGATCAAAATCGGACGCCTGACGCTGGATATTGCATCGGGTTATCATCAGGAGCTGGGATTCAGTCCGGGTGGATCCCTGCTCTACCAGACTTCCGGTGAAACAACAGGCACCTCAAGGAGCAGCGGCTCACGCAACGTTCATTCCATGGAATAGAAATTAGGAATTTCAGTGAAAAAAAGTGAACAAAACCGGAAAAAGCCGGGGTCGATCCGGATCACCGAGATATTGAAGATCATTCGATTAGCAGTTCTTATCTGTGTTAGTCCCACGGTTTCGATTTGCCAGACTGATCAACCTGAAGAGGTACTGGAACGGGTAGCCGGTTTGGAAACCGGGCGCAATCTGGAAGACCTGGCAGAAGATCTTATCGAAAAAAACGGTCAGTCGGTCAATCTCAACACCCGGAAGCCTGAAAAACTTTATGAAGTTCCCTATCTATCTCCTTCGCTGATCAAAAATCTTACCGACTACCGAAACACCTACGGAGATTTGGTCAGTATTTATGAGTTGCTGACCATCCCGGGTTTCGATTCATCAGTAATCCTGAAAATCGCTCCCTTTGTGACCATCATTCCGACCTCGCGAACCCCTGAATTCTCACTTAAAAATCTTTTTACGAAAGGCCGCCATGATCTGATGATCCGTGCCCGACAAGGGTTTCCGTTAAGCGCCGCATACCGTCACGACTATCTTCCCGATACCCTGAATTCCAATCTGTATTATGTCGGAGATCCGCGTTATTACTACTTCAGGTATCAGTTCACGTGGTACGACAAGATCCGTTTAGGCTTTTCAGGTGAGAAGGATTCAGGTGAACAATTTTTCCGGGGGACTCAAACGAATGGGTTCGATTTTTACGGCGCTCACCTGACGCTTACCGATCTGGGAATACTGAGCCGGCTGGTGATCGGCAGTTTCAGAGTCCATTTCGGTCAGGGTCTGACCATCGGCAGCGGAATTTCGATCGGATCGATCCCCGGATTTATTATGGCTCCGACGGTTCCTGCAGGTATCCGTCCCTCCCTGGGAATCAATGAAACAACCGGTTTACGTGGCATTGGTATCACCCTCCGAAAGAAGTTTGCAGAGGTATCGGGATTTGTCTCCTATACATCAAGAGGTGGAACCGTTACGAGAATTGACAGTATCACGGGAAGGCCGGCAGAGATAAGCTCCCTTTCTTCCAGTGGGTATCACCGGACTTTTGCTGAAATTGAAAAGCGGGATGTTACGGATGAGCTCCTCGTTGGAGGTCATCTTGAATTTACTACATCACCCGGTCAGAACTGGGGATTCAACGTGGGACTGACGGGCACCTGGGTTAAGTATTCAACCGCGATCGCGCCGGGCAGTGATCCATACGAGTTGTATCGTTTTTCGGGGAATGTAAACCATAATTTGGGTATCGATTTCAGGATGCGGGTCGGCCGGTGTGCGCTGTTTGGTGAGTTAAGCCGCAGTATGAATGGCGGATGGGCGGGATTTGCCGGCTGTACTTTCTCGCACGGGCAGAACATTTCGGCCAGCATCCTTTTCCGGAATTACCAGCCTGCTTACCAAAACCTCTTCTCGAATGCCTTCGGTCAGGGCTCTTTGAATGCCAATGAAAAGGGGATCTATGTAGCGCTTCAGGCCGCTATCACCTCCCAAATTTCCCTTTCAGGCTTTGTTGATCTATTCTCCTTTCCGTGGTTAAAATACCGGGTCGATGCAGCCACCCGGGGTGAAGAATCGGGGGTTGTTCTGGTTCTCAGGGTTTCGAAAAATGCAGGATTTGAATTCAGGTACAACCATAAACAATCCCGGGTTAATGGTTCTTCTAACGAAGGAGATCACCTTCACTCCCTGACCGACCGGAGAATCCAGAGTTTCAGGACCGTCTTTGACCTGTCGGCAAACGAACGGCTTCTTTTAAAGACCCGTATAGAATACAGAAATGTAAGCCAGTCAAGTAACGGGGTGCAGCAGGGATTACTCCTGTATCAGGAAGCCCAATTAAAAACCGGCGGCCGCATTCCCAGCATCAGCGTAAGGTTGGGGATATTCGATACCGATGGCTATGATTCCCGTTTCTATGTGTATGAGCCTGCAGTTTTGCAGGATTATGCAATGGCTTGTCTCGAAGGGAAGGGTATGCGTTTCTGTACAGTCATTAAAACCAAACCCTGCAACCAGGTGAGTTTCTGGTTGCAGGGCGGAATTACCATCTTTGCCGATCGAAAGGTAATCGGAACCGGAGCCGATCTGATCCAGGGTAACGTCAAGGGAGAGGTTACTGCCCAGGTTCAGATTAAATTGTAAGAACTTCGGTTTATTTATGTCCTTTCATCTTTTGAAGCCCTTCCATTCCATGGATATTCATCCCTTTGGAAAGCTGGGAAATGGTAGAGAGATCGATAATACCCGTCAGACTGAGCACGGCAACCTCATTTTTGTCCTTCATCAGCATCACCATTTCGGTGATCTTTCCGTTTGCATCCTGCTTGGTAAGAAACCGGATATTTTGCCGGCCTTCGCTGAGATTCATCAGCTCCTTATAGATTGATGAAGGGAACACACCGGAAAATTCATTGTAAACAGCAACAGCTCGCGAGATTTTAGTAGAGTCGAAAGCGAAGGTAAGAACCTTGAGGCCGTTGAGTTGTTCCAGAATTTTTTTCATATCGGCCATGGTAGTGTCATTAACCTTGTCTTTACCCATCTGAACAAACATCTGGAAGAGTTCCTTGCTGATGTTCACAGAGGTAAATCCGTCCTGGGTTGCATATTTGTCAAAGACCTTATCGATCGGGCTCTGTGCGCGAAGCAACGACGGCATCATCATAATTGCTCCCATAAGGAGGCTTAGCATAATGTTTTTCATAGTTATTGGGATTTTATGGACTGATCATTGATTTCGTCCGGGTTAATATTCATATTGACAGGTTGATATTGAAAGAATTTATTAAGCATTTGAACTTTCGTGAGGGCTTGATCAATTTTCTGCAGGTTTTCAATTTGTTTTAGCCCGGTGTTGAGGGATCCCGAAATAAACAGCAGGGTCTGACGGGTTTCGGTATATGCCAGTTCCTGATCCGGAGATAAAGTTGGTTGCTTAACCTTATTGAAAATATCCTCTCTGAACAGAAAGACCATAGCGATCAGGAGGATGAGGGAAGCCGCGATCCCCGACAGGATGTAAAAACGGCCCGGCTGTGCGGTTCGGGAGCGACCGGCCGGAGTCGTGCTGGCGACAGATATTTCCCGAATCTGTCCCTGAAAAACGCGTTCCGGGGCTTGAATATTCTTTTCCGATTCGATGAAGCAGAAAAGGGGTCGATACTTCACGAGGTGATCAGGGACTTCATGCTCCAGGAAGAAAGTGCGAAGCGCCTGTTCTTCAGCGATAGAAGTCTCTCCTTCAAAATACCGCTCTAACAATTCTTCAATTTCGTTGATCTTCATATATTTCGCTTTTAACCAACAATTCCCGTGTCCTTTTTCGTGCGCGCGACAACGCAACGCGGATGGCATTCTCATTCATTTCAACAACTTCGGCAATCTGACTAAACTCATAGCCTTCAATATCTCTCAGGTGCATGATGATCCGCTGGGTTTCGGGTAATCCTTCCATAATCTTTCGAATTTTCCCGATCACCTCCGAATGATCCGGCGCCTGTTCTCCCGGAATGTTTTCGAGAAAATTCCGGTGATCTTCGAAATTTTCAAATGGATACTTCCGGCTTCGCACCTGGTCGAGGCACAGGTTTTTGGTCGTGACCATGGCCAGCGCCTCCACACTTCTGTATTCATCCAGTTTTTCGCGGTTGTTCCAGAGCCTGATGAATACCTCCTGCACAGTATCTTCGGCCTCCTCGCGATGTTCCAGAATACGCCGGGCAAACCGAAAAAGTTTGTCGCGTAAAGGGTAAACTGATTTTCTAAATTCCGGAAGATCCATACGGCGGGTAAGACGATGCCAGTGTTAATTTATTACAAATTTTGCAAAATTTCCGAAAGGAATCAAATGGTATGAACCCTAATGCGGAGCCCCGGTCCCAGTTTCCGCGGCAAGCCGCAGGAAATTAACCCTAAAGGATTAAAATCATCCCGACCGGCTTGTGGTGGCACAGGCAATGTTCCGTAATTTTTTCTTGATGGAGGGTCATTTGACTGGTAACTAAATTTGTGTATTTTTGCATGTTACTCAGATTATATTCACTAAAATTTAAGCATCATGTTCAAAAGACATCCGAAAGGGTTATTTGTGGCGTTTTTCTCAAACATGGGAGAGCGCTTTGGTTTTTACACCATGATGGCGATCCTTGTCCTCTTTTTACAGGCCCGGTACGGGCTTTCGGAAGAGGACGCCGGAAGCTATTATAGTTGGTTTTATTTTGGTATTTATGCGCTTGCCCTCATCGGGGGTATTTTAGCCGATGCCTCCAGAAAGTACAAAACGGTTATCCTCGCCGGGATCATTGTCATGTTCTCGGGGTATGTGATCATGGCCTTGCCGGGTAATCCGCTGGCGATCACGGTTGTCGGGCTATTCACCATCGCCTTCGGAAACGGATTGTTCAAGGGGAATCTTCAGGCTGTGGTGGGTCAGTTGTACGACGATCCCAAATATTCAAAGGTACGCGATTCCGCTTTCATGATTTTCTACATGGGGATCAATATCGGAGCATTCTTTGCTCCCTTTGTCGCCACCGGCGTCAGGAACTGGTTTCTGAAAACACAGGGATTTCTTCACGATGGAAGTCTTCCGGCCATGTGCCATGCCTTTCAAAAGGGTACCTTACAAGATGTAGACAAATTCCAGGAACTTGCCGATAAAGTAAGCGGAACACAGGTATTTGATCTGGGAATGTTTGCCCAAAATTACCTTGATGCTTTCTCAAAAGGTTATAATTATGCTTTCGGGGTTGCTGCCGCAGCCATGGTCATTTCCTTGATCGTATATATTGTCTTCAATAAATTATTACCGAGTGTCGAAAAGATAAAAAAAGCTGAAGATACCAGTAAACCCAAGGTTAATACGAACATTGTCAGTTTCCTTTTAGGTGGCGGTCTGATGATTACCACCTCCGTAATCTTTTATTTCCTGCTGCGCAACACAGTAAAAGATGCTGCCGCATTGGGTGCTGCTGTAGGATTGTTGGTCGGATTCATCGCCATTATGTTGCAAATTTCCACCAAAGAAGAACGACCCAGGGTTACTTCACTCATTATGGTTTTCATCGTGGTGATCTTCTTCTGGATGTCATTCCATCAGAATGGTCTTACGCTTACTTTCTTTGCCCGTGACTATACCGTCAAGGAAGTTGGGCCTTTCACAAATCTCTTTTTCAACCTGGAATCAATCTTAGCTTTTATCGGTGCCATTGCAGGCCTTGTACTTGTCTTCAGAAAAAAAATGACCCAGCGGCTGATCGGGGCTGCGATGTTCATTGGTCTGGGCGCCCTTTGTTATTATTTTATTGTCCGCGCCAATGCTTTGAATCCAATTGCTCCTGAATTATTTGAGGCATTCAATCCACTGTTTATTGTTTCCCTTACTTTTCCGATCATGGGAATTTTTGCCTGGCTTAACAAAAAGAACATAGAGCCTTCAGCTCCTAAAAAGATCGGGATTGGGATGATCATTGCTGCTATCGGGTTCCTTGTAATTCTGATTGCCTCTATTGGTTTGGAGTCGCCTCATACATTGCAATATGTCGATGCATCGGGTGCCACAAAATACAATCCCGTGCCTGATACATCACGTGTAACACCTTACTGGCTCATCAGCAGTTATCTTATCCTTACCATAGCGGAACTGTTCCTTAGTCCGATGGGACTCTCCTTTGTTTCGAAAGTCGCTCCTGCCCGATTCCAGGGACTGATGCAGGGAGGCTGGTTACTTGCAACGGCTGTCGGGAACAAATTCCTGTTCATTGGAAGTAAATTCTGGAGTGTTCTCGATCTGTGGCAGCTCTGGGCCATCTTCATTGTTTGCTGTATCCTGTCGGCAGTCTTTATCTTTTCGATCATGAAACGACTTGAAGCAGCTACAAAATAATGTTCAATGGGATTGTTAACTTTGTCCGGCGGGAAATCCCCGCCGGATTTTTTTTGTTTAAAAACCAATTAATACGCATAGAACACACCTCCGTGAGCAATGAACGTTACCCGTGGGGACATGCCCGCCGGTTTAATTCTTATACGGAATATATTCGGAAAACCTTTGGCGGAAGGATCCAGAAGGTGGTGGTAGATGCAGGCTTTACCTGTCCCAACCGCGACGGATCAAAGGGTACGGGAGGGTGTACCTATTGCGACAATAATTCGTTTAATCCATCCTACTGCAACCCCAGTGAACCACTTCATTACCAGATATCCAAAGGGATTTTGTTTCACAAGGTGCGGTATCGCAGGGCACATCAATACCTTGTCTATTTTCAGCCTTACAGCAACACCTATGCGCCCTTACCGGTTCTGAAAAAGCTTTACCGGGAAGCCCTGGAGTACCCCGGAGTTAAGGGATTGGTGATAGGAACCCGTCCCGATTGTGTTGAGGATGAATTACTTGGCTATTTGCAGGAACTATCGCAAAAGTACCACATCCAAATTGAATATGGGGTTGAATCCTGTTACGACACGACGCTCCAGCGCATCAACAGGGGTCATGGGTTTGCGATTGCCGAAGCGATGATACGCAAAACAGTAAGTCTCGGAATAAAGACCGGCGCCCATTTTATTTTCGGACTCCCTGGCGAGACGCGCGAAATGATGATCCGGAGCGCCAGTGTGATATCGGGATTGCCACTTGACTCTGTAAAGTTCCATCAGCTACAAATCGTGAAAGGTACCCGGATGGAACAGGAATTTTCTGAAAATCCCGGAGATTTCATACAGTTCTCCCTGCCGGAATATGTAACATTTATAGTCGATTTCCTTGAACAACTCCATCCGTCGGTTGTGGTTGAACGGTTTTCGGGTGAGGTACCACCCAGGTTCCTTCATCAAAGTTCGTGGGGACTCATCCGCTATGATGCAGTATTACGGATGATTGAAGCAGAGCTGGAACGCAGGGATTCCTGGCAGGGGAAGCTGATTTCCTAAACGTGAATGGAGACGTTTGATGCCAGAATCGCCCTTGAAATGGCGGTTTGCAGAATGCTGATGGTCTCCTCCGCGGTATTTTTGGGGTTTCTGAATTGGGTAATTTCACTGATTTTGCCGCGTAACCTCAGATATTGGATAAAACCTCCGAAATTTTTACGAACCATCCTGCAGTTGACCATTACGACCATCAGCATCAACTCTTCATTGCTGAGATGTTTATCATTTACAATTTTATCGTAGAGGTCTTCCTGTACCTGCTTTTTGAGTTCCAGGTTGAGGATGGGAAATTTTGTCTGATAAAAGACCATCATAAGGCTGTACTCTTCCCTGGCAATGATTTTTTCCTGGATCAACTGTTTTAACACCGTCTTTCTCAGTAACAATTTTTTATAAACGATCCGTTGGATCCACGAGCGGAGGCTGTGACGTTTTTTTGAGGTCTTGATCAGGTTCAAAACCCGGTCGAGTATAACATCGTTTGTCGATTTGGGGTCAATCACCGAGATGTTGTCGCTGCTTATGGTTATTCGTCCGGCCTGTTGCAATTCAAAGAGGATGGCTCCGGCAATCCCGAATTTTATCTTATGCTCGGAAGCGCCAAACCAGCCCTTGTTATCGAGAGCCAGTAAGACGATCTTTTGCAGCAAGGTAAGTTCCGTTTTAATAAAAGATGATTCCATTACAACGCCCCATTATTTCGAGACAATAAAAGTAAAAAAAAAACTGATCGGAAAAAACTAATTGAAAGAACCCCTGAGGTAAAGTTTTGTCTTTTCCATCTTAGGATTTTCGAACACCTCATTTACGCTGCCCTGCTCAATCACATCGCCCATATACATAAAGACAACATGATCGGCTATTCGCCGTGCCTGCCTAAGGATGTGGGTCACCAGAACGATGGTATAATTGCTCTTCAGACGGAGGAAGGTCTCTTCGATGGCCTGGCTGGAGATCGGGTCAAGCGCTGAAGTGGGTTCATCGGCCAGGATAATCTCCGGATTCACTGCCAGTCCACGGGCCAGGCAGAGTCGTTGTTGTTGCCCGATCGACAGGCGGGATGCGGGTTCCCGTAGCCGGGTTCGGATTTCATCCCATAGGTTGGCTTGTTGCAGATAGTGAACCACAAGCCGGTGAATTTCTCTCCGGTTATGCACCCCACGGAGGCGTATCGCATACGCAATATTGTTATAGATAGTCATCGGCAGAGGATAGGGTCTCTGCGACAGCAGTCCCATTTGTTGCCGGAGCTTGTAAATATCTTCACGGGCTTCAAGCACATTTTTATCTCCGATCAATACCTCTCCGGTGACCTTAAGTTCGGGATAGAGGTCGGTAAGCCGGTTCATGCACTTGAGCAGTGTGGTTTTGCCGCAGCCGGAAGGGCCCATGATCACGGTGATCTTGTTTCGCGGGATACTGATGTTGATATCTTTCAGAATCGGGTTCTTCCCGGCGGTTACATTCAGATTTCTGATCCCGATAACGATCTGGTCATCCATTCGTTCTCATCTAAAAATTAATCTTTGTCTTATGATACCGCTTGCCCAATCCCCTTGAAAACAGACTGACAACCAGGATGATCAGGGTCAGCACGAGGGCCGATGCATACGCCCGGTTTTGTACTTCCGGAACCGGCGAGGCCAATTGGAAGAAAATAGAAAGGGGTAATGTAGCGACGGGTTCTAACAATCCGTTGGGAAGGTGATCGGTATAGCCGGCAGTGAACAGCACGGATGCCGCATCACCGATGGCTCTTCCGAACGACAGCAGGATGGCAGTGATGATGCCCGAAACCGATTGGCGGGTCAGAATCCTGAAAGCGGTCTCCGATTTATTGGAACCTAACGAATAGGATGCTTCCTGTAGTCCGATGGGTGTGGTACGCAAAATTTCATCAATGGAGCGGATCATGATGGGAAGGATAAAAAGGGTCACTGTGAGGATACCGGCAAGCAGCGAAGTTTGTAATCCTAAAAAGATCATGAGGGTAAATCCGAATGCCCCGTAAACAATAGAAGGGATGCCCCATATCAGGTCCAGAAGGAACCGCACCATCCCCACAACCCGTTTATGCCGGATCAGGAATACGTTGATGTAAAGAGCAACGGGAAGACCGAAAAAAAATGCGAGAACGGTTGCTCCGGAAGCGAGGGCAAGCGATCCGAGAATCGCGTTGAGGATGCCCCCCCCCCTGCCATAATAGTATCCGCCCGATGGAACTTTAGTAAGCATTTCCCATGAAATCGACCGGATCCCTTTTTCAAAGATGCTGTAAATAATGATCGCAAGAATGGCCAGGATGAAAAAGGTTGACAGTACCATCAGCGCCTTGAAAAACCGTTCCTCTATTTTCTGTCCCCGGGTCATAACTTAAAATTTGTTGTACTTAACGATAAAAAAATGCATGATCAGATTGAAGAAGAGCGACACTGCCAGCAACAGAAACGCAGCAAACATCAGGGCCGAATCGTAGCGGGGGATGGAAAGCATCTCCCCGTAATTATTGGCGATGAGCGCCGGCAGTGTATAACCGGGGTCAAAAATGTTTTTTGGAAGTTTCACCACATTTCCGACCACCATTAGGACGGCCATAGTCTCGCCAAAAGCACGGGCAAGTCCGAATCCAAAGGCTGCGATGATACCGGGTAGGGCCTTCTTCAGGATGACATGTTTGATGGTCTGCCATTGAGTTGCGCCGAGCGACAGGGCCGCCTCCTTCAGTTCGGATGGAACCGACCTGAAAATTTCGATCAGGATATTCAAAACAAACGGGATGATCATGATCGACAAAACGAAGGCAGCGGCCAGAATGCTGTATCCCATGGTTTTCACTCCGAAAAGGGGGCCCAGATATTTTGAAATAAAGGGGACGATGACCAGGATGCCCCACAGTCCATACACTACCGAAGGGATGCCGGCTAAAATATCGACAGCCGGGTGCATAATGCGCAGGACGATTTTACGAGTATATTGAGTCACATAGATAGCTGTGAGCAGACACACCGGCGCCGTGAATAACATTGCGAGTAATGTGACCCAGATGGATCCGAGTATGAACGGGTAAAATCCAAACTGTCCCGATGCCGGTTTCCAGGTTTTTGAGAAGATCAGGTCGAATATCGACTGATCATGTAAGAGATAGGCTGATTTCAGGTAAAGTCCGAAGAATAGAAAAAACGGTAATAGCGCCACCAGCAGCATGCTCACGATCATCCAGGTGGAATTAACAAAATGACGTTGCTGCCGGTTCAGGATGTACATATCACTTCAAATCAAGATACTCGGTATTGATCCTATCGGGGCTGATGGTGACATACCCTGCCTCAGGAACAAACTTTTGGCCGTCGGTAAGCACCCACCGTAGGAACGCACGTACCAACGGTTTTTCGGGTTTACCTTTAGCTACAAAATAAAGATCGCGGGCAGGAGGCGAAGGATAGCGTCCATCGTTAATGGCATTCATGACATCGTCCATGGTGCCGTAAAAATTTTCATCGGGATCGATTATCCCATTTTCATTCTTGTCCAAAGGAACCACATCGATCCCCTCATAGATTTTTCTGCTTTGCATATCATAGATAAATCCGAGGTTGTTGTAACCGATCCCCTCCACATTTTTCCTGACAGCATCGGCAACTCCGGGGTCCCCGTTGACGCCCAGTCCAACGATATCCTCCTGCTTTTTGTTCTTGAGAAACTTCGCCCACATGTCGGAGGCTCCGCACGCATCCGACCGGGTAAACACCTGTAGATCAACCATAGAGCGTGTTCCGGTTGCTTGTCCCCAGGTCTTGATCTTGCCGGTGATAAATATTTCGAAGAGTTTTTGGCGTGACAGTCCTTTGCTTTTCAGGGTATTTAACACCGGATTGTTACTGTTGACCGTTGGCAGAACCGCATCTTTAGCTACAGCGATCCACCAGGCTCCTTTTGCTTGTTCTTCCGGACTAACTGATTTAGAGAACATACCCAGATCGACCATTTTGGAGAGGGCATCGGTCATTCCTTTACCAGCGCCGCCTGCCGATACATTAATTGTTACATTCGGGTGCAGTTTCTGGAATTCTTCAACCCATTTGACGGTCAGCGGATACAGCGCAAATGCTCCCGAAATCGTGATCTTGCCTTTGAGGGTATCACGGCCGGAATCAGCGCTTCTTTCGGGCGATTGGTTACATCCGGTCTGCAACGTCAAACCTAATACAGCAAATGCCGGCAGGATTACAAGTAAAAACAGAGATCGTTTCATGCAGTATAACTTTCTTGGGTAAAGATACCTATTCTGAGGATTATTCATAGATTTTCAAAATCACCATTATTCAAGCGGATCAGGAGAGCAGTTGATGGATGATATGCTCCACTTTTTTCCCTTCAGCTTCGGCTTTGTAGTTCAACACGATCCGGTGGCGAAGTACGGAGAGGGCTACGGCTTTTACATCCGCGATGTCGGGTGAATATTTACCCTGAAGGACGGCGTTGCATTTGGCTCCTAAAATAAGATACTGTGAAGCACGTGGTCCGGCCCCCCAACTCAGATATTCCGTAGCCCAGGGATGAGATTTGGCAGATCCCGGTCTCGTTTTGGAGGCCAGTTCGACGGCATAGTGATAGACATTATCGGGAACCGGAACCTTACGAATCAGATTCTGATAAAACAGAATCTCCTCCGCCGTGAGGATCACTCCGGGTTGTACGATTTTTTCGGTGGTGGTTGATTTTACAATCTGCACCTCTTCTGTGAACGCAGGATAGTCGAGCCAAACGTTGAACATAAAACGGTCGAGCTGTGCTTCAGGCAACGGATAGGTACCCTCCTGTTCAATCGGATTCTGGGTTGCCAGTACAAAGAATGGTTCCGCTAACCGGTAAGTGGTTCCGGCAACGGTAACGGCTTTTTCCTGCATCGCCTCGAGCAGGGCCGACTGTGTTTTGGGCGGTGTCCGGTTGATCTCATCGGCCAGGATCACCTGCGCGAAAACCGGTCCTTTGATAAACCGGAAATGACGGTTCTCATCAAGAATTTCGGTCCCGATGATGTCCGAAGGCATCAGGTCAGGAGTAAATTGGATGCGGTTATAACTCAAGCCTAAGGTTTTCGACAGCGTATTAACCATCAATGTCTTAGCCAAACCGGGTACCCCGACAAGCAAACAATGTCCCTTACAGAAAATGGAGATCAGCAGGTCTTTGATCACATCGTCCTGACCCACAATGACTTTAGCGATTTCACTTTTAAGGCTTTTATACTTATCAACGAGGGCATCGACTGCTTCCACATCCGAGCGAAATTCCATGATTCTGCTATTTTTTTATCCAGTTTCGTTCAAACCGGCATGACCGGTAATCATCCATGATCACAATATACGTGGAGGCCATTTTTTTAGTGATCCAATCACTGATGACCTCTATTTTTTTCTTTTCCAGCGCTACTTGCTGTATACGGGTATAGTCGTCTTCCAGGTTTGCTTTGTGTGGGTTGGACCTGGATTTCAGATAATAGAGCCGGTAATCCTGTTTTCCCCGGTCGGAGTTAAGGACAGGCGCAGAAACCTCTCCCACCTTCAGTTTATCGACCACGAAAAATATCTTTGCATCGATTTGCGAAGCCTCAAATTTGCTGTTGCCACTGGTTTGGTTGATGAGAAGACCCCCGCTGTTTTTATTAGGATCATCGGAATACCGGATCACGGCTTCGTCGAAGGTGATCTTCTTTTTGGTTATCAGCGCTGCGACGCTGTCGAGCGATTGTTTGGCTTTGTTCAGATTCAAAAGGGTAACTTTCGGTTGGATCAGAATATGGCGTACGTTGATATATTCGCCCCGTCGTTCGATCATCTGAATAAGATGAAAGCCATCCTCGGTTTCGACTATATCGGATACCTCACCCGTTTTAAGTTTAAACGCTGCGGCTTCGAATTCGGGACGCATCTCTCCCCTTTTGAACATGCCGAGTTCACCGCCTTGTTTGGAAGACCCCGGGTCTTCGGAGTACAGAACAGCCAGGGTACTGAAATCATCGCCTTTAGCCAGACGTTCTTTAAATCCTTTCAGCTTATCCTTTGCCAACTGCTTCTCCTCCTCCCCGATCCCGGGCTGACGTACGATTACGCCAATCTCAAGTTCCGCGTTAACCAAGGGAATGCTGTCTTTGGGCAGCTTTCTGAAAAAGGATTTGACCTCCGAGGGAGTTACCGTTACATCAGCAGTGATCTTCTGCTGTGCCTGTTCTGTAAGCATCTGTTCCCGGATCACCTCCCGCAACTCATTCTTGATCTCTAAAAGCGATTTCCCAAAATGTTCTTCCAGCCGCTCCGGGGTACCGGCCTGTGAAATAAAATAACGCATCCGTCGGTCCATTTCCGTTTCGACCTGGGTATCGGTGACCTCAATACTGTCAACCTGCGACTGATGAAGCACCAGTTTCTGGTAAAGCAGATTTTCCAATATCTGGCATTTCAGATTTGTTGCAGTGCCCTGAATGTTTCCCTGACTCCGGATCTGTAAGTATTGGTTCTCAATGTCCGATTTCAGGATCATGTTTCCTCCCACCACAGCGACCACGGCATCGATAATGGTGTCGTGCTCCTGCTGTGCCCTGAGCATTGAGAGCGGTCCGAAAACAAGACCGACTATCATCGGGATAATTATTTTATAATTCATAGCTAATATTTTTTTGCGCCTCTCAGTATATCTCAAACCCGTTGTTCTTCAATGCGCTTTGGTAAATATCCTCTTCCATCCTTTTCACCAGTTCCATCTTTCGTTTATTCAGAATGATGTCGATGATCCTTCTGTGCTCAAAACCAATCGGTGAAACACTTTCTTTAACCTTGAAGTCTTTAAACCTGATCAGGTAGAGGAACAATGAATCCTGGTATTCTACAAATTTATGATTCTTCAGAAAGTCTTCCTGGTTGTAAGTTTGCAATGGAATCTGACTTAGAAAATCACTGAATAATAACCAATTCTGATCGTCGAGGTAGTAGTCGCGTGCATATTTTTCGCACAAGTCGGAAAGGTTATAACGGTCATCCAGTTCATCCGAATTCATCAGCTTTTTAAACTGACGTACCTGAGATGATCCAAGGGGTAATTTAACATATTGAACCTGTACAATATTATCCTTCAGTAAGAAATTCTGCTGGTTGGCATCGTAATATTGTTCTATCTCCTCTTCTGTGACCAGGGTGTCGAGTTTTTGCCTGACGAGTTCATTCTCATAGGCATAGATGATCAGTGAATTTTTGTAGGTGTCTAATTGTTTCGAGAAATCCATCTGTTCATCCGTCAGGTTTTTCTCCGCCTGATGGATAATCAGCCGTTGCCTGATCCAGTTGTGGATAAAGTTATTGACGATGGTCACACTATCCTCCCGGGAGGTTCCGGCGGCGACGATTCCCTGAAGGTCTGATCCGTAGAGATAATCGTCATGAACCCGGGCAAGTACCTGCTCGGTTTTTTTTTTGAAAAAAGTGTTGCAGGAGGTCAGTGCGATTAATAAAATTAAGAGGTACCGGTTCACTTGAGGGCGTTATTTTATTTTTGCGAAGACCTCTTTATTGACCACCACAGGGTACTTTGTACGGAGCGATTTGATCCATTCCTTTTCCAGATAATTCTGATATTCGGCAGTGATCAGCCCCCTGGCCTCATTCAACTCTTTGGGCTGGGGTTTAAGCACTTTCCTTACATATATGAACAGGGTGCCTTCGGGTGATTTCAGATCGCCTGAAAATCCCGGTATCCATGCTATGGAGTCGATCAACTTGTTCTCTTTTTTGAGGAACTTACCAGATTCTATCTTCAGAATATCCACGCTGTCGGAATTGATCTCTTTCAGCAGATCGGTGTCGGAGAGGCCTGATTTGATGAAGTTTTTCACCCGCACGACGGCGGCGGGATCCTTTACGGTATAGATACTGGCATCGAGACGGGTCTCCCACATATAGTTGTTCTTATTTTTCAGGTAGAATTCCTTGAGCCCAACGGTGTCCTTAACAGCTTTTGACCATACCTTTTGATCAGTCAGATCAAAAAGAAGGATGCCATCGCGGTACTCGCCCATCAGGGCCTTAAATTCGGGATATTTCATTTCGAGTTGCGAATCCTCATACTTCAGGATACTCTCATCCAGGAAAGAGGCATACAGCCTGTCAACATACGTTTCGATCTTCTGCTTTTCCTGTTTCCGCTGGGTTTTCTCTAAATATTCAGCGAATTCTGATTGCAGGAAAGTCCGGTTGCCTACCTTGAAGATCATTTTTGTAAGATCGCCTGCCTGGGCTGCCTTCCACTTTCCGAAGAAAATACTGTCGGTTACAGAGCGATAAAAGTCTTTTTTTGATTCCGGGTTTTCCGTAACGCCGTTCTCGGTCCTGATCCGCGCGACTACCACTTGTTTGGTCTGATCCCCCCGGTTGTCTTTCATGATTTTCTGTTTCAGTTCCTGCTTTTCTTCATCGAATGGTTTATGGATTTTCTTTTCGACCAGCTTGATAATGTGCCAACCGTAGGGCGTGATCGTCGGTTTGGAGAAATCACCCGGATTGTTGAGCGAATAGATGGCTTCGATAAACTCAGGAACCATTCGGTTCACGCCAAAAGAAGGCAGTACGCCACCTTTTGCTGCAGAACCTTTGTCGTCGGAGCAAGTTTTCACCAGGTCCTCAAACGGAACACCCTGATTCAGTTTTAAATACACCGAATCGATTCGCTTCTGAAGCTTCACGGAATCTTCCGGGGTGGTATTTTTCGGGATGGAAACAAAAATGTGGGCAACGGTTACCTTCCCCAGGGCCGGACGGCGTTCGGAAACCTTGATCAGGTGATATCCGTAGTCGCTTCGAACAGGAACCGAGACCGATCCTGTATTGGTATTATAAGCGCCATTTTCGAAAGGATAAACCATATCAAACACTGTAAAATACCCAAGGTCTCCCTTATTCCCCCGGAGGAACGGGTGTTGCTGGTTGGCTTCCCGGTCTTTGGCCGAAGGATCTTCTGAGAATTCAATCGCCAAGCTTTCAAACGATGCCCCCTGCAATAGTTTCTCCCTGACCATCACAGCTTTTTTGTAAGCGGCAAGAGTATCTTCAGGTTCGGGGGACGGTTTAAGCTTAAAGAAAATATGACTTGCCCGCAAATCGGTTTTCTGACGCTCATAGGCTTCTTGCATCAGCCGGTCCAGGGTGGCTTCATCAGTAAAATAGGGTTTGGCAAGCTGTTCACGGTAACCGTTCAGTTCGTTACGGAATGAAGTCAAGGTATCGAGTCCGAGCTCTTCGGCTTGTTGCACCTTCAGTTTGAAATTGATGAAGAGATCGAGATACTCATCCAGCGACTTTTTATCGATATTTTCACCTTTGACATTATTCTTTTGATAGATGTTCATGAATTCACCGACCTGGATCTTTTTGCCGGCAATGGTCATCAGGACATCCTCGTTCTTCACCTGCGCAAATGCTGAAAAGGCAATAACGAATGTCAATGCGAGAATCAAATATTTAACTGCTGCACTGTTCATTTCTTTAGTATTTAATGGTATAACGTTTTTTTGGGTTCTTAATTATAGTGAGTATGGCGAAATAAACATTATCGGCTGTAATTCGGAGCTTCACTAATTATAGTCACATCGTGGGGATGGCTTTCGGTAACCCCGGCAGCGGTAATTTTAATAAATTTAGCTTCCTGAAGATGGTCAATGGAGGCTGAGCCGGTGTAGCCCATGCCGGCTTTCAGTCCACCTACCATTTGATAGATCACTTCCGACAGGGAACCTTTGTATGGCACCCTGCCGACGATGCCCTCGGGAACCAGTTTTCGGATGTCGTCTTCCATATCCTGAAAATAGCGGTCCTTCGAACCCAGTTGCATCGCCTCGATGGAGCCCATGCCACGGTAGGTTTTAAACTTCCGGCCCTCGAAGATAACTGTTTCACCAGGTGATTCATCGACGCCGGCAAACAACGAACCGGCCATGATCGAGTGTGCACCGGCTGCAATCGCCTTTACGATATCGCCGGTGTATCGGATACCACCGTCGGCAATTGCGGGGATTCCGCTTCCTTTAAGGGCAGTGGCCACATCATAAATGGCCGATAACTGAGGGACCCCGATACCGGCAATGATCCTGGTGGTACAGATGGATCCCGGCCCGATACCAACTTTCACTGCGTCGACCCCGACGCGGGCCATGTCTCTGGCGGCTTCGGCTGTGGCTATGTTTCCCACAACCAGGTCGACATCCGGGAATGAAGATTTCACCTTGCGTGCCATTTCCATATTACCGCGGGTATGTCCGTGCGCCGTATCGATCACGATGGCGTCAACATTTTCGCGAACCAAGGCTGCAACACGGTCGAGCGTGTCGCTGGTTACTCCGACGCCACCTGCCACACGGAGCCTGCCCAGGCTGTCTTTACAGGCATTGGGGCGCGCCTTGATCTTGATGATATCCTTGTAGGTGATCAGTCCGATCAGCTTGTGTTGTTTATCGACGACAGGAAGCTTCTCGATCTTATGTTTTTGTAAAATGGCCTCAGCTTGTTCAAAGTCGGTAAATTCGTTGATGGTGATCACATTCCGAGTCATCACCTCGGTGACGGGGCGGGTATGATCACGTTCGAACCTTAAATCGCGGTTGGTAATGATCCCGACCAAAACATTTTCTGAGTTGGTAACAGGGATTCCCCCTATTCCATACTCCTTCATCATTGCAAGTGCATCTCCGACCAACGCGTTTTCTTCGAGGGTGACAGGCTCCAGGATCATCCCGTTTTCGGCGCGTTTGACTTTGCGTACCTGCATCGCCTGCTCCTCAATAGTCATGTTCTTGTGAAGCACGCCGATACCGCCCTCCTGTGCCATTGCAATGGCCATACGCGACTCAGTTACCGTGTCCATGGCAGCGGATACGATTGGAATATTCAGCCGGATATTTCTCGTAAATAACGAGGTGATATCCACTTCACGCGGCAGCACTTCGGAGTAAGACGGAACGAGAAGCACATCGTCGTAAGTCAAACCCTCTCCCCTGAATTTATCTGAGTTTATAAACATATGCTTCAAAATTAAGTGTGCAAATGTAAGAAAAATTGTACAGTTCAAATATTTGAATGTGTAATAAAATGCAAATTCGTCGACTTTCTCCGGTACGCTTCAAACACCCTAATAACGTCGGCTTCAAACGGGCGGTTACGGATCAATTTGACCCGTAGGAAGTCTTAACAACAATATACCCGGGATAGGTAAGAGGAACGCCGGCAAGATAGATGGTGGGCTTGAGTTTGACTTTAAACCTTGTAGGAACATTTCCTACGCCGGCAAGGTTCATACAGAAATTCAGGATGGCATCGGCCGATTTTCCTTTCAGAACCTGCTTCAGATCCATACCGATCTGAACGGGAATGTTGGCGGTACCGGAAGCCGGAATGGTGAATGGATTCTCCAGTATGCCGCTTGTCATCTGAATATCATCGATGAAGAGGATCCACTCCAGACGGTTCAGTCCAGCCGGAGTCGAATTCGGATTCCGGCCTTCAAGGTTCAACTGAAGCGACAGCGGCACAGTCGGACTGGTCAGACCCGCCATAATCCGGGCAAGGTCACCGATATTCAGATCATTGACCGACTTGACATTTTGAAAGGAGACTCCGGCGATGCTCAGTTTTTCGACGCTTCGGATCCTGAAGTCGCAACGAACCAGGTTGGAGGCTTTCTGCGCCTGTTGGGCAACATCGCAGCCCGATTGCGGAATCAGAAACAAAAGGATCAGGATCAAGGAGAGAAAAGAAATGTTTTTCTTCATAATTCTTGCCATAACATGAGCTTTATCCTTCAATGAATAAATTGGAAGGCAAAAATAACATTTATTGTTTATCGGATGAAGGTTGGGAAGTCAGATAAAAAACATAGCGAATAGGCTATGTCCCTGATTTCACCGCAACAACAGGATGCTTCCCGAGTTTCCCGTTTTGAATTTTTTCTGGTCTTCATAATAGATGACCCAGGTATAGACTCCACCAGGACAGGGTTCGCCCGTTCCCAACATCAATCCATTCCAGGACTGGTCAATGTCGTGAGCCGTAAACACCAACTGCCCCCACCGGTTGAATATCTGAAGGTTAAACAGCATAATGTTTTCGCGGGGTATACCTTTGATGCTGAAGTAGTCGTTCAGTCCGTCGCCATTGGGAGTAAAGGCGTTTGGGATATCCGGCTCAATCAGGACTGTGACGGTGCTGCTGTATGTTTCGCCGCTACATAAGGTGCAATAGGCATAATAGGTTGTGGTTTCGGCAGGTGCCACTACGACGCTCTGCTGATCGGAGAGAAACTCGGTTCCCTCGTACCAGGCAAATGAAATTTTATCTCCAGGGGTAATAGGGTACATTTCGTAGGGTATCTGCGTAACAGTGTAAGTGTTTTGAGATGCAGGCACAAAGCGCCATCCCTCCCGTTCGGCGCTCCAGCTCGTCGAATTTCGCCCCATGTTGGGAAGGGTATCGCACTGATAGCCGGTCTCATCCTGGAGCCCGATGGTGCACCGGTTATCCCAGTTGGTACACACAGGCTTCCTGAAGATATGCGTCTCGATCGTATCGCCCTCTTTCAGGATGATTTGGAACGTAACCAGGTCGGTCATACATCCCACCATGGGGCACTGGCACCACATCACAACCAGGCGGCGGTTGGGCTGCTCTCCGATGGTCTGGTAGAAAATATAGGGGCTTCCCGCCTGGATTGGATTATAATCCTCCATGGCGCCAAGAATGCAATTCTTCGGACTGGTGGGGGCCGCGCTGGGAAGGCGGATATTGCGGGTAGCTCCCCAATTAACATCGTGGGTAAAACTGATCCAACCATTGTCGCCGATCGAAAACCGGGTATAGATTTGGCCATAGAAGGTAAAGGGAAATCCGATCTCAAAAGGACCTTCCACGTGGTTATCGGAGGTGGTGACCCCCTGGGCAGTATGCCCGTAATTTGCCGTGAGCGTAACCGGTACGCCGGGATTGATGGTCACATCCTCTCCGGCATTAAGCTGTGCCGAAACCGGCAACGGATGGATCAACACCAGGAGGAGGACGATACTGACGAGAACCCCGGGAAAAGAGCAATCCCTGCGAAGAAGGTGGAATTCATCCATTCCTATTTTTGCATTTCCGGATTCCGGCCTGACCGAAAGTTGTTTTCCCTTTACCATGGTCGTGCTTTTCCTGCCTCTATGTAATTGCTTAATACTTTCAAGGCAAATATCCAAAAATTTCTGAAATAATCTTACTTTTGCCGTATCGAAAAGCTAATAATTCAAACGAAATATTTGTCCTTAAAATTTTCTTAGCATGAAAAAAGATACCGCGCTTTTCAAGATCATCAGCAACGAATTGCAACGTCAAACAAACGGTTTGGAGTTGATCGCATCGGAGAACTTTGTCAGCAACCAGGTTTTAAAAGCCATGGGTTCCTGTCTCACCAACAAATACGCTGAAGGTTATCCGGGTAAACGATACTACGGAGGTTGTCAGAATGTTGATGAGTCGGAGCAATTAGCGATCAACAGGGCCAAGGAATTGTTCAATGCCGAGTGGGTAAACGTTCAGCCCCATTCAGGAGCCCAGGCGAACATGGCGGTTTTGTTGACCTGTTTGAAACCCGGCGACACTTTTATGGGTCTGGATTTGTCACATGGCGGACATCTTTCGCATGGTTCGCCGGTGAACTCCTCAGGAATTCTGTATAAAGCCGTCGGATATCAGGTCGAGCAGGAGACCGGAGTGGTCAATTACGACAAGATGGAAGAGAAGGCCAAGGCAATCAGGCCCAAGCTTATCATTGCAGGAGCTTCAGCCTATTCGCGCGATTGGGACTATCGCAGGATGCGCAGTATCGCCGACAGCATCGGAGCCATTCTGATGGCCGACATCGCCCATCCCGCGGGACTGATTGCCCGTGGATTGCTCAACGATCCGCTTCCTCATTGCCACATCGTCACCACTACCACCCATAAAACCCTTCGCGGACCAAGAGGCGGGATGATCATGATGGGTAAGGATTTTAAGAATCCCTGGGGATTGACCACTCCCAAGGGCGAGATCAAAATGATGTCGCAACTATTGGATTCGGCCGTATTCCCGGGAGTACAGGGAGGTCCGCTCGAACATGTCATCGCGGCCAAGGCAGTATCCTTCTTTGAAGCCCTTTCCGACGAATACATGGATTACGTTCTTCAGGTGAAGAAAAATGCCACAGCTATGGCGCAGGCATTCATCAGCAAAGGATATCATGTGATCTCGGGCGGAACCGATAACCACCTGATGCTGATCGACCTCCGCACTAAATTTCCGGATATCACCGGCAAACAGGTGGAGAACACCCTGGTAAGGGCCGATATCACGGTGAATAAGAATATGGTTCCCTTCGACAGCCGTTCGCCCTTCCAGACATCCGGACTCCGGGTCGGGACCCCGGCCATCACCACACGTGGCATGAAGGAAAAAGAGATGCCTAAAATCGTGAACCTCATAGACGAAGTGATCAGTGATATCGAAAACGAAGCGAAAATTCTGAAAGTCAGGAAAAAGGTGAACGATCTGATGGCCGGATTTCCGCTCTTTGCCTGATGGTAATTGAATTCCGTCCGTTCACTGTAAAAACCACATAAGATGAAAACGCTTTATCTGGTCCGCCATGCCAAATCCACATGGGAGGAACAGGGAATTCCTGATTCGGAACGGAATCTCACTACAAAGGGTATCCTGAAAACCGGGAGAATTGTAGAATACTTACGGAAAAGGGGCGCCACTGTCGATCTAATTGTATCAAGCCCGGCCCGCCGCGCTCTCGAAACCGCCCGGATCCTGGCCGACGGATTAGGGTATCGCCTGGCGGAAATCAAAACGGAACGAAGGATTTACGATGGCTCCTATGACCGGATCCTCGACATTATCTACGGGACTCCTAATGAGGTTTCATCGCTGATGGTCATCGGCCACAATCCAACCCTGACCGGTCTGACTAATTTGTTTCTTCATCCCGGTATCGAAAATATGCCCACTTCGTGTGTTGCCTGTTTGTCGTTCCTGGTCGATAAGTGGGAGGATATTCCGGCGGCAGAGGCAATACGGGAATTTGTAGTATTTCCCAAAATGCTGAAATAGATGGCGTTGAAAGAGAAATTACCGATTCTGAACCGTGATCTCAACTGGCTCCATTTCAATGGCAGGGTGTTGCAGGAAGCAGCCGATCCACGGAATCCTTTGCTCGAACGGCTCAAATTCCTTGGAATTTTCTCTAACAACCGGGATGAATTTTTCAGGGTGCGGGTAGCCACACTGAACCGCTTGATGAAAGTAGAACGATCGCATTACGATACGCCTGTCAATCCCCGTAAAGCGCTCAGGGAGATCGCTGAAGTTGTACAAACTCAGGAGAAGGAATTTCAGCAGATCTATGAGAAGATTGTTGGCGAGTTGGCTACGCATAACATCTTTATCATCAATGAACAACAGATCACCCAGACCCAGGGGGTCTTTATCAGGAAATATTTTCAGGAAAAGGTGCGCGTTTGCCTCTTCCCGATCATGATCAGCAGTTTGAAAGATATCTCATCGCTGCGGGATAAATCGATCTACTTAGCTGTTGTCCTGGGCAGAAATGACAAGGCATTGAAAGAGGACTATGCCCTGATCGAGGTACCCACCAAGACCCTGTCACGATTTCTGATTTTGCCTTCGGAAGGTAATAAAAGGTTCATTATTTTGCTGGATGACATTATCCGGTACTGTCTTTCCGAGATTTTTTCAGTTTTCGGTTACAACACTTTCAGCGCCTATACTGTAAAAGTGACCCGCGATGCCGAGATTGATATCGATACCGATGTCGCTAAAAGTTTTTTAGAGGTCATGACCGAGAGTCTGAAGCAACGAAAGCGGGGTGTGCCGGTTAGGTTTGTTTACGATCAGTCGATCCCGCAAGATCTGCTCAGGATCATCACCCGGAGGCTCGATATCACCAAAGACGATCCCATCAGGGGAGGTGGCCGTTACCACAATTTCAAAGATTTCATGGGATTTCCCAACCTCGACCACCGGGAGCTTGAATACAAGCCTTTTGTCCCCCTAGATCATAAAGACCTGCCCCATGACCGGAGTATTCTTTCATCGATCAGAAATAAAGATATTCTGCTCCATTATCCCTACCAGTCGTTCCAGTACATTATCGACCTCTTGCGGGAAGTTTCCATCGATCCCAAAGTCCGTTCGATCAAGATGACCATTTACCGGGCAGCCAAGAATTCAGGTGTCATCAACGCCCTGATTAATGCTGCCCGAAACGGGAAGTACGTTACGGTTTTCATGGAACTCCAGGCCCGTTTCGACGAGGAGGCAAACATCTATTGGACCGAGCGGCTCAGGGAAGAGGGGGTAAGGGTCATCCACGGCACTCCGGGTTTCAAGGTACATTGCAAGCTGATCCTGATCCGGCGCAAAGAGAACAACAGCAATGTATTTTTTTCATTCCTTGGCACCGGGAATTTCAATGAAGATACCGCACGGGTATATGCTGATGTCAGCCTTCTGACGGCAAACCAGAAAATCTGTACCGATGTGGTCAATGCCTTTCATCTGATGGAGGAGAACTACCGGCCGTATAAGTTTAAAACGTTGGTGGTTGCTCCCTTCCAAATGCGGAATTTCTACATCAAACTGTTGAACCGGGAGATCAAAAACGCCTTGAGCGGTAAGGAAGCCTGGGCTATTATCAAGCTCAACAGTTTGGTTGACAGCGTAATGGTCAAAAAACTTTACAAGGCAAGCCAGGCCGGGGTTAAAATCAAACTGATCATCCGGGGAATTTGTACCCTTGTTCCCGGATTGCCCGGGATCAGCGAAAATATTGAAGCGATCAGCATTGTTGACCGTTTTTTGGAGCATGCCCGGGTGATCGTCTTCTGCAATGGCGGAAATCATCAGTATTTCATCACCTCCGCCGACTGGATGGTTCGCAACTTCGACAACCGGATCGAAGTGGCTACTCCTATCTTCGATCCGGCGATCAAAGAACAACTTCGCCAGATGCTGCAAATCCAATTATCCGACAATGTTAAGGCACGTTTGATCGGGCCCGGAACTCCCAACGTGTATAAAACAAACGACAACCTCCCGTTCCAATCCCAGGTCGAAATGTATAACCTGTTGAAAAAGGAGCTTGAACCCGCCACCGAATCCAAATGCTGATCGAGGAACCAGGCCATGGAAATCTTCAAAAAAATCCTACGGATTCTCCTCAATAAATATTTAATTACCACGGTCGCCTTTATTGCGTGGCTGATTTTTTTCGACAGTAACAACTTGATCACGCGTAATAAGTTGCAGCAAAAGTTAGACGTCCTGAACCAGGAGAAGCAATTTTATATCGAGGAGATCCGCAGGGATTCCGTCCTGACCCGGCAATTGCTGGATGATAGCTCAAAATTGGAGCAATTTGCCCGGGAGAAATTCCTGATGAAAAAGGAAGGGGAAGACCTGTACCTGGTCATTGACACTACTGAGGATCGACATCCAGAATAATCCTGACCGCCTTACCGGCCGGTTGCTTCTGAAATTCGCCAACGACCGATAAAAGCTTTTCTTTCATCACAATCAGCGAGGGTTTCCGTTCGATCTTGAGAAGGATATTTTTTATATGATAGTTCATGATGCGTGCCACCATCGGAAATTCCGGGCCAAGTACACGTTTACCGAACTCCTTTCTCAACATCGAAGCCAGTTCATCGGCTGCGTGGCTGAGAACAGTCGCATCCCGGTGTTTAAGCCTGATCTGGATCAGCCGGTAATAGGGCGGATAACGGTATTTCTGCCGCTCGGCAATCTGTTGGCTGAACATCGCAGGGTAATTATGATTAACGACATCACGGATGATCTGATGATCGGGATTAAATGACTGGATAACGACTTTTCCCTGTTTCCCCTTTCGGCCCGATCGTCCGCTGACTTGTGCCATTAGCTGAAAAGCCCGCTCGGCAGATCGGAAATCTGGATAGTTCAGCATATTGTCGGCATTCAATATACAAACGAGGCTTACACGGTCAAAGTCAAGCCCTTTGGTGACCATCTGAGTGCCAACCAGAATATCCACCTTTCCCTCCTCGAAATCCTCGATGATTCTCTGGTGCGCATTCCGGCTCCGGGTGGTGTCGAGATCCATTCTGATGATACGGGCTGCCGGGAAGATCACACCCAGCTCCTCCTCTACCTTTTCCGTACCAAATCCCCTCATCCTTATGTTCACACCGTGACAATCGGGGCATTGTTCTGGGATTTTGCTCACATAACCGCAGTAATGACACCGCAACTGATTGATTTTTTTATGATAGACAAGGGTAACATCGCAGTTCTTGCATGAAGGCATCCAGTGGCATAGGTCACATTCGAGGCGCAGTGAAAATCCACGTCGGTTTTGAAACAGGATTACCTGTTCCTTTCGCGTCAAAACTTCTTCAATCTGTTCCAGAAGGGTTGTAGAGAAATGGCTTTTCATCATGCCCGAACGGTGGGCCTCCTTCAGGTTGATGACCTGCACCGAAGGCAGTTCCAACTTCCCATAACGTTCGGTAAGCTCAACCAGTCCATATTTTCCCGAAAGGGCGTTGAAATAGCTCTCAATCGAAGGTGTTGCCGATCCCAGAAGTGTTTTGGCGCCGTGCAGCCGGGCCAGGTAGAGGGCTGAGTCGCGCCCGTGATACCGTGGTGCGGGATCGTATTGTTTAAAGGAAGCATCGTGCTCCTCATCAACGATGACAAGTCCCAGGTTTGAAAATGGTAAAAACACAGCCGAACGAGCTCCCAGAACAATATCGTAGCGGCGTTCGCCAGGTACAACCTCCGGATTCTGGTGCAGTACCGAATGCCAGATTTCAACCCGTTCGTGATGGTTAAAACGCGAATGGTAAATTCCCACCCGGGTTCCGAAATATCTGCGCAACCGGTTAATTATCTGAGTTGTAAGCGCAATTTCTGGCAACAGGAACAAAACCTGTTTTCCCTGGTCGATCGTTTCACGGATCAGTTTGATGTAGAGTTCTGTCTTCCCGCTTGAGGTGACTCCGTGAAGAAGCACCACATTTTTTGTCTGGAACTCATTTCGGATGGATTGCAGCGCACGCTCCTGTACCTCCGAAAGCTCAATTGATTCCGTGGGTTTCTCGGCCGCATGCAAATCGAACCGGCTCACCAACTGCCGGTACCGCTCCAGCACCTTTTTACGAATCAATCCATCCAGGGCGGCCGGTGTCGCTCCCGATTGCTTCAGAAGCTCCTTCTGACTAACTTCTTTCAGGTTTTCTGTCCCGAAACCGGAAAGGCTCAGGAAGGTCATCAGAATATCGGATTGTTTGCGGGCACTTTTTTCCAGCCGGTTGAAGAGACCGTGAAGCAGATCCTCCTGCTCCGAAAACGGAAGGCATAATTTTAAAAAGGGTTCCAGCCGGGGTTTATAGGGATCGGTAAGCTCTTCATCGGAAACAATAATTCCTAAGTCGATCAGTGATTTGATTACCGGGATGGTTTTCTGAAGTTCCAGGATTTTCGATACTTCCGATACTGCGATGGTCTTCCGGTTATGTAACGCCTCAACCAACAGCAACTGACGTTCGTTTAGCGCGGGCAGTGCTGCCTGAAAACCGGGGTTTAATGCGATTTTTGATTCACTTGCAAGTTTCAGCGGGGCAGGTAAAGCGGCATTCATGACTTCGCCCAGGTGGCACAGATAATAATCAGACAGCCATTTCCAGAAATCCAGTTGAACCGGTCTGACGATGGGATGTTGATCGAGAAGAGAGAGAATATATTTCGGGACTCTGTCGGGGGGCCGGTCATGAACCGTTAATACCAGTGCGGTATAGATTTTACGGCTGCCAAACTGCACTACGACCCGGATGCCGGGTTTGACCTGGTCGTTCAGCTCAAAAGGTACCCGGTAGGTGAAGGAGCCGCTCACCGGAAGGGGGAGCAACACGTCGGCGAACAAAGTGATCCGTTCCAAAGAAAGAATGTTGCTGTTACAGGGCCAGAATGCGCGACATTTCGAGCATCTCCTTGTTAATATCCTTGGTATGTTTGATAGCCTTTTCAAAGGGTGTGAAGGTCACCACCTTATCGATGATACCGGCCATGCAATCGCGGTGGCCTTCCAAAAGGCCTTTTACAGCCAGGTATCCCAGCGAACTCGCCAACACCCGGTCGTATGCGCTTGGGGATCCTCCCCGTTGGATGTGACCGAGGATGGTGACCCGGGCATCCATCTCAGGTATCTTCTCTTTCACTTTTTTTGCTACCTCATAAGCCCCGCCCATATCATCACCTTCAGCCACGATCACGATCCCTGAGGTTTTATTCTTTCTCCAGTCATGTCGCAACAACCGGGCAAGGTTGTCGATATACGTTGTTGTCTCCGGAACCAGGATAAACTCTGCGCCGCAGGCAATGCCGCTCCGGAGGGCAATAAACCCTGCATCGCGCCCCATCACCTCGATGAAAAAGAGGCGTTCATGCGAAGTGGCGGTATCACGGATTTTATCGGCAGCCTCGACCACGGTATTAATGGCTGTATCGTAACCGATGGTGGAATCGGTTCCGTAGAGGTCATTGTCGATGGTCCCCGGCAAACCAATAATCGGGAAATTAAACTCCTTGTTAAAGATCGAAGCTCCGGTGAAAGTGCCGTTCCCGCCAATTACCACCAGGGCATCTATTTGGCGTTCCTTGAGGTTGTTGAACGCCTGCAGGCGTCCGGGATACTCCATAAACCGCTTGCTGCGTGCGGTTTTCAGGATGGTACCGCCGCGTTGGATGATGTTCGATACCGAATGGCTGTACATCTGTTCGATATGGTCGTCAATCATTCCTTCATATCCGCGGTAAATGCCATAAATATCGAGACCGCTGAAAATGGCTGTCCGAACCACAGCCCGTATGGCTGCATTCATCCCGGGGGCATCGCCGCCCGAGGTCATAACGCCGATTTTGGTAATATGTGACATAGGAATTTCTTAGGGTGCAAAAGTACTTATTTTATGACTGGTCTTTGCTTTGGGCTTTGGGGTGACCTTTTTTCCCTTCAAACAGGTCAAACTTCATAAACCTGCATTCAAGCGGACCGTTGAAGAGGGTGATTTTTTTTGATGGACGAAGTCCGACGAATTTCATCGCCTCCAGGTCGGATGATATCAGCCAGGCAGTAAATCCGGCGTATTTCCGTTTCATCACGTTGCCGATCATCTTGTAAAATGCTACTGAATCATCCAGCTTTAAACGCTCGTCATAGGGCGGGTTGGAGATGAGGAATCCTTTGCTGAAAGGTGGCATCGAATCTTCAAACGACACGGTTTCCAGCCTGATATCATCGGTAAGACCCGTAAAACGAAGGTTTTCCCTAACTGATTCAATGGCCCTGGAAGCCCGGTCATATCCTGCCAGGTCAAGGTTCGCGTTGAGGATCCCTGAATCCGATTCATTCCTCACCCGGCTCCATAATTCGCTATCGAAATCGTTCCATTTCATGAATCCGAAATCGGTACGAAAATATCCGGCAGGTATCTTCTTCGCCTGCATGGCCGCTTCAATTAAAATGGTGCCGGACCCGCACATTGGATCAAGCAACGGAATTTCAGGCTCCCACCCCGAAAGGGCAATCAATCCGGCTGCGAGCGCCTCATTGATCGGAGCCGGACCCGTGCGTTTCCGGTAACCCCGGCGGTGCAGCGACTGACCGGATGAATCGACCGAAACGGTACAAAGATCCTTGAAAAGGTGTACGTTAATTTTCAAATCAGGATGATCCAAATCGACCGACGGACGTTTTCCCGTCAGTTTCCGGAACCGGTCGGCAATAGCGTCTTTTGTTCGCTGGGCCACGAATTGCGAGTTGGTGAAAACCGTGTAGGAAATCACGGCGTCGATCGAGAACTTCTGCCCGACTTCCATCACCTGTTCCCAGGGGTAGTCAACCATCCGTTCATACAGGGTATCCTGTTCTTCAATTTCGAAATGGAACAGGGGCTTTAAAATTCTCAGTGCGGTCCGGCACAGATAATTGGTGCGATACATCATCTCTTTGCTTCCGGTGAATGAGACTGCACGGTTCAGTATCATAATATCTCTTGCTCCTGCCCGGGTAAGCTCCTCAGCAAGCACAGGCTCAAGTCCTGAAACGGTCTTGGCTATCAGGGGAAACGTCTTTTCATCCATCAATCACTTCGATTTTTTCGGAAAGGTACAAATTATTTCAGGGTTGTATTCGATCCGGGGCAGGTTTCTTATCTTTGGAAAAACGATCTCGCATGATACCAAGATGGTCCATCCTTATGACTGTTCTTCTGCTCCTTCCGGTCATCACATTCAGCCAGGAACTTTACGAGGTTTCAGGAAGGGTTTCCGATTCCAAATCAAAAACACCGCTTGCATTTGTTAATATCGTCATCAACAACAGCAATACCGGAGGCACGAGTGATATCGACGGAAAATTCAGGATACGGTCGGGTAAACCTGTCCGCACGCTGAGACTCTCTTATGTGGGTTACGAGCCGGTGACCGTTACCATCGGAAATCGTACCAGTAACCTTTCGATCCTGATGACAGCGAAAGAGATCGACCTCCGCGAAGTGGAGATTCTTCCCGGGATTAACCCTGCCCACCGGATCATCCGGAATGTAATTGAAAACCGCGATAACAATGATCCCGAAAAGGTGAGTACCTTCTCCTATACGGCCTATGATAAAACGGTTTTCACCCTCGACATCGACACTACGGTCAAAAATGATTTTACCGCGCTGGTCGATACTTCCGGTACGGCCCCATCATTTGGGGTCGGCGTCGATTTCACGGTCAGGGAGGATTCGGCCGGCATCGATACGGTGAGACGAGATTCGACTTCACGGATGCTCGAGGACCTGGTCGGGAAACAGTATCTCTTTCTCATGGAGAATGTGATAAAGCGGAAATTCATGGCGCCGGATAAAAACTATAACCAGGTCATTGCCACTAAGATGTCGGGGTTTAAAGATCCGATCTTCGTGTTTCTCACCACCCAGATCCAGTCTTTTTCATTTTATAAACCGATCATCACGATATTTCAGAATGAATATGTCAATCCGATTGGCGCCGGAGGGTTGAGCAAGTATTTCTTTAAGATTGAGGATACCACCTTTTCGGGGAAGGATACAGTGTTCACCATCAGCTTCCGGCCAATGAAAGGAACCAATTTTGACGGGCTAAAGGGGGTGATGGCCGTAAACACCCACGGTTGGGCCATCCAGAATGTCAGTGCGGAGCCCCATACATCTGCCGGCGGATTTATAATCAGGATCCATCAAATGTACGAATTCATCGACAGCATCCGGTGGTTCCCGGTTCAGCTTAATACCGATGTGGGATTCAACAACCTCAGGATCGGAAAATATAAAGCAGTTGGAAGAGGAAGGAGTTACATTCGCGATATTGTGCTCAACCCCGAGCTGGTCAGGCGTGAGTTCACACATCTCGATGTCGAAGTGGATCCCATGGCAACCTCACGAAATGAACCCTTCTGGAACCAGTACCGCACCGACAGCCTGACCATCAAGGACCGGCGCACTTATCAGGTCATTGACAGTATCGGGAAAGAGAACAATTTCGACAAACTGGCCAAAACGGCTCAAACGCTGCTCACCGGAAAGATTCCCTGGGGACCGATAGATCTGGACATCAACCGGTTTTTGAATTACAACACCTACGAAGGAATGGTTTTAGGGGCCGGATTACACACCAACGATAAGCTTTCCAGATGGTTTAAAATCGGAGGTTTTTACCAGTTTGCATGCGCCATTGTGACCTCAAAATACGGAGGCGACGTACGGTTTCTGGTCAACCGGCGGCACGACATCACCCTTTCGGGATCCTATTATTTCGACCTGACTGAATCGGGAGGCGTTCATTTCCCGGGCGACTATGAATCGATCCTTTCGGGGAATTTCAGACAGTTGCTCTTAAAAAAGATGGACCGGACTGAAAATTTCAATCTTTCCGCAGGATTCAGAGCGCTGAAATTTGTTATGTTCAACATCGGACTGATACACGAAGGGAAACAGACTACGACTTATGATTTAGCAACACCCGAGGGGAATGCGGTTATCCTGCAGGATCAGTTCCGCTTTACTTACCTGACAGCGGGATTCAAATGGGCATATGGTGAAAAGTTCATCCAGACCGTCAACAATAAAATTTCATTAGGAACAAAGTATCCCGTAGTCTGGTTTCAGTACACCCGCGGAATCAAAGGTTTTCTGGGTGGCGAATTTGATTACAATCGTTTCGATCTTAAAATCCGGAAAACATTTAACATCAAATTTTTAGGGAAACTGACATGGCAGCTCAACGGAGGCTATGTCGATCAGCCCGTTCCTGCCTGTAATCTGTATTATGCACCCGGAAGTTACCGTCTGATCACCCTGTATGCCCCCAACAGCTTCGCCACCATGCGTAACAATGAATTTCTGTCGAATAAATACCTTTCACTGTATCTCTATCACGACTTCGGATACCTGCTTTTCAGGAGCAAGAGCTGGTTTCATCCCGAATTCGCCATTTCCCAGAATATTGGATTCGGATGGTTGGATCATAAAGAACGGTATGCTTATAACACCATCGATCCCAAGGAGATGAAATTAGGTTATTATGAATCGGGACTGTTGATCAACAACCTGGTCAACCTGCAACTCTATAAGATCGGAATCGGCGCATTTTACCGGTGGGGACCTTACTCCTTTAATTATGCCGGTGATAATTTTGCCTTCATAATCACCATGCTTTTCCCGTTTTAATTTCGGGAAGTCAATATTTTTAAGGCATTTCGCAAGGACTGACTATTTGATCGTATAAAAAGTAACCGCCGGCATCTGCGATGAATAATATTTATTTACTTTTGTCTATATTTCATTCAGCTACATATATTTTTCTGATCATCTGATTTATGGATATATGCACAATGCCAGTTTAAAAGATATCTACACCCTGATCCGATTCCCGGTTTCTCTTGCGGTGACATTCACCACCTTTACCGCTATGGTAATGGCTACCGGTGAAATAGCAAGCCGGATGGTCTGGCCACTCCTGTCGATCTTCCTTTTGGCCTGCGGTGCTTCGGCATTCAACCAGTATCAGGAATGGAACCTCGATGAAAAAATGGACCACACCAAAAGCCGTCCGATTCCATCGCGCAGGATCAGTCCGGCCGAAGGGCTGCGCATCGCCTTGATCACACTTGTTGGCAGTCTGATAATCCTGATGTACCAGGTCAACTGGAACACCCTGGTCCTGGGTTTGGTCAACCTTTTCTGGTTTAACGGATTCTATACCTGGCTGAAGCGTAAATCGGCATTCGCGGTGTTTCCGGGCGCCCTCACAGGAGCCATTCCCGTCATGATGGGTTTTGCCGCGATGGAGCATGATTATCTCTCACCCGGAGCCCTGTTCCTCGCCTTCTTCGTCTTCATCTGGCAGATGCCTCATTTTTTGCTACTAAACCTGAAATACGGCCCGGAATACCGGAAAGCGGGATTCCCGGTCTTGAACGACATTTTTTCTGATACCTGGATCCGGATCATCGCGATGACTTGGATCCTTGCCTCTTCAGCCGTCTCGATCATGATGGTTTATTTCAAAATAATTCATTTTCCATGGCTTGGCTTCGGAATCCTGACGATCAACATGTTCCTGTTGATGATCATTGCCTGGCAGTTGTTTCTCTCCCCTGCGCTTCGTTTCCGGCTGGTTTTCGCCAGCGTCAACCTCTTTTGGATTCTTGCGATGGGTGCCCTGATCGCCAACGCACTGATCGCCTGAAGCGAACAATACGGCCCCATTGGATCCACTGCCTGGAAAATTTTATTAACGTTCGAATTCAGAGGACAGATTATTTTCGATTACATTTGTAAAAAAGCACGGGTTCCGGGACTTGAATGCAGGATGAAGGGAGGCCATCGCGAACTTTAAATTGTACCCTGTATCCCGGAAATCATCCTGACTGTTGAAAAAACAATTTCTTATGCGTGAACTGTATCAAAAAAATAAACTTTTCTTCCTGGTACTTCTCATTTTGGCCGTGGGATTTCTGGTATGGTATTTCAGCAACATTGTGATCTTTATCATCGTCGCAGGAGTGATCACCATCATTGGTTCTCCCCTGGTTGATCTCTTCGACAGAATCCGGATCGGCAGGGTGCATTTCCCCCATGTTATAAGCGTCATCCTCACCCTGGTGCTGATCCTTGCACTGTTTCTGGGAATTTTCGCGACGATCATCCCGCTGGTACTTAATGAAGTCCAGTTGATCAGTAACATCGACAGTACCGAGTTGCTGAAGTTTTACCAGAAGGAAATGGCGAGCTTGCAGCATATGATCAACCAATACGGGCTGATGCCCAAGGGCATGACCCTTGAAAAAAGCATCAAGCAATCCATCGTCAAATTCCTCGACTGGACCTTTCTCTCCGGTGTGTTCACCTCCCTTATATCATTTACCGGCACTTTTTTCATCAACCTTTTCGCTATCGCGTTTCTCTCTTTCTTTTTTCTTACAGATCCGATGCTTTTATACCGGGGAATTCTTCTGTTAACCCCAAAATTGTATGAAGAACCGGTAAAAAACATCCTGAGTAAAAGCAAAAAGCTCCTCTCCCGGTATATGGTCGGTCTGATCCTGCAAATCTTTGCCAACATTACCACCTACAGCCTTGCCCTTTATCTTGTGGGTGTTCCAAGCGCCTTGGTAATCGGTTTTTTTGCCGGTGTTGTCATCATCATCCCGTATATCGGCGGTATAATTTCTATGATCATGGGGGTATTGATCGGGGCCACCGGGATGATCGCCCTGGGTGAGTATGCATTGATCATGCCGACGATCATCAAGATTCTGGCGGCTATGTTCATTGTTCAGATGATCGACAACAATATTTTTGCACCCATTATTCAGGGGAAAAGCGTCAAAGCACATCCGGTGGAGGTTTTTCTGGTGGTCATCGCGGCTGCAAGTTTTGGCGGAATCATCGGGATGGTGGTGGCTGTTCCCGCCTATGGTTTTCTCAAGATCGTCGTACATGAAGTAAGGGAGCATCTGAAACCGGGAACTGGTTTGACGAAAACTGGTTAGACGAAGAGCGGACGAAGAGTTGGACGAAGAGTTGGACGAAATAAAATTTTTGTTTTCGTGACACGTTGTTTCTTGTACTATCTTTGTTTGTACAGATAGTTCTTTAAAGCGTACCTAATATGGCAAAAACAGGATCAAATGCCTTGCTGGCAGGGATTTTCGGACTTGCAGCAGGAATCGGGATCGGGATGTTGATTGCCCCTGCGAAGGGCTCAAAAACCCGGAAGAGGTTAAAGAAAAGGATAATGGGGTTTGCTGATTTCATTGAGGACGGGCTCTCGGAAAAGCTGAATGCCCTGAAATCGGCTCTTGGCGGGGAAGAACAAAGCTCTGATTACGTGGCCGAAGAATCTGAAAGAGAGGAGGCTCGCTGATGGAACAGGGAACCATCTCCGATAATGTCTCGTCGTTGACCGAGAATGTCAAAGATTACATCAACCTGAGGATCGACCTGTTTAAACTGGTGATCACGGAGAAAATTTCGCGTATGGCCTCCGCATTCCTGATCGCGGTGGTATTTTTCATCCTGGCTATGTTCATGCTGCTCTTCCTTTCACTCGCCTTCATGTTTTGGTTTGGCGAAGTCGTGGGGCCTACCTGGGCCGGAGCGCTGATTGTAACCGCATTGTATATTATTGCCGGACTGATCATATATTGGAAGCGCCATCAGATTTTCCTCAATCCCCTGGTTACCCAGATCACCAAAGTTTTAATGGAGGAGGATGCGTCGAATGAGTAAACGATATACCATAAAACCGGGAAGCATCACATCCCTGAAAGATCTGGAATTGGAGCGGCAGCGGCTCAAACTTGAAATCCTCAGGACCGAGGAGCACATTCACCGGGACTACCGGAAAATCCTGGATGCGTTTACCCTCAGGAATCTTTCAACAAGCCTATTGGGTGAAATTACGCACAGTGCAACTTTTTTGGGTAAAGCGTTCACCTTCGGTAAAGCCCTCATGTCGAAGCGGAAGAAAAAGAAGAAACGGGAGACAGAACAGCCGGAATCAGCGAATGGAGATCAGCGAACAGGGATTAGCGAATAGGGCATTTTCCATTTTCCATTTTCCATTTTCCATTTAACTTTTTCCTATGCTCCTCGAAGCCTGTGTTAACTCTGCAATGTCGGCCGTCGAAGCCCAAAAGGGTGGCGCCGGCCGGGTGGAACTTTGTGAAAACCTCCATGACGGCGGTACTACGCCCAGCGCCGGCGCCATAAGATTTGCCCGGGAGATGCTTCACATCGGCCTGTTTGTGATGATCCGGCCACGGGGCGGTGATTTCCTCTATTCGGATCACGAATTCCGTATTATGCAATCGGACATCAGGTTTGCAAAAGATACCGGAGCCGATGGCGTCGTATTTGGCATACTTAACCCGGATGGTACGATCGACCGGGAGCGGATGAAGCTATTAGCGGAACTGGCCCGCCCTATGGGTATCACTTGTCACCGTGCATTCGACATGACACCCGACCTTTTTCAGTCGATGGAGGATCTGATCGGGCTCGGCATCGACCGCATTCTCACCTCCGGGCAGAAACCTACGGCTCCGCAAGGGGCGGATCTTATCAGAGAACTGATCCTGAAAGCCAACGGGAGGATCATTGTCATGCCCGGAAGCGGAGTCAAGGAGCACAATATTGTCGATTTACGCGACAAGACCGGCGCAACGGAATTTCACATCCACCTGGAGAAGCAGGAACACAGCCGCATGGTTTTCCGGCAAACCTCCGTGTATATGGGTAACCCCGGACAGTCGGAATTTGAGCACGTGCTGACCGACTGGCAACGGATCAGGAAGATCAGGAAATTGCTTGAGTGAGAGAATCTGTTTTTCCTGATTTATTTGATCTCTCCGATTCTTAACCGTTCTTTCGATCATGACCCAAGCGCATGGTTACTACCTGTAACGATTGAGACGACAAGAAAAAAATGAAATAACAACCAGGATAAAGGTCGGGACTTTGGTCACAGGTCGAGACAAATGTAACCAACCGGTTTGAAAAAGTTTAGGGTAAGCGACTGCGAATGCTTTGCTTGTTGATCAGTTAGCGATTACAGGGATTTCACGAAGAAGCGGATGTCAGGGGCAAACCGAAATAACCGTGCATCCATCGCCGGAGGTATCCTTTGAGAGCCGAAAATGCCCATCTAACCCTTATCACGGTGCGATGAACCAGAGTCCTTCCATTCCTCTTTAAAAAATTGATCGCTGAAAGTAAGCCTGCTATTACCAAAAACAATCCGGCCACAGCCAACATGAAATTCAGTCCGTCATGGGCGTAGCCTTTAGAGGCATAAGATTGAGAAGATAACCCGGTTATCAGAAATGACACAATTAACACTCCTTTTTTCATAGGTCGTAAATTTCCATTACGCCAATAAAGATACGATTTTTTTCACTCTTCTAAAATCCAGTCCAAATAATCCGAAAATTTCTAATCAATGCAGTTCTCAATTGAACGAGCTCAGGAAAAGTGAATACAGTGAAAAACTGACAGGCAGCAGGAATCGCCAAAGTACCCGAGGCGTCTGCAGAACCGGGCAACCCATTCGGTTAAGGAATCGTTTCTGCAGCTGTAAAAGATATTTTTCGTGGAATGATACGACGGAAAACAGGAGTGAAAAAATCAGGACGATACGAAAAAGATTCTTTTTCAATTAAAAGCAGGTTAAGAAAATTTACTCCCCGGACAATTTTCCTTTAAGGAATAAACATTCTATAGGTAAGATTTTATTCTTACTCATACCTGGAATAAAACAACAAGTATCTTTCCTGACAACAACAAAACCTTAAGGTACTTTAATATAAAAGATGGATATCGTTGGTAAATCCTTATCTTTCCGAAAAATTTTACCCTGAAATTTTTAAAATCCAACGATGACCGGTCACTTGCAGCTTAAAATCTTTCTTTATGACTTTCGCATAAGAACAGATGACGGACAGACAATTTCCAGCGTAAACCGTTAATCATGGTTATCGTCAATGAAAAATAATACGTCATGCGACTCTCGCACAGATCCATAACGACTAAGTTACTTTTGCTCTTCCTTTTTGTTGGGATCGTTTCCGAACTGGTTATTGGCGCCTATTCCTTTTTTCAGGCCAGACAAGCAATTATTAACCGGACACTCAACCAGTTGATTTCGGTTAGAGCCGTAAAAAAACAGCAGGTCGAATATTTCTTTAATGAGAAATTCAAAAACCTGGAGGACCTGAGCCGGAATGAGCACCTCGGTAAAATCCTGAGCAACAGCCCGGATGCACTTCATTCACCACAATCGCAACAAAGTCTGGAAGTGCTGATTAATTATTGCAGAGCATACGGCTTTTCCAACCTTTATCTTGTATCTTCCCGATTCATGGCATCGGGAATTCCGGTTGCCAGTTCAAATCCCCAGCAGGTTATAACAAACGGACTTTCCAAGCGTTTAAGCGTGATTGGCCACGATGCGTTAAACAGGGATGAGGCAATTATTTCAGACCTCTTTTTCAGTCAGAAAGACGATTCATTGCCCATATGCCTGATCGGTCACCGGGTAATGTCAGATGACAGGTATTTTCTGGGAACTGTTATTCTTGAGATCCCTTCAAAGGAAATCAACCGGATCATGCTCCAGGACAACCGGCAAATGGGGCTTGGAAATTCCGGAGAAACCTATCTTGTCGGAGACGATAAAATGATGCGAAGCGCTTCGAGATTCCTCGGAGGATCACTCCTCAGGGTCGCTGTGAAGTCCGACGCTGTTGTTAATGCTTTAAGGGGGAAGTCGGGAACAATCATAACCAACGATTACCGTGGCATTAAAGTTTTCAGCGCATACGAACCCATCAGCGTCAAAGGATTACGATGGGTGGCCCTTGCCGAAATTGATTTTGAAGAAGCGATGGTACCCGTAACCTCGTTAAGAAACGATATCCTTCTTGTATCTTTATTAATTTCCGTTTTAATCCTGGGCTTTGCTCAAGTGATCACAAAGATGATCACCCAACCCTTGATCCGGTTAAAGAAGGCAGCAATCCGGTTGGGCCAGGGCGACTTTAACCATGAAGTACAAGTGACCTCGAAAGATGAGATCGGTTTGCTCGCTGAAACCTTCAACACTATGTCAGCCCAAATCAAACAAGAACGTGAAAAAAGTATTCTTGCTCTTTTTGATGGTCAGGAAATGGAACGCCAAAGAATTTCCCGAGAATTACACGACGGTCTCGGACAGAAACTTATAGGCGCCAAACTTCAGCTTGAAAATTGCAATGATACTGATATTACATGTCTGCAAACAACGACCCGAAACGTGAAGGACCGCCTCCATTCAATTGTTGATGAGCTACGCCGGATTTCCAATGATTTGATGCCCTCATCTCTTGAAGAATTAGGGCTTGAGACGGCTTTAAAGAATTTGTGTCGGGATGTGGAACAACAGACAGGAATCGAAGTTGATTTTGATTCAGATCCCGATATACCCATCAAAGGTAAAACAGCCATTTATCTGTTCCGGATTGCCCAGGAAGGGATCCAGAATACCATCAAGCATTCGCACGCCTCAAGGTTATCATTACAACTTTTAAAAAACCGCGATTTTCTGATCCTAATCCTTGAAGACAATGGATCGGGATTCGATATCAGGTCAATTATAAAAGGCAACGGGCTTTCCAATATAAAAGAACGTTCTTCTCTTCTGGGAGGAACTTTCACTCTTGAATCGGAAGCAGGTTCCGGAACAACCATCAGAATAAAAATACCGAATAAACATGGCAACCCGCATCAAAATAATTATTGTTGATGATCACCAGATTATCCGAGATGGTCTTTCAAAAATGATCGAGGAAGCTGAAGACATTGTTCTTTGCGGGTGTGCCTCAGGTTATGATGAAGCGCTCGGGCTTATTGGGAAATCATCTCCCGACCTTGTAATTACTGATCTATCCATGCCCGGAAGAACGGGCATTGAATTGATCAGAAAGATCCATGAACAATTTCCAGATGTCAGAATTCTTGTCCTGTCGATGTATGTTACTGAAGATTACATATTTAATGCATTGAAAGAGGGAGCGATGGGCTATCTTCCCAAGCAGGACACTACCAAAACAGAACTTCTTAAAGCAATTAGAGTTGTGCATAAAGGGACACAATATTTTTCTGACAGTATAGCACAACAAATCGCCCGGTCCTTTTCATACAAAGTAAAAAAATCAGCAGACGCTGATTCTGCGATACGCACACCCAATCTGACCAACCGTGAAAGAGAGATTCTCCGTCTTTATGCCGATGGATTTTCAAATCAGGAAATCTCTGAAAGGCTGAACATCAGTGTAAAAACAGTAGAGACCCACAAGAACAACATCATGTTGAAATACAATTTCCGTAGTACTGTCGACATGGTGAAGTTTGCTATCCGAAATAAAATCTCCGAAATCTAAGGGTTCCCCTTAGGCATAATTGAGGGTTACCGTTATTTTCCGTTAAAGGGTATTATCTTTTTTTTGCAAGGTTTAAAATCCTTGCTTATGAGAAAATTTACTCTGATTTTAACAACAATCCTGTTCTTTATTTCGACTTTTTCCATGGGACAGGTTACGTCACCATGGTCAGCTGACTTTCAATTCGGCGCGGATTTCATGAGCCGTTATATCTGGAGAGGGCTCAACCTGGGAGGCTCCGGACCCAGCATCCAACCAACTTTAAAATTGAATGTAGGCAATTCGAACCACTTTTTCTCTTTCGGAGGCTGGGGAGCATATACATTCAGTAATACAGCAAACCAGGAAGCCGACTTGTTTGTTTCCTATACTTATAAAGGGATGGTCACGCTGATGGTTACAGATTATTTTTTCCCGGGTTTAAACACTGGTAGCAAGGACAAGTATTTCTGTTACTCCAACGACAGTACCGGTCACGTTTTCGAAGGGGCCATCCTGTTCAACGGGACAAAGAAAATTCCTTTCACACTGATGGTGGCAACGAATTTCTTTGGAAATGATGCGCACCGGATGAGACAAGTCAACGATACGACAATTATCGAGGATGGCATTCAGTACTCCACCTACATTGAACTTGGCTTTAAAAAGACCATCAAAGGTATTGACTTCAACGCTTTCGTGGGCGGAACGGTCAATTCACCCAATACTGATCTCCATGAAATCGGTTACTATGCCAATACCAGGGCCGGTCTCACCTATGTCGGGATCAAATTGTCAAAAGCCATCCAGATCACCGAGAAATTCGCCTTGCCTGTTCAGGCCGCACTAATCGCCAATCCAATGGAAAATAAACTTTATATCGTGTTTGGCTTTTCACTTTAATTAAAAACCCTCAAAAACAAACAAAATGATTGAAACTGGTTCAACCGGATTTATGCTGCTTGCCTGCAGCCTGGTCATGCTGATGACTCCGGGACTCGCACTATTTTATGGTGGACTTGCCACCAAACGGAACATCCTCGGAATCATGATACAGAGCTTTGTATCACTGGGGTGGACTACAGTTCTTTGGGTAATCTTCGGATATTCGCTCTGTTTCAGTGGAGGCGAAGGAGGAATTATTGGAAATTTCGACAAGGCATTTCTGAACGGCGTGGGTGTCACTTCCATGTTTTCGAATGGAAAAATTCCAGAAATAGTTTTTGTCGCCTACCAGATGATGTTTGCCATTATTACACCTGCCCTGATTACCGGAGCTTTTGTCAACCGCGTGAATTTTAAAGCCTTTTTTATTTTCCTCACTGCCTGGCAGATCCTTGTCTATTATCCTTTCGTCCATATGGTCTGGGGCGGCGGACTGCTGGCCCAGTGGGGAGTTCTCGACTTTGCCGGGGGCATCGTAGTACACGCAACTGCCGGTTTTGCCGCACTTGCATCGGTCTTTTATGTCGGCGCACGCGTCGATAAAAATTCCACGCCGAACTCGATTCCTCTAGTTGCTATCGGAAGCGGACTGCTATGGTTCGGTTGGTACGGATTCAACGCCGGAAGCGAAATTGCTGTTGATTTTGTAACCTCACTCGCATTCCTGAATACTGATATCGCAGCCTCTTTTGCCACCATGGCCTGGCTTTTTGTAGAATGGATCCGTGAGAAGAAACCGAAATTTGTCGGATTGCTGACTGGTTCCATTGCCGGGCTTGCCACCATTACTCCTTGTGCCGGTTTCGTCCCATTATGGGCATCCCCGATTATCGGAATTATTGCTGGACTTCTTTGTTACCTGGCTGTTCAGTTTAAGAACAGGATGAAATGGGACGATGCTTTGGATGTATGGGGCGTACATGGTGTAGGTGGTGTTCTCGGAACAATTCTGCTCGGCCTTTTTGCCTCAAAGGCAGTGAACGGAGCGGGCTCCGACGGACTGATATATGGCGGAGGTTCATTCTTCTTCAAACAATTAGTGGCTGTGGTTGGGGCTGCTGCATTTGCATTTTTCTTCACTTACATCATGCTTAACATCATTAACTTCATCACCCCGGTAAAGGTTGATGAAACAGTTGAAAGAGAAGGCCTGGATGTTGCCATTCACGGGGAAAAAGCCTACGATGAAGGTGCTTTGTAATCCGTTTACATTATCCTGCCGGTCCTGACGGTTTGTTGTTATTCTTCCTTTCATTTTACCCTGATGTTTTTCTCTTCAACGGGGATCCGGTTGCTGACCAGTACAACCGGGTCCCTTGATTAGACAGGGATAATTACCTGAGCTTGATTTTACAGTCGTAAAAGATCGTCAATAACCAGTTTTCTGAAACGAGTAACTGTCAGTCATGGTTGATAAGATAAGATAGAATTCTCTATCTTCGAAAAAAAAATCCATGAAGAGACAATTTCGATTTCAATTCCTGTGTTTTTCATTATTTCTTCTGACCACCAGCCCAGCCCTTTCGCAAAGCATAAACGACTGGGAAAATCCAAAGCTGACGGGTATCAACAACCAGCCGCCGCATGCCGCCTTCCTCCCATACAATACTGAATCGGAAGCATTGAACAACGATTGGTGGGCATCACCCTGGATCATGATTCTCAACGGAAACTGGAAGTTTCACTGGTCGGAAAATCCCGAAAAACGCCCGCCCGATTTTTACAAGGATTCGTATGATGTCAGCGGATGGGGCAATATCAAAGTCCCTTCCACCCTTGAGTTGCAGGGTTATGGGTACCCGGTTTATGTAAACCTACCTTATGAATTCATCCACCTGATGAAACCCGATCCCCCGCATGTTCCGAAAGCATACAACCCCGTCGGATCTTACCGTCGTGATTTTGAGGTACCATCCTCCTGGAAAGAGCGGGAAGTTTTCCTGCGATTTGTCAACGTCAAATCCTTCTGCTATGTTTATCTGAACGGGGAACGGATCGGGATGGCAAAAGATGGCAAGACCCCGATTGAATTCGATGTCACCAAATACCTCCGCGACGGGAAAAACACCATCGGAGTTGAGGTTTTTCGCTGGTCTGACGGTTCATATCTGGAATGTCAGGACATGTGGCGCATGAGCGGGATCAACCATGATGTTTATCTCTTTTCCACACCGAAAACACGAATCCGCGATTTCTTTGTGACCGGGGATCTTTTTTCAGATTACCGCCATGGGATCCTGAAGCTGACCACCATCATCAAAAATGAACAGCCCAATCCCCCGGCCAACCTTGACCGGATGTATCTCCTGCCGGAATATATTCTGGAAGTCGCACTCTATGAAAACAAATTGAGTCAACAACCCCTGATCAGGGAAGCGATTCCATTCAGGATGACGGAAAAAGCGGAAGATACCTTGTATTTTGAAAAACACATCCCCAATCCGCGTCTCTGGAGCGCCGAGATCCCGAACCTGTACAACCTGGTTATCCTGCTGAAAGATAAGGAAGGAAACATCATCGAATCGACCGGAAGCCGGATGGGATTCAGAAGCGCAGAAGTAAAAAACGGACAATTTTTAATAAACGGGAAAGCCGTACTCCTGAAGGGAGTGAACCGCCACGAACATGACCCGGTGCTGGGCCATGTAATTACCAAGGAGATGATGGTAAAGGACATTAAACTGATGAAGGAATGCAATATCAACACGGTCAGGACCTGTCACTACCCGGATGTACCCTACTGGTATGAACTCTGCAATGAATACGGGCTTTATGTGATCGACGAAGCCAATATCGAATCGCACGGCATGGGTTACAATCCTGACAAGACCCTGGGCAATAATCCCGACTGGAAGGAGGCCCATCTCAACCGTACCATCAGGATGGTGGAGCGGGATAAGAACAATCCCTGCATCGTAATCTGGTCGCTGGGAAACGAAGCCGGTAATGGATGCAACTTTGAAGCCACCTACGACTGGGTAAAAAACCGCGATAAAAGCCGGCCGGTTTGGTACGAACGCGCCGAGCAGGGGGCCAACACCGATATTTTCTGCCCAATGTACTGGTCGCCCCAGGATCTGAAGTGGTACGGATATGCACGGCAACTGAGGCCATTGATCATGTGCGAATACGCGCACGCAATGGGAAACAGTACGGGGAATTTCAAGGATTACTGGGATGTAATCGAAAAGTACCCACAGTTGCAGGGCGGTTGTATCTGGGATTGGGTGGACCAGGGATTGCTTGTCACACCGCAATTGAAAGGTTTTAAAGGCAAAATACCCGTCAATGCGCCATCGGATATCAACCGCACCGATCAGCCACCGACCTACCGGTATGAACAGATCTCCTGGGCCTTTGGCGGAGACTTTGGCCCCGACAATGTTCCGTCGGACGGCAATTTTATGTGCAATGGCATTGTTTTCCCCGACCGGCAGCCACATCCGGGCTATTGGGAAGTTAAGAAAGTCTATCAGTATGTCAAATTCAACCTGATTGATCCTGATGGCTCTTCCTTTGAAATCAGCAATCACTATGATTTCTATGATCTCAGGAATACAGAGATAACCTGGGATCTGCTTGCAAACGGCAGCATCATTACCTCCGGGAAAGTTGAATCCGGTACGGTTGTTCCCGGTGGAAAAAAGAAGATTGCGATACAATTGCCCAACATGAACCCATCGGTGAAAACGGAGTATTTTCTGAATGTTTACCTGAAAATCACCAAAGCATGGGGATTGCTTGGCACTGGCCATATCCTGGCATCAGAACAGCTTATCCTGCCTGTCCGCGGAAGCGATCCTGCCACAGTTCCTGTCAAAACGAAACTTCAGATTTCCGAAAAACCGCAATTTATCGAGGTAACCGGAAACGATTTTTCCTGTGTCTTCGACCGGAACGCCGGGACCCTGTCATCTATAAAGTATGGAGATTCAGAGATCCTCACAGCCGGACCGGTTCCAAATTTCCGAAGGGCACCAACCGACAACGACATCGGTAACGGGATGCCCAAACGTTGCCAAGTCTGGTTTGACGCCTCTGAAAACAGATCTGTTTCGAAGGTACAGGTTGTCAGCACCGAATCGGGAAACGTTGAGATCGTGGTTCATTTTTCTTTCCCCGACAATATCGCCAGTGAGACTGTGTCGTACATTATTACCCCTGACCGGAAAATAGCGATTACATCCACCATAAAACCATTGCAGGAAAAGTTGCCCGAAATGCCCCGTTTCGGACTTAACCTCCGACTCAGTCCGCAATTCAACCAGGTGGCCTATTATGGCCGGGGGCCATGGGAGAACTATTGCGATCGTAAAACCGCGTCATTCATTGGCATTTACAAATCCACTGTCGACGATCTTTTCACCCCGTATGTCCGGCCGCAGGAGAATGGTTACCGCACAGAGGTTCGGTGGGTCGAATTCACCGATTCCAACAGCGCTGGTGTCCGGTTTTCCGGCTCACCGGTCATCTGTTTCAGCGCGCTGCCCTATACATACGATGACCTGAAGGGTTTCAAACAGGGAGGAAAGCACCTTGGCGATCTGGAGAAAAAGCCGTTCATCGACCTCAACCTGGATTACGGGCAGACCGGCGTCGGCGGTGACGACAGTTGGGGCGCCCGGACACATCAGCAGTACACATTGCAGGCAAAGGAGTATAGCTATAGTTTCACCATCGAGCCCCTACATTAAAAAAAAGGTAAAAACCTGCTTAATGTCCAGGTTTCAGGAAAACGGATTTTTGTAGTATTTTTTAGTCAGGAAATAAGAACCGATCTGAATCGAAAACACACGGTTCAGAGCCTTTTATCTCTTTTGAGACCACAATGCTTAACCTGCATCTTATTCATCTCTCAGGCATCTGACTGAGAACCCCTTCCCTTTTGGTTCCCATGACCGGAATATCGTGCCATCGTTATAGTTGAACTTTCTATACCGGGCGCTCAATTCATACGTTGTTGTTGAAGTCCAGAAATTGCCGTAAAACGAAAGGCTGCTGAACGTCCCGGATTCATAACGCTGACCGCCGGGCAGGGCGGTGAAACCGCTTGAGTTGGTCGCCCCGGTATTGGGTGGCGACCAGTGTGCGGTTCCCGCCTCTTTCATCTTATCTCCTACATCGGTACCGGTCGCGTTGAACGCGGAACAATCGACTGTCGGATCCAACGTCTGGGCCACGGTGCACCACTCATTCTCATTTGCTATATGCCAGCCGGGAGGACACACACCTGTTACCGGTCCGGTCGGCGCCGGAATCCAGTTGGTTGAATTGGACGCGCCATTCAGGTACTGAACCATTTCACCCCACTGGTAAAGGCCACCGTAAATATCGCACATGGATTCATCGTCGTTATAACAATACTTCTCGATGATCTGATTGTCGATCTGGTCTGCCGTTCCGTCAATCCGGGTTCCGATGTTCATGTTTTCCCTGAGCCAGCATTGATTCCCAATCGCAATGGTATTATAAACCTTCCCGTTTCTCGTGTCGGTGACGGTACCGCCGCATTCGATACACGACAGGGTCGATTCCGACAACTGGGTCACTGGTGAATGGGAACAAACATTGTAAGCCCATAGAAATCGGTTGTAAAGGGTATTACAGGTCAGTTGTGTTTCATTAAATGTTAGTACATTCCCTAAATCAGTCGCAGTAGCATAATCATTAACGATATTCCATTTATACCCAGTTGCTCCTTTGGCAGTAAGCCAATTCCACTGAATTGCCGACTTGGCGGGTACATGCACACCCGTTTGCGGGGCCTCAGGCGCCCCGACATAGACCTCAAGCTGTTTTACCGGACTTTTCCAGCAATCATTGAAGGCATTAACACATATGTATCCACCGGTAGTATCAAAGTCAACGACAAGAACATTGGAATTGGGGCCCTGGCCGTATTCGATCACCGCTCCCTCGGGTACAACCCAGTTATACCCGGTAGCCCCGGCAACAGCCGAAGCAACGTATGTTACACCGGTTACATGTGGGCATACCAGGGTACTGCCACTGATGGAACCGGGTTCATTAAGGATCCCTGCATTCCCCAGAGGAACCCATGCTCCCCCGTTGAAGAATTGAAGATCATTACAATCGGTATTGTAAACAACAAGACCCTTTTCCGGAGTTGGAACTGCATCCCGTTGCGAGGTTGTCAGCCTGGGAGGTAAAAATCCTTTATTGGTCGATTTCACATCGAGCATTGCCGACGATGCCGGTTGACTTCCGTCGGAATTAATCCCTACCTGTGCTATTGTTGCTCCTTGCACAATAAATAATAAAGAGAGGATTAAAAATACTTTCATGATTTACGATTTATAAATTATGGTAAAGGTAGGCTAAAGAATCAGCCAAGTCAAGAAAATGACCTAAAAAACATATGAAACATCCATAGGAACCAAATTCGTGCAAAACACGAATGATAATAACGGATATTCCATTGGGCCAATGAAATATAACATTATTTAAAAATGAAATGTATTAAAACCCAACTCTTATATCATAAGTCAGGCTCAACAAATGGTGAAATAGTGGAAATAATTACCAGTCCGCTCTCCGTCTAACCCTTCGTCCAACTCTTCGTCCGCTAGTCCCCCTTCAGACAACGCACGGAGAACCCTTTGGTTTTTTCGTAGTTCTCATCCCGCCATAGGGATTCTGACCAATGGCCCAGGGCACGGCTCCAGGCGGATGTCGGGAAACTTTCGGTTGTCGACCAGAAGTTGGTATATTGGTTTAAAACATTAAATGTCGCATCAGGCTCCCGGATGCCACTCCCGAAAGCAGTAAACCCACTTGAATTCGAGGCCAAATTGGGATCCCACCAGTGCAATAAACCTGTTTCCTTCATCTTCCCACCTGCCACCGATTCTCCTCCGAGATTATTGGTAAGTATGGTCCACTCCGCATCCGACGGGATGTGCCAGCCTGCAGGGCATAAACCCTGGACATTGCCGGATGGAACCGGCGACCACGAGGTTGTGTTGGTGGCGCCGTTCATATATTGTACCAATTCGGCCCACTGGTAGAGACCTCCGTAAACTGAGCAATCGGTTTCCAGGTCATCATAGCAATACTTTTCAATAATACCGTTATTGGTTTGTTCAATGGTCGGATGAACTTTAACCCCGATGTTCAGGTTTTCTTTAAACCAGCATTGTTGCCCGATTTGAACGGTATTGTAGGTTTGTCCCTCGTAGATTACCGAAGGTGTTCCCGGACAGGGGCCTCCCGGCGCCGCAACCTGCATGGTGATGGCATTGGAAGCAGCCGGATTGCCTGTTACACAGATCATGGAGGAGGTAAGCTCACAGGTCACGACATCATTGTTTAACGGAATATAGGTATATGAAGAGGCTCCGGAGAAAGTATTGTTCCCGTTTACCTTCCATTGGTAAACCGGATTGGCGCCACCATTAACTTCGTTTGCTGTGAATGTAACCTGTGTTCCTGAACCGACCGGATTGGCCGAAGCCGAAATGGTGACACTCACCGGAAATGGTTGTACCACGACCGTGATTCTTTTGTTGGAAGTGGCCGGATTTCCTGAAACGCAAGCCAGGTTGGAGGTCAGAACGCACACGACCTGATCGCCGTCAGCCGGGGCGTAGGTATATGTCGGACTGTTAGTACCTGCGTTTGTTCCGTTTACTTTCCACTGGTAGAAAGGGGCGGTTCCCCCATTCACCGGTATAGCCGTAAAAGTAACCGGCGTACCTGCACAAACCAGTTCGGCGGAGGTGTTGATCGACACACTGACCGGTTCCAATGAAGGGCAGTTATCCTTGAGACACCTTACCGAGAAGCCGAACGTTTTCTGGTTAACATACCGTTCCAGATTTGCCGTGGTATAGCGCAGGGTCCGATGGGGAGCCGAGCTGCCATCATCGGTCGATGACCAGAGGTAACAATCCAGAGTCAGTTCATCAAAGTTCTTAGCCGGGTAAAGCAATCCACCCGGCAGCGCAATAAATCCGCTCGAGTTGGTAGCTCCGGTATTCGGTGATTGCCAGTGGGCAAATCCTGCCTCTTTCATTTTACCACCCGGATCACTTCCAAGTAAGGCTTGCAAATCATTCCATTCACCATCCGAGGGGATATGCCAGCCCGGTGGACAGATACCGGTCGCGCTTGAAGTCACATATTGCATCATCTCATTCCATTGGTACATCCCGCCATAGACGGCACAGTTTGATTCCTGATCGTTGTAGCAGTACTTCTCAAGAATACCATTGTCGGATTGTTCAATCGTACCGTTGATCCTGGTCCCGATATCAAGGTTCTCACGGAGCCAACATTGGGTGCCGATCTGGACGGTATTGTAAGTCTTTCCGCCATAGCTTACTGTCGGGATCCCGGGGCAAGGATCCACGACCGGATTGACCACCATGGTGATCGCATTCGAGACAGCCGGATTACCGGTGATACAGGCTGCATTCGACGTAACCACACAGGTGATCACATCGCCATTGACCGGCGTAAAAGTATAATTCGAACTGTTGGAACCGGCATCGATGCCATTTACTTTCCATTGGTAACCGGGTGAAGTGCCGCCATTAACAGGTGTTGCAGTGAAATTAACCGCAGTTCCGAAAGCAACCGGATTAGCAGAAGCCGTAATTGTCACACTGACTGGTGACGGAGCTGTCACACCTATAGCAATTACATTGGAAGTCGCCGGATTCCCTGTTACACAGCTTTGGTCGGAGGTCACAATACAAACAACCTGATCCCCGTTGGTCGGGGAGTAGGTAAAAGTAGGACTGTTTGTACCTGCGTTTGTTCCGTTCACGTTCCACTGGTAGGAAGGAGCGGTTCCCCCATTAACCGGAGTAGCGGCCAGGGTGACCTGTTCGCCTGCGCAGACCTGGATGGAAGAGCTGTTGATTGATACGCTAACCGGAACATAAGAGGTGCAATTATCTTTGATACATCGTACCGAATGACCATACGTTTTAACGATTTCACTGGTTACTATATCATCATCATTATTAATGAGGCGTGTAAACTTTGAAGCTGTTGGCGTAGCCTCATTGCGGGTCCAGAATCTTGCCAGATAGTAGATACTATGAACTGTTCCGCCAAAAAAGCGATACCCACCCGGCATGGCCGTGAAGCCTGAACTGTTTGTAGCCCCGGTATTCGGAGTCACCCAGTACGAAATCCCTGATTCCTTCAACTTCCCTCCTGCCACTTCTTGTCCACCTAAGAACGTGATCATAGTATTCCAGTCATCGACAGAGGGGATTAACCAACCCTCAGGGCAAATCCCCCTGTTCCCTGCCGTCAGGTACTGCATCATTTCATCCCACTCATAAAGCCCTCCATAAACGGCACATTTGGTTTCCTCATTGTTATAACAGTATTTTTCGATGATCCCGTTATTTATTTGTTCCTGAGTAACCGGAATTGGTGTTCCGATGTCGAGGTTCTCCTTCAGCCAGCACTGTGTTCCTATCTGAATAGTGTTATAGGTCTTCCCTCCGTAACTTACCGTCGGAATCCCCGGACACGGTTGAACCGCCGGATTCACGACCATAGTAATGGCATTGGAGACGGCCGGATTGCCTGTAATACAGCTCGCGTTCGAAGTAACCACACAGGTGATCACATCGCCATTGACCGGCGTAAAAGTATAATTCGAACTGTTGGAACCGGCATTGATGCCATTAACTTTCCATTGGTAATCGGGCGAGGCGCCTCCGTTGACCGGTGTTGCGGTAAAAGTGACTGCTGTACCTGCAGTTACGGGATTTGCTGATGCGGCAATTGTTACGCTTACTGTTGCAGGAACAGCTACTGTTATTGCGACTGTATTAGAGGATGCCGGGTTACCCGAAACACACGACAGGTTGGAAGTTAATATGCAAACCACCTGATCGCCGTCGGTTGGCGTATAAGTGTATGTCGGGATGTTTGTTCCGGCTGTGACGTTATTCACCTTCCAATGATAGACTGGGGCTGTTCCGCCGTTGACCGGAGTAGCGGTCAGAGTGACCTGTTCGCCTGCGCAGACCTGGATGGAAGAGCTGTTGATTGATACGCTAACCGGGACATAAGAGGTGCAGGTGTCCTTCATGCAACGAACCGAATAACCATACGTTTGGGGCGAAACATACCGGTAGAGGTGATCTGTATAGTTGACTAGGGAACGGTAGTAACCCCAGTTTGATCCATCCAGGGTAGAAGCCCAGAAATACACGGCAGTTGTCAGATCGTTAAAACTGAGCGGATTGAATCTTTTTCCGGCAGGCAGTCCGGTAAACCCGCTGCTGTTGGTCGCGTTGTAGTTCGGATCTGCCCAGTGGGAGGTACCGGGTTCTTTCATGGTTCCGCCCGCTGTGCTCTCCCCGCCAAGATAGACCGCCAAAATCTCCCACTCCTGATCAGAAGGAATGTGCCATCCTGACGGGCATATGCCACGGGTACCAGGCAAATTCACATATTGCATCGCCTCATTCCACTGATAAAGGCCTCCGTAAACAGCACAATTAGCTTCGAGATCATTATAACAATATTTCTCAAGGACATCATTATTGGTTTGATCCTGTAAGCCGGGAATTTGTGTTCCGATGTCGAGGTTCTCCTTCAGCCAGCACTGTGTTCCTATCTGAATAGTGTTATAGGTCTTCCCTCCGTAACTTACCGTCGGAATCCCCGGACACGGTTGAACCGCCGGATTCACGACCATAGTAATGGCATTGGAGACGGCCGGATTGCCTGTAATACAGCTCGCGTTCGAAGTAACCACACAGGTGATCACATCGCCATTGACCGGCGTAAAAGTATAATTCGAACTGTTGGAACCGGCATTGATGCCATTAACTTTCCATTGGTAATCGGGCGAGGCGCCTCCGTTGACCGGTGTTGCGGTAAAAGTGACTGCTGTACCTGCAGTTACGGGATTTGCTGATGCGGCAATTGTTACGCTTACTGTTGCAGGAACAGCTACTGTTATTGCGACTGTATTAGAGGTTGCCGGGTTACCCGAAACACACGACAGGTTGGAAGTCAATATGCAAATCACCTGATCGCCGTTGGTTGGTGTGTATGTGTATGTCGGGCTGTTTGTCCCGGCTGTGACGTTATTCACCTTCCAATGATAGACTGGGGCTGTTCCGCTGTTGACGGGAGTCGCCGTAAGGGTGACCGGTTCGCCTGCACAGAGGGTTCCCACGGGAGCCGTAATGGTCACGCTGACCGGAACCGTTGAGGTACAGGAGTCTTTAAAACACCGTACCGAATATCCATATGTCTTGTAATGATCGGTCGATCCCAGGTTGGCGGATGCAGCCCTGAGATATTTGACGTACGCGCTGCGCTCAGACCACTCGGTAGCGGTCCAGAAACTGCCATTCAGCATAATTTCGCTGAAATAACCGTCCATATGCTTCCACCCGCCGGGAAGACCTGTAAACCCGGTGGTATTGGAGGCACCCGTGTTGGGGATGGACCAATGGGTCGTTCCGGTCTCTTTCATCTTACCGCCGGCAACCGCTTCTCCCTCGAGATAGGTGGCCAATTGTTTCCAATCGCTGTTTTCAGGAATGCTCCAGCCGGGGGGGCATATACCCGTAACCGGGCCCGACGGGGCCGGATCCCACGAGGAAATATTGGTGGCACCGTTCAGGTATTGAACCATCTCAGCCCACTGGTAGAGCCCTCCATAAACATCGCAATTCGACTCCAGATTGTCATAACAATATTTTTCCAGGGTGCCGTTATTGGTTTGATGAACCGTGTTGGCAATCCTGGTTCCGATATTCAGATTTTCCTTCAGCCAGCATTGGGCGCCAATCAGGATAGTATGATAGGTCTTTCCGCCATAGTTAACTGTCGGGATGCCTGGACAGGTAAGAGGAGGTGTAAGTGTTGTAAAGGAGACTTCATTTCCATAAGCAACGCCAACCGACGTTTTGGCGTAAGCTCTGACATAGTATGTTGTCCCGCCGGTGAGTCCGGTCAACGTATAGTCAAAATTCCCGGTCCCGCTGCCACAAATGATCACGCTATCTGTGACATCGGGAGCAGGTTCGATGCCAAAACAGATACCTCTTTCGGTAACCGGCGCTCCCCCGTCGGAAGTGATCGATCCTCCAACCATGGCTCCTTCAGCGTTAACCGCTACGGGATCGGAGGTCGAAATCAATGCAAAGGAATTTCCGACCCAGGTAGGTACCCAGGATTGCGATAACTGAAGGAACTGACCGGGCTGTCCTTGTGGTACAACACCCCATTGGGTTCCAGTCCAGTACAGAAGATCGCCCGGGTGACTACCCGGCGATAATACTGCCGGAATCCAGCTTTGGCCGTTCCAGTAATAGAAACCGGGAGTAACATTGTAAGGCGCCGTTCCGGCCGTGGCCGTGTTGTAAATCAGCAATCCCGCTGCCGGTGAGACTACCGGGGCAGCCAGATTGGATGCGGTTAAAGCAATGCGTGGAGGCAGAAAGCCTTTGTTTTCTGATTTCACCTCGAGCATGGCCGAGTTGTGGGGTAGACTACCGTCACCTGATATGGCTACCTGAGCCGTGAGTTCAATCCTGTTTGCAAACAGCAGTACCAGAGTGAAGAGAATCCAATAAAAATGTCGCATCGTTATAGTTTTAGTATAGGTCAATTCCGTGAAGTTTTCAGGGTATAATAAAACGGTTGAAAAAACAGGAAGCGATGGGGCTATTCTTTTTTGAACAGTCGCTCCATAACCTCCCGGATCATGCCGCGGTCGATGGGTTTCTGAATATAATCGGTAAAACCCTCGCGGAGAAAACGGGCACGGTCACCATAGGAAGCATATGCGGTGACCGCTATGATCGGAATCTGTTCGTTACCCGGAAGCTTTCTAATTTCATGCATGGCCTCGATACCGTTCATCCCGGCGCCTAAGTGGATATCCATGAGAATGGCATCAAATTTTTGACGGCCCGCTAAATCGACCGCTGCTTTCGCATTACGGACAGAGAATATATTGCAATATTTTCGGATATAGATCATCAGGAGTTGAATGTTCATCATATTATCTTCTACTATCAAGACATCGGGCAGTTTCCGGCCTTTACTTTTCGGCGTCTTTTTATTAGTTTCCAGAGGCGGGATCATATCTGCCGGAAATGGCAGCTCAGGGGGCTCGATTTCGGTAATTTCAAGATTATCCGACTGTAGTTTATCACCGAATTCCTTTGTGATCTGGTTCAGGATATTCATTACCATCCGTGCCGATTGGAGAACCTGTTCGGCTTTGGTTTTCTGAACCGGTTGGGTGAGTTCTTCGACGAGCAGTTCGGCAAATCCCACGATCCCGCACATGGGAGTCCGCAGATCATGATCGAAACGCAGCAAGGTTTCTCTGGGAATCAAATCTCCTTTCAGAGCCGAATCCTTGCATTTTTCCATCATATCCATGATAATCTCCTGAATGGCCGAAAAAAGCGTGTTCAGATCTGTTTGCCCGTGTACACGTTCCAGGATACGGAATACCGCCTGATTTACAAGTTGGGCAGGGTTATTATCCATTGAAAAGTACAAGTTTATTGCAAAGATAATGAAATACGATTATGAATTTCACTTGTTCTTTGGCGCTAAAAAATAGTTATATAACAACAATCCGATGATGGTGAGCACGCCGATCATGCTGAAGGTAAGCCACAGCAGTTGCGGCATGTTCATTTTATCGACATATTGAACGTAAAGCCATGCACCCAAAATTCCTCCTACCCCGCTGCCGATCACGCCGTAAAGAAAGGAATATCCCTGATACAACGCTTTTTTATCATCCGGTGCGATCAAGCTAACATACGAAATGAATTTCGGATGCGCGGTCATCTCACCCAGGGTAAAGATGAACATCGAAGCGAGAAAAATCCAACCACTGGGTGCGATTGCCAACATTCCCATTCCCAGAGACCCAAGCGCTATTCCGAAGATCATCGTCGGTAAAGGCTTGAAATTCCTGACTATTCCCGAAACCACCAGTTGAAGAAGAATAATGGCTCCGGCATTCATCACCGTCACATGCTCAGCATCGAACTTCCATGACGGGTTATCCAGAAAAAGAGAGAGTACCCGAATGATCAGGTTGTTGAAGCCCGACATATCAACACGCTCCTTAAGGTACCAGAGGACTGAATCATAGACCTGAAAGTACATGATCCAGAATCCAGCATAGATCACGATCATCAGGATGAACTTTAAATCGCCTAAAACGCTCAACATCTCCTTAAAAACCTGTCCGATGGGTTTAACAACCCGGTTTACCGCGGGTTCCCGGAACAGGAAATAATTGAGAAAGATCAATAAGCCGGTTCCGACAGCAGCCATGTAAAATATGTAATGGTAGGCAATAGCTTTGAGCGCCGGCACCAGGATCAACGGAAACAGAAAGGCGCCCAGGTTTATCGACCAGTAGTAGATTCCGAAACCCAGCGACCCGTTCGACTCATCGGTAACCCTCGAAATGGTGCCCGCGATCATTGGCTTGAAAAAACCGGCTCCCAGGGCCATGAGTACCAGACTTCCAAAGACCGTGACATAGGTTGATGAAAGGCCTGCGAAGAGATAACCCAGACTCATGGTAAAGCAGGCGAAAAAAAGTACCTTCCGATAACCAAAACGGTCGCCGATGGCGCCTGAAAGAATCGGCAGAAAATAGAGCAGCGGGGTGATGACACTTTTGATGGCGCCTACGCTTTCCCGTGAAAAACCCATCCCTCCTTCATCCCGTGATAAAACAAGGTAAACCGACAACACCGACATGACTCCATAATAGGATCCCCGCTCAAAAAATTCCATCGAGATAGCAGTCCAGAAGTTCCTGGAAAAAGAGAACACGTTTTTCATAGTTCAGGTAAACTTTTCGGCCCGAAAATACAAAAAAGATCAATAGTCAGGCCACCCAAAACCGCGGATCCCGGCCCGGTCGGCACTCCAATAGGCGGTGATCCGGGAACGGAGAAAGCTGGGTTTGTAAGGTTTTGAATTTTGAAATAATTTTCGCTATTTCGCATCGGGATCCGACTGGCCTCTCTCCCGTTCCCTCCATGTTGGTTCGGAAAGTTCTGACTTTGCCAGGCTGATTGTAGCATTAGGCATCTTACATTTATTTAATCCCTGATCATGACCGGAAATCTGATGACCCTTGCAGAAAAGTTTCAAATCGAAGGAATACCGGCTGCTGTTACACCCATCGGCACGGGTCACATCCACGATTCCTACCGGGTCAGCACGCTTCCTCCGGAGGCGCCTGACTATTTGCTGCAACGGATCAACCATATGGTGTTCCCCAATATCAGCGATCTGACCGGGAATATCCTCAAGGTGACTTCTCACCTGCAACATAAACTCAAATCCTTCGCCGGACAACCCTTTCACGTGATCCGTCTGATCCCTGTAACCGGAGGTGGCTGGTGGTTCCACGATCCCGACGGAGCCTATTGGAGAATGTATGAATATATCGCCGGCAGCCGCTGTTATGACCGGCTGGATAATCCTGACCGTGCATTTCAGGCTGGTTTTGCCTTTGGAACATTCCAGGCTCTTACCGCCGACATGAATACCGGTTCACTGATCGAAATCCTGCCTGATTTTCACCATATCGGTAACAGGCTCCGCTTGTTCCGGGAGGCCTTACGCCTCGACCGGGCCGGAAGAGCAGGCCAGGTGGCCGGTGAGATTGATACCGTCGAGCAACATGCCAATGAAATGCAGGAAATAGTACGCCTTGCTGATGCCGGGCAGATACCCGTCAGAGTTACGCACAACGATACCAAATGCAATAATGTCCTGTTTGATGAGCAGGACAGAGCCATTGCTGTGATCGACCTCGACACAGTCATGCCCGGTACTGTGCTCTATGACTTTGGTGATGCCATCCGGACCGGGGCGAGCACTGCAGCCGAGGACGAAGCCGATTTGAGTAGAATCGGAATCGATATGAACCTTTTTGAGGCCTATTCGAAGGGATACCTCCAGGCCACAAGGAATATTCTTACTCCGACCGAGATCGATCACCTCTCCTTTTCGGCCCGTGTCATGACCTATACGATCGGATTACGTTTTCTGACCGACTATCTTGACGGGGATCGTTACTATAAAATATCCTCGCCCGATCACAACTTGCGACGTGCCCGCGCCCAGTTCCGGCTTCTTGCGAGCATGGAAGAGCATGCAACTGAAATGAGCGTCATCATCCGGAAAGCTGCCTGCTGATATCGGGTGGGGTTGGTTCATAAATTCTTGCTTACTTTGCAATCTGAAACTGAAAAATTTTCGCACCATGCGTTATCTATTTCTTCTCTTTATCTCTCTTCTTGTTCTTAATGGAACTTCCCAGGCCGGTCCGTACGATTCAACCGGCATCAGCATCGTCCCGAAACCCGTATCTGTTAAAGTTTCAGAGGGTTCATTCGTTATCAACCAGCAAACCATTGTGATGATCCCCGCTGGTGATCCGGAACTGAAAACCCTGGCCACCATGCTGATTGAACGTATCCAATACTCCGGCGGGCCGTTGCTCACCATCAAAGAATTGAGCCCGGGGGAAAAGAGTGGCCGGGGGATTTTGTTCCGGAGGCTGTCATCCGGACCGGGCAGTAACGATGAGGGATACCGGCTTCAAACAGGCAAAGAGGGAATCAGGTTGTCGGCGAAGAGCGGCCAAGGACTTTTTTATGGGATCCAAACTCTTTATCAGTTAATGGGGACTGAAATTTGCAGTCATAACCTTCCCATGACCTATAAAGAGTGGGAAATCCCGCGTGTGGATATCAGGGATCATCCCCGGTATTCCTACCGCGGAATGCATCTCGATGTTTGCCGCCATTTCTTTCCGAAATCCTTCATTAAAAAATACATCGACCTGCTCGCGATGTACAAAATGAATACCTTTCACTGGCATCTCACCGACGATCAGGGATGGCGGATAGAGATCAGGAAGTATCCCGGACTGACAACGACCGGAGCGTGGCGGGTTGATCGTGAGGATCTGCCCTGGAATGACCGTCCGCCAATAAAACCGGGAGAGAAAGCGACATACGGCGGGTTTTATACCCAGGATGACATCCGCGAAATAGTGAAGTACGCAGCCGATCGCTATATCACCGTAATTCCCGAGATCGAAATGCCCGCACACTGCCTTGCAGCCCTTGCCGCCTACCCGGAGTTGTCGTGTACCGGTGGACCTTTTACGGTCGCAACGGGTTCCTACTGGCCGAATATCGATATTTTCTGCGCCGGCAACGATTCGGTGTTTACCTTTCTGCAGGATGTCCTTACCGAAGTGATGGAACTGTTCCCGTCGAAATACATTCATATAGGCGGTGACGAAGCAGACAGAACCAACTGGACAACCTGCTGGAAATGCCAGGAGCGAATGCGGAACGAAGGTCTGAAAGATGAAAAAGAGCTCCAGAGTTATTTTGTTAAAAGGATCGAGAAGTTCATTATCTCCAAAAACCGGAAACTGATCGGATGGGATGAAATTTTAGATGGGGGGCTGGCTCCTGAAGCGACCGTGATGTCGTGGCGCGGGATTGAAGGCGGTATTGCTGCCGCCCGCCAGGGACATGATGCCATCATGACCCCCACATCGCATTGCTATTTAGATTATTACCAGGCCGACCCCGCGTTTGAACCCAAATCCATTGGTGGTTTTGTCACCCTGCGAAAGGTCTATTCCTATGAGCCCACTCCGGAAGAACTCAATAAAAAGGAGGCCCGTCACATCTTGGGAGTACAGGGTAATCTCTGGACCGAGTTCATCTCCGATCCTTCACATGCCGAATACATGGCTTTTCCGCGTATGATTGCCCTTGCAGAAGTAGCCTGGAGTGAGAAAAGTGCACGTAACTGGAATGATTTCCAACTCCGTATGCGTACACAATACCTGCGCTTGCATAAAATGGAAGTGAATTTCAGCAAGGGATCCTTTAAGGTTGATGTCCGTACGAAATGGGACCCTGAAAGCCATGCCATGAAACTTATCCTCGGATCCGAACAGTTGGATGTGCCCATCCGCTACACCCTCGACGGGAATGATGTTACCGACTCTTCACCGGTCTATTCCCAGCCTTTGGATTTGAACCGCAATGGCGTGATCCGTGCGGGAATGTATGTCGATGGCATACTGAAGGAGAAACCCATCGAAATGCCGTTTCTGTATCACCATGCCATCGGGCGACCTGTAAAATATTACACCTGTTACTCTTATCGATATCCGGGCGACGGGGCAGGATCCCTTACCGACGGGCTACGCGGATCTTCAAATCACCGCGACGGACTCTGGCAGGGTTTTCTGGGCGATGACCTCGATGTGGTTATTGACCTGGGGGCCGAAATGCCGGTTAATTCTGTGCAGGTAAACTTTCTGCAGGCAAGCCGGAGCTGGATATTTTTACCAGTAGTGGTGGAATATTCCCTGTCATCGGATGGAAAGAAGTATCATTCATTCAACGAAGTAACCCATCAGGTATCACAAAAGGAAACGGATGCGCTGATTCAACCGTTTAACTTTCAATTTATGTCAGGCACAAAGGCCCGTTATCTTCATGTTAAAGCCAAAAATGTTAAGGTCTGCCCTTCCTGGCATGAAGGTACAGGTCAATCCTGCTGGATGTTTGTCGATGAAATTGTGGTATTTTAAAGTCGGCTGAGGAGGACAGCTCAGACAGTCATAATGTCTTTTTCCTTGATTTCTAATATTTTATCAACTTTTATGATAAAATCATCAGTAATTTTTTGAATAGTGGTCTCCAGTTTTTCGACCTCATCTTCCGGAACACCCTCTTTTTTCAACTTTTTTGCCGATTCGTTGGCGGTACGGCGGATATTCCTGATTCCGATACGGGCGTTTTCAGCCTCATTCTTTGCTTTTTTCACAAGATCACGACGACGTTCTTCGGTCAGCGGTGGAACCATAATCCTAAGTATCTCTCCTTCGTTCTTTGGATTAAACCCCAAATTGGCAGCCTGAATGGCTTTATCAATCAACCCGAGTACACTTTTATCCCATGGCTGAACAATGATCTGGCGGGCATCGGGAGTGCTGATGTTGGCAGTTTGTTCAATGGGCGTCATCACGCCATAATAATCAATTTTGACTCCTTCCAGCATTTGGGTGCTGGCCTTTCCCGCCCTGAGCTTCTGGAACTCTTTTTCGAGGTGCTGAATGGTCAGTTGCATGCCCTCCCGGGCCTCTTCGATGGTGAATTCTATTTCTTCATGCATGGAGCGTAAGGTTTGGTTCTTTTAGCGAATACAAAATTAACAGGCCAATATCAAAAATCAAAAAAAAACGATCAGCTTCAACCCCGCAAAGGATGATCCGGCCTTCCCGCTCCTTAGTTTGTAACAAGCGTTCCGACCTTCTCCCCCTTTATCAAACGTTGTAACCCACCCTTTTCATTCATGTTGAACACTATGATCGGAAGGTTATTTTCTCTGCACAGGGTGAAGGCAGTGAGATCCATAATTTTCAATCCTTTCGAATAAGCTTCCTCAAAGGTCAGTTTTTCATATCTGACGGCTGCCGGGTCTTTTTCGGGATCGGCCGAATAGACTCCGTCAACGCGTGTTCCCTTCAGGATAACATCGGCTTTGATTTCAACAGCCCGCAAGGCTGAAGCGCTGTCGGTGGTGAAGTATGGATTCCCGGTTCCTCCCGCGATGATCACCAAAAACCCCTGTTCGAGATAATCGATCGCTTTACGCCGGCTCATCGACTCGCAAACCGGGTCGATCGACAGGCCTGAGAGTACCTTCACCCTCAAACCGGCTGTTTCGAGGGCGACCTGTAATGCCAGACTGTTGATCACGGTTGCCAGCATTCCCATGTAATCACCCTGAACCCGGTCCATTCCGGCACCGGCGCCGGCAAGTCCCCGGTAAATATTCCCGCCGCCTATGACAATCGCGATCTGGACGCCGGATTCGGCAACAGGTTTTATTTCTGCCGCATAATCGGCAAGCCGCTGCGGATCGATTCCGTAACCCTGTGAACCTTCCAGGGCTTCGCCCGAAAGTTTCAATAATATCCTGTTATACTTCATCTGGTTTTTATTTTCCATTCAAATACGCGTGTCAATCTCCTCCTGCGCCATGGCAGTTCTTATACTTCTTTCCGCTGCCGCACGGGCAAGGGTCGTTCCGCCCGACTTTCTTTTCCACTTTGACGGGTTGGGGTTTTGATTTTTCCTGGGTATTCGCATTCGCCTGCGACAACAGGTCTGATCGCTCCTCCTTCATTCTCGAACGGTCGAGCTTGCGCGGCGCCTGGGCCTCCCGCACATTCTCGGCATGGATCGGGACATCGGCTTTGATCAGGAAGGAGGTAATCTCTTTGTTCGTTTTCTGAACCATGGTCTTGAACAACTCAAATGATTCAAATTTATAGATAAGCAAAGGATCCTTTTGTTCATAGGCTGCATTCTGCACCGATTGCTTCAGGTCGTCCATCTCCCGGAGGTGCTCCTTCCAGGCATTGTCGATCATTCCCAGCACGATCCCTTTCTCGATACTGAGAACCACCTCCTTCCCCTTGTCCTCGTACGCTTTTTTTAAATTTGCCACGGCCTGCATGGTTTTAAGACCATCGGTGACAGGTATGGCGATATTCTCATATCGGGTATCATTTTCAAAAATATTGCGGATAACAGGATACGTCTTGACTGCAATATTTTCACATTTCCCCTTATATCGTTTATAGATGTAGTCGTAGAGTTTGTTGCTCAGTTCTTCGCTGTTCATCGACTCAAAATCATCCTGCCGGAACGGTGAATCCGTGGCAAATTCCTTTAGAAGGTCCATTTTAAAGGCTTCAAAATCGCGGCGGTCATGAGCATCCATTACAATTGTCTCGCTTACATCGAAGATCATATTGGAGATGTCAACGGCCAGCCTGTCGCCGAAGAGGGCATGGTGCCGCTTCTTGTAGATGGCTTCCCGCTGGATGTTCATCACATCGTCATATTCGAGCAACCGCTTGCGAATCCCGAAATTGTTCTCCTCGACCTTTTTTTGCGCCCGTTCGATCGATTTGGTGATCATCGAATGCTGGATCACTTCTCCATCCTGGATTCCCATCCGGTCCATGATCCGTGCAATACGGTCCGAACCAAACATACGCATCAGGTCATCCTCGAGGGAGACAAAAAACTGCGAACTGCCGGGATCGCCCTGACGACCCGACCTTCCCCGGAGCTGACGGTCAACCCTTCGCGATTCGTGGCGCTCGGTGCCAATGATGGCCAATCCGCCAGCCTCCCTTACACCTGGGCCGAGCTTTATATCGGTTCCACGACCGGCCATGTTGGTGGCAATAGTCACGGTTCCTGCACGCCCCGCTTCTGCAACAATGTCGGCTTCCTTCGCATGAAGCTTTGCATTCAATACATTGTGCGGGATATTTTTTCTCTTGAGCATCCGGCTAAGTAACTCCGATGTTTCGACCGAGGTGGTACCCACGAGCACCGGCCTTCCGCCTTCGACCAATGATTCGATATTGTCGATAACCGCATTGAATTTTTCCCGTTTGGTCTTGTATACCATGTCCTCGCGATCATCGCGGATCACCGGCTTATTGGTGGGGATAACCACCACATCGAGTTTGTAGATGTCCCAGAATTCCCCGGCTTCCGTTTCAGCCGTACCGGTCATACCAGCCAGCTTCTTGTACATCCTGAAGTAATTCTGCAGGGTAATGGTGGCATAGGTCTGGGTGGCAGCTTCAATCTTTACATTTTCCTTGGCTTCGATGGCCTGGTGCAACCCGTCGGAGTACCGGCGGCCCTCTAAAATACGTCCGGTCTGCTCATCTACGATCTTCACCTTGTTGTCCATCACCACATATTCGATGTCCTTTTCAAACAGTGCATAAGCTTTCAGAAGCTGATTAACGGTATGGACACGCTCGGCCTTTATCGAATAATCGCGCATCAGTGCATCCTTCCGTTCAAGTTTCTCCAGGTCCGAAAGATTCAGACGTTCCAGATCCGCTATCACCGATCCGATATCAGGAAGAATGTAAAAGGTCGGATCCTCGTATGACTCCGTGAGCAGGTCAATCCCTTTGTCTCGTATTTCAACCGTGTTGTTCTTCTCATCAATCACAAAATAAAGCTCGTCATCGATGACATACATGTTCTTCGACTGTTCGGCTAAATAAAAGTTTTCGGTCTTCAGCAACAAAGCCTTCATGCCAGGTTCACTTAGGAACTTGATCAGCGCCTTGTTCTTCGGAAGTCCATGATGAGCCCTGAGAAGCTGCTCTCCGGCTTTTTTCAGATTCTCATCATTTTTCTGATCTTCGGCAAGCAGCTTGGCTTCGGCTAACAATTTCGTTACCAGGTTACGCTGTGCATTGTAAAGCTTGGTAACATTAGGTTTCAGATCTTCGAATAACTGATTTTCACCTTTGGGAGTCGGTCCGGAAATGATGAGCGGGGTCCGGGCATCATCGATCAACACCGAGTCAACCTCATCGACGATGGCATAATTGTGTGGCCGTTGAACCAGTTCCTCCGGGTTGCTCGTCATGTTATCACGGAGGTAGTCGAAGCCAAACTCGTTGTTCGTACCGTACGTAATATCTGCAAGATAGGCATTTCTCCTGGCCTGTGAGTTGGGTTCATGCTTGTCGATGCAATCGACCTTGAGTCCGTGAAATTCGAAGAGCGGGCCCATCCACTCCGAGTCGCGCTTGGCCAGGTAATCGTTCACCGTAACAATATGCACACCTTTGCCAGGAAGGGCATTCAGATACATCGGCAAGGTAGCAACCAGCGTTTTTCCTTCACCAGTAGCCATCTCTGCGATCTTCCCCTGGTGAAGCACCGCTCCCCCGATAAGCTGACAGTCGTAGTGCACCATATCCCACCGGAGCATATTTCCGCCGGCTATCCAACTGCTGCGGTACCGGGCCTTATCGCCTGCAATCTCGACACTATCTTTTTTGGCCGCCAGATCCCGGTCATACTGGGTAGCGGTTACTTCGATAAAATCATTTTCAAAAAACCGGCGGGCCGTATCTTTAACTACACAGAAGGCTTCCGGAAGAATTTCTTTCAATTTCTCCTGCGTCAGATCATACGCCTCCTTCTCAAGTCGGTCCAGAACCCCGTATAATTTCTCCTTTTCATCGATTTCAGTCTCTTCGGCATTGATCTGCGCCTTCAGATCGGTTATTTCCTGCTCCTTCGCCGCAATATGCTCCCGAATCCTCCTTTTAAAATCCAGTGTACGTTCCCGAAGTTCATCATGGGTCAGATTCCTGATCTCCTCATAAACTTCATGCGCTTTTTCGATAAGCGGGTCAATTTCCCTGATGTCGCGCTGGGATTTGTTGCCCAGCATCTTTTTAAAAAAGTCGAACATATTTTGATTTATTCTCCGATAAATTTTTGTAATTCCGATTCAAGTCCGTTTCCCGGTAATTTTGCCGGGTACCGGCCAATATTTCCCTCCTTGTCGATGATCAGGAACAAGGGATAGGAACGTACGTCGTAATCCTTCAATATCTCTGTCTGATCTTCAGTGCATAAGAAATGCCAGGTATAGCCTTTTTTAAGGTTGATAAAATATTGCATTTTGGCAAATGACTTATCTGCCGAGATGCTGATAAAGGTGATGCGGTCTTTGTACCGGTCGAAGATAGGCTTCAGGAGGTCCATTTCGTTCAGACACTCTTCGCAGTAAGTGGTCCAAAAATTAATCACCACCGGTTTCCCTCTGAACGATTGAAGCGACTGCATTTGGTGATCGCGGTTTTTCAGCGTGAAGCCGGGAGCAGGGGTACCAGGTTTCAACCTGGTCAGTAATTGATAGAGGTTATCGGCCACGAGTCTGTTTTCGGGATATTTTGATGTGACCGAAGCGCTTTTGATCACCGACAAGACCTGATCCTGGTTATAGGTTGGCGTATTGTACAACTCCATCATACCCTTCAGCATGACCAGTTCCCTGAGTTGCTCATTTTTCAGCAGACTGTCGGCAGTCATGGCTTTAAGAATTGTCTTACAGGGATCAGGATTTTTCAGAAGCGATTGATAATCCACTTTTCTGAGAATATTGGAGGTAACGGTGATATATTTTGTGAAAAAATTGTCGAAGAAATCCATGTATTCCACGTTAAAGTAAAAGATGGGCTTGTCGATGAAATACTTCCGTGCAACCTGCCATTGGGTCTGGCTTTGGGTAAGGAGTTCAAGGGAGGCAATTTTATAGGTAAGATTGGTCCTGAAGTAGGGATCGGTAACATCGCTGAATTCGTGATTCAGCCGGTTTTTAAAGGTATCTAAAAGAATGGTATTGCGATCGTTGTACAGTTCTTTAAATTTATCCATCAGGAAATCGCTGTAAAGGGTGTTCAACCGGTCAACGGAGGCGTTAAGTTCCGGTGGCTCCGGCCGGAGGATCTCCAGCGAAAGGTTTTGCGACTGCAGGAAGGGATTGATCTCGGTTATATCATCATAATTCATCGGGGCAATTCTGAGAGAATAGTGTTTCGATGGTTCTACGAGTATTTCAGCTTTATGAAAATCGATGCTGAGAATGGCCAAAACAGTATGGTCTGATTGGAATGACAGCGTGAAATTACCGGTAGAGTCAATGGTCGCTTTTGCCAGTGGTTTTTCAAGGTACGTAAGCAGATCGCCAGGGGTGCTGAGCCGTATCGTTTTTCGTTCGGCACCCGGCGCAACACCCTGGACAGTTATTTTCTGGGAAAGTGATTCCCCGGCACAACAAGCCACCAGGATAAAAACAAGGAAATATCGATATGCACTGAGCACAGAAACCGGTTTGAATGCAAAGTTAACAAAAAGGATGCATTACCTGTGTAATTTTCAATGGAGCCGGTACCGGGAGGTCACGTCCGTCAGGAGTTCGGGATAACGACCCCGGCCGGAACAAAGGGGGTTGCATCACCACCGTTCCTGATGATATCCCTCACGATGGAGGAACTAAGCGCTGAGTATTCCGGGGCACACAGCAGGAAGACCGTTTCAACAGAAGGTATCATCAGTTTATTCATCTGACCGATTCCCCGCTCAAATTCAAAATCAGCCACCGAACGGAGTCCGCGCAAAATATACCCGGCGCCCGATCGCCTGCAAAAATCAACGGTAAGGCCCGAGTAGGATTTTATTTCTACGTTTTCAGTATCGGCAAAAACCGACCGGAGCCACGAAAGCCGCTGTTCCTTCTCAAAGAGCGTGTTTTTGGTTGCATTCTCCCCGACTGCCACAATGATCTTATCAAAGAGCGACAAAGCCCGGCGAACCACATCTTCATGTCCCCTGGTCACCGGATCAAAAGATCCCGGAAAAACGGCAATTCGTTCCATGGTTAACGGCTTGGCAAAACAAAGATAGGGAAAGTGAATTGAATCCGGTTACTCAAAAGTCAGCGAAAGCTGGAAAATTTTAGAATTGAGTTTTTCAATGGATTCAGTGTATATGTTGTTTTCGTGTTTTAGAACATCAAGGAATCCGTACATCATCTTCAATTCTACCCCGAATTTAAACCATTCGTTATAAAAGTCGAAACCCACCCCGGCTTCGGCATAGATATCGGAGGCATTGAATTTAACGATTTTTTCATCCCGGTTTTTCGCCTCTCTCTTTTTTGCATTGGAAGCTAAATCGAGCGAATACTGGGCTCCGACCATGATATAGGGACGAAAATTATTGTATCTGAATGCTTTGTAACGTATTTCGAGTGGAAAAGTGATATAGGTCGAAGGGACTTTCTTGGTCTTGGAGAAGATGGCTGAGTCGGTGCCTCCCGGAATCGCTGTGAATGTTTTGATGTTATATTCCAGGGTGCGGTCGCCAAAAGCCAGGGTAGGCAGAAACCGGAGATCGAAATGGTCGCCCATCCGCATGTTTGCAAGGATACTGATCACAAAACCCGGGATTGACCTGGCAGCCACTGAGAGCACGCGGGCCGAATCGGGGGTCGGAAGAATATCTTCGGGCATGTATGCTCTTGAAAAGGTAAACGAGTTCAAATCAGCGATGGGCTTTATGGTGACAAAGCTCTGGTTAACCCCCAATACAAATCCGAAATGAAACATTTCCTGATCATAATTGGGCATGTTAAGTACTATATTCCGTTGGCTTACTGCTGGCTTATTCAGTACCAGCAAGAGAAGCGCGAGGATCACAGTACCTGTTCCGGCAGGTTTCAACAGGGTGATATTTTTCATTGAGAGAATAAACGCAGGTTTGCCGTTTTTATTTTTGCCCGGTGTAAACTGAGGCGATTCCGCCTGTGAGGCTGAACTGCCGGAGATTGGACAGGCCTGTTCGTTCAAGTATTTCCAAGAAATCATTTCCCGAGGGAAAGGTTGAAACAGACTGCGGCAGATAGGTATACGCAGTGCTGCTTCCCGATATCATCCTCCCCGTCGCCGGGATGATCGTACGCGAATAAAACCTGTACAGTTGTTTCATAGGAAACTTGGTGGGATGCGAAAATTCAAGAATAAACAACCGGCCGCCGGGCTTGAGTACCCGTCGCATCTCAGTCAGTCCCGTGAGGAGGTTTTCAAAGTTTCTTACCCCAAAGGCGACGGTGACGGCATCGAAGGAGGCGTCCGGATAGGGTAAATGCTCGGCGTCGCCCGTTTGCAGGGTGATCATTTTTTGCAGATTCCGCCGGACGATCTTTTGCCTTCCGATCTCAAGCATATTTTCAGAGAGGTCGATGCCCACAATCCTATCGGGACGTGTGCGAGCCATGGCAAGGGCAAGGTCACCGGTGCCGCAGGCAACATCCAGAATCGACGAGGGTTTCCCCGGAGCCAGGAGCCTGACTACCTTGTTCCTCCAACAATGATCGATGCCGAACGAAAGCAGATGGTTCAGAAGATCATATTTTCCTGAGATATCGTCAAACATTAGGCGGATGGTCTCTTTTTTCGGCGAGGGTGGCATAGTGTTCGACGGTTTTGATGAAATCGGTTGCTACGATAATATAACGTGAAAATAAAAAGGGATTATCCGGCAAGATAATCCCTTTCAATTCCATCCAAGATGGTTAGGCTCCCAACTGGAGTCTTTTGAATCCGATGACCTTCAGATCCCGGTCGTGATCGGCGATATATTGGCGCACCGATTTTTTGGTATCTTTCACGAAATCCTGGTTCAAAAGAGTCATCTCTTTGAAAAATTTCTGAAGTTTTCCCATGGCGATCTTGTCGAGCATCTCCTCGGGTTTACCTTCCTGGCGTGCCTGTTCCTTTCCGATCTCTGTTTCGCGGTCAATAACCTCCTGGGTTACGTCGTCTTTATCGACAGCGACCGGGCTCATGGCAGCGACCTGCATGGCCAGTTCATGACCGATCTCCATTACATGGTTACCCTCTTTCTTATTCATTCCGATAATCGTGGCAAGACGGTTCCCGAAATGATTATAAGCGAAGACCACAGGCGCTTCGACGATATCGAAGTGGGCGATCTGTATTTTTTCGCCGGTTTTACCTAACATTTCATTCAGCCGTTCTTCGACCGTAGTATTCCCCGACGACAGGGGCATCAGTTCTGCAACGGATTTCACGCGGTTGCTTATTCCAATCTCAAGGATTTCCTTTGAAAAATGAATAAAATCTTCGGTTTTGCCCACAAAATCGGTTTCACAGTTTACCATGATGACAGCGCCGAAAGTCTGGTCGGCAGTTGTAGCAGCATAAACGAAACCCTGATTGGCATCGCGGTCAGCGCGTTTTCCGGCCACCTTCTGGCCTTTTTTTCTGAGATAATCGATGGCTTTGTCGAAATCGCCTTCCGATTCCTGCAGGGCTTTCTTACAATCCATCATCCCTGCACCGGTCATCTGGCGCAATTTATTTACATCGGCAGCGGTAATATTCATAGGTAAATAATTAAAATGTTATTGGTTAAATGTGATTAAAACTGAACCGCACGTTCTGGTAATTCCGGAAACCGGTACATCTCCCCTCACTCCGGTCAAAAAACTGCGATCCTGATTATTTTTTGCTTCTGCCGGGGGCCGGTTTGCTGATCCTTTTCCGGGCCGGTTTGGCCTTTTCTGCCGGTTCCGGCGTCAGGCTCTTCATTTTCGCTACCTTGGTATCGACGAAATCTTTCTTCACGATCTTGATGCCGTCCTCGTCGGTTTCCTCCTCATCTTCATCGCCCAGGCCCTGCGTTTGCATTCTGATTTCGAGTTCATCACCTTCTCCCCGTTCTTCATCGGCTGCTTTTTTATCGCGGTCGAGTTTACGTTCGACAAGACCCTCTTCGATGGCTTCGATCATGGTGCCAACAATCAGTGAAATGGATTTGGAGGCATCGTCGTTGGCCGGGATCGGAAAATCGACCAGCCGGGGATCGGAATTGGTATCGACGACCGCAAAGGTCGGAATATTCAGCTTTTTAGCTTCGGCCAGGGCGATATGTTCCTTCAGGATATCGACGATGAAGATGGCCGAGGGCAGACGGTTCAGGTCGGCGATGGAACCGAGGTTCTTCTCCAGTTTGGCCCGTTCACGGGTCAGAGTGAGCCGTTCCTTTTTCGAGAGGTTGGAATACGAAGGACTTGCCATCAGTTTATCGATCGACATCATTTTCCGAACGGCTTTACGGATGGTGGCGAAGTTGGTAAGCATTCCACCGGGCCAGCGCTCGGTAACATAGGGCATATTCACCCTGCGTACATGTTCGGCGACAATTTCCTTAGCCTGTTTCTTGGTGGCTACAAAGAGTACTTTTTTCCCCGATTTGGCAATCTGTTTCAACGCGGAGGCAGCCTCGTCGATCTTTGCCATGGTCTTATAGAGATCGATAATATGGATCCCGTTACGCTCCATGAAAATGTAAGGGGCCATTGCAGGGTTCCACTTGCGGCGCAGGTGACCGAAATGAACACCCGCATCCAATAATGCATCAAAGTTGGTTCGTGACATATAATGAATCTAAAAATTCGGAAATTTTAACGTTTACTAAACTGGAATCTCTTACGGGCTTTTTTCTGTCCGTATTTTTTACGCTCCACCATACGCGGGTCGCGCATCATCAGTCCCTTGGCCTTAAGGGCTGGACGGTGTTCTTCGCTGATATCGCACAGGGCGCGGGCAATTGCCAGGGCTAAAGCTTCAGCCTGTCCCCTGATTCCGCCGCCGTCGAGCGTCACCTTCACATCGTACTTTCCCTGATTATTGGTCACCTCAAAAGGTTCGGTTACCTTGAACTGAAGTATCGGTGTGGGAAAATAGTTTTTATAATCGCGGCCATTTACGGTGATGGCGCCCTGGCCATCCTTCATATATATTCTGGCAACGGCAGTCTTCCTTCTGCCAAGGGTGTTGATTACTTCCATATTATTTGATTGAGGTTAATTTCAAAGGTTTGGGTTGCTGGGCCTGGTGCGGATGATCCGGGCCGGGATAAACGTACAGGTTGCGGAAAAGGTCGCGCCCCAACCGGTTTTTGGGTAACATTCCCTTGATGGCTTTTTCAACCACGGCCGTCGGTTTCGATGCGAGCAGCTTCCCGGGATTGATCTCCTTCTGCCCTCCGGGATACCCTGAATGTGAGTAATAAACCTTGTCCTGAACCTTGTTGCCCGTAAGTTTTACCTTGGCAGCATTGATAATGATTACATTATCGCCGCAATCGACATGCGGTGTGTAATTGGTCTTAGTCTTGCCTTTCAGCAACATGGCCACTTTTGCAGCTAAACGGCCCAATATCTGGTCCTCTGCATCAATAAGCACCCAATCCTTAGTCACGGTGGCCGCATTGGCGCTTATGGTCTTGTAACTTAACGTATTCATGCGTTTTTTATCGTTTTAAAATGAATCCTTCTTCAATGAAAAGGGGTGCAAAGATAGAACTAATTTTCATTCCATCACGGATATCCTGCCTATAAGAGATCAAATTTTTTACTTATCCTTTATTTTGTTACATTTTTTATTAATTTTAACCCTTATTTTGTGATTTAATGATTCGATTCTGCAGTTCATTCCTGCCCCGTCATGTACCTTTTTGCCTGGTGGGTGCTCCCGGGGTCGGCAAGACCTTCCTGATGCGGCAATTCGCAGCCAGATTCAGCAATGCCATCCATGTCGATCTTTCCGTCCCATCCGACCGTGCCATCTTTGAAAAGGAGAACGATCCCGGCGAAATACTTGCGGCCCTGAGTTTTATCAAAGAAAAAGAGATACGAGGCACCGGAACGCTGATCGTACTGGATGAAATCGCCCGGTGCCCGGCAGCCCTCCGGTGGTTCTTTGATCATACTGAATCAGCCGGTTCCCAAACTTCGCCCCGGACCGGTCACCCGTTGATTGTCGCCGTCTCCTCCTTTCTGACCCATGAACTTACCGCGGCTTTGGAGCGTCATGCCCAAACCGTCAGGATTTTCTGCCTGCCTCCGCTTACTTTCGAGGAGTTCCTGACTGAAACAGGCGACCTGCCTGCCCTGGAAGCCTACAGTCAGATCCCTGTTCCCTATTATGCCTATGAAAAACTCCTGAACTACTTTCATCTGTATACCCTGATTGGGGGAATGCCCGAAATTGTGACCCGTTATATGGAAACGCGCCGGTTCTCAGGGCTTAAGCCCATTTATGAATCGATTGAAAGCCGGTTCCAGGAAAATTTGAGGTACCTGTTGAAAGGTAAAAAAAGCAGGGAACTCGCCCTGACGGTCATGCAAAACTGCTATCCGTTCGCAGCCTCCCGCATCGGCTTCAGCCATTTTGGAAACCTGGACCAGGGAAGCCGCGAAATAAAAAGGTCGTTCCTCGCTTTGGAACAGTCGTTCCTGCTAAGGCTCATGTATCCCCTCACCGAAACCCGATTACCGATAAAACCTGATAAAACAAAATTTCCCAGGTTGCATATGCTCGATACGGGATTGGTGAACTATTTTTCGGGGATCCAGAGATCTCTTGTCAACGTCACTGATATGAACGCCCTCTTCGAAGGCCAGATCGCGCGGCAGGTTACGGCACAGGAGCTGGCGTCAACCGGCCTGTACAGACAAGATACCGGAGTGCAGATAAAGGACGGTCAGGGTACTTATGAGATTTCCCGCACCGGAGACGCGCTTTGCAGGGCCCCCTTGTTTTGGACCAGGGCCAAGGCACAATCGACCGCCTCAATCGACCTGGTGATTCCTTTCGAAGAGTTGCTGATCCCGGTCATTGTAAGGTCGGGGGAACCCGGCCGTCTGCGCTCCCTGCATCAGTTTGTCGATGCCGCCCCCCATGGTTTCGCAGTCAGGCTTTCCTCCGGAAAGCCCGGAATCATTCAATGCAGAACGTTGCGTAACAAAACCTATTATCTGCTGAACCTGCCCTATTTCCTTGCCGGTAAAATCCCCGAGCACCTCTCCGGCTTTAGAAAATATGTAGAATCCTGATGTTATTTTCGACTTTTTGCATTTGAAAATAAATATACCCAACGATTCAGGATGTATTTTAATCCTGGATTCGGGATAGAAAATTCCTTTCAGGGCATGGATCCTGTAAATTTAAATTATCTTTGTGAATCAGCATAACCATGAAAAACATCTATAAACCCGGATTTATATTACTCTGGGCCGGGACCTATGCGATAGCCATGGGATACCTCGAAAGCGCCGTGGTGGTCTATCTGCGGACGCACTTTTATCCTGAAGGTTTTGCTTTTCCCATTAAAGCACTCGGATCGCAGATCACTCTCACCGAGCTGTTCCGTGAAATCGCAACCATCGTTATGCTGGCAGCCATAGGTATCCTGGCAGTTAAAAAGCCTCTGGTGCGTTTTGCCATCTTCATTTACACCTTTGCCATCTGGGATATATCCTATTATCTTTTTCTGTTCCTGCTCACCGGTTGGCCGGCCTCACTGTTCACCTGGGATCTTCTTTTTCTGATCCCTTGTCCCTGGACGGGACCGGTTGTTGCGCCCCTGATCAATTCTCTCACAATGATCGCATTAGCCGTGGTGATCAGCGTTTTTAACAGCCGACAACATAAAGCTTCCCTTCGTGCCACCGAATGGTTCCTGCTGCTCACCGGTTCCGCGATCATATTGGTCGCCTATACTTATGATTATCTTGCCTATATGCTTGACAAATTTCCGCTGTCGAAAATCCTGTCCCTTACTCCTGAAGCCGGCATAAGGGAATATGCCGCCCTTTATATGCCTGGTCATTTTAACTGGACGCTCTTCACAATTGCCGAAATTCTGTTCATCATCGCATTGACCACATATTTCCTTAAATACCGGAAAAAGAAACGGGCCCGCCTGAATTGATATGTTTCCCTAAGGCCTTGCCTGAGAATGATGATTTTTTGTACCTTTGCCCCGCATTAGTGTTCCGGCAGTGTTTCAGTATCAATGATCTGCAACACGCCTGCGATGAACTCATTTAATATTCTTTCAACTGTCAACATGTCTATTTCCGTTCACAATATAACCAAGATCTACGGTGAGCAAAAGGCGCTCGATCAGATATCACTGGAAGTCAAACCCGGAGAAATTGTCGGTCTTCTCGGCCCGAATGGAGCCGGAAAAAGCACCCTGATGAAAATCCTGACCTGTTTTATTCCTCCTACCGGTGGCGAAGCCTCGGTATGCGGCTTCGATATCCTGAATCAGTCAATCGAAGTGCGTAAAAAGGTCGGGTATCTCCCCGAGAACAATCCCCTGTACCTGGATCTGTACGTCCGTGAATTCTTAGCCTTCATTGCAGGAACCCGTCGGATCAATGGAAATGTTTCCGCACGGATCGCGGAGATGATCGAACTCACCGGCCTGGAAGCAGAGCAGCACAAACGTTTGGGAGCGCTTTCAAAAGGATACCGTCAACGGGTCGGATTAGCGCAGGCATTGCTGCACGACCCTGAGGTACTGATCCTGGATGAACCAACCTCTGGTCTCGATCCCAATCAGCTTCTCGACATCCGGACGCTGATCCGCGAGATCGGAAAGAAGAAAACCGTCATGATGTCAACACACATCATGCAAGAGGTGGAGGCAATCTGTAACCGGGTTATTATTATTCACAACGGCCGGATCGTAGCCGACGACACCACGCCAAACCTGCAACACCTGTCGGCCTCCCGCCCTGTTATCAAAGTTGAATTCAGTTCCCCAATCACCAGCGAATTGATCCGCTCAATACCCGGTGTACAACAGGCAGACCCCCTGTCGCAAACCCAATCCGGTGTGGAGAGGTCGGTCGAATCCGGATCATGGCTGCTGACACCGCAGGAAGACCGCGATATCAGGGCCGACGTGTTCCGGTTTGCCGTCGATCATCAACTGACCGTTCTTTCGCTTCACCAGGAAGAACAGCGGCTGGAGGAGGTCTTCCAGGAACTTACGCGGAACTGACATTCCTGAGCCGACCGGCTATGAATCTTCCTGTTGCATGGTTGTACTGTTTGAGTACCGCCGGATAGAGCATCTTATCCCGCTACGATTAAGGTTCAGCGTTACTTTAGGGTTGTTTATCGATTTCATACCTACCGGCAAGCTAAAAATGATCAATTTGCGTTTGAAAATGTAACATTTCTTCAGTCCGGTTGTCTTATGTTACCATATTCATTACCATTATATGACCTGTTATGATTAAAATCCGAAACATCCATAAATCCTATATCACCGGGCAAAACAGCCTCCACGTGCTGAAGGGGATTGACCTGGACGTGGAAGCCGGAGATATGATCTCCGTGATGGGAGCCTCAGGCAGCGGAAAATCAACGCTGTTGAACATTCTTGGCATCCTGGACACTTACGACCTGGGAGAATACAAGCTCAACGGATTGAAAATCAGCAAGCTCAGCGAAAAGAAAGCCGCACAGCTAAGAAACAAAATGTTAGGATTTGTATTTCAGTCATTTAACCTTATATCCTTCAAGAATGCCATGGAGAATGTGGCGATGCCTCTTTATTATCAGAATGTCAAGCGTAAGAAGCGCAACCTGATTGCAATGGAGTATCTCGAAAAGATGGGGATAAAGGACTGGGCACATCATTTACCGGCTGAATTGTCGGGCGGGCAGAAGCAACGGGTGGCGATTGCCCGGGCCATGATCACAAACCCCAAAGTCATCCTTGCTGATGAGCCCACCGGTGCACTCGATTCGGTGACCTCGCTGGAGGTTATGGATCAGCTTCAGGAGATTAACAAGGATGGGATCACCATGATCATCGTGACCCACGAGCACGATATTGCTGCCAGAACCCGTAAAACGATCCGCATTACCGACGGGATGATCACCGATATTATAAACAATTAGATTATTGTACCGTGTTTGAACTCGACAAGTGGCAGGAGATTTACAGTACGGTGAAAAAAAACAAGCTCCGTACTTTTCTTACCGGGTTCAGTGTTGCGTGGGGAATCTTCATGCTGATAATTTTGTTGGGATCGGGCAACGGACTTGAAAACGGTGTCAGGGAGAATTTCAAGGGCGGTGCGATCAACGGTGTCTGGATCAGCAGCGGACTGACCAACATGACTTATAAAGGAATGAAATTGGGCCGTCAGATCCGGTTCACCAACGAGGATTACAAAATGCTCAGACATGCCGTTAAGGGGTATGATCATATCTCGGCGCGTTTATTCATGGGAAACAGGATCACCTCCTATAAAAACAATTACGGTACCTTCTTCCTCTCTCCCTGTCATCCCGATTATGGCATTATCAAGGAGCTGACCGTCATTGAGGGAAGGTTTCTCAACAACATCGACATCCTCGACTTCAGGAAAGTGGCCGTGATCGGTGAAAAGGTAAAAGCCGCATTATTTAAAGCCCCCGATACAGCCGCATTAGGGAAATATGTTAATATCAGCGGCGTTCCGTTCCAGGTTGTAGGGATCTTCAGGGATTTCAGCAGGAACGACCATGAACAGCAACGTATCTATATTCCGATCTCCACAGCCCAAAGGGTATTCAGCGGCAATACCGTGATCAACCAGATTTCATTCACAACCGGCGATGCGTCACAGCCCGAGGCTGACGCGATGGTACAGACCGCCCGCACGGTTCTTTCGAATAAATATGTGGTGGATCCGCGTGATGACCGTGCCATTGAAATATGGAATAAAAGTGAAGATGTGCGACGGTTCAACGCGCTCTTTACCGGCATCCGGTTATTCATCTGGATTATCGGGATCGGCACTATCATCGCGGGAGTAGTAGGCGTCAGCAACATCATGATGATATCGGTCAAGGAGCGGACCAAGGAGATCGGTATCCGGAAGGCGCTTGGTGCGACTCCCCTTTCGATCGTGTTCCTGATAGTACAGGAATCCATTGTCATTACGGCTTTTGCCGGATATATCGGATTGATTTTGGGCATCGGGGTACTCGAACTGGTATCCAAGAACATGCCCCCCTCCGAATTCTTCAGAAATCCCGAAGCCAATCTGACTATCGCGGCAGGGGCCACCATTCTCCTGATCATTGCGGGGACGATTGCGGGACTGATACCGGGCACCAAGGCCGCACGAATCAAACCAATTGAAGCGTTAAAGGACGAATAGCGATGTTTGACCTGGATCGGTGGCTCGAAATTTATTACGTACTGCGTTCGAACAAACTACGAACGTTCCTGACGGCATTCGGCGTCTTCTGGGGTATTTTCATGCTGGTCATCATGCTGGGATCCGGCAACGGGTTGCAGAATGGCATCTCTCAGAATTTCGGAGATATGGCGACAAATTCGGTTTTTTTCTGGGCTGAGCGGACTACCACTCCTTACAAAGGATTTACCCGCGGACGTTCATTTGAGTATGAAAACAGCGATATTAAAGCCCTGAGCGATGGCATTCCCGAGATCAAGTACCTGGCGCCGCGCACCAATGTCGGAGGGTTCGACGGCAGCAGCACCGTGATCAGGAATCTGAAATCGGGTCAGTTCCCCATTTTTGGCGATTATCCCGTATTTAACCTGATCGACCCGGTCAATATGAATTCGGGACGGTTTCTCAACGATCTGGACGTGAAGGAAAAAAGAAAAGTAATCGTGGTCGGTCAACGGGTTGTCGATATTTTGTTTGAAAAAGGAGCGGATCCGATCAATCAATATATCCAGATCAACGGAGTGTACTTTAAGATAATTGGTGTATTCAGGTCGAAAAGGAATGGTGAAGCAGCCGCTCAGGATAACCAAAGGATTCACATGCCCTTTACAACCCTGCAGCAAACTTTTAACATGGGAAATACCATCGGCTTTTTTGTCCTCACCTCCCGCGACGGAATACCGGTTGCTGTTGTCGAGAACAAAGCGGTCGACATCCTGAAAAAACGTCACTCGGTAGCCCCCGATGACAACCGTGCCATCGGCCATTTTAACCTCGAGGTCGAGTATCGTAAGATGGTTGGATTGTTCTTCGGTATCCGGTTGTTGATTTGGATCGTCGGTACCGGTACCCTGATTGCCGGAATCATCGGAGTCAGCAACATCATGCTGGTTGTGGTAAAGGAACGTACCCGGGAAATAGGCATCCAACGCGCCCTGGGAGCGACACCCCGCATGGTGATCACACAGATCATCACCGAATCGGTAGTTTTGACGACCTTTGCCGGCTATTTCGGGTTGGTTCTTGGCGTGGGGCTTTTAGAACTTATCAACTACCTGATCGAAAGTTCGGGGTCTGCCGCAGAGATGTTTCTCCATCCCGGGGTCAACTTCAACGTTGCCGTTTCAGCGTTGACCATTCTCGTGATCTCGGGGGCGCTGGCAGGTTTAATCCCTGCGAGAAGGGCAGTTTCGGTCAAACCTATCGATGCCCTGAGATATGAACTTTAGATGAATTAACCTACATTACCAATTGAAAAAATAACCTGTCACAAATGAAGAAAATTATAAAAATTTCGATTCTGGTACTAATCCTGGCCTTATTTGCTGCAACCATAATATACCTATACAATAAATCGAAGGAGAAACCCGTAGTTTTTCAGACAGAGACCCCGTTTAAGACCAATATCATCAAGAAAACTGTTGCAACGGGTTCGGTGATTCCCCGCAAAGAGATTGAGATCAAACCGCAGGTTTCCGGAATCGTTGAAGAGATTTATGTTGAGGCTGGTGAAAAAGTCCGCAGCGGAGATGTCATCGCCAAGATCCGGATCATCCCCGACCTGGTGAACCTCAACAATGCCGAAGGACGGCTGGAACGCGCGAAGATTGCTTATGATGATTCCAAACTGAACTTTGACCGGCAGGAACGGCTTTTTAAACAAGGCGTAATCGCCGAAACGGATTTTCAGACAAGTCAGGTGGCTTACAAAAACGCCCGTCAGGAGCTTGATGCCGCCGAAGCAAACCTTGAATTGATCCGCGAAGGAGTGAATAAACGGTCGGGAAAAGCCACCAACACGCTGATCCGTTCGACCATCAATGGGATGATCCTTGACATTCCGGTGAAGACGGGGAGTTCGGTCATTGAAACAAATAACTTCAACGCCGGAACCACCATTGCAAGCGTAGCCGACATCGGCGATATGATCTTCGAAGGAAAGGTCGATGAAACTGAGGTAGGCAAGATCAAACCGGGGATGCCCCTTCTGTTGACCGTGGGCGCGATTGAAAACGACACCTTCATGGCCACCCTGAAATACATTGCTCCCAAAGGAGTGTTGGAGAACGGCGCCGTTCAGTTTGAGATTAAAGCTGATGTCCTCCTTAAAAACGACCAGTTCGTCAGGGCCGGATACAGCGCCAACGCCGACATTGTGCTCCAGCGCGCCGACAGCGTGATGGCCATCAAAGAGAGCCTGCTGCAGTTCGAGAAGGATTCAGCCTTTGTGGAAATCGAAACCGGCCCGCAGACCTTTGAGAAACGCTTCATTAAAACCGGCCTCTCCGACGGCCTTAACATCCAGGTCCTTTCCGGACTGACCCTGAAAGATAAAATCAAGGTTCCGCAGAACACCGTAGCTCCTTAACCGACACGGGTGGTAGCATAATTATCGGGGAACCTTTCGATGTTAATTCTTTTTTTTAACTTTGCACCCGAATAGTGGACAGATTTGATTGATTGCAACCACTGGAAAAAAATGCTAAAACAATTTTCCCTCCTTTCAATCATCATCCATTTTTCAGAATTTAATGCCATCAAAGGCTGATGGGTCGTTATCTGTTTTTCATCAACCGTTGTGGCAGTAAACCTGTTCATAAACCGTAAATTATAAATCAAATACTATGGGTTATTTATTCACTTCGGAATCTGTCTCTGAGGGACATCCCGATAAAGTTGCCGATCAGATATCGGATGCATTATTAGATGAATTCATGCGTTGGGATCCTGAATCCAAGGTCGCTTGCGAAACGTTTGTAACCACCGGACTGGTGGTGTGTGGCGGAGAAGTACGCACACAGGGTTATGTCGATGTGCAGGAAACTGTACGCCGTGTTATCCGCGAAATTGGCTATACCAAGGCCGAATACCGTTTCGATTGTGATTCCTGCGGGATCATTTCGACCATTCACGAGCAATCGGCCGACATAAACCAGGGGGTTGTGCGCGAAAAGAAAGAGGATCAGGGAGCCGGTGATCAGGGAATGATGTTCGGTTATGCTTGCCGTGAAATGGACAATCTGATGCCGATGTCGAGCGAACTTGCACACATCCTGCTTCAGGAGTTGGCCGGAATCCGCCGCGAAGGCAAACAGATGAAGTACCTCCGGCCCGACAGTAAATCGCAGGTGACCATTGAATACAACGATCAGGGTCAACCGGAACGGATCGATACCATTGTCGTCAGTACACAGCATGATGAATTTGTCAAACCCCGGGAATCCGGGAAAAAAGCAGAGAAGGCCGCTGACCAGGCCATGCAGGATAAAATCCGCGAAGATGTGCTGAAAATCCTCATCCCGAGGGTAAAAAAGGTGGTCCCTGAACGAGTCAAGAAGCTGTTTCACAACGACTTCAAGCTTTATGTAAATCCCACCGGTAAATTTGTAATCGGGGGGCCTCATGGTGACACCGGGCTCACCGGCCGAAAGATCATTGTTGACACCTACGGTGGACACGGAGCGCATGGCGGTGGCGCTTTCTCGGGGAAGGATCCCTCGAAAGTGGACCGTTCAGCTGCTTATGCCGCCAGGCATATCGCAAAGAACATGGTGGCCGCGGGTGTTGCCGACCAGGTATTGATCCAGGTGGCTTACGCCATCGGCGTTGCACAACCTGTAGGCTTGTTCGTTAACACCTTTGGTACCGCCAAGGTAAAAGATAAAACCGGTAAAACACTCTCCGACGGAATCATCGCCGAAAGGATCCAAAAAATCTTTGATATGAGGCCGTTTGCCATCGTGGAACGGTTTGGGCTGAAAAACCCGGTTTTCCTGAGGACTGCTTCTTACGGGCATTTCGGACGGGATCCCTATGAAGCTGACGTAGATGTATATTACCCGGTTAAAGGACAGAAGCCAACGTCAGTCAATGGAAACGGCAAAGAGGTTTACCGGAAGAAGGTTACCTTTTTTGCCTGGGAAAAACTCGATTACCTGAAGGAGATCAAAAAAGAGTTCGGACTCAAATAGACCCGTGAAAACAGGCTTTACAGTCGGGTTTATGACCGTTTTGGTTTTGGGTTTGTTTTCGCTTTCATTGCAAAGCCAAATACCTATTAAGACCTATACCACCGCAACGGATACCTGTTATTGGAAACGGTATGTCAATATTCCAAAGCCTGAAAAGCTCCGGCTGAACAAGATCGCCGAGGGAGGTCACCGGAAAGAAATCGACCGGTTTATTGATATGTATCTTGATGATTTTCCGCAATTTACGAATGATTCAGGTTCAACAAAAAATGTGCGTGATTTGAGAAAGTCACTCTACCCTGTCGAAATCAACGGAGATGGGAGGGTAGATATTATTTTCACCGGATACAGCGGCGGGCCATCTGATCTGACGCGCATTTACCTTAATCGGGATGACCATTTTGAGTTGGTTTTTGAGGATTATCAATACCTTACAGTTTTCAAGAAAAAGAAAGGAATCCTGGCTTCCCTGCAGACTGGTGATATTGGCGCTGGGGATGACTTCCTCTATTTTACGCGCGATTACGAAGTGAACTGGGAACAAGGAACTCCGGTCTTCATTAAGGGAAAACAAACCGTAGCCTGTAAATATACTGAGGAACCCTCCAGGAACTTTAAAACGCCTGTCCCGTTCCGGTCGACAGCCGATACCCTGATGGTAAGAGCCTCGGCCGCGAGGCTAAACGAACCTTTTAATCCCAGGATGGACACCTTCGGGAACATCGTTGCCCGGTACCGTCAGAAGATCCGGGGCGAAGCGCTGGCCGTTAAGACCTTAGGGAACGGGAACACCTGGTATTATGTGGAGATCTTTCCCGGAGTTGTTCCCGCGGCTTCTATTTTGTACCAGGCTGAAAAAGTTCCTACCTTTCTGCGCGGGTGGGTTTCGGGACAATCGATTTTACTGGATCGATAAAGAGAGGGATAAATTTTAAACATTATCTTCGTTTCACCAATAAATAACCCTGCTTTCGCAATATCATTGAAAGCAGGGTTATTTTATTTACCCGAATAGGAGAATAATCATTTTCAGTGACGTACCACCAGCTTTTTGGTTTGGGCAGTCTTTCCGTTTACTTCCAGCGAATAAAAATAGATACCGGAGCTGAGATCGGAAGTGTTAATGCTCACCTTTCCCGAAGCAGCATCCAGGCGCACAGTTTTCTTTGCCGATCCTAAGACATCGCGGATCACAATAGTTCCGTCGGTTCCATCCGGTACTGAATATCCGATGGTCACCTGGCTATTGGCCGGGTTGGGATAACCATTTGAGAGCGCAGTCGGGCCAATTCCGGCTTCGTTCAGGCCAGCGCCATAAGTGGTGTAGTAAACCGTGAGGCTCACGGAGTCGGTTATATTGATCGCATTATAAAAAACCCAACGGATTACTGATTCACCTGTTCTAAAACCCAGTTTTTTACCAGTCCAGACATAGTGGCCGCTGAAATCAGTAATGGTTTCGCCAGCCTCGATGGTTTGAGCTGAAAGAGAAACCGTGACCCAGGAGGGATAGCATCCGCCGGCCCAGCACATGGTCGATTCGGTCGAATCCATCATAGAAATATCCGATTTCTTACAAAAGATGTTTACCGGGTCAGTGGTGATGTTTTTCACGCCAACAAAGGTGATCAATTCAGAGCTGTCGGGAGTTCCGGCCTGGATGAGGGTGGTATTCTGGGCCAGAATTCCTGACTTTGAGATGAGGGTGACGCTTTGAGCGATCCCGTAAAACGTAAGGCTTGTCAGGATCAGGGTAAAAAGATAGATTTTTTTCATACGCGTGAAGAGTTCTTGGTTTACTGCAAAAATACAAAATTTAGATTTACCGGCTATCTGATCATGCTAATATTTCTTACATTTGTACAAATAAATAAATCCTGATTTTATGAAACGAATCTACCTCCTTCTTTCAATCCTGTTAACCGTTGTCACCGGTTTTAGCCAGTCGCAGCGTTTTATCCTCTTTGAAGAGTTTACCAATGCCAGTTGTTCACCCTGTGCTTCCCAGAATCCCGGCTTTGATGCTCTGCTGAATGCAAATGCATCCAAATGTACTTCGATCAAGTACCATACCAACTGGCCGGGTGTGGACCCAATGAATGCCCAGAATCCGGCTGATGTCGGAACCCGGGTTACCTATTATAATGTCAACGGGGTTCCTCACGCCCTGATGGATGGGGTTCCCCAATCCGGTTCATCGTACCTGGGTGCACCGGCTAATGTGACCCAGGGTAAAATCGACACCCGATATGCTGTACCTTCACCATTTTCGATGCAGATTCAGCACCAGTTATCTCCCATACAGGATTCGGTCTATTCAACCATGCTGATCACCTGTACCCAGCCGATTGCTGAAAACCTGGTCGCTCATAATGTGATCATTGAAAAGTGGATTCATTTCAACTCTTCACCTGGAACCAATGGGGAAAAAGATTTTTACAATGTAATGAAAAAGATGCTCCCCGGCCCAGGTGGCTCTGCCCTTCCCCAGCAAATGGAGGCAGGCGATTATGTAATCCTCGAGGGCGCCTGGAAATTTGCGAACGTTTATGACAAAACCCAGATTGCCGCAGTAGGATTTGTCCAGAACAAGGTCTCCAAGGAGGTTCATCAAGCCGCCCTCAGCACCACCGGTTTATTGACGCTGCCTTATGATCTTGATGCCCAGGTTATGGAGGTCATTGATGTGCTTCCAAAAACCTGTATTGGCAAACTTACCCCGTCGATCCGGATCCGCAACAACGGTAATTCGATGCTTCAAAATCTAACCTTTAAATACCGTGTCAATGACGGACCGGAACAATCCTATACCTGGATCGGAGGCTTAGAGAGCCTAAAGAAAGCATTAGTCGTTCTTCCCGAATACAACTTCACCATCCGGGAGCAGAATGAACTTATCGTCTATTCGACATCGCCAAATACCGGCGTCGACCAGTATCCAAAGAACGATACCCTTCATTTTACCTTCACCAATGCACCGGTCTCGACCAGCCAGGTACAGTTGGTCATTCGTACCGACAATGCTCCGGAGGAGACCACCTGGGTGATCAAAAATTCGCTCGGTGAAACAATTGCCAGTGGTGGCCCCTATACCCAGCCCAACAAAATATACCAGCAGGTCATCACCCTTCCTAAACCGGATTGTTTCCGGTTCACACTCTTTGATGCAGGCGGAAACGGGATCTGCTGCCTCAATGGAAATGGCGTGTATGAACTCTCTTCCAGTGGAACCATCATCAAGCAGGGAGGCGCGTTCGGATATTACGAATCGAGTGATCTCTGGTACGAGGCGCCTGCATCTGTAACTGAATCCGATGCCGCCGACAGATTCACGGTAAGGCCGAATCCGGTGAATGGATCCTCGAAGGTCACCTTCTACCTGACCCATGATGCCTCCGTTTCGCTTAAAGTATATTCATCATTGGGACAACCTGTGATCAATCTTTTCGAAGGAGCGCTTCAGGCGGGAAAACATGAATTGACCCTTGATGCGACCGGACTTAAACCCGGAATCTATGTCATGCAGTTGAACAGCGGTGCCAATGTTATTTCTAAAAAGGTGACCGTGGTAAAATAAAGCCGGTCACCCTCGGCTCCTTACTCCTTATACTGTAATCGAACCTCTACGGCTCCTACGCCGTATTGGGCCATCGGAGCATCAAAGTATTGAATTCCTTCGGTAGCCGCTAACTGCATTAGAATCTGGTCACGAAGCACGCCGTTACCTACCCCGTGAATGAAGGTCACTTTTCTCAAATGCCGCACCCTTGCGCTGTCGAGGCACTTTTGGAAATACCGGATTTGAAAATCGAGGATTTCTGACTTTTCCAGGTTGGAAGGATCATCGATCAGTTCATGGATATGGAGATCGACTATAGCCTCGCCTTCAGCAGTAACATGTTTCATGATGGCAGGCTCTTCGGCATGCGTTCCTTCCTGCGCTTCAGGGGATTCTGTATTACCGGTCAGATCAGCTATATAAGAGCTTAGCGACAGAATTCTTGCCACGATTCCTTTGCCTTGTATCAGGTGATGGTCCCGGTAGTTACCTTCCTTGAAAAAGCGCTTGCCTTCGATCCTGAATTCGGAATTGAAGGGAGGAAGCACAATCCCCGATTGCTGCTTGTGAAAAAGAAACTGGATATAGCCTTCGGTCCACCGCGTGAGTTGTTCGCGATTCACGGTATCTAACAACAGTTGTGAATCGGGAAAGATACTCCCGTAGTCGATACCGTTGAAATGGCCCAGCGGGGTTTTGCCGAAAATATTATACAATACATCATAACTGCTGTTGTTCAGGATCATCACATCCACAGATCCCGTGATAAGCCATTTCTGGTCGTGGGGCACAAATGCGAGGAAGATCTCCTCCGGTCTGTCGCCGGTTCCGCGTCGGGTTGGCAGCGGAGTCATCCGGTCATCCCCGGCTTCAGATGTTTCGCCGGATTCCGGCTTCAGCTCGACCTGATACTCTTCGTTGAAAAAACGGGCAGCGGGAACATCAGGTTCGATCTTTATCACCTCGCTGATCATCGTCGGGATTTCAAAACCATCCTCGATGAGAACACTAACTGTGCGGCTGTCGATCAGCCGGGCTACAATGCCGCCACCCGATGTATTTAGGAATTTGACCTTATCACCAATCTTCAGTTCTGACATACTCCTTCATTTTTTCCGGTGCAAATATAAGGAGGTTCTCCCCACGATCATAACATTTACTGCATCCTGTTTCTTTTTGAATTAGCCGAAACTATCATTTTTGAAGGCCTTTCCAAATATATTATGGTATTAACATAACATAATAATCTTTTGTGAAAATCTTTCAGTTCTCGTATAATCAATGTTTTATAATTAAAAACAATCTGATATAAAATTATTATTATCTTGCGGCCATTATTAACCAAAAACCAACCATTATGAGGAGGATTACTATTTTGCTGTTATTCATTTGTTTAACAGCATCTACATCGTTTGGAGGTGGCTACCAGGTAGGTCTTCACAGCATGCGAAACATCGGCATGGGACTTATCGGGACCTCACTGACATACGATGCCAGCACCCTGTTTTACAATCCCGGTGGCGCTGCCTTTGTCAAGGACACCTGGAGTTTCTCGGGAGGTATCAGTTTTCTAATGGCCCGTACCACTTTTCAGCCAAAGGATGTAATGGAACAGTTCAAATTTGAACACAAGATCAACACGCCGCTCTATTTTTATGCTGCCTTCAAGCCCACCAAGAATCTCAGTGTTGGTTTGGCGGTTAACACTCCATATGGGAATGGTCTTTCCTGGGGCAAAGAGTGGATCGGAAAATATCTGATCCAGGACATCGTATTCAGGGCTTTTACCTTTCAACCCACCGTTTCATACAAATTTAAAGATATCATCGGCATCGGCGTGGGGCTGGTCTATTCCTACGGCTCGGTCGATTTGAACAAGGCGCTCCCGCTGCAGGGAACTACCGGCGACGGAACCCTGAACATTCAGGGAACTACCGGCAACTTCGGATTCAATGCCGGGATCATGGTGAAACCGGTCAAGGGGCTGAGTCTGGGAATCGACTACCGCTCCAAGATCGAAATGAAGGTAAAAGGCGGGGATGCCACGTTCGTAGTGCCAACTTCGCTCAGCGCCAAGTTTCCGAACAACAAGGTGGACGTTATGCTCCCCCTGCCGGCCAATCTCGACTTTGGCGCATCCTATGAATTCGGAAAGAATGATCAGTGGATGATCGGTCTCAATCTCTGCTACGTTTTCTGGAACACCTACGATTCGCTTGTATTCGATTTTGAGACGAAGACATCGGCTGTGGGACGGACTGCCAACCCGACCCTGTATGAAAGCAAGCTCATATCGCGAATCGGCGTCCAATACCGGATGAATGACCTGCTGACCTTCCGGATCGGAGGGTATTATGATCCATCGCCTGTTAAAGATGATTATCTCAATCCCCAGACTCCAAGCGTTGACCAGATTGGTATGTCCTGCGGACTCTCGGTACAGCCTGTAAAAGGACTGAGTATCGATGCCGCCTTTCTGTATATCATGGGTTTGGAAAGAAGCGGAACTTACAGCCCCGACAATTTCGCCGGCACGTACGGAAATGCGGTTTTCAATCCGGGAATTGGCTTGACATACAATTTTTAACCTAAAAATATTTACCCTATGAAAAAATTTCTTTTCATCATATTATCAGTCGCCTTCCTTTCGGCATGTGATAAAAAGCTCGACGAGTTTCCCGCATCTTCCAACGGCGTTGATTTTTCCAACTATGTAGCTGTGGGCAATTCACTTACATCGGGTTATTGCGATAATGCACTCTATCTTTCAGGCCAGCAAAACTCCTATCCGAATATCATGGCCACCCAGTTCCAGACCGTTGGCGGCGGCGCTTTCAGACAACCATTGATCGGGACGGAGGATGGCGTCGGATTCGTCCCTGTTACGGGCGGTCTCTATTATTTTTCAAAACTGGCCCTGAAAATTGTAGCAGATAAAGATTGTCAGGGAAATCCGGTGGGTACTGCATCCTTGAAACCGGCTACGGTGATTGAAAATCCCGATCAAAACACCCTGAAACAGCAACTATTTGCACCACCTACCGTGCAGGGACCTTATAACAACATGGCGGTGACCGGCGCGACTGTACAGAGTATTTTCTATAACCGGTTAGGCGACCCCACCCCCGATGGCCACCCGTTCAATCCCTATTATGTCAGGTTCGCATCTTCGTTTAATGCATCGATTATTCAGGATGCCATCACCCAGCAACCGACATTTTTTTCAATGTGGATCGGAAATTATGATGCATTGTCGTCGGCCATGGCTGGTACCGACCTGCAAATGACTCCGGCCGACACCTTTGCGAAATACTATCCTCTGGCAGTTGGCGCTTTAGTCAACTCGACCAAAAAGCCAAAGGGAGTCCTGGCCAATGTGCCCGATATTTCGAGTTTTCCGTACTTCACTACTATTTCGGCATCGCTCCCATACAATAGCGTGGTGCTGGACTCAGCACAGGCTGCCGGACTGAATATTCTTTATACCATGTACGGCCATCCCGAGATCCACTGGCAGACCGGCCAGAATCCTTTTGTTTATCTCAAAGCTGATGGTTCCTATGCCCAGATGCAACCGGGAGACCTTCTTCTGGTTTCCCTCCCTACCGATTCGGTTAAATGTAAAGGCATGGGCGTCGCCGATCAAACCGCGGTTCCCCTCCCCAAACCCTATCCGATACCGGCAAAATATATCCTTGACAATGATGAACAATTAGCCATCCGGACCCGGATCGCGGGATATAACGCAGTCATCGCTAATGTGGCGGGAACCTTCAACCTTGCTTTAGCCGACATGAACGCCTATCTGAAGCAATTTCAAACCGGGATGGTTTTCGACGGGATAAAGTTTACAACCACCTTTATCACCGGCGGTTTATTTTCGACCGATGGTATTCATCTGAATCCCAGAGGAAATGCACTCACCGCCAACTATTTTATACAGGCCATCAATGCCAAGTACGGATGCTCCGTTCCACAAGCCGATGTCACGAAGTTCCGCGGGGTGATATTCCCTTAAGCACAAATTATCAGTCACCGCACCGCGGCTGAACCTGGCGTAATAACAGCTAATGTTTTCCCAAACGACTTATCATTAGTCACGCGCCAGCAAATGCCGCTCATGCGGTGACTGGTATTTTACGACACCTTCCACAAATTGAGGAATACGCGTTAAAAACTGCAGACTGTTCGAGGAGTGTAGCGACGAGTTTCTGCAGTTTAGCGAATGACGAAGATTTTTAGTGAATTTCCTGAAGGGGTGATTTTTCTTTCCTACTTTCTTTTGCTGGCAGCCACAGAAAGTAAACCTTTTAACAGGGAAAGAGGATGATTTATTGATTTCGGTTTTTCAGGAAATGCTCCATGGCCGTGGCTGCCCGGCCCCGGTGGCTGATCCCGTTTTTCAGGTAGGGAGGCATTTCGGCAAAGGACTGCTGATAACCATCGGGTAAAAAAAGCGGGTCGTAACCAAACCCCGAAGTTCCCCTTCTTGATTGAAGTATAATGCCAGAAACCGTGCCTTCAAAGGTGAATTCCGTACCTTCAAGGATCAGGGAGATTACACATCTGAACCGCGCCCTGCCGTCGGAAATGCCTTTCATCTCCTGAAGCACCTTTTCAATGTTGTCATCAAACGAACATTGGGGACCGGCATACCGGGCCGAATAAACACCCGGTCTTCCCCCAAGGGCATCGATCTCCAGTCCGGTATCGTCGGCAAAGCAATTCATTCCAGAAAGTCCGTAAATAAACCGGGCTTTTTGAGAAGCGTTCCCTTCGAGAGTATCGCAAGTCTCTGGAATTTCGGTATCAATTCCGGTCTCTTTCAGACTCTTAATGATAAAGGATGATCCTAAAATTTCCTGGATTTCGCGAATCTTATGCGTGTTGTTAGTGGCAAAAATGAGTTCAGTCATAAACGGCTCGGATATAAGTCATGCTTTTTTCAAAGCCTCCCTGATCAATCGTGTGATCAACTCTGTGAAGCTCCAGCCGTGTGCCCGGGCCATTTTGGGGACAATGCTGGCAGCCGACAGTCCCGGAACGGTGTTGACTTCAAGGAAATATAAATCAGCTCCGGTCCAGATATAATCAAAGCGTACCACTCCCCGGCAATTCAGTTCCCGGTAGAGTTGAGTTGAAATTTCTTTACACCGGTCGCTGACTCCGGAAGGGACATTGGCCGGAACCACCTCTTCCGACATCCCTTGTTTATACTTTGCTTCGAAATCGAAATATTCGTTTTTAGGGATGATTTCGGTAATTGGCAGCGCTACAATCTCGCCATCACTCAGCAGAACCCCGCAGGTCAGTTCACGCCCTGAGACATACTCCTCGATCAGGATCTCACGGTCCTCATCGAATGCCTTGAAAATTGCTTGTTGCAACTCCTCCATTCGGTTTACCTTCGACATCCCGACGCTGGACCCCCCGTTATTCGGTTTCACAAATAGCGGAAGACGAAGCTGTTTCAGGATCTCGTCGGCGCTGCGTGCCTGTTCCCTGAAAAGACGGATCGACCGGGCAGTCGGGATTCCGCAGGCGGCAACGACATCCTTGCAGTAACTCTTGTTGAAGGTTAGCGAAGCAGTGGTCACCCCTGATGAGGTGCAGGGGATTTGAAGTATGTCGAAATAGCCCTGCAGGATACCGTTTTCACCGGGTGTCCCGTGAATGGCATTAAAAACCACGTCGAATTTGATCTTTCTGTCACCGAGGATAATGGAGAAATCATTTTTGTCAACCGGGAAGGTTTTTTGTCCGATCCGGTAGCTCCAGTTCTTGCCCCGCACCTTAATCAGGAAGGGGTTGTACAGGTCGCGATCCATGTATAGTTCAACCTGTTTACCGCTGTTCATCGAGATTCTGTATTCACCTGAATCCCCTCCGGCCACGATTGCGACATTCAACATAGCATGAATTTTATGGCTGCAAAAATAGCACAAATTGCCTCTCCTTGCTGAAAAGTCAATTTTTCCGTAAGTTTGTGGCAACTTTCGGAACAAACAATAAAACAGTTGTTCCCGGGTTATTGAGATAAAGCATCGGATGAATTTTTTACGGTTTCTTTTTTCGGGCAGGTTTCTGAAACATTTCCTGATTGCCGTCGGGATTACCGTCATTCTGATCTGGATCACCCTCCAGGGGCTGGCCTGGTACACCAAACACAATGATTACATTGTGGTTCCCGATTTTCGCGGAAAATATCTTCAGGCTGTTGCCGCTGATCCGGAATTCAGGAACTACCAGTTTTCGGTTATCGATTCGGTATTTGATGCCGACAAACCCAGTGGTTCGGTACTGACGCAGGATCCCTTCCCCGGCGCCAAGGTCAAAAAAAACCGGATGGTCTATTTCACCATTACCTCGATAGTGCCTGAAAAGACCCCTATGCCCGATCTCCGTGACCTTACCCTGAGACAGGCGCAAACCATGTTGGAAGCAGCTGGTCTGAAAGCAGGCAAGATCATGTACATCCGCTCTTTCGATGCCGACGCAGTTCAGAATCAATACTTTGACGGTCATCCCATCAAACCGGGAACCCTGATCAATAAAGGCTCGGTAATTACCCTTTCGGTGGGGATGGGAGCCAGGGGTACGGAAGCGCAAAAAGATTCGTTGGAAACGGACGAACCCTGAAACACCCAGGACATTTTTGACATTTAATAATGATTATATTTTAAGTTCACAAAATATTCTTTGATGGTAACGCAAACCAGGATCATCATCCGGGATAAAACAAAGACAGCAGTCCGGTTAATTTTTTTCATGCTCTTTTCAACAGTTTTCGGGTATGATATTTTCGCACAGGAACTGCTAACCGGATTACAGGTTAATCCGGTCGTCAAGGCAAAGTTTGAGGCGTATCAGGCCAGTAAACTTTTCAGCCGGGCCAACGATACCACCCCCGTGCAACTGCCGTTCCTCGACGATTTTTCCGCTAACGGGGTGTTTCCCGACAACAGCCGGTGGATTGACCGTTATGCATTTGAAAATAATGACATACCGGTTTATCCAATAAATATAGGCGCCGTCACGCTCGACGCCATCAATGATTCGGGAACTCTCTATGCCCACGCGGTACCCGGTCCGCAAGCCTTTATTGCCGATCATCTAACCAGCCGCTATATCCGTCTCGACTCGCTTTTCACGCCTGTTCCGCGGAAAATTACTCCCGCCGACTCGGTTTATCTGAGCTTTTATTATCAGCCACAGGGCAGAGCCCGGGCGCCTCAGGAAGCCGATTCGCTGATCCTGCAATTGCTTGCACAACCCGCCCACGACAGCATCACCCCCGATTCAACTTATCAGATACCGGATCGCTGGAACAAAGTATGGTTTTCAACCGGGATGTCGCTGGATACCTTCTATTTTAAAAACAATCAGTGGTTCGTTCGGGTAATGATTCCGATCACCGACCCAACCTATTTTACCTCCAAATTCCGGTTCCAATTTTTCAATTACGTGAGCCTGGCGAGCAGTGCGGAACCCAGTTGGGAAAGCAATTGCGATCAGTGGAACATCGATCAGGTTTACCTTAACCTGAACCGCTCTCAAAGCGATACAGTGTTTCCCGAATTACGTTTTATCTATCGTCCACCTTCTCTGTTAGACCGGTACGAATCGATGCCCTATCCCCAATATTGCGACGATCCTACCAATGAGGTCCGCGATACGCTGAACATCGTGATGACCAACCGCGACCTGGTTCCCCATATGTCATCGTACAACTATTATATCTCAAATCCGTCGGGGAGTTTTTCAAAGACCTACAACGGCGGAAACTATAACATTCAGCCTTACACTGAAATACCCTATGTGACCTATCAGAAGTTCGCCCATCCCGAGTTCCCATTTTTGCTTCCCATCGGGTCGGCCGACAGCGCCATTTTCCTGGTCAAGCATGTAGTCAGAGAGATCACCGCGGGTTCGGTCATCGGCGATACCATGGAATCGGTCCAGCGATTTTACAACTACTTTGCCTACGACGACGGTACGCCCGATGCAAGTTATGGATTGACTCCTGCGGGATCGCAGCTGGCTTACCGTTTCAAACTTAACAAGTCGCCCGATACCCTGCGTGCCATCCGTTGGTATTTCAACCGGACCCTGAGCAACGAAAGCCAGCAGTTCTTTTATATGTGTGTTTGGAACGACAACGCCGGCAAGCCCGGCGACACCATCTATTCCGATCTGGTATTGCCAAAATATGCCGACAGTCTGAATAAGTTCGTCACCTACCACCTGAATCCTCCCCTTAAAGTGACCGGAGTGTTTTATGTAGGATGGATCCAAACCACCAACGAAAACCTTTCGGTAGGCTTTGACCAATATAACAATAGCCAGAATGAAATTTTCTACAATTCGAACGGAACCTGGAACAACTCTTCGTACCCGGGTTCACTAATGATCCGCCCGGTGGTGGGGAAACCGATTCCCGTAGGTCAGGACGACGTTTATGCCGAACCGACCGAAATCAGGATTTTCCCAAATCCCTGTACCTCGGGACGGATTCGCATAATGATCGCCGATCGTGGCCAGTTTTCGACAGACGGTGCCGAAATCCGGATCACCGACCTGGCCGGTCATGTTATGTTACGTACGCGGTTTACGGAAGAGATAGATATATCAGGCCTCACCGATGGATTCTATATTCTGACGGTTCAGGATGTCAATGGTCGGCTAACGGCAGTAAAGAAACTTATCGTGTCGCATTAGTCAGCTAAACTTACGGGTCATGCTCGACCATGATAAGAGTCAGGAGGAACAGGTTCAGCACGAAGTGTCAGGCTTTGCTGAAGATTCCAATGAGCTTTACGAACATTTTCGGTTTCAGGTCGATCGCGGACAAGCGCCGCTCAGAATCGACAAGTACCTGATGGCGAAGATTGAAAACGCATCCCGCAACAGGATTCAGAACGCTGCCAGGGCCGGGAATATCCTGGTGAACGGAAAGGAAATCAAATCGAACTACAAGGTCAGGCCGCTGGATCTGATAACCATCGTATTGGCTTATCCCCCGCGCGACACAGAAATCTATCCCGAGAACATCCCGGTAAACATTGTTTACGAAGACGATGATCTGCTCGTGGTTAACAAGGCCGCGGGAATGGTGGTCCATCCGGGTCACGGGAATTTTTCAGGAACCCTCCAGAACGCCCTGTTGTACTATTTAAACCAGAAACCGGCAGCCGGATCAGATCAAAAACCTTTTCTGGTACACCGCATCGACAAGGATACCAGCGGCATCATGCTCGTAGCCTGCAATGAACTGGCACAGACCCGTCTGGCCAGACAGTTTTTCGACCACACCATCGAAAGGAGCTATACGGCGCTGGTCTGGGGTAATTTTGCCGATGATGAAGGCACCATCGATGCACCATTGGGGCGTGATCCCCGTAACCGGTTGATTCAGGCCGTAAGTCGTGATCCGGCGCTGGGCCGGCGTGCGGTGACACATTACAGGGTGCTGGAGCGTTTCGGATATGTGACCCTGATTGAATGCAGGCTTGAGACGGGACGAACCCATCAGATCAGGGTTCACATGAGCCATATCGGCCATCCCCTGTTTAACGATGAAAGTTACGGGGGATCCGTAATCCTGAAGGGAACAACCTTCAGCCGTTACAAGCAGTTCGTGGAAAACTGTTTTGCTCTCATGCCCCGCCAGGCTCTGCATGCAACTTCATTAGGGTTCGAACACCCGACCACCCGGCAGTGGATGTTTTTCAAGTCGGATTTCCCCGCCGATTTCAGCGTCGTAATCGAAAAATGGCGCAATTATGCAGCACGTCCCTCAATGTAAACTAAAAAGACTCGTATGAACACGGTAATCCGATATATTGCATCACTCTATTTCTGGCTCGAAATGAATATCGTTTCGGCAATTCTTTTTCCACTCTCTTTTCTGGTATATCTCTTTACCTTCCTTTTTGACAAGCGACTCCGGCTGTTACATCTGTACACCTGCTTGTGGTCGTTTATCATTTTAAAGATCAATCCCATGTGGAGAATCCGCGTGGGCGGGCGAAATAATATCGATCCGGGCGAAACCTATGTTATGGTCTCGAACCATCAGTCGGGGGCCGATATCATTGTATTATTTCTCTTGTGGACTCATTTCAAATGGGTCGCAAAGCGATCCCTGTTCCGGTATCCCTTTATCGGGTGGAACATGCATCTTAACGGGTATATCGCGCTCGACCGGTCGAGCACGGGTAGTATGAAAAAAATGATGGTCGATGCCGCACGGATTTTAAGGGAAGGGAATTCGATCATGATCTTCCCGGAAGGAACCCGGTCGAAAGATGGAAAGATTCAGCCCTTCAAGACCGGTGCATTCTATCTTGCCCTTGAAAATAAACGTCCTATCCTCCCTGTTGCTATATCCGGCACTTCACAAGCTATCCGGAAAGGAGGCTTTCTGATCAACAAGAATTTCAATATCAGGGCCACGGTACTGGAACCCATCCCGTATGCAGATATCAAAGATTCGGAGCCGCGGGCGATCGCTGAGATGGTGCGGCAACGCATCAGAGCAGCCTCGGGAGAAGTTTGAAGGATATCTCAAATTCAGGGAATCAACCTATTCAATACCAAGGAAAAGCTTCACCGTTTCTGTGGTGATCGCAGTAATCCGCCAACCAGACCTCAATTTCCTGCTTGCCCTTCAATCGTATGGTTCACCGGATTATAAAGAGCGTCACGTTCAACGGGTATTCTGCCCGCTTCCCTTATGAGCGTAGTCATTTCCGAAACCGTCATAACCGGATTCTGATCTTCGGCGCCGGCAAGGGAATAGATGCGTGTCGAGTCATTGATAGTGCCGTCGAGATCGTCCACCCCAAAGGAGAGGGATATTCGTGCAAGTTTTCGTCCTACCGCAGGCCAATATGCCTTAAGATGCTGAAAATTATCCAGAAATATCCGTGATACGGCGTACATCTTCATATCCTCGGTTACGGAGGTTTCTTTAACGGCTTGCATCTGGTTGTTGCTGTTCCTGAACTTCAGTGGAATAAAGGCATTGAAGCCGCCGGTCCGGTCCTGGACGTCGCGAAGGTGTGTTAAATGTTCTATCCTGTGCCTGTAGTGTTCGATATGCCCATAAAGGATCGTGGCATTCGAAGGGATCCCAAGCTGGTGGGCGGTTTCATGAATCTCAAGCCAGGTATGCGTGGGGGTCTTCATCGAACAGATCTGTTGCCTGATCGTCTCGTCAAAAATCTCAGCTCCTCCACCCGGGATAGAATCGAGTCCGCACCCCTTCAGATAGATTAATCCTTCTCTGACCGTCATCCCCGATTTCCGGATCATATAGTCCAGCTCGACGGCTGAATAAGCCTTGATATATAGTCCGGGTCTCGTTTCCCGGATCTTTTTCAACAGATTTCCGTAATAGGTTATGTCGCGTGCAGGATGCACAGCACCGGTGATGTGAAGTTCCTTTACCGTGTCGTCCTGCCCCTTTACCTTTTCGAGTATCTCATTAACCGTAAGTTCCCAGCTCACCGGACTGAAATGATGAGAATAGGAGCAAAACCTGCATTTATTGACGCAAATATTCGTCGGTTCAATATGGAAATTTCGGATATAGTACGCCTTTTCGCCATTCAGCGTCCGCCGCCGGTGATCGGCTAAAATGCCCAAAAAACCCAGGTCTCCCTGTTCGAAAAGCGCCATCCCTTCATCGGCCGATATTCTCAGGTTGTCAATAACCTTTTCGACAATAACTTTCAGCTCTTTTGAACAGGTCGCCGACCGGAGCAAGGTTGCAATGGGCTCTTCCTGCATCTCAGTCGTTTTTAATGAACTTTTTTACGGTTTGCCGGTTCCCGTCAAAAATTTTAACAAGATAGACTCCGGCGGGGAGATGAGTCACCCTGAGTGTCGTTCCACTTTCACGACCGTCGCTGAGTGCCTGGTGGATCAATGTTTCACCCAAAATGTTGACCACCTCCACCGTTAGGTTCCGGTTTGCCACACTGTTGATGCGTACATGCAATTCGGAGCTTACCGGATTGGGGAACAGGGAGATTTCGACCGGATCGTCCGGGACGTCTATTCCAAGCGCCCATCCATTGAGCGTCGTTACATTGGATTGGATAGGGTCGAGCCAGTATTTCAGTACCGACGCAGAGTCGGTGCCGTTCTTATCCCAACTGTATGAAAACATTCCGTAATAGTCGGGGAGGGAAATATGATTGGTGTCACATGCCGAATCGCCGCCTGTCAGAGTACCCACCAACCGTCCCTGGTTGTCGAAGAGCGGGGAGCCGGAAGATCCCGGTTCGGTAGTTCCGTGACCATTTTCAGTTGCCGACCATACGACGCGCCAGTGGGCTAATGCTGAACAACCCGGCCAGTAAGCGGCCTTCAAGGGCACCGTGTAGGTCGATATCTTTTTGATGTCGCCTTCCGGATGGTGGATGGTCACTCCCGACGGGCTGGGATTGGTTTCGCGGTTCCACCCGTTGAAATAAACATTTAAGGAATCGGGAATCGTATTTTTAAGACGTACCAGGTAAAAGTCGGATCCCGTGCTGCCGGCATTTCCACCGTGTGCCACCAGAGAAGATCCGGTGATCGAACGATAGGCAGGTTCGCTGGTCGGATTTTCACAGACAGGGCTTTGGTAATCGAAATAGAATACCCATTGACTGAGATCGATGGTCGTTGCGAACCGGCCGCAATGGTCAGCCGTCAAAACATAGGGTGTCCCATCATTTTTAGTGTTGTTAACGAGTGAGCCGGTACACCACAGGGTGCTGCCCCCTTTTTTCACCTCAAGCCGCACGACGCTTCGTTTCTGTTTCTGCCAGTCAATCCCTTCAATGCAGGCAGTATTGACCTGGCACTTCCCCGAGGCGCCAAATCCGGTCTGGGGCGCATCGGGAAATGAAATGCCGCGATAGGCATAGGCAATTTCCGAAACGCGCAATTCAGGCGGATCAAGAGCGATGGGGGCATTGTACTCAAGGGTGATGGCATCACCCGCAATTAGACTGGTTGCAAAAGTTGAAAGTTCATTGTTGTTTTCATCCGTAAAAGCGCCAAGCAACCTCGTCCGTTTGGGATTATAGACAAATAACATTCCTCCGGCGGGCAGTCTGAACCGGTCGAAATAGAGAGTCAACGCCAGTGCGCCGGGCGCTTTCAGGGTCAGACGCCAGACCAGGGTCCCGTCATCCCTGATTTCGGAAATTCCGGAGTCGTCAAAACCGGCATTGACGGGGATATTTACGGCGAACCGGTAGGGAACGGGATTCCGGGTATCCTCATCCTTCAGGCGGTTGGTATCAGGCAATGAAAGTGTGCGAAAACCGTCATCGAGCGGAGCCAAGGCGTGTGAGAAGCTGTAAGGGACGCCGGGGCGGGAAAGCTGCGCTGAAACGGGGTTCAAATAAAAATTGAACCACAGCAACAAACATAGGAAAGCGATCCGGAATAAGGTTGAAGCACCATTGTAACCGGCAATGTATAGCTTTGATTGTTTGATTACCTGGAAAATATCAGTTTTTAGGAGTGAACGCATCGTATATCTTATGAAGTTAATGAATGATAGATAATTTTCCGCTCAGTGTCCGGTTATCCTGGATAAATTGAAGGAGGTATAAACCCGATGGAATATCATCGACGTTAAACGTTACGACGTTGTTTTCGATGGATTTCGACCAGGAGCCGGCAACCTGTCCAAGTGAATTTACAAGTTCTATCAAAGCCCGGCCGTGAACGGGATCCGACAGTCGGAGGGTGACTTCGTGCGAAGCCGGATTGGGGTAAATTTGCAGGCGACCGGCCTTGTCGTGTTCATCCATTCCGACCAGGGATGTAATGTTGATATCGTCGATCATCATGATGAATCCGTTATCGGTAATACACTGGATTCCCACGTACACATCCTGGTGCGCATAACCGGCCAGACTGTAACTCATCTTCGTCCATGATGAAGGCGCAGTTTCAGGGTTGTTGTTGAGTGTCACGAAACTTGACGGATTGGTATTGGTGGTTGATACGGCAACATTGAACTTTTCATCACCATAAAGGGAGTTATAGGTCTGTACAAAAAATTCGATCTTTGGACTATAGGCCAGACTTAATTTAGGTGAGATCAGCCATTTATTGTTCGGATTTTTCGGTGGCATGGAGGAGAAGCAGCAACCCAGTTTCTGGCCCGAGTGAGCCTGCATATTCGTGAGGGGTGGTGAAGTATGTGAAGGATTGAAACAGATCCACGCCATCGGTTCCATATAATGCGGAAAGGTAACATTGGTGATCCCGTATGTCTCGCCACCACTCACATCGAGTGTGGTCCAGGGTGAAAAATCGAGGAAGAAATCGGTCAGCGATTCAAAGTCAAGCGACATGGAGGAGGGGTAGCCGCTCACTGTGATATAACCGTCCCGGGTGATCGAATCGCTCTGAGTTCCGTTTGAAACCTTCAGACTCACTGCGAATGTGCCCTGTTCCGTGTAAATTACAGGGGGCGGGGTTTGCTGGTCCGAAGTTGATGGTATGCCGCCTGTGAAGCTCCATTTCCAGGATATGGGGGCGCCAGTGGACTGGTCGGTGAAGCGCACCGTATCCCCTACCTTCACGATGGTTTTCTCGGCCACGAAATCGGCCGTTACGAAAGCGGCAGCCTGGGGCTGGATCACGAGATCATCGATCATCATCAGAAAATGATCATTCGAAACACAGTGAATGGCTATATAGACCTTCTGGTTGTTATAGGCCGAAAGGTTGAATACCTTTTTAGCCCAGGTCGTGGTGGTTTGCAGGGGGGTAGAACCAGTGAGCGAGACAAAACTTGAGGGATTGTTATCGGTTGTTGAGATAGCGACCTGATATTCATCAACGCCATAGAGGTTGTTGTACGATTTGATCCAGAAAGAGAAGCTCCCGCCCGTGCCGAGTTGGATACGGGGCGAGATGAACCAGTCGTTGTTGGAAGGCGGATTGGATGAAAAACAGGCGCCGAAACGCTGTCCGCCGTGCGGCTGAATGGCCGGATCGGCGGCCATGGAGGGCGTAACAGCGGTAGGGTTGAAGCAGAGGAATGCCATCGCCTCCATCTGATGCGGAAAGGTATAGTCGGTAATTCCGTAGGTAGTATGTTTGTCGACATCATTAACTGTCCAGTCGTTGAAGGTCAGCGAAAAATCGGCGACATTTTCAAAATCCATAGTAATATTTGCAGGTGGCGGGATGCTGGGGGTCAGGTCGAAAAGAGCACGCTGGTTATAGGAATAGTTGACCGTATCGAGGATGAGGCCTGCCAGGTCAAAGTAACCGTCGGAAATCCCTCCCCTCCCCCAGTTGATGTGAAATGAATTGTTCTGGTAGCCGTCGCAGATAAAAAATCGGTGTTGACTCCCGTTGTAGTTATACCCACAAAAGATCAGGGGATGACCGGCATCGAGTTCCCCTTTGATCATGGAAATCCACGTGGCGTCGGGATAATCCGGTTTATTCTTCCAGATCGCAGCTTTTGGATAGCCGAAATATTTTACCATTCCGGAATCGAGATTGGCAGGTTCAGAAATGGAGGAGGTGACGCCGTAATCCATATCCTGGGCAATGCCGCATTGGCTGATCAGCGCGGCAAGCGCCGGGTGGTTCCCTGTCAGGGAATCGGGATATTCGCTCCAGGAATAGGAAGAATTTCCAAAGTTGGTGTACTGAATGCCATAAACCGGGTGAACATAGCCATGTTCACCCGTTCCTTGCAAGGGATAGCCGTAAAACTTTAAAACCTGGGCGACTGCTACGGCGCCGCTTCCGGCAAGGGTATGCAGACAGGAAGAGGATGCCGTGGGATCGGCCGGACAGGCGCCATTGTAAAAGCATCCTTCATCCCAGCGGGTCGAGAGGAGGGGCGCAACATTCGCCGGATTCATCGGGGAAGGAGTTGCCGGTACCGGATTTGCAACTGCAACCGGAATCCTCCGTGTCTTGTCGGGAACTACCGTACCGGTGAACGGATTAGCAGGGACAACCTGGAAAAATAAACCTAACAAGAAACAGAATAAAACGATCCTCACTCTCATAAAGATTTGAATTTGGAAGCTACAAACATACGGAAAATATCTGGCAGGCCGGCGATCCGGTCATTATCCGGATTCAGGCGACTGTTACCGGCGCCATTCTCCCTGATCAGGAAGCCTCAGTGAAATCACGACAAATCCCTGGAATCTGTTGTTTCCAGGTTAAATCTTACGGTTGCGTTCTATCAAGCCAATCAGTTGAAAAAAAATCAGCTTTTCTTCTTGTTGGGAAGTTCCAAACCGTACTGTTTCCTCTTATCCTCACGCAGGAGCATAAAAGCCAGGACAATGGCGCAAGCTCCCAGGGCGGCGAACAGAAGCATGGGTACGGTATAGTTATACACCGCAGTGCGGTCACCGCTCTGTATTTGTTCGGCAACGCCCGGATTCATTGCCTGAAGCACCATCCCGATCAGCCACGGGAAAAACCAGAGGCCGATGTTCTGAATCCAGAAGACCAGTGCGTAAGCCGACCCCAGGTATCGTTCCTCCACGATTTTGGGCACCGATGGCCACATAGAGGCAGGGATGAGTGAAAACGCGATTCCTAAAAGGATAATTGAAAGGATGGCAATGACCATGTTAAGGGGGACCAGGGCAAAGGTCAGGTGGGCGATCATGAGAAGCGCCGATCCGAGGATCATCATGGAGGCGCCTTTCCCTTTGTTGTCGATGAAATTTCCGAAGATGGGAGTCAGTAAAATAGTACCGATGGGCAACAGGCTCGTGATCCATCCTCCGGTCTCGGCGGAAACCCCGAGTTTATAGTGCATCATGTTAACGGCATATTTCAGAAAGGGAAAGACTCCTGAATAAAAAAGCACACAGAGGAAGGAGATGATCAGAAAGCCGCGGTTGGTGATGATTTTTTTAAGGTCTCTGACATGAAACTCCTCGGTGGGATCGGCGCCGGGGCCAGCCGAACCGGTTTGTTTGTCGAGTTTGCGATCCATGAAGGTATAAGTCAGAAAAGTCAGAAATCCGATACACACCAACGCAATCCCAAAATAGACGGGATTCAGCAGATTTCCTGTTGGGCCGGCCGGCGTATCCTGATATCCGGCCATCATCGGGGAGAAAAAGAAGGCTACCGATGCACCTAAACGGGCCGTGGCAAGCTGCATTCCCATGGCGAGCGCCAGCTCCTTCCCGGTAAACCATTTGACGATTGTCCGCGAGGTAGTGATCCCGGCCATTTCGACCCCGATTCCGAATATTCCGTATCCAATGGCGGCAAGTTTTGCAGAGGCGGGAAGTGCAGGTAAAAAAGAGTTGAAAAATTCAAAACCGAATCCTCCGGCGCTGAAATAGGGAGTCAAAGCATACATCTTCACCAGTCCACCAACTAACATTACACCAGTGGCAGTAAGCCCCGTAAACCGTATTCCCATTTTGTCGAGGATAATCCCCGAAAGGATTAGAAATCCGAACACGTTGAGCAGATATTCCGAACCTGAAAAGAAACCATAGTTGGAGGGAGTCCACTTGTAGGGTGCCTGTTCCAGTAATGACTGCAAGGGAGCAATCATATCAACGAAATAATATGCAGCCAGCATCGTCAACGACACCAGCACCAATGCAGTCCACCGGGCCGCCTTTGAATCACTGAGGATTTTTTGAACTTTTTCAGTCATACCAGGGAAGATTAAAATGAAGAGCTAAATTGACCGGCAAAGCTATTAATTTTTCTGGTATCCAATCAGTTTTCATCCTTTTTAACCGGAAAGTTCATAAATTTGTCGCAAATTCCCCCTGAATGGACCTGTTATTAGTTTCCGCCACCAGCCATGAGGTTCGCAGGCTTGCTGATTCTTTGGGGTTGACGGATCTGAAAACCGGCGAAATACACCGGGGCGTTTACAAATTGCTGCAGGTCGATCTGCTGATCACGGGCGTGGGGATTGCGGCCACGGCATATCATTTAGGCAATCAACTGGCGCTTAAACCCTATGATCTGGCAATCCAGGCAGGGATCGCCGGAACTTATACCGACTTGCTGCAACCCGGCGCCGTGGTTCATGTCATGGAAGACAGCTTCGCCGATTTCGGCATCGGCGACGGTAGCATTTTCACTACACCTTTCGAAGCCGGACTGACTGATCCCGATTCCATTCCCTATGAAGGTGGCAGGCTGCTGCAACCTCCGTTCAGGAATTTTTCACCGAAAGACCTCCTCGGTGAACCGGTTCAGGGGATTTTCCGTTCCAAAACTAAAAACGCACCTTCATCCACTCTGGCGACCCTCGACCGGTTGCCGAGGGTAAAGGGAGCCACGACTTTTACGATCCGCACCAGCCCCTTTGCCATCGAACAGGTCAGAAATTATACCGGCGCTGCAGTCGAATCCATGGAAGGTGCATCCTTTTTTTATGCCGTTCGCTCCGCCCGTATCCCCGGTATCCAGCTCCGGGCCATTTCCAACACAGTTGGCGAACGCGACTACACGAAATGGCACCTCGGATTAGCCATCGACCATCTACAGAAAACACTTGAAGAACTTCTCAAAGAACTATCTTCATGAACAAAATTCGCCTTGCATTTTCACCCTGTCCCAACGACACCTTTATCTTTGATCCGATCGTAAACCGAAGGATCAACCTGGAAGGGCTGACATTCGACTACATTCTTCACGATGTGGAAACGCTCAACAAAATGGCTATCGCGGGTAAGATCCACATGCTGAAAGTCAGTTTTTTCACCTATGTCATGCTCCGTAAGAACCTTGTACTCCTCGATGCGGGAAGCGCGCTCGGTTTCGGTAACGGACCCCTTCTGATCAGCCGCCAAGGGATCCAGCCTGAAGATATTCCCAGCCTGAAAGTTGCTATTCCCGGCGAGCATACCACCGCCCACCTCCTTTTTACCATCGCGGCTCCTCAGCCTGCCCAAAAGGTGTTCCTCAATTTCGCCGACATCGAAGATGCGATTCTGAACGGTACCGTCGATGCTGGAGTCATCATTCATGAAAACCGTTTCACCTACCGGAACAAAGGACTTCATCTCGTGATGGACCTTGGGGCTCATTACGAGAAAATGACCGGGCAACCGGTTCCGCTCGGAGGCATCGTTGTGAAACAAAACATCGGTTATGACCTGATCAACAAATTGAACAGAATCATGTACCGGAGCGTTGATTTTGCCATGAAAAATCCGGAAATCCCGATGGAATTTGTCCGAAGCCATGCCAGTGAAATGGACCCGGTGGTGATGAAACAGCATATCGGCCTCTATGTCAGTCCCAACACCCTGAGTCTTGGCACCGGCGGACATGTGGCTATCACGCAGATGATCCGGATGGCCCAGCAATATCATCTGGTGCCTCCCGACGAATAAAATATTTATGACTCCTGTAAAACATGAACTCCCGGATACCGGTCCGACATTGCAGCAGATCGGTCAAACCATCGAAAAGGCTCTGCGATCGGGTACACTCCGCGTACAGGATACCTCCGCGATCTTTTATGATCTGACCTTTTTGGAACAGCGTATCCGCCGCCTGATCGACGACTTTCCCGTCGGTACGCTTCACGGACTGGCTGTAAAGGCCAATCCGCTTGCACAGCTTCTGAAATGGTGCAATCAATTGGACCATGCAATCGGTGTCGAGGCGGCCTCGGCCGGTGAGGTAGCGCTTGCGCTCAAATGCGGATTTCAGCCTGACCGGATCGTTTTCGATTCGCCGGTGAAAACTCGCGAGGAGATCGCCTTTGCACTCGATACAGGCATCCGTCTGAATGTCGATAATCTGCAGGAACTTGAACGAATCCATGACTATGTCATCAGAAAAGGCCCGGGATGGCAAACACAAAGCGCCATTGGTCTGCGGATCAATCCGCAGGTCGGCATGGGTTCCATTGCCGAGTCGAGTGTTGCGGGCGAGTATTCCAAATTCGGCGTGCCGATCCGTTTCCGCAGAGCAGCAATCGAACAGGCCTTCCTGACCTATTCCTGGCTTACCGGGCTTCACCTCCATGTTGGATCGCAGGGTTGTCCGGTATCCATGCTGATCGACGGCATCGGATTACTTTATGATTTCATGATGGAGATCAATGAAAAAAGGCTTCATCAGGGATTTTTACCCATCTCGGTATTCGATATCGGCGGGGGACTTCCGGTTTCGTATCATCCTGTCAATCGTCCCCCCGTCATTGAGGATTACGTGGACCGTATCCGCCAACGCGCTCCCGCATTGTTTCCTGGTACAAAGCCCCGGACAGAATCCGACGCTCCGACCAAGGATAGTTCGCGGCAGGTAAAGAGTCCAGTACAACTGATCACCGAATTCGGCAGGTGGACTTTCACCTATTCCGGATGGACACTGAGCCGTGTAGAATACGTCAAGGAGGATCCCCTTGTGAAGACTGCCATGCTACACGTGGGAGCCGATCTTTTCGTAAGGGAATGCCTGAATCCCAGAGACTGGCAACATGAATATGCTGTGTTCGATGCTGGCGGACGTCTGAAGCGTGGCACCGACGTGAAGCCTTATAACCTGGCCGGCCCGTTATGCTTTTCAGGCGATATCATCGCCAGAGAAGTCGCCCTTCCTCAGATCGAAGAGGGCGATTTTCTCGTCGTCCGCGACACCGGCAGCTATACCTTCAGCATGTGGTCACGGTACAACAGCCGGCAGACACCAAGAATCGTCGGGTACCACGATGACGGATCCCGGTTCAAAATCCTCAGGGAACGGGAATCCCCCGAAGCGACCACAACCTTCTGGGAATAGTTCAGGAATTTTCTGGCTTTTGTTATCTTTGTGCACCTGACTGTAGCAAATCTAAGCCGGATGGCAACGTGTAATGTTCTGTTGTGCCGAATTGATTTACAACCTGCACAAGGCAGTCAAGAAAAATTTACGATTGACAAGATTTACGATTTACAAATGAAAACAAATGACGTAAGGATTCCGGATCGACGAATGTTACTTTCGAATTTTGGGTTTCAGGTAAATTTCAACACGAAAAGATATTAGATCTTACCATAAGATGATAACTGTTAATCCGAAATAAAAATTCGTAAATCGTAAATCTTGTCAATCGTAAATAGAAAGCTTTTTACATGGACAGACTAAATTAAACAGATATGGCAAATGCAGTTTACGGGGTCGGATCCCGGGTCAGGCATCCTCAGTTCGGTAAGGGGGTGATCATTCAGATCCATTCCGATGCCTATGAAATCACCTTCATCGATCACGGAACGAGGCGGATCATGCGGGATTACGAAGGACTGGAGACCATCGAGGCGGTGGAAACCCCTTCGGATCTGGCAACCTATGAAAAAATCGAGAAAAGCCTGATCCGCGTACTTCACCGGTTCAGCGACATCCAGGAGACTGTACCCCTGGGTTCCAAATGGACCGGAGGTAAAGTAGTGCTTTATCCGAACGATCCGGGATTAAAGGAAAAGGAAGTCCCCATGGAGACTTTCTTTCACAAGATTGTGATGGTCCGCGACCGGCTCCGGGTTCTGGAACAGAAACTCAATGCGAGTAACCTGACCGATGAAGAAAAAGTGGATATGCAGCAATATATCACGCGGATTTACGGAAGCCTGACCACCTTCAATGTTCTCTTCAAAAATCGTGACGACCAATTCATTGGCGAAAAAATTAGCTGATAACCCGTACATAATTATATAGTCATGATCATTGTTACCGGAGCTGCTGGATTCATCGGGAGTTGCATGGTGAGCAAGCTCAACAACAAGGGGATAACCGATATTGTTCTGGTCGATGATTTCACCAGACAGGAGAAACTTCCCAACATCGCCCATAAAAGTTATCGGGAGTTGATTGACCGGAATCATTTTTTCAGATGGCTCTCTGAGCATAAGGAGGAGGTGGAGTTCATCTTTCATATCGGAGCGCGAACCGATACCACCGAATTCAACATGGAGGTTTTCAATGAGCTGAATCTGGAATATTCAAAATTTATATGGAATTTGTGCGCGGATTCGGGCATTCCGCTGGTTTACGCTTCCTCGGCTGCCACTTACGGTGACGGATCTTCAGGATATGACGATACCGATCCCGACCTGCCCTTCCTGCTTAAGCCACTCAATCCCTATGGCATCTCCAAGAATGAGTTTGATAAATGGGCGCTCCGCCGGGAAAAAGCACCACCCCGCTGGTACGGGCTGAAATTTTTCAATGTTTTCGGGCCCAATGAATATCATAAAGGACGGATGGCGTCGGTGGTTTTCCATGCCTTCCGGCAGATCATGACTCCTCCAGACGGGAACAGTCCAGCGCCAACCGATAGACAGGCGGATACCCGGGCCTATTCGCCGGTAAAGCTGTTCCGGTCGCATCATCGCTCGTATCCCGACGGAGGTCAGCTCCGCGATTTCATCTATGTCAAGGATGTTATCGATGTGATGTATTTCCTGATGGAACAAAGCCTGAGCAATAGCAGCGGGGTTCCCGAACCGGGATTATATAACCTTGGAACCGGTCAGGCACGGACCTTTCTCGATCTGGTACATGCAGTCTTCAACGCCCTCTCATTGCCTTCTGCCATCACCTTTATCGATACCCCGGCCGACATCCGCGACAAATATCAGTACTTCACCCAGGCTGAGATGGGAAAACTTCGCCGCGCCGGCTATTCCAAACCCTTTTACACACTTGAAACGGCCATTGAAGAGTATGTTCAGGGATACCTGAACGACAACACCTGCTTTTAATTAATAAGAAGGCGTTTCACTTTTTTCCATTAATTCTTAACAAACCATAGGCAATTATTGCGTAACTTTCTATTTTTGTAAATTACGTTTTGTCGAAATGTAATTTGACATCAATTTTTTCTTTGAAAATCAATAACCATTCAGGAAATAAAACAAAGTCATGAAAAGATCTGTATTCTTTACCCTCGTTTGCCTTGTGATGGTCCTAACGGGAATCCGTAACACAAGTATGGGACAGGTAATTCTGGAAGAAAACTTCACTTATGCCGTTGGTGCGTTGTTAACGGCTAACGGCTGGACCGCCCATTCAGGTGCCGGGACTAATGCCATTACGGTAACCGCACCTTCCATCACCTACCCGGGATACCTCTCTTCCGGTATCGGAAATGAAGTAACACTGGTAGCATCGGGTGAGGATGATCACAAGACATTCGCTCCGCAGACCAGCGGATCAGTTTACGCGGCATTTTTGGTAAATATCACCAATGCCTCCACAACGGGCGACTATTTTTTTCACCTGGGGCAGACCACCATCGGATCGACTTTCAGAGGAAGGGTGTTCGTTCGAAAGGATGCTTCGTCCAATCTCGCGTTCGGGATCTCATTCGCCACTACGACAGCCGCCTCCATAGCCTATTCTGGATACAATTACGCATTTAATACCACTTACTTGCTGGTGGTTAAATACACCATCGTCAGTGGTACCAGCAATGACATTGTAAACATGTTCATCAATCCCGCGTTGGGAGGCGCTGAGCCATTGCCTGACCTTACAGCGACAGATGTCAGCACCGACCTTTCGGAGGTCGGATCGGTTGCGCTGCGCCAGGGATCATCAGGTAACCTGACCAACCTGAAACTTGATGGGATCCGCGTCGGGTTGACCTGGTCCGATGTGGCAGGCGGAGGGGTACTCCCCCCCACCATCCAGGCTTCCAACATTACTTTCGGCGGAATCACCCCGACCACCCTGAATCCTTCATGGACCAATGGCGACGGGGCTAAGCGGATCATGATCATGAACACCTCCAACAGTTTTACCGATCCTGTTGACGGAACCGATCCGACAGCAAACCCGGTCTATGCAGGTTCGGGCGAACAGGTCGTCTATAACGGCAACGGCAGCACCGTGGCGGTTAGCGGACTTACCGCCGCCACCACATACTGGTTTCGGGTATATGAATACAACGGTTCGGGTGCCACTACCAAATACCTCATCATCTCTGCTGTTCTGAATCCCAACAGTCAGGCGACCGCTCCGGTGTTGAACGCTCCCACCGTCACCTCTCCGACTGCAGCGGGAATCACTGCATTCAGCGCCATCCTGGGTGGAAATATAACCGACGACGGGGGATCCCCTATCACCGAACGGGGAACGCTCTGGAAAACAACCCCCGGAGTGGTATATCCCGACAATAAAGTCGCCGAAGGGGGCACCACAACCGGCATCTTTTCTCATCTTCGCGGATCACTTCCTGCCGAGACCCAAATCTTTTTCAAAGCTTATGCAACTAACCTCATAGGAACCTCGACCAGCGCCGAGGCATCATTCTTTACTCTTTCGGACGAACCGACCGCACACGTAACCGGATTCAGCGCAACGCCCGGCGGAACAACCAGTATTGGCCTGTCGTGGACAGCTGCGGCGACCGGAGCTGACGGGTATTTGATCCTCCAGACCAACGGCAGTATTCCTCCTTCAGGAATCCCCGCCAATGCAACTGCATACGCAACCGGGAACACAATCGGCGATGGTACAGTGGCGGCCATTATCACACCGGCTTCATCACTTAACGCCGTCATTGCAGGGTTGTCACCCGCCACGCAATATTCCTATACGATCATTCCCTTCGCCTGGGATGGTATCAATGCCCAAACCTACAATTATCACACGGCACCAGTCATCCCTTCGGCTTCGGCAACAACCAACGGAACGGGTCCTGCGACCTATACCTGGATCGGACCCGATAATGGGGATTGGAGTACCGCTGCCAACTGGAATCCTTCGAGGGTCACTCCAGCGCCGACTGATATCCTTCAATTCAACGACGGAACCACGAAAACGGTGACCGGAGTCATTGCACAGACTATTGGTCAATTGTTACTTTCGAACAATACAACCATCAACCTACAGAGTTCTTCTGCCGCAACGCTGACCATCAGCGGGGTGGCAGGCACCGACCTGAGTGTTCCCTCTGGCTGTTCGCTGAACCTGAACGCCGTTAACGCGATCACTATCACGATCGGTACCACAGCCACAGCCGATATTGCAGGAAACATGACCTTCTCGTCAACAGCTTCCACCGCGCACCGTCTGACCGCAGCCGATCCCGGAGCCATCGTTTTCAACGCAGGGGCTGTCTTTAAGGCCGGCTCCTTCTTTTCAGGTAATCCATTCGGAACCACCTCTTTAGGATCGGTCATCTTTTCCAGCGGATCCACCTATATCCAACAGGCAGGGAGCAACCCGTTCGGAGCATCCCAGCCTAACAGTGTCGTGGTGTTTCAACCCGGAAGTCTTTTTAAAGTCATCGCCAATCTGACTCCCGCATTTTCGGGCAGAAGCTACGCCGACTTCGAGATGGACGCCCCCGGCATTACCTTATCGCCATCGGGAGGTAGTCCGGTTTCAATCGACAACCTTACCATCACCAACGGGACCATGAATTTTAACATGACGGGCCCCACATCGGGGAACCATCAGATAAAAGGTGATATTACCGTGAACGGTACGCTGAATTTCAATCCCTCCTCTGCAGGACTGGTTAAACTGAACGGCGCCACGACCCAGGCCATTGGCGGGACCGGCACCATTACGACCAACTCCAAATCGACTCTTGAGGTCCTCAACAGTAACGGGATCAATCTGAGTACCTCCATCACCCTGAACGGGACCCTGAAACTGACCACCGGTCTTTTCGACCTGGGAACCGGCGATCTGAACCTGGGAACAACCGGGACTTTCAGCGGAACGCCCTCCGAAACCGCCATGGTTGTCGCTACCGGAACCGGCCAGGTGAAAAAAAGCTTTGCTGCCGGATTTACGGGAACCTTTACCTATCCGGTGGGCGATAACACCGGAATAGCCGAATTTTCGCCGGTCACACTGAACTTCACCGGAGCTGTTTTCGGCACTGCAAACTTTGTCGGGGTGAATCTCGTCAACGCGAAGTACCCGCTGGATCCCAACACCGGAAGCTACCTCAACCGCTATTGGAATCTGACGCAGAATGACCTGTCCGGAATTCAGTGCAATGCCACCTTCGGATATGTTCCGGCTGATGTCAGCGGCACGGAAGCAGCCATCAGTTGTGTGCAGGTGGTACCGCCCCCCTTCACGGCTTATGACCTTTCGAACACCACCCTGCATCAGCTTACTGCCAATGGGTTGACCGCCTTCGGAACCTTTACCGGTTCCCAGATCGCACCGACGGTGATTACCCTCCCCGCTACCGGAATCACGCCATTCACGGCAGATCTCAACGGATCGGTGAATGCCAACTATCAGAACGCGACGGTGACTTTTGAATATGGACAAACGCCCGCTTACGGCACAACCGTTCCGGGAGTTCCGGCAACCGTATCCGGTTCTGCCGCTGTTCCTGTTCAGGCGCCAATTACAGGACTTTTGGGCAATACTACCTACCATTTCAGGGTGGTAGCCACCAATTCAGCCGGAACATCTTACGGAAATGATGAAACCTTCACAACCGGCTGTCCCATTCCCGCTGCTGCCGGGACGATTACAGGCCCTGCCAACGTGTGCCAGTCGGGATCGGGTTACGTATATACGGTTCCCGCCATCGCCAATGCATCGACCTATAACTGGACCCTCCCCACAGGCGCCTCCATTACAGCCGGCGCCAATACCAACATGATCACGGTAAGCTTTGCCCCGGGCGCACTCTCCGGAAATATTACCGTTTATGGATCCAGCATCTGCGGTAACGGCGCTCCTTCACCCGGTTTTGCCGTGACCATCAACCCCCTGCCTGTACCTGTGATTACCGGACCGGCATCGCCCTGCATCAACACTTCCGGTAATTCCTATTCGACTGAGACGGGAATGACCGGGTACACCTGGACCTTATCGGCAGGAGGAACCATCACAAGCGGAGCAACCACCTCCAACATTGTGGTCACCTGGACAACCGCCGGCCCAAAGACAGTTTCCGTAAGTTATACCAACGCCAATGGCTGTATCCCTGCCACTCCGACCGTTTACAACGTCAACGTGAGCGCCATACCCATCCCGACCATTGCCGGACCTGCCGTTGTATGTGCCAGCACAACCGGGGTTACCTATACCACCGAGGCCGGGATGAACAATTACCAATGGAATGTCGCCATGGGCGGAACGATTCTTTCGGGCGCCGGAACCAATCAGATCATCGTGTCGTGGCCCTATGCCGGATCGCGTTCCGTCAGCGTCAACTACACCAATCCAAGCGGTTGCAGCGCCATAACACCGACGGTGTATCCGGTGACCGTCAACCCGGCTGCAATACCGGTGATTGGCAGCAGCAACACCCCGTGTCTCGGCTCTTCCAATAACCAGTACATTACCAACGCCGGCATGAACAACTATGTCTGGGCCGTTTCTCCCGGAGGATCGATCACTTCGGGGCAGGGAACCAACCAGATCATGGTGACGTGGAATACCATCGGATCTCAATGGGTCAGCGTGACTTACATCAATACCTATGGCTGCACACCACCTGTACCCACCCAGTACAACCTTTTTGTTGATCCCCTGCCGTCGGCTGCCGGATCGGTTACCGGGTTGTCGCAGGTTTGCGCTGGCACCTCGGGAGTCGCTTATTCCTGCCCCGATATCAACTATGCTACCTCATATGTCTGGACCCTGCCAGCCGGGGCTACGATCGCGACAGGCGCCGGAACAAACCATATAACCGTGAATTTCGGCGCTGCCGCCACCTCCGGGAACATTACGGTAATGGGCAGTAATTCCTGTGGCAACGGCGCCCCGTCACCCGCTTTGGCAGTTACCGTGAACGCGCTTCCCGCGGCTGCCGGCAGCATCACGGGCTCCGCATCGGTATGTGCCGGATCAACCGGAAATATTTACACGGTGCCAACCATCGCCAATGCAACCACCTATATCTGGACTGTGCCGGCCGGCGCGGTCATCACCAACGGAGCCAATACCAGCCAGATCACCGTGACCTTCGGCAGCGCTGCAGGCGCAGGATTGATCAGCGTGAAAGGGAGCAACAGTTGCGGAGCCGGGAATGCCAGCCCGAATTTCAACGTAACCATCCATACTATCCCCGCTACACCGGTAGTTACAGCAGCGGGGTTTGTGCTCACCAGCAGCGCCCCTTCGGGAAACCAGTGGTATTACAACGGAACCCTGATACCGGGTGCAACGGGACAAAACTACACCGTTGTAAACAATACCGGATACTACTATTGCATTGTCACGCTGAACGGATGCAGCTCAGAGATTTCAAACAAGGTCTGGATCGAAGTTACCGGCCTGGAAGAAACAACCCCGGTTGCATTCCGGATCTATCCGGTACCTTCCGACGGCGCATTTAAGATCTCGCTGAAAACACCCGGTGAGGTATCTGGTATCATCCGGGTTTATAACAGCACGGGAGCTATGATTTTCGAAACCGGACCCTTGACCATCCAGGATAACATGGAAAAACAGATAGACCTGCGGCCCATCGCCGACGGGATCTATTCCGTGGTCTGGATCTCCGGAGATTCGCGGATCGTGAAAAAGATCACCGTGCGGAAATAAATAGCTGATATAATGCATATTAAGCATCTAAAACTTTTTTTTAAAGTCGTATTGATTCTGGCGCCCTTATGGGTTTCGGGCCGGAATGCCCCGATCACAACGGCGGGATCCGCTTCGGTGTGTCCGCCAGGATCGGTGACCGTCCCACTGACCGTTACCAATTTTACTCTGGTGACTGCGATGTCGCTCCGGCTTGATTATGATCCGACCAAACTCACATTCGTCAATTATTCCAATCTCAATCCGGCGCTTGCCGGCGCGATGGTCAACGATGCCGGGGTAAGCCCCACCCTGCGAAAGATCCTGATTGTGTGGACCAATATCAATCCATTGACTCTGGGTAACGGTTCAAAACTGATGGATCTGAATTTTACACTGACCGGTAGCACGAACACGCTCTCGTTCAACAATACGGCCGGAGGTGGTGGAGAATGCGAATACGCCGATGAATACGGCAATGCGATGAACGACCTTCCCACATCCTCCTACTATTACGATGCGCTGATCACCAATCTGGCGACAGGCAATGCAGGGACCATCACCGGCCCGAATTCTCTGTGTTCCGGGACTACAGGCGTCACATATACGGTACCCCCCATCGCCAATGCAACCTCCTACACCTGGACGCTGCCGGTTGGGGCTACCATCGTTTCGGGCGGGAACACCGCCAGCATCGTGGTGAATTTTTCCAATACCGCCGTTTCCGGGAATGTTACTGTTTTTGGTACCGGTCCATGCGGGGCAGGATCCCCTTCATCGCTCAACGTTACCGTGAATCCCAGGCCTGTTCCCGTGATAACCGGGATCAGTACGGTGTGCGCCACGACAACCGGAGTCGCCTACGCCACAGAACCGGGAATGACCGGTTATTCATGGACCATCACATCGGGAGGCATCATAACTTCGGGTTCAGGGACCAGCACCATTGTAGTAACCTGGAATACTGCCGGAACACAAAATCTGACTGTGACATACACCGACAACAACGGTTGTACTCCGGTCAGTCCCGCTACAAAAAGCGTTACAGTGAATCCGCGACCCGTCCCCACCATTACCGGGATCAGTGCGGTCTGCGCGGCCACCACCGGCGTTCCTTACAATACCGAAGCAGGAATGACAGGCTACACCTGGACCATCTCCGCCGGGGGAACCATAACCTCCGGTGCGGGTACCAACGCCATCGTCGTTACCTGGAACACGCCGGGGAATCAGAATCTCTCGGTGACCTACACCGCACCGGCAACGGGGTGTACGCCACTCTCCCCGACAAACAAGCAAGTTACGGTGAAACCATTGCCGGTCCCCACCATAACCGGTCCATCGGGCGCCTGTGAGAATTCACCCGGAAACAGCTATTCCACCGAAAGCGGCATGACCAATTATGTCTGGACGGTTTCGCCCGGTGGGTTGATCACGTCGGGGGGTGGAACGGCCGACTACAGCGTAACGATTACCTGGTTGTCACCGGGTTCACAGACCGTCGGCGTGAATTACACCAACAATGATGGTTGTTCGGCACTCTCGGCCACGGTTTACCCGGTTCAGGTTTCACCCCTTCCCGGGGCTGCAGGCGCTGTGACAGGGCCTGCAGCGGTTTGCCAGGGCGCAACGGGAATAGTTTATTCAACAGGAGCTATCCCAAATGCCATTACCTACATCTGGAGCCTGCCTGCAGGTGTGACCATCACATCCGGTGCAGGAACCAACCAGATCACCGTGAACTTCGGTTCTACCGCAACATCCGGACAAATAACCGTGACCGGCAACAACACCTGCGGCAATGGAACAACCTCCCCGCTTTTCCAGGTTTCGGTCGATCTCCCTCCCGGAACGGCCGGAGTGATCACAGGCCGGGATACGGTTTGCGCCGCGGAGACCGGGGTTGTCTACCAGGTTGATCCCGTACAAAACGCGACCAGCTATGAATGGGCACTTCCGACCGGGGCCGTTATTACCTCCGGCGCCGGAACCAACCAGATCACCGTGACCTTCGGAGCCACGCCGGTACCGGGAATCATCACAGTACGCGGATCAAACGGCTGCGGACCGGGAACCCCATCACCGGATTTTAATGTACTGATCCTGCCGATTCCCGAAACCCCGGTGGTTACTGCCGACGGACCGGTACTGACAAGCAGCGCACCGGCTGGAAATCAATGGTACTACAACGGTTTTATCCTTGAAGGCGCTACCGGCCAGGTCTATACGGTACTGCACAACACCGGTTATTACTGGACTGTGGTGACGCTCGGGGAGTGCCCGTCGGAACCGTCAAACAAAGTCTGGGTCGAAATCACCGGGATTGAACAGCCCTCCGGATCGGAATTTGTAATCTTTCCAACCCCAAACGACGGATCTTTCAACCTGAAAATTAAAACATCAGGATCTTCACCCTGCAGTTTCTCAATCGTAACTTTGTCGGGAACTGAGGTTTTCAGATTGGATCATCTCATGGCTTATCCTGAACTGCAACGACAAGTGATACTCGACCGGGTGCCGGAGGGATTATACCTCGCAATTCTTACAATAGGCGATCAAAAATGGGTAAAAAAATTCCCGGTCGTAGTCAGGTAATTCAATCATCGCTTTCAATGAAGAGCAACATGAACTTCGGGAAAAATTACATCTCTCTCCTGCTTTTCCTTCTTACCCTGACCCCGACGGGATTGGTGGCACAAGGTGTGGCCGTTTATACACCGACACGGGAAACCGGGATCACCTTCAATTCCATTGATGCCACCGGAATCGCGGTCACCGCATGGCGCGCCGGTGAAAACACGGGAAATAACAGGAGTTACCCCATTCCGATCGGTTTTTCGTTTAATTACCTGGGAAAGCTGTACACCCAGTTGAGCGTTTCCACCAACGGGTTTGTCGACTTCTCGAGCAATACCGCAGCCGGTTACCAGCAAAGGCCTTACGGCTCCGACAACGCCGCATTTTCGGTACCACCGCCCGACGGGACCCTTCTTGCCCTTGCCCCGTTTTATGATGATCTGATGATCACCTGGGGGTATACGCTGAACAACGCCGTGAAATACGAAACTATCGGAACCGCAGGAAATCATGTATTTACACTGGAATGGGTGCATTTTTCATTTGAAGGGATCAATGCCGATCATGTGAATTTCCAGATCAGGCTTCATGAAGCCGATGCGACTATTGAATTCATCTATGGTACAATGCTCGCTTCCGGGTCCTCCCCGAGCTACACTTGCGGGATCAACGACTCGCTGATGTCGGTTCCTCCTGTTGCTTCGCAGTTGCTGACTCAACAAAGTGCAAACACGGCGACTTTCAGCTCCACCCCCAACAACACCCTCAGCGTGATTCCGGCTTCCAACAGTAAGATTGTCCTTACGGGATGTATCCTTCCCGGACCGGCCGGCGCCATCACCGGAACCGCGGCTGTATGCCAGTCATCTACCGGATTAATATATTCCGTTCCCTCCATCGTCGGCGCCACCTCCTACGTGTGGTCGCTGCCTTCCGGATTCACCATAATATCGGGCGCCAATACCAACGCCATCACCGTTTCGGCAGGAGCTACGGCCCAGGCAGGCAACATCACGGTTTACGGATCAAATTCCTGCGGAGACGGAACCGTGTCGACCTTCCCGGTCACCATCAGTCCCCGGCCTGTTCCCACGATCACCGGGCCGGCAAGCAGTTGTGCCGGCATCGCGGGAAAGATATACACCACACAGGCAGGTATGACCAACTACCAGTGGAACGTAACATCCGGCGGTACCATCACTTCCGGATCAGGAACCAATGCCATCACCGTCACCTGGAATACGGCGGGAAGCGATGCCGTTATGGTGAACTACGCCAATGCCGGCGGTTGTACAGCCGCCACACCCGTAACCTTTCCGGTGACCGTAAATCCGAATCCGCAACCAAACATCACCGGCCCGTCATCGGTCTGCGCCGGAACACCTGGAAATGTTTACACCACACAGGCGGGCATGACAAACTACCAGTGGAGCGTCTCGGCCGGCGGAACCATCACCGCCGGCGGAACCGGGACCAGCAACAGCATCACCGTTAAATGGAACACGGCTGGCGCCCAGTCGGTCAGCGTGAATTTCACCAACTCCAACGGTTGTACATCCCAAACGGCAACCCAATTCCCGGTAACAGTAAATCCCATTCCGGTACCTACCCTGTCGGGGTCGGCAACCGGCTGCGTGAACACCACCCCTTACACCTATACAACCGAGGCGGGGATGGTCAATTATGTCTGGAATGTCACAGCCGGCGGGATGATCACGGGAGGAGGAACATCAACCAGCAACAGTGTCACGGTGGTCTGGAACGCTACCGGAGCGCAGACAGTCAGCATCAGCTACACCACCCCGACGGGGTGCATTCCGGCTGCGCCCGTCATCAAAACCGTTACGGTCAACCAACGTCCCTCACCCACACTGAGCGGACCCTCCACGGCCTGTGCCGGATCGACCGGGAATGTTTATACCACCCAGCCGGGGATGAGTAACTACACGTGGTCGGTCACCGGAGGCATCATCACCGCGGGGGGAACCCCGACCAGTTCAACGGCTACCATCAACTGGACTTCAGCGGGTCAGCAAACCGTTGGCGTGAACTATAACAACTCCGTTGGCTGTCCGGCCCTTAACCCGACCCTGTACACGGTCACGGTGAATCCCCAGCCAACCCCGGGTCTATCGGGCCCCAACGCAGTCTGCGCCGGCACTACAGGCAACATCTACACAACCGATCCGGGAATGACCGGCTACTCCTGGAGTGTTTCTCCGGGTGGGGCGATCACCGCCGGAGGCACCCCGACCAGCAATACGGTGACGGTTAAATGGAATACCGGAGGGAACCAGCATGTTCAGGTGAATTACAACAACAGCTTCGGATGCCCGGCCGGTTCCGCGACCTTGTATCCCGTAACCGTCTATCCCCGGCCGGTTCCGGTCATTTCGGGACCAACTGCCGCCTGTGCTGCCACATCCGGCCACATATACACCACCGATCCCTACATGAACCTTTATGTCTGGGCGGTGTCGCCCGGCGGAACCATAAACTCCGGAGGAGGCTCCGACACCATCAGCGTAACCTGGAATACGGCAGGACAACGATCGGTTAGTCTTACCTATGTTAACCAGATCGGTTGCACCACGGCAACACCCACGGTTTACCCGGTCACGGTTAGCGCGAACGCATCACCGGCCATCACCGGGCCGGCTGCCGCCTGTACAGGCACTTCCGGACACTTTTATGCCACTGCCGCCGGGATGACAAACTACCAGTGGACCATCTCCCCGGGAGGGATCATCACCTCCGGAACCACGAGCAATACCGTTACAGTCACCTGGATCGTAGCCGGAACCCAGAACATCAGCGTTTCCTATTCCAACCCCTCCGGCTGCACGAGCACGACGCCGGGATCAAAAACCGTGACGGTCACTCCGCCTCCTACCCCGTCGATCCTCGGAAATACGACGCCCTGCGCCAATTCTGGAAATTATTCCTATTCCACCGAACCGGGAATGACGGGCTATCAATGGACCCTGTCGGCAGGCGGACTGATCACCTCGGGCGCCGCTACCAACCAGGTGAATGTTACCTGGTACGGAAGCGGGGCGCAATGGATCGGCGTCAACTATAATTCGGCCGGATGTACCGCCGCAATCCCTTCCACCCTGAACCTGACTGTAAAAACGCCACCGGGTTCCGCCGGAGCAATCACCGGCGCCAATTCAGTCTGCGCCGGAACCAGCGGAGTCGTCTACTCAGTCGATTCGGTTGCAGGGGCCATCTCTTACCTTTGGAACCTGCCCCCCGGAGCAACCATCGCTTCCGGCAGCGGTACGCGGTTTATTACAGTCAATTTTGGCCCGACCGCACAATCGGGAAATATCTCCGTCTCCGGTTATAACGCATGCGGCAGCGGTCCCCTCTCTCCTCCCCTCGCCGTTACGGTTACCAACCTGCCTGCAGCCGCCGGTCCGATCCTGGGCCTCGATTCAGTTGCTTACGGAGCCGCCGGCATCCATTATGAGGTAGCATCAATCGCCGGCGCGTTAACCTATTCCTGGAGTTTCCCGGCAGGCGCATCCATCGTGGCTGGCGCCAACACCCGGTCAGTGACTGTGAATTTCGCTTCAACAGCCGTATCGGGAAATATCAGCGTCAAGGGCGTCAACAGTTGCGGCACGGGAATTTCTTCTCCCGCGTTTGCCCTGATTATCACGGCGCCGCCCGAAAAACCCTATATCACGCAATCGTTCGACCTGCTGTTCAGCAACCATCCGATCGGAAATCAATGGTATCTGGATGGTTCCGCTATCCAGGGCGCAACAGGTCCGGTTCACCAGGCATTAACCGACGGGTGGTACTGGACTGAAGTGACCCGGTACGGGATCACAGATACCTCCAACCATATCTTTGTAATCGTAACCGGAATTGCAGAACAGGTCAACGACCCGCTTGCCCTATTCCCTGTGCCCAACGACGGGAAATTCACAATTAAAGGGGGATGGAACAAGTCGGAATCAGTGGTTATCGAAGTGATCAACGCGATCGGATCGGTCATTTTCCGTACAGATGAGGACATCCCCGCCGGCGCCATCGAACGCCACGTGGCGCTGCCCGGTCTGCCTGCCGGTTTGTACACGGCTGTTGTGAGGGGAAGTGAAAAACAGGTAATAAAACATTTTGTTGTTTGTCGCTGACGGTCTGTCTGAAATGCAATTCAGATCCGGCCGGGACATTACCCGATGACTGATGAAAATCCGTGGAACCGTTATTCTTCTCTTTTCTTTCATAATCAACGGTTCCGGACAGTATTTCAGCACAGGTCAGGACCCTGCATCCCTGCGGTGGAAGCAGATCAAAACGCCGGCGTACAAGATCATTTTTCCCGCTTCCTTTGAACATAAAGCGCAGTACCTGGCCAACATCATGGATCTGGTTGTCAGGCACGAAACAGCCTCTCTGACCGCGAAAACGCCCCGCGTTCCCATTATCCTTCATACCCGGTCGACCCTTTCAAACGGGATCACGGTGTGGGCTCCCAAGCGGATCGAACTCTATACCTGCCCGCCCCAGCAAAGCTATGCCGAAGAGTGGCTTGAGCAATTAGCCATCCACGAGTACCGCCATGCTGTACAGATAAGCAAGATCAACCGCGGATTCTCAAAGGTTCTGTACTATCTTTTCGGCGAACAGATCACCGGTGGTATTTTGGGATTGTACATTCCGGCCTGGTTTCTCGAAGGCGATGCGACGGTGACCGAAACCGCGCTTTCAAAGACCGGCCGGGGAAGATCGGCGCTTTTTGAAAGTACCCTGCGTGCCCAGCTCCTCGAAAAAGGAGCCTATTCGTACGATAAGGCCACCCTGGGATCGTATAAAACCTTTACCCCCGACGCTTACTCCCTCGGCTATTTCATCGTGGGTCAGGCCAGAAAACAGTATGGAGCCGGCGTCTGGAATGAAGCCCTCGACCGTACGGCAAAATACCCCTTTATGTTCGTTCCGTTCAACAGCGGTGTCCGCAAGTCGACCGGACTGTGGAAAGTTCAGTTGTACAGGCAGTCGTTGCAGGCGCTCGATTCGGGATGGAAAAAGCAATCCGATGCCCTACGCCCAACGGCATACCGGATGATCACGAAACGTGACCGGAAAAATTACGCCAGCTACAACCAACCGCTGTTTTTCACCGATTCGACCATCGTCGCCGAGAAAGTATCAATGGATGATGTGACCCGTTTTGTCAGCATCAACCGGAATACCGGGAAGGAAAAAATCGTGCTGACACCCGGATCACATATCGACGGTTCCCTCTCCTGCGGCGGCGGCTGGCTCGCCTGGTCGGAATTTGAACGCGGACACCGGTGGCAAAACCTGGGTTACTCCCGGATCCGGCTGTATCACTCCGGAAGTGGTAAAATATCAGAATTAACGCACCGTTCGCGCTATTTTGCACCCGCGGTTTCACCCGACGGAAAGAGGTTGGCAGCGGTGTACATCTCCCCCGAAAACCAATGCCGCATCGACCTGATCGAAATCCCATCCGGAAAGGTCATGACGACATTCTCCATTCCCGAAGGATCAACAGTGATGAGTCCCGGCTGGTCGCCCGACGGACATAAACTTGTGTTCACCCTGCTTTCGGCTCAGGGCGCAGTAGTCGCGATTCTCGACACCCGAACCGGCGTCATCCGGAATGTCGTTCCGTTTCAGTACAACGAAATCACCGGCCCGTCAAGGTTCTACAAACAATACATCCTGTTTAGTATGAGCCATGCAGGAATGGCAAACATTTTTGCTGTTGATACCGCTTCATCCGCCATCTTCCGTGTGACCTCCTCCCGTTTTGCCGCATACCATCCACATCTTTCGGAGGATCAAAAGACCATGATCTGGTCCGATTATACCTCCGACGGCGCGATGGTGGCCGAAACCCCGATCGATCCCGCCGGCTGGATCCCCATCGACAGCATTACCGATCGCCCGGCAGGGCTGAGTGAAACGCTCGCCCAACAGGAACGGGTCAACATCCAGGACAGTGTGCTCCGGCGCAATATCTGGAAATTAAACAGTTTGAACGATGCTGGTCTGGAGCGTGATACCATCGTCGGCGCCCTCCATCCGGTAACGAAATATTCCAAATTTCTCCATTTGTTCACCCCGCACAGTTGGGCGCCCCTGTCGATCGATGCGGGAAACCTGGAGCTTAAACCCGGTGTCATGGCGCTTTCGCAGAACCTGCAGAGTACCATGACGGCACAAGCCGGATGGGAGTATGACCTGAACGAGCGTACCGGAAAGTTTTTTGCCGGGTTCAGTTACGAAGGGTGGTATCCCGCGCTGAACCTGCAATTCGACATCGGCAACCGGGCAGCCTGGGCCCGCGTTCAGGGCTCTTCCGAAAAGCGACGGTTTACCTGGCAGGAAAGCAACCTGAAATTCCACGCCTCCATCCCGTGGAACTTCTCTCACGGCCGCTATTCGCGTTATCTGACCCCATCGGTCGGTACCACCCTGATCGGAATCCGCCACAATGCCTCCACCCCCGAAACATTCACCACCGGGCTGATCCAGACCCTCGATTACAGCCTTGCTGCAAGCCAGTACCAACGATCGGATGCCAAGGATGTCTACCCGCGGCTGGGTCAGGTTGCCCGGCTCGATTTTCGTCATTCACCCTTTGGCAGCAACAACATGGGATCGATCCTCGCAGCACAGGTCAGCCTTTACTTTCCCGGTATCATCCGCCACCAGGGAATCTGGCTTTATGCCGGTTACCAGCAAACACGCGAAAAGGACAACCTCGTTTATTCCTATGCCGACCTGATCGGACTTCCGCGCGGATTCAGCGACCTCGACGAATCCGACCTGCTGAGTTGCAAAGTCAACTACAAGTTTCCGTTGATTTATCCTGATCTCAGCGCCGGATCGGTCATTTATCTCAAACGGGTAAAGATGAACCTCTTTTACGATTTTGCCTGTGGATGGTACGGTCCGGATGCCGGCCATGCGGCTGAAGTGACGCCCTTGTGGTACCAGTCGACCGGCGCCGAACTCACCTTCGATTTTCACCTGCTCAGGTTTGTCTATCCCTTCGAGATGGGCGTCAGGTCGGTATATTTTCCAATGACCGGCGGCTGGGGCTGGGAATTCCTCTACTCCGTGGCGGTGAATTAATGGAAATCAAACATATCAAGGGAAATAAAAGTTTCAGGGAACCCTTATCATTTGCCGGATGAAAAGGACAAAGCTGACCCGGCATCTTGAAACCCGAAACGCCAAACGCGAAACACCAAACCCGTCACCCTTCCCGATCCTTCTTTCCCTTCTTTGTCGCGAACAGTCCCGCCGTGTACCGGCCGTACAACTCAAAAAGAAACTCGATTCGGCGGGTTTCGTTGGGAAAAGGCTGCGGGCGGTAGCACAGATCGACGGCCCGGTCCAGCTCCTGGTGCGCTTTTACCAGATCGGGCGGCATAGTGAGGGAGTCGTAGAGGTCGGCGAGGGAGGAGTGGCGGACTGGCGGACAAGCGGACGAGTGGACTGGCGGACAAGCGGGATCGGGGGATGGATTCAGGTAGCGTTCCCGGACTTCCAGCACCCGGCGGGCTGCCTGCTCAACCGCTTGCTTTTGCTTCTCCGTCGGATTCTCGGGCCAGGGGAAGTTATTGTAGACAATGTCGTTGGAATAACGATAATCGCTTTTAATCCTTCCACAAACATATTTGATCCAAACCTGGTGCATTTCGGAGGTCAGGACGCCAAAATGATAAAATGTTGCATTTGGAATCGAATTGCAACTGTCGGCAACTATATAATCATTTGAAAAGAAACCGATGGGAATGTATTTTCTATTTTCTGATGAATGACGGGGAAATAAAATATAATCAGAATCAGGTTGTCGTATCTCACCAAATAATGTGGGGAATGTGGCCAGTTTTTGGGTTTCCTTTCTGGTACTTTTTGCCCTGTATTCTTTTACTTTTTGAATTCTGTCAACGACCGAAGGCAAATTCCGGACTTCATTTGGATTTATATCCTTTAGCCAAAGGCACCATCTGTTTTCAGAATTGATAAATTCCCTCGCACTCAGAAGAGGTTTGAAAAATACCACAGAACCAGGTTCTTTCTCGGTAAAAGCAATCTTTTCGGCCTCTGTAAATAAAAAATTACCATCATCGTTAGGCATATTGCCAAAGGAGATACCAGGAACCCGGCAAATGGGTAATCTTCTTTTGATCAGTATCATATCCTTCCCCTCCACTAAATAGGGATTGATGTTCGAAACCACCGATTCATGCGGTTCGCCGTTGATATCATGGTACTCGAAGATCCGTTTTTCGCGGGTGTCGAAATCGGCGAAACCGACGATCACAACGTGAACGGCTGCTTTTCCACGGGCTTCGTTGCTCCATTTGAAGGTGCGGTGGGCAAAATGAATTTTGATATGATAGCGGTTGAAGAGTTCGTTCCACAGCACGCCCACCTGCTCTCCCTGGGCGATGGAGTTGGTCGACACGAAGGCGCACCGGGTTTGAGCAAGAGCAAGTGCCGGATCATGCGGCGTAGTCAGGTATTTTGCGGCTTTCAGGTACCAGGCCGTGACGAAATCGAGCACCCCGGCGCCGTGAACGCCCGTGAAAACCCGTTCCATGTCGGCTTTCTGGGCGGCATTCATCAGGCTTTTCCCTACGAACGGCGGGTTTCCGAAGATGTAGTCGAAGCGGGCCTCTTTTTTATCCCAGGGGATGGGATCGATGAGGCTTTGCCAGTCGAGACGCAGGGCGTTGGCGCAGACGATATTTGGACTTTTACGCAGCGGGAGTCGGATGAAATACTGTCCGAACTCTTCGCTGAACTGCATGTTCATCTGGTGGTCCATGAGCCAGAGGGCTACCTGTGCGATCTGCGAGGGGAACTCTTCGATCTCAATGCCATAGAAACGATCCACATCGAGTTTCAGCCGTTCCTGTAAGTCCGACAATTGCTGTCCCTTCTGAAGGGTGCGAAGGATCCCGAGTTCAAGCAGCCGGAGTTCGCGGTAGGAGATCACGAGGAAGTTGCCGCAACCGCAGGCGGGGTCGAGAAACCGCAGGGAAGCGATCTTCTCGTGAAACCGGATAAGCTGATTCCGGTTGTTTTTCACCGTTTCAAATTCCTTCCACAGTCCGTCGAGGAAAAGTGGTTTAATCACCTTCATGATGTTCTTCTCGGAGGTGTAATGCGCCCCGAGGTTGCGCCGTTCGGCGGGATTCATCACGCTTTGGAAGAGGGATCCGAAGATGGCGGGCGAGATTTTTCCCCAGTCGAGGCCCGTGCATTCGAGCAGGTTGTCGCGCATGGCCCGGTCGAAGGAGGCCGGCGGCAGCGTCTCGTCGAAGAGTTTTCCGTTTACATAAGGAAACGCGTTCAGATCCTCATCGAGGTTGGTGAGCCGTTTTTCGGGCGGCGTATTCAGCACATAAAACAGGTGCATGAGATGCTGCGCCAGGTCGCTGCCGTCGCCGTGGGTCTTGTTTTCGATGTAATCGCGGAACTGGTCGCGTTCAAAGATCGTCGTATCCTCGGCAAAGAGGCAGAAGAGCAGCCTGACCAGGTAGACCTCGAGCGGATGGCCGTCGTATCCTACCGACTTGAGCCGGTCGTGCAGTTTTCCCATCAGCTCCGCCGCGCGGATGTTCACCGGGTCCTGCTCGCGGAATACATGTTTCTGGTAGCCGGCGATGAAGCCGAATTCCTTGATATTCCGGTAGAGATCCTTCAGCTCAAACTCAAGGCGGCTGTCGGTTTCGAGGTCGTACAGCCTGAACCTCGCGAAATCGGAGACCAGCACGTATTTCGGGAGCTCGTAACCGGCCAGTCCCGGGAAATAATCGAGGGCCTGCTTGTAGGCCTTGTCGAGGCTCTTCCCTTTTGATTTGTGTTCGACGAGGATGGTTCCCTTCCAGAGCAGGTCGATGTAGCCGGTACTGTCGTCGGCTCTTTTCACCGGTTTTTCGAACGAGGCGATCTTGCGGCGCGACACCCCGAACACGTCGAAGAACTGGTCCCAGAAGGTGCGGGCTTCCGCTTTCTCGCTCGACTCTCCTTCCCATTCGCGGGAGAAGCGGATGGCGCGGTCCTTTATTTCGTTCCAACTGAGAGCCATGAAAGCAGGGTTAAGGATGGTCAGGCGAAATTAAACATATTTCAAAAGAAACGCTATCATTTAGCGCGGTTAAAACACAGTTATGGTAAAAGAATTTTTTACCATTAGCGATTCTTTATTATGGAAAATACAGGCAAAAAGTGTAAATTATTTTTACACTTTTTACATCATTGTAAAGTTTTTTTACACTTTTTCATCAAACTAATTTTTATATCACATTGATTTTCTGTTCTTTAATGCGTTGGTATGATTTTTGCACATATTTAGTAATGTTTTTGTTATTGCGAGTTAAATATTCAATGGCCTTTTTCGTGGTTTATCAACAAAATATTTCGTGTTTATTCCCATTTCAGGAAAAGGAACAAGTTTTAAAGATTTTCGAAAATCAGCATTAAAAAAGGAACATTAAAAATATCAAGGTTATGAAGTCATTTACAATCCTCTTTTGCATTATCGGAAACATTGTTTTTGGTATGGAATTGTTTGGCCAGGACATTAGTTTTGGTTATGATGAATCCGGGAACTGGGTTTCCCGTATATCGGTAATTAAAGAATTAGAATCTGAACTGAATGATTCTAGCTCTATTTATAGATATCTGAATGATACTGTTAATCAATACAATAATGACTTATCAATATCAATTTCTCCGAATCCTACAACAAATAGTGTAAATATTCAATGTTTGAACCTCAAAAAGCATTGTTTGATTGAGATGTATGTATTTTCTGTCAAAGGCGAATTATTACAAAAAACTCAACTAAATAGTGTTGAAAATACTTTTGACTTGCTTAATTATCCAAAAGGTATTTATTTCTTTAAAATACAAATTGGTGAAAAAATTACAAGTTGGAAAATTATCAAGAAGTAAATATCATCTCAACAAAAAAAGAAATAAACATGATATTCTATCTATTACATAATTAAATCAACCGATTATGAGAACATTTATATTACTGACATGGCTTCTTCTTTCAATCTGTTCTTTTGCAAAAACTCATTGCGAAAGTATGATAGACTTTGCGGATGAAATTACCGTTTCAGATACTGTAGCAGCAGTTTTACCGGGGATTTTTAACGTATCATCCTCCGGAGGAGCAACATTTACCGTTCCCATTGATCTTCCTCCCGGAAGAGCCGGAATAAAACCAGAACTTTCATTTTATTATAACAGTCAACAAAAAGTCGGAAATATCTTAGGACAGGGATGGTCAATCACCGGATTTTCTTCAATAACAAGAACAAATCCGACAATTTATCATAATCAAATAAATGGTTATGTCGATTTTGAGAATGATGAATTATTGCTGGATGGACAGCACTTAATACTAGTTGGAGAAGGTGAATACAAAACCGAATTAGACAATATTTCTAAGATAACAGAGCTAACCAATGTGGATGGGGTCAAATATTTCGTAGTATATACAAAGGATGGTTTTATAATGGAGTATGGAAATTCATCAAACAGCAGGCAGGTATATACTGAAATTGGTGGCAACCCGGATACTGATACACCTCTCGCCTGGCATATAAACAAAATGCAAGATCGAAATGGAAACACGGTTATTTATAACTACCTTAGGTCCCCAACAATGGGAGAATTACATCCGGAAAGTATTTATTATACTTCTCATGAAATAAATGGCAATCCGGATTTGCCTGCCAACACAAAAATCTCATTTATTTATGGAACCACATCAATTAATGAAAAAATACAACACACTTTTTATCTTGAAAAATCCGGTCAACCTTATCTGAATAAAAACGCATGGCTTTTAGAAAAAATTCGAATTTCTGATTATAGTGGTTCAGATCTTATAATGGATTATATCGTAAATTATTATCAACAAAAAGGAGTTTGTAAAGAGTTTTATATTAAAGATATCACAGCAATCAATTATACGGGTAAGATACCTTCAGCTGCAAAACCCACCCGGTTTTATTGGGATTTTTACAATCCTTTATATCAGGAAAATTTATTGGATTTCGTAATGACTCAATCAAACAAACCATTTCAATCTCTTGGAATCGATTTTAAGGGAGATAATTCAGACGAAATCGTTGCATCATTTACTAAAAGAGACGAGTTTACTCTGGAAAATCAAGATATGATCGTTGTCTATGGTATTGGACCGCAAGGATTTATTGAATTAGAGATTTCTTCCCCCTTAGTTAAATTATATTCAATAGATTGGGACAATAACGGCGATTTTGAATTATTGATAGAGGATAATGATGTTATAAAAATATTCGATTATAATGTTAACACTGAACTTCTGGATCAGGTATACTATAACAGTATTTTAGGACCGATAGGTTCAATATATATTGGAGATGTCACTGGCGATGCTATTAATGATATAATCATCAACAATTCGGTATCGGTGACTGTTTTAGTCGGGGAAAAAATGGCAAATGGTTCTTTTAGCTTCGTATTAAATCAAAATTCACTGATTATCTCTGATTATAATTCATTGAGAACAGTAGGTGATTTTAATGGTGATGGAACATGCGAGGTTTTATGTAAAAACAATTCAGGTTCGGATCTTTCATTTAATTTGTATTCTTTCAATGAATTATCAGGATTTGTTTTGTTGAATTTCTTTTCTATTCCTATTGCAAACCCACCTGATCCTAATCCTGTATTTTATTACAAAGATTTTAATGGTGATGGTAAAATTGATATATGTTATTTTAAAAATGATTCTGGGCTGTATACACCCAAGATTTACTTTTCATTTGGGAATGGTTTTACGACCGAAAAGGGCTTTACAAATACTTTCGATACTCCACCCACTTTTGTTGAGGACATAAATAACGACGGAAGAGCTGATTTTGTTAAATTGTCGTTCTTTTTAGATAAGCTCAAGCTGCGATGCTACATGACCAATCCCCATGGTACTTCAGCAGAATCACTTGATATTTATACCTTTCCAGGATCCTATTCTGGTAATAAATGTAATATCAATCTTGCCAATATCAATTCCAACTGTATTAAAGATTTTATTCTTATTAATTCAATGCCAGAGTGTGAGCCAGAACCTCCTAATCATTGTTGGGATAACATATCTATATACACCTTTTCTGATGTTGGAATTGGAAATAATGTTATTACTACCATCAGGAATGGATTCAATGTAGTTACAAAACTGAAGTATTCTGATTTTGGAACAGAGGGTTCGGTAACAGCCTCTTTCCCACTTGCTAAACCTACGTTAAAAGATAATGTCGTCAGCGAATCATATACCGAGGGTGAAAACAACACAAAATTGAATTGGAAACAATATTCATTTTATTCCCCTACAACTCATTTGAAGGGTAAAGGATTCCTTGGATTTAAAGAGACAAGGGTTCTGCTTCCACAAGAAAATCTTTTAAATATTTCGGTCTTTGATATAATAAAAAGTGACGACAACAGGTACTTTTTTCATTATTGTTCGCAAAGTTCTGTATGGTCAATGAACGGAGGAATCCAGGATAAACTATTATCTGAATCTTCGACAACAATCAAATTAAAACCTCGATACACCGGTTCATTGGTTTTTTTCCCCATTGTAAGTAAAAGTGTCGCAAAAACCTGGGACAATGATGAAAACCACACATATAAAGGCATTGTAATCCATAATTGCAAAGAAACAGATGTAGATTCCTATGGCAATGTTCTTAAGCAAGAAAGTTTTATGGACGAATCAGAAGTAAATCCTGAACCGGCAAACAGATGTTCCTGGGAACAAATAGTAACAAATTCTTATCTTCCGCCTGACCCTGAGAGATGGCTTGTCGGAAGACCGTCAATGTCTGTTGTCACAACCTATCATAAACCGGAGGATCCATCAATTAACCCGGATTATTCTGTTTCAATGGAATTCAGTTACTATGAAAATACTAATTTGATTCAAAAAAGAACCGCGGTACCGAATAATAATAATGACCTTAAAACGGAACATTCTTATCTTTACGATAGTTTTGGCAACACGGTCACTGTGACAACAACTGCAAAAGTCAATGAGAACAATGATAACAGGACTGTTGAATACTATTATAAGACGGTTGATGGCTTCAATGGCCGATTTCTTACTTCGAAAATTTTAAAAGCCAATAATAACGCTGCAACCAGAGATCAGCAATTCACCTATGACTATGATCTTAAGACAGGGAATTTATCAACGAGCATTGATCTTAATGTTAATACAACTGAATATGATTATGACAACTTTGGGCGACTGAAAAAATCAAAACTTCCTGATAATACTTCAATCGAGAAAGTAATAGACTGGAGCGCAAACTTCACGGAATTTTCTCCACCTGTAAATGCAGTGTACTACTCCACATCCTTTAAAAAAATAGAAACGGGTCAGGAAAAATGGGGCAGAACAATCAGTTTTTATGATAAATTTCATAAACTTATCAGGATCGTTTCTCAGGGGCTTACGGGAGACTTTATTTATATTGATTACCAATACGATAATTTAGGAAGAGTTTCTCAAGTCAGTGAGCCTTATTTTATATACAACACACCATCATTATGGACAGCCTTTGGTTATGATAATCTTGGGCGACTTGTTTCAAAGACTCTTCCGACGGGAGTTATAATAACAACAGAATATTACGGCCGGACTACAAAAACAAAAAATACGTCCACGGAAATCTGGAAAGAAACAACTGTAAATATTCTTGGCGCAATAGAAATGGTTAATGATCCGAGTGAAGGAGCGATTAATTATGACTATGATGCGGCAAAAAGGGTTCGATCAATTATATCGCATGGTACACCTACTCTTTTTGAGTATGATGATGCGGGAAATTGTACCAAAACCATTGATCCCGACGCCGGAGAAACTACCAGGACCTTCAATGGCTTTGGAGATCTTGTAACAGAGACAGATAACCGCGGATCAAGCTTTTTATATACTTATGATGAGTTTGGTCGTATGCTTACAAGTTACCTTACTCCGGATAATGCTCAGACTACCTTTATATATTGTGAAAGACCAGAGTCGGGATTCGGACAACTCAAATCAGTCAGCCAGACCATTAATGATGATGATGAAACTAAAATAGAATATATATATGATGAACTGGGTAGGGTCACTTCAAAAAAGAAGAAAGTTGATAATATAAATTATGAATTTTTGTATACGTACAACTCAAATTCAGGGATGTTAGAGGATTATACTTATCCCTCCAATTATCAAATTAAATACTCCTACAATAATTTGGGTTATATGAACGGGATCAAAGAGACCGGTACCGATTGTATCTTATGGGCTCCGGTCACTGCTAATCAGCGAGGTCAGATTACAAAATTCGATCTGGGAAATGGACTTACCTCGCAACGCGCCTATGATGCCTATGGATTCCCATGGGGAATAATGACGAAAAACAACAGTACGAATGCGATAGTACAGAATATTTATTACGATTTCGATCAGGTAACCGGGAATCTGTTGCACAAAGCTGAAGATATCCCCACTAAAACCTTCCTTAACGAGTATTATCAGTATGACCCTGTTTTGAAATCCAGACTTATTTCCTGGAGGGTTAATGAATCAGCCGGTTTTTCTGTTAATTATCTTCGGAATGGCAATATTTCGTTTAAGTCGGATGTGACCTCATCAGGTTCCGATCTTTTGGACAATATTCCGCCTGATCCTCCGGTACCCGCAACAGGTTCATACAATTATGGCGCAAATGCAGGGCCCCATGCTGTTACCGGGATAAGAAAACCTACTGATGACTATGCAACATCAGCCTTATATAAGGAGATTACTTATACAGGTTTTAACAAAGTACAAACGATAGTCAATTATAAGCTGGAAGGACTGACGGTGAAATATGGGCCTGACCATCAGCGAATCAAGTCAATTCTGGCCAAAAAAGATAATCCAGAATCAATGAGTATTTTGAAAATAAAATACTTCCTTGATGATTATGAAAAAGAAACCGACTATACTACATTGCAATCCCGACAGTTACATTATATTTCAGCGCCCACCGGATTGGTTGCCATTGTAGAAATCAAAAACAACGTTACCTCGCCGTTTTACATTCATTCCGATTACCAGGGAAATTACAATATGATTACCAACAGCTTGGGTAATGTTGTTGAACGACTGAGTTTCGATCCATGGGGCCGGCGTCGAAATCCTAATGATTGGTCTTATGACAATGTCCCTACAACTTTTCTTTTTGACCGTGGTTATACCGGGCATGAGCATCTCGACAAATTCGGGCTGATCAACATGAACGGCAGGGTATATGATCCGCGGCTTGCACGGTTTTTATCTCCCGATCCGTTTATTCAGGACCCGACGAACTCCCAGTCACATAACCGTTACAGCTATTGTTTAAACAACCCGCTAAAATATGTAGATCCAAGTGGATATTTTTTAGTGAACGGATCACGTAAACCATTAGGAGACCAGCAAGCCATATCACCGGTAATTAATATTGAATCTTTATTTAATGGTGGAATGGGACAGATTGGCCCGGGATCCATGAACCATTGGAGTAATGGGCCAAGAGGGGATTTGAATTTCATTTTTATGAATCAATCAACTTTTATTAATTTATATGGTAAAGAAGAGTATAATAAACAGTCTTACGCATTTACTGGATCATCAATAACGATAACTGATCCTGAAGAAATAGAATCATTTTGCAATCTTTTAAAGAATGAAGACAGCAAAATTGATTCCAAATATTCACCAAATCTTCGTTTAGTAACTTATAAAAACGTATTTTTCCTTGATAATAATACAAAAACAGGTAAGTACTATTTCCCAAAAACAGAAATAGAGGTAAATTGGGTGATTGAGTTAATGAATTTTTATAATTTCTTTCTAAGCATGGGGGGGGCAAATGATGCTGCAGGAGGTGGGGATGGATTTAATTGTGGTATTCCCCTTGGTGCTGCATGTACAGCAATTTCAGCAGGAACAGAGTATGCTGATAATCTGGTTAGAACTTCCTTTAAAACTGGACGAAATCCTGTTTCATGGAGCAAATTAACACATAAGCAGCAAGCATGGAGAATTGCCAATGTATTTGGTAAGAATGCAAAGTATGTAAAGTATGCTAAAGGAGCCGGAGTAATTGGAACCGGAATTAGTGTTGGAATGGCAGGGTATGACATAGCTTCCGGTCAAGGTACAACGATTGATTATTTTGATGTTGGGGTCGGTACAGCTTCTATTGGTGCGGCAATATTCTTAGCGTCTAATCCTGTAGGGTGGTTAATTGGTGCTAGTGCTGCGGGTTACTTTGCTGGTCGACTGGTTTATGATATTTATGAAGAAGTAAACAATTAATATAATGAATATATATTATGCTCTTTGGGCTGATGCAATAAATTATGAAAGAATAAGAAATGGCGGTGCTGGGCAATGGAAGGTTTTTACATTTTGTTATATGTCCATTTTACTTTCATTGAACATTATTGCTTGTTTTAGTGCGATTCTATTTTTTACTGGATATAACATAGCTTCGGAATTAAAACAATATCTTATCTTTTTTCAAAGCGAACTGTTAACTAATGCCTTGTGGGCAATAGTCGCGCTTTTTATTCCTAGTATGGTTGTTACATATTTCTTTGTTTTTCACAAAAAAAAGTATGAATACATATTGAGTAAATATAAATTTAGGAATGGAAGATTATTGTTAATCTACTTTATCTTTACCGTAATCTCAATGTTTGGATTTAGCATACTAAATAGTTGATCCTTATCAATTATTAACAATCTTTATATTTATATGTTATTTATATGAAATGAATGAAATATGCAGAAAATTGATTAATTTTAATCAAAACCCTTCAAATTATATTTACACCGGAATATTAAGAGCATTTGAATCAACAAAAAAGTTAGTTAATAAGGATCGACCAAATGAATTTTTAATCTTACCCATTTATGAAAAATTTTATCTGTGTTTTCATTTTCCTGGTGCATGGGGTTGTTTGTGCCCAATTGCCCGTTTCAACGGATTCTCCGGTTGATTACATGTGGAAATTTGTCGGTTATCCCGGCCTTTCAGATACCTGGGCTACCTCTGTAAGTATGGCTATAAGTCCCGACGGAAAACCTTATGTGGCTTATTCTGATGCCTTAACCTTTCTCAGTACTACTGTTAAGCGGTTCGATGGCAATAACTGGGTGATGGTCGGCAGTCAGGGATTTTCCGGTTCACAAACCGTACAAAATAAAATCGCCTTCAGCTCCTCGGGTGAACCTCATGTTGTTTATGGAGACCAGGGGTATGACGGATATGCTACCATAATGAAATTTAACGGCGCCGATTGGCAGCTAGTAGGAGATCGCGGCTTTTCCAACGAGTATGTTATTACTCCGCTCCTCTCCTTCAACCCTGATGGCGAACCTTATGTGGCATACATAACTCTTAATGATAAAGTGACGGTAATGAAATACAATGGCGTTGACTGGGTCCATGTCGGAACACCGGAGTTTTCCATAAACAAGGCTGATTATTTATCTTTTGCAATCAGCCCAACCGGTTATCCCTATGTTGCTTTCCAGAATTATCCGCCATCGGGGAAAGTGTCGGTTATGAAATTTGACGGAACCGGTTGGGGATATGTCGGATCGCCGGAAATATCTTCAGGATGGGGTTATGAAATCAGTCTCGCATTTAGCCCGGCCGGCGAACCCCATGTGGTCTATAGCGACGGCGATATTTCCTATAAGGCGCGGGCGCTTAAATTCGACGGCACAAACTGGGTTGATGTTGGTCAACCGGAATTTTCGGCAGAGGATATTGGTCAAACCAGCCTCGTTTTCAGTCAGACGGGAGCGCTCTATCTGGCTTACCAGGAGTGGATCAATAACATGAAAACAACGGTGATGAAGTTCGACGGATCAGATTGGTCATTCGTCGGGAGTCCGTGCTTTTCGCCCGATACCACATGGTATGTCACCCTGGGCGTCAATCAATCTGAACAGCTTTTTATCGCCTTCCAGGATTGGGGTAATTTTCGCAAAGCATCCGTGATGACTTTCGACTCCGTCTTCACTTCGGTCAACCGGCTACACAAGCCTGAACCAGCCATTTATCCAAATCCAGCAATCCGTTTCTTAACCGTTGATCTTTCGAATATGCCGTTGGGAATCAGCGCCGTTGAAATAATGGATCTACAAGGCGCCTGCCTGTTTAAAAAATCCGGTTCCGGAAAAAGAATGATCGTGGATGTTGAAAATTATCCGGCAGGGATGTATTTGATCAGGGTCAGAACAACGAATTCCACCTTCACAGGAAAGTTTTGTAAAAAATAAGAGATTATGAATATTTTAACCATTTTTCGAACAGGCTGTTACAGTAAATAATCCGTAACTTCATGGTCATTCCTGGCCAAATTTTATCCGAAAAGAATGAAATATCCACAGGAACCATGTTCATCCAAATCGTGAATAATTATAATGGATATTCCATTTGATCAATGAAATATAAAATTACTCACCCATGAAACCAATTCTCACACTATTTCTGGTATTGATGGGGCTGATGGCCTATCCGCAGCCCTTTACCTGCGGTACCAGCACGGTTACGGATATCGATGGAAATGTTTATCACACGGTACAGATCGGCAACCAATGCTGGATGAAGGAAAACATGCAAACAACACGATATCCAAATGGCGATCCTATCGGAATCTCCGAACAACCTGAGGTTGATTTGTTTGTCAATACACCTGGAATGATAAAGGTCGCGATCAATGCTTCAGGTAAGGAGACCATAAATATCAGGGTCTACAATTTTCAGGGAAAAACCGTTTATCAAAACCGGATACTTTCCGTTGAAGGATCAAATCTGATAAAATGCCGTATTGGTTTTAATGGAATGTATATTCTAGAGATCAATAATTCAAGGTTTAAGGTGATTGGCGACGGGCAAAACGGCTTTAATGTGGAATTACAAAATATCACTTCGTTAAAGAAGACAAGTGAAAATTGTACGGTGCTTACCGATTCATCGAAATGTATTTTCGATTATAAGAACGATCCCAATATTAGCAGGGAATATGGGAAATTATATAGTTACAGGGCTGCATTGAATATCAACAGTACATATCCAGGCAGTAAATTTTATCAAGGCATTTGCCCAGATGGTTGGCATGTGCCCAACGACAGCGATTGGATGATACTGGAAAGATCAGCCGGAATGTCTTTAACTGAAATTTGGGGCGCTGGAAAATATAGAGGTATAATTGCTGACAAACTTAAAACCAAAGACACCACCTATTGGATCAATCCCTATGGCACAGATGACTTTAGTTTCTCGGCAAAGGGTAGTGGTTACCATTCCTGTAATCTTGATGGAATATGTGATTTTTACACGTTAAAGATGTCCGCGACATGGTGGACCTATGGCACTCGGAATATTATGCTTAGGCAAATAACGGATTTGGAAATCGGAGTGTTTCGAGGAAATTATAGTTATTTCAACAATGCCTATTCCGTCAGGTGTGTTAAAGATGAGGATATCCCATAATTCTGTCTTCCCCTACTGGTGATTCGCTTTGGGGAAAAGATATATTCCAGGGGCAAGTGAAAGTCCTGGCGCCCGCATCGGGAAACGGACATATCGCAGCACGAAGTGGGAATGGGACTTTAGAAAATTTGACCGAATGCCGTGTTGATTTATCGGGCAACGACAGGCGCAACTGAATAAACCAACCTTTACCCTTACGATCATTGAAATGAAGAATATTACTCCGAAAATGGCAATTCCGAATAAAGATCATTCGATACTAAGTATGGTTAAAATCAGATTGAAAATATTTTCATAAATAAGATATGTTGGGATTTTTTTATGTAACTTTGGGAAAAAGGAAGTACTCAGGAGAATTTTTTCCTGTTTCTTCAAATGTAAGATAAAATCACTATATTCTTCGGGTGTCACCGATGGATCACTTCACGAATCGCTGTTCGCGATTATTGCTGTCAAGACCAGGGGTGCATCGCGGCCATAAGTAAAAACCCAATATAAAATCAACAACCATGAAATCAATTCTCACACTATTTCTGGTATTGATGGGGCTGATGGCCTATCCGCAACCCTTTACCTGCGGTACCAGCACGGTTACGGATATCGATGGAAATGTTTATCACACGGTGCAGATCGGTAACCAGTGCTGGATGAAGGAAAACATGAACACCACGCGGTATGCCGATGGACAGGCTGTCGGGATGCGAAAAACAAATTCGCTATCCGATGTTCAGGAATATATCAACAATCCGGGCAATCTCCGGTTGCGTCTGTTCTTTCCGGCATTCACCGCGCTCCATGTGAACATTTATGATATGAAAGGCGTGTTGCAATACCATGCCGACAGGGTATGCCGGACCAGCAGAGATATCTTGAACTGCATAATCGGACCTTCAGGAATGTATGTCGTTGAAGTAAACGGATCTGCATTCAGGGCGATCGGAAACGAACGGAACACAATGGGAATAAGTCTTTCTGAAGATGCTGCCTTGTCACAGTTTAAATCCGATTCGGTAGTCATCACCGACACTTCAAGGAACTATTTTGATTATGACGATGACCCTTCCAACGGCGTTCAATATGGGAAGCTCTACACCTGGTTATCAGCGCTTAATGTCGAATATTCCAACAATCCCCAATTTCCATCAGTCTTGCAGGGAATTTGCCCGAACGGCTGGCATGTGCCTAATGATTCGGATTGGATTGAACTCGAGATTTTTGCAGGAATGTCGCCCGGTCAGGCTAAGGATATGTTCAGGTTCCGGGGAACAATAGATTATAAGCTAAAGATCGCAGGTCCGGAATTCTGGTATTTCGGACAAGGAACAGATGATTTTGGTTTCGCCGCAAAAGGTAGTGGTTGGTACAATTGCGATGTAAAATTAGGGTGCTCCTTTTACTTTATCAAAAACAGATGTACATGGTGGACTTATAATGAAAACTATGTAATGGAGCGTCAACTTTCAGATTGGAATGTTGGAGTCTGGAGAAGTTATTATGTTTCAGATGCATCTGCCTTTTCCGTAAGGTGTGTTAGAAATAAAGATGCGCCTTAAAAAAATCACACGTGAAAGTGGATTTCATTCGTGTGCATTATGCTGGTGTATGACGGAAAGACGGTTGCAAGCGCAAAGGTGATAATTAATGAACCGAAATGATCCGTGTTAGAACAAATGATTTCCAGATCATGAACCATCCGGCTCCTTCCCCGGATGGTTCACTTCTGTGTGTAAATCTCCTGATGAAAGGGCGACAATGGTTCATCGCAGCATTTCTGTTAACGATTTTGTGTATGAACCTCCTCGAACCCGTTGCGGCACAAACCTGGTCAGACCCGGTAAAAATCAACAGTTCAGGTAGTTTTTCAGATGCGGATTTTACCATTGACAAAAATGGAATTATACATTGTGTTTTTGTTCATAATTTTAGCATTTATCGTTATACAAACGTATGCTACTCGGTATCGAAGGATAACGGTGAAACCTGGTCTGTACCGGTTCAATTAACAAAATTTTCGGAAAAGGATATTGTGGATCCACATATTGTAGCCGATACCAATGGTAATCTGTTTGTAAGCTACGATTACGATGTGGATCACTATCCCAATCTAAAAATAGGATATCAAAAATTCACCGTACGCGATTCGGCGTGGAGCGTTCCTGAGTTCATCGCCACCGGAATGTCGAACCGGCAGGTGATCGATCACAACAACCGGGTTTATTTTTTCTGGTTTACCGGCACTGAACACTACAAGTATCTCGAAGGAGCTGCTTTCAGTGATTCATTGACCCCTTATCCTTCCTTGCCGGTGTTTTTCGATGATATCACCGTCGATCAGGAGAATAATCTGCATTGTGTCGGAAACCGGAAAGTCGGCGCCATTTCCCACGGAGCCTATTTTAAATGTATGCAAGAATCCTGGTTGCCCTTTAATGATCTGTGCAAAACAACTTCATTTTATGAAGGAAGAATATCGCTTGACCAGGTCGAAATACCTAGTTTTACGTGGGTACGATATATGAAAGATTCGCTAAGAGGTTTCAAAGGATCATTTTATGCACGCTGGGAGGGAGACACCATTTCTGAACCTGTATTCTTTGGATACAAAGCGGATTCACCCGATCTGGATTTCGATATTAAAAATGACCCTCATATCGTTCAAACGTTTGAAGACACGATTCTGTACCACTATTTTTTGGTTCACCAGCATCTTACTCCTGACGGATGGGAAACCGATACGCTGGAATATAATCACAACCGATTGGGTCAAGTAGTATTGAAAAAACATAAGAACTATTTGTACCTTACCTATTCCAAGACAGATACTACCTGGTTAGTGCCATCCTATATGTATAATGTACATATGTTATTTAGAAAAATGGAATTTGCCCAAGGAATGGCAACCATCGATAATAAACCTTCGGTTTATTGTTTTCCCAATCCATCGCACGACCGGATCGTCGTGAACATTCCACCTGGCCTTTCGGATAAAATATCGGTAAAGATATTCGACGCATCAGGAAATCTGTGTTACGAACGCCATAACCTTGTTGTACGCCTCAATACCCGTGAGTTCACCATCGATTTCAATGAAACCGCCCCAAGATTGAGCGCCGGCAGTTACATCATCCACATCACAGATGGCAATCATTCTTTTTCAACGAAAATTATAAGGGATCAGTGAGGATTAACTAACATCAACAACAATGAAATCAATAATGACCTTTATCCTTCTGCTCGCGTGTTTGGCAACGCAGAGCCAGTCATGGGACTGGGCATGGACACAGCAATTGCGGGGAACCGACGGCATACATTGCGAGGCCGTTGCAACCGACAACCTGAACCAATCGTATCTGCTGGTGACCTACGAAGATACGCTGGTTATTGGCGATACCATATTCCGACATCCGTACCAATTTAACCACATGCAAAGCGTTATCGGAATTTTTGATCAGTTCGGACATTTTAAGAAGGCAATGGACTTTTATTGTCCGGTCAGATATCAACCTATTCCGACCTCCGTTAAACCGGAAAACAGTCAATCCATTTTAGTTGGCGGAACTTACAGCGACGAATATCTCGCATCAGACACAACCCTTTTTACAGAAAACAGTAACGTTGATGCCTTTATCGCGAAGTACGATGAACAGGGAAAACATAAGTGGCTCCGGACCATTAAAGGACCTAATCAGGATTACCTCATCGATTTTATTCCGGCCGGGAATGGAACATCCTATGTGATCGGCAGCCATGAATCGAATAATACTCCGGTTTGGGTTAACTTTTTTTCCGTCGACAGTGTGCAGCACAAGAACACCCTGATCTATGTTTTAAAACTTGACGCAACAGGCAATATTATCTGGAGAAGAAGCTGCATAAGCAAGAAAAACGAATATGTCCAGGTAAATAATGTAACGCTGGGTGCGGATGGGAATATTTATATACAAGGCTATTCACGCTCTACACTGATCATCGGATCGGATACCCTCCTGTATGGTGCAGGAACGGATGCGAAATATTTTCAATATGCCTATGACATCCAGGGAAACCTGGTTCATAAACAAATGAAAATATCCTCTCTATGGTTTTCCAACTTTTATGTCGATGCGGAACATAACGTTGTGTTTGGCGGATTCATTTACAAAACAACCTGTTTCGCAAACGACACGATTGTCATTACGCAGGATCGCGCTCCCAACATACTTGGCAAAATGGATTTGCAAAACAACCTGTTGTGGTATCATCTCTTTGATCCTGTCTATAATGCCAATTATAACTGGTTGGATTTTTCGATGCAATCCGATACGATCTATGCCACACTGACTTTCCAGGGGGGGATGACGGTCGGCGACAGCATGTATCTGAGCATGGGCCGGCAAACGGTGATTATTCAATACTCCACAAACGGCGCCCTCTATGGAGCAAATATGCTACAGGGAAATAATTCAAATTACACGTATAGAATCATTGCCGACAATTGTTCAAATCTTTTAATCGGGGGGGTATTCAAGGGAACGGCATACAATGGAGCGGATACCATTAAAACAACAAGAGATATTGAAGGATATCTTGCCAGTGTAGAAAGGTGGACACATGCCATTGATATCGGACCGGATACGGTTATAAATTATAATGCTACCCTCAGGTTGTCGGCCGGAACCGGTTATGATACGTACGCCTGGTCAACCGACGAGTCTGATTCATCCATCTTGGTTACAGGATCTGATTTAGGTGTCGGGTCGCATAAGATCTGGGTCTCGGTTTATAAAAACGGATGTGAGCGTCGGGATACGGTTGTCGTTACCGTTAAAAATAACATTGGTATGGACGATTGGAACGACAAATCCGGTTTGTGTAAAATTTACCCGAACCCGATTAACGATTTCGCTGTGATTGAATATGAGTTACCGGCCGATGCGTTCGTTCAGATCAACTTTTTTGATGTTACCGGACGACAAATAGATTTGATTGTTGATCAGCGACAGTAAACAGGGAAGCATCGAATTACCCATGATACCCATGACCTGGGGGCAGGGATGTATTACTATCAGATCAGGATTGATGATAAAACCGAAACGAAAAAGATGATTTTAATATAATAAAAGATGAAATATCTGGTTGACCTGGAACGATAAGGAATTGTCTGTCTGAAATTTTTTGGAAATACAATATTGCATCTCAGGATTATATAAAATGAAATTTGCATTCGATACCAATTATTGGTACTTTTGTAAAAAAGAACCAATATGAGTAAAAATACATCTATATTATTAGGCGATCATTTTGAGGGCTTTATCTCAAAAAAGATAAAGTCGGGAAGATTCCAATCTGCCAGTGAGGTCATTCGTGCCGGATTGCGATTACTTGAATTGGAAGAAAAAAAGATGGAAGAGTTGAGGTCCGCACTTGAAAAAGGTGAACAGAGCGGTATAGCGCAGGATTTCAATTCAAAAAGCCACTTGACGTCGCTTCACCTAAAAAATGAATAGCAATTTCATCACCTTGTTCAGATAAATTTACTAAAACAACAAAAATAAAACAGACAGAAGAAAGAGCAATAAATTCGTTCAGGTCAGGCTTGAATTGTGCCCAGGCTGTATTGACAGCTTATTCGGAAGATTTAAGTTTTGACCTCAACCTTGCCATGAGCATCTCCTGCGGATTTGGAGGCGGTATTGAATCGCCATATTTTACTCATAACCTTTTTTTTTTCAGAATTGGTCCGACGGGCGATTCACTATGGTTCAGGGAGCATCAGGGGTATGGTGATGCCCGCATATTTCCGGCGAAAAATTGCCAAATAATAAGGGCAAGGCGCCCGACATACATAAAAGAAAATGATTACCCTGTATCAGAGAATACGATGCTTATTGGTTTTGTGTCTCATCATGTCGATGGAGGCGACAGCACAGGATGTCACCATACTCCTGACGGCGAAATTTCAGGGATCGGCCCTGCCACTCGATTCTGTCTTGCTTGAAAATGCAACCGACAACACCCGGGCAATGCTAACCAAATTGCCCACTTCAATTACAACCTACCAGATCAATCTTTCGAAAGGAAAAATCATCAACGGAGTTGAAACGTTGAATGAGCTGCCATCTGGATTTTCTCTTTACAGCAATCGACCCGGTGATCTCAGGATTTATGCGAAAACATCATCGCCTGAGACCGTTACCATCAGCTTATATGACCTGCCGGGAAGGTTGGTATATCTCGGATCGGTGAAGTGTCCTTCAGGTGTTTCACTGCTTACCTTGCATCCCGGAAGGTTTGAATCAGGTATTGTCATGGCTTCATGCCCTGGTTACCGGAAGGTTTTTAAAGTGACCGGTGACGATCAGGATCGCCAAAATCCCGCTCTTTCTGGTGAATCCGGATTGCCTTCAGCTACCCCGGTTAAAGAAACATTTTCTACGGCTGATTTTGTCTTCACCCCGGGAGATTCAGTTCGGTTTTCAGTATTCCACCGTGATATCTATCCCGCCTCGAAGCAATGTCAGCCGCAACAAGACGATTCGATCGTGATAGGTGTTACGCGACCCTGTCAGGGAACCCCGGTTGTTGCCGATTATGATGGAAACATATACCATACGGTTCAAATCGGCGAGCAATGCTGGATGAAAGAAAATCTGAAAACCGTGCATTATGCCAATGGCGTATCCATGGTTGACGGAACCGGGATCCCTACGCTGGATATCGTCACCAAGTATTGGTTTAATTACAATGATGATCCCGATATTGGCCGGGAGTACGGAAAACTTTATTCCTGGGCTGCATTAATGAACGACCACCCGACAAGCAATCTGGTGCCGAGCGGAGTACAGGGGGTTTGTCCCGACGGATGGCATGTTCCAGGTAAAGCAGAGTTTGAAATCCTGATTGACTACCTTGGTGGAACCAAGACCGCCGGCGGAAAGTTAAAAGAAAGTGGAAATAACCACTGGAATGCTCCCAACGCAGGGGCTGACAATCAAAGTGGTTTTACTGCGTTTGGAGGCGGTATGTAAAATATGGGCAGCTATTGTAACGTTAACGATTCGGGGCATTTCTGGACTGCCACCGAATCGGATCAGGTTGATGCGTGGCAGGCCACTATTTATCATCATTTAAGTGAGATCGGGCTAGAGGGATGGCGCATTGTAAAACAATTTGGAGAAAGTGTAAGGTGTGTTAAGGATTGAGTAGGAAGGCAAAAGCGTGATCGCGTCGATAACAATCAAATGGTATGAATCCCGGGGGAGGAAAATCGAACCCAAAAGATTGAATTTATGAGTAATACAAAAATATCCATCCGTTTTTTTGACGACCGTGAAGTGCGGGCCGTATGGGACGAGCAAAACGCCAGGTGGCGGTTTAGTGTGTTGGATATTGTAGCGTTGCTTACCGATCAGGACGACTACACCAAAACACGCAACTATTGGAAATATCTTAAAGCCAAATTGAAGAAAGAAAACAGCCAAGTGGTTAGTGCCACTACCCAGTTGAAATTCCTCGCACCTGACGGAAAAAAGCGTTTAGCCGATATGTTGGATTACGATGGCATTATTACCTTAGGTAAAGAATTCCCGGGTAAAAAGGCAAACCGGTTTATTGAGTGGTTTATCTACAGTGATGAAAGTATCGACGGAAAAAGCAAAACAAAAGCATATGCGTTGTTTGAAAGTTCTTTCATCAAAAGCATTGAAGTCGGTACAACTAAAGGTTTGCAACAAATACATGCTTATTTGTTTGGCGGATTGTATGATTTTGCGGGACAAATCAGACAAAAAGATATTTCAAAAGGAGGTTTTCGATTTGCAGCCTCACGTTTTTTAGGCAATACATTAAAGCAAATAGAATCAATGCCCGAAACTACATTTGACGAAATAGTAAATAAATATGTAGAAATGAATATTGCACACCCTTTTATGGAAGGTAATGGCAGAAGCACCAGAATATGGTTGGATATGATACTAAAAAAACGCCTCAGGAAATGTGTAGATTGGAGTAAAATAAGCAAGCAAGATTACATGAGCTCAATGACTCTAAGTCCAACCAATAGTAATGTCCTGAAAACACTCTTGAAAAAAGCACTCACCACCAAAATAAATAACCGTGAAATGTTTATGAAAGGGATTGACTACTCGTATTACTACGAAGAGATTGATTGATGAAAAGCAACAAAAATGAAACAAACAGAAGAGAGAGCAATAAATTCGTTCAGGTCAGGGTTGAATTGTGCCCAGGCTGTATTGACAGCTTATTCGGAAGATTTAAGTTTTGACATCAACCTTGCCATGAGCATTTCATGCGGATTCGGAGGCGGTATGGGCAGACTTCAGGAAACATGCGGCGCCGCGACAGGCGCCTTTATGGTGCTGGGTATCTGGAATTGTAAAAAACACGCAGATAATAAGATCAGAAAAGAGGAAACCTATCGGATGATCCAACAATTCAGCGACCGGTTTAAATCAAAATTTGGGACGATGAATTGTAAGTCATTATTAAAATGTGATTTAAAGACGGAAGAGGGGCAGCAATATCTGAAGGATCATAACCTGGTTGAAGATGTTTGTGAAAAATGTATCATCAAATCTGTCAGGATTATTGAAGAATTGATAGCAAAATAAAGAATCCGCGGTCGCGGAATTGCCTCAATCAAGGATGATCTTCCCTGCTGCGGCCCGGTTAACGCCGGTAACACGCCAGATGTAAAGACCCGCGGGCAATGCAGGTCTGCTGATGACAACCGGACTTTCATGAAATGTGGTACTGAAGACAACATGACCGGGAAGGTCGAGAATATCAAACCTGAAAACGGAACCGTTCATGGATTCCGCGACCACCACCTGCAAATGATCGTGAACCGGATTCGGTGATACTGAAATTCGCGAACCGGGATCTGAAAGCTGATCAACCTTTGTTAACAGGGCATTGCAATCGGCGGCAACCGGTGTTCCCCAAATCTCTGTCCCTTTTTTATAATACCAGAGGGAGTCGTAATCCAGATCGTAATAAATCATATTATAAAATGATGATCCCGTCTTTCCAAGACCTTCCATAAAGGACTCTTCAGGCCAGCAACATTGCATTTGATAACAAAATGATGGCTTGGGTACAAAATAAAAATACGGGAGGACAACCTGTATCTGCCTTCCGTTCGTCCCGGTTGTAAAACGGTGAATTTCCTTTGCCACATTATCCTGATAATAGCTGTATGGAACATATTCCCCGGGCATATTTACAGCCTGGGCATCGGCATTCAGACCTGTAAAACGATATATCAGATCGGTTGTATCATGGGTTAATGTTACGATCGGAGAACCGGCATTATGAAGGTACACCTTATTATTGATGCAAACCTCTGCCTGATAGACAATGCTGTCGTTGTTGCCGTAAACCTCTTTTCCAAGGATCTTTAAAATCTTTGCCGAATATTCGCCATAACTACCGGGACCAAAACCAGACCTGTACCTGCTGCGATAATGAAATTCATCGCCGACATTGAAATCATAAACCCTGCGCGCATCAAGATTTGCGATGCCCAGGTTTAGTGAGGTTTTGCCGGAAAGTGTATAAGCATCAAACGATCCTGGTAAGGTGTACATATCAGCAGCTTCTGAAAGACCATAATGCTTGCTCAGACTGAATTGCTTGGTGTTCATCAGGTGACTGACCGGGTTGCCCGACTGGTCATATGCCTGGAATTCGATGATCCTGACAGAGTCGGGCATGCCAAGAACGGAGTCCGATATGACTGATCCGACTCTCGCAAGAATATATTCACCCCCGGGAAGATTACAGAACTTCCAGGTCGCGTTAAGTGGAGCAGTGGAATTGATCGACAAGGTGTCGTTGTCACGGTTGAAGAAGTTAAAAACACCGCCGGCAGTCAGGTACACCCGCTGTCCCATGACCGACCCATGGGTGGTATCAGGGCAAGGTGTTTTATACCTGATTGTCGGGTAAGAATAAAAAATTGAATCGCCATTCCCGATGGAGAGAACCGAATCAGGGCGGAACGCCCCGATCTGACCTGAAGAATTTTCATACAGGGTCACGCCCGGTGAGCAAATGTTCTGCCATTCCTGGGCCAGACCTGAAAATGGCAGGATAATCATGAACATTAAAAAACATATCAAAGTTTTCATATATCAGTAAGGTTTGCTTCAGCGATCACACCAACCCACAATTATTCCCCGCATGCTTGATGCGTGTTTCAATGTTTCGGGTAGATTCCCTGCCCTTTGATATGGGATTCGGATCCGGACTCTGCCCGGAAGCCTGCTGTATATCCGGAACATCTTTAACACAACGATAAAGATAATAATAAAACAGATCATTCACAAAATATTCTCATATGAAAACAAAATTTTACTACATCGGAATGGTGTGTGTCAATATTTAATGCACTTCCAATAACAAGAATGCCGGCTGGTGATCAGAAAGTGACATCAGACTCAGCGGTCAACCTGACCCTGGAAGTTGTCAAAGCCCATGCCGTCAATACCGACTTCCATATGAAAGTGACCGATGCTGAAAGAGACCCTGTCGAGACAGAACTAACGTCTTTAAAGAAGGCGACCCCACGTACACAGTCAGTTGTTAGTGAACCGAAATGATCCGTGTCAGGAAAAAATTTACAGGGTAATAATTAGGAGGGGAATTACAGAACAACGACTGATGGGAGTCCTGAAAAAGTAATATTTTCCAGAAATTGAAGTACGAAGCGTAAAAAGACGGAATTATTTCGTACATTTGCATATCATGATGAATGGGATGCAAAACCAGAAATGCGAAATGCGAAGTGCGATTCAATGGATTCATGATTCTCTCTGACCCCAATTTCTTCCCTAAGACTGGCCTAAGACTTGTCTAAGTCTGGCCTAAGACTACGTCATGTACAATACAGTGTCCTTTACTGAAAAAACTATACAGTTAAAAGGGTTTATACTGAAATGACTATACATGTTTATTTGGTTGCATAAAATTGTCCTATGCTGAAAAAACCATACCGACATCGTTTTTTCAGGGAAAGCCGGGAGCGTAAAAAAATATATTCGACAAAATTCATTATGTTCAATATTACTACCTGTATTTGCTATAACCATAATTTATAAGACTCACGTTCAGCTACCTATTATTCGCCTATTTACAGTCAGGACTGTGTACAGGAGAAACAAATCATTCGCCTGACACCACCAATGAATTCAGATAGGAGAAATGGAGGTGGGGGTATAAGTGTTATGCCGCATTAAAGAAAAACCTGACTATTCCAAAAGAAATACTTATCTTTGGCGTTAGTATCGTAATACGTTTATATGATCCGATCTTTTAACTCAAAAGAGACCGAAAAGATATGGGGTGGTTCAAAATCGGTTAAATTTCCTGCTCAGATTCAGGAAATTGCCCGAAGAAAGCTAAGAATGCTGAATAATTCCATTGATTTGAAAGACCTCAGTATTCCACCCTCAAATCGACTTGAAAAATTAAAAGGAGATAAAAAGGAACTCTATAGCATCCGGGTAAACGATCAATGGAGAATTATTTTTAAATGGATTGATGGGCATTCTTATGATGTAGAAATTGTTGATTATCATTAAAATCAGGTCTTATGTACAAACTGAGAAACATTCATCCGGGGGAAGTTCTTCAAGAAGAATTTTTAATACCCATGGGTATAACAGCCTACCGTTTGTCCCTTGATATTGGCATTCCTCAAACCAGAATAAGCGAAATTTTAAAAGGGAATAGAAGAATAACTGCAGATACTGCTATTCGATTGAGCAATTATTTTGGAAATTCAGCAAAGTTCTGGCTTGGGCTTCAGAATGATTATGATGTTGAAGAAGAAATGAATAAAAAGGCCAAAGAATTCAAATCGATTAAAAAGCATAGAATTAACGCGGCATAACAGGCCTGTAAAACCAATGCTGATAAGGGCTTAAATCTATAGGAGGTTTTACCGACACATGGTTTTCAGGCCACTCGTTAGGTAGTATTGAAGAAACTGAATTCGGTAGTGTTAAAAAGACTAAAATTGACCAAGTATTCGATACACCCAAGAAAAGAATGTGCTTTATGTTTGATTATGGCGATGATTGGAGGTTCTTGGTTGAATTCATTAATGACCAAAGTGTAGACGATATTAAAAAATATCCCAAAATAATCGATTCAAAAGGTAAGGCACCGGAACAATATCCGGATTACGATAATGAAAAATAGTAAGGCACCAACACCACCTGACATGCCGCTTTACCTCAACAATATGAAGAACAGGAACTCAACGGAAAATTTACTATCTTTGACCAAACTTATGCAAAGATGAAATATCTGGATAAGATTGAAATTAATCCAAATATCAGATTTGGAAGACCTTGTATCAAGGGAACGCGAATAACGGTTTATGATATCTTGAACTGGTTAGCATCTGACATGACAACCGAGCAAATCATAAATGATTATCCTGAATTGAAGATTGAGGATATAAAGGCATGTCTTGCATTTGCGGCAGACAGGGAGCATAAACTTCGTGTTGCATAAAGGTTCTGACCGAAAATCAAAGCATCATAACCGAATTCCTAGAGAATCCAGAATATCGGGAAATTGGTTGTCTTGAACTTAATAAAAATATTTTCGAGGCATAACATGCCGCTAAATCGCAACAAAGCCAGTATTGACAGTGCTTTTCATAGTTACTTCCATTTATACGTTTAGCGGCGTTTAGCGGCCCAATGTTACCCAACAAAAAAAAGATGGCTTATAATTAGAATGTTTACTCATGGTGTTGACTCCTAAATATATGAGGTTGATTTTAATTATAATACCAATAGCCTTGATGATTAGCGCATCCGGGCAAAAAACATCATTTGATTTTACCTTCACCGCAGTTGATAACGGAAAGTATATCAGGCTCGACAGCATTAAAGTAATGAACAGAACACAAGGAGATTCTGTTAAGCTGTATTGGCCTGATACAACACTTACATATCAAATAATACCGGGAGATATATTGCTCTATGTTGGTTATGCAATGGATTTTCCTGTGGGAATGTGGCATATTAGTGATAGAATGAAAGAATTCAGACTGTTTTACTGCTATCCCAATCCGGTTATAGATCAATCCATAATTTCTGTATACCTTCCATCAAAAGGAACAGTGAATATTATGGTTTCTGAGGTCAGTGGAAAAACTGTGGTGAACTTGGACCGGGAGCTGGAAGAAGGAACACATTCCTTCAGGTTCCTCCCTGGAGATAATGGAATTTATTTCCTTAGAGCTCGGTATGACGGCATTACAAAAAGTATTAAAATCATTTCGAAAATGCCAACAGGCGGAAAGACATGCAAAATTGAGTACCTCGGCTTAGATTATAATAATCCATCATTAAAACAATCTCAACTTAAAGCAGGCCTTGTCGTTCAGGAATCCGGCATTTTGGATACACCCACTTGTGATACAACATACACTTTTCAGTTTGCTACCAATATCCCCTGCCCTGAAACACCAACAGTCACTTATGCTGGTCAAGTTTATAACACCATCCAGATTTATAGCCAATGCTGGTTGAAGGAAAATTTAAACGTTGGGACTATGATCTCTGGGAACCAGGTTCAAACGAACAATGGCATTATTGAGAAATATTGTAACAACAACGAAGCAGACAGTTGTACAAAATATGGCGGACTCTACCAATGGGATGAAATGATGCAGTATATGAACCAGCAGGGTGCACAAGGTATCTGTCCACCGGGTTGGCACCTGCCCACAGATGAGGAATGGAAAGTTTTGGAAGGCGCAGTGGACACTCAATTTCGGATCGGAGATCCGGAATGGGATTTGGCCTTGTTTCCTCGCGGCTATGATGCAGGTTCAAACCTGAAGTCAACCAGTGTCTGGCAGGGAAATGGAATGTGTACAGATTTGTTTGGATTTTCAGCCCTTCCAGGAGGCGTTCGTCTTGGCGATGGTTATTTCCACGCGATTGGATACACCAGCAATTTGTGGACATCGTCCGGGTATAACGTTGAAACTGCATGGTATCGTTGTCTCTATCTCTGGCAAGGATTGGAGCGGAATTACATATTACTTAAGGAGTCAGGCTTTAGTGTTCGGTGTCTCAAGAGTTATTAGGCTGTCACGAGGAATTTGAACAAGTACAGTTAGACTCTAATTGTAAATGGCCGACTTTCGGGGGAGCTTACCATTTCTTAAGGTTATTTGAATATCTCATGCCCTGCATAAATATGTAAATACATCGAAAAATGAAAAGATATCTGACAATTTTCCTGGCATTTCTTGCCGGATCACTGGCAGCACAGAACTACCAGAATATCTGTTCTCCCGGTGTGAGTTTTTATCAGGAAGGACTGTTATATCAATGGGGTGCGTTCGGCCGCGATTCGGTAGTAGTCATGCCAAATAACGACACCGTTTTTTATTCCTATAAAGTCCTCCATGATACTAACACCATGTGCCTGGATTATGCAAACGGTTCGTTTTTAGGGCGTAAGGTATACCAGTCGGTACAGACAGGGAATTTCATGTTTTTCAATAAGTACGGCGATACGATCCTTGTGTGTACCCAGGCTGCCCTGAACCAGACCTGGCATTTGATGAATCTGCAGGGAGGCGATTACATCGAAGCAAAGGTGACCCGGATTGGCCTTGATTCGGTATTGGGAACTGTAGATATGACAAAGGAGATCACCCTGCAAACCAAAGATGCATCGGGGAATAACATCGTTGGAAATATCAACGGGAGTGTGATCTGGCTCACCCAACATTATGGATTCAGTACTTTTTTCGATGTTTATTCAATCCCTGACTGGCCTGTTTACGTGAGGTTGCTTGGAAAAGAAAATCCGCCGGCAGGTATTCAATACGCCACTGGCAGTCAGCTATTCGATTTTTCAATCGGGGACGAATTTCATTACCACGGATTCATGAAAAACTACAATTTCGACGCAGGACTCACCGATTGGCATGACATTAAAACCATCCTGCAGAAGGAGGTATTCGCTGATTCAATTGTGTACCATTCCCTTCGATGCCGTCGGCAAACCAGTACCGAAGTACCGCATTATGTTTCATTCCGCGACACCGTCAGGGATGCTTACTACCCTGCCAGGCCATTCTTCAACTGCCGTCCCGGCGAACTTGTACCCGACCCCGTTTATGGCGCCGGGGTACCTTGGCCTGCCTGCTACGCGGGCTGCAACATAAAGAACCGGCTGACCAAAGGTTATACCTATGGCAGATTCTGGATTTCACCTGGATGCATAACCGGAATGCCCTCCAATAACATCGATGAAAAACACGAATTCACGGATGGCCTCGGAGATACCTGGGACAACATCCAGTATTCCGGTTGGAGCACATACCAATGGCACAATGAACTGGTGTACTTCAGGAAAGGGGCCGAAGTTTGGGGCACCCCGGTGGCCACCGATTGCAATACGCTGGTAGATGCAGGTGCGAGCCTTAACCATATGGAGAAGGCTTTCCAGGTCCGGTTGAATCCTGCCGCTACCCTGATCACGGTCACACGGACCACCGACGACACTGATCCCTGGGAGGTGGAATTGATCGGTATGTTTGGAACCAGGGTGAGGTCGGAACAAGCGGCCACCGGATCAAACGAGGTCACCTTGGACGGTTCGGCACTGCCACACGGCCTCTACCTCGTCCTGATCCTGGAAAACAACCAGATGTTGTCGATAAAGAAACTATTATTATACTAATCATTTCACCCATAACACACCGGCAGCCGAGGCCATGCGGGGCGTAAGTCATAAATAACAAACAGGACAGTTTATGAAAGGATTTTATTTATCGATCATTTTATTTGTCAATTGCTGGGCTGGTCTTAGTCAGGTGTCTCTCAAGACTTCAATGATTTGTGGTACACAAAATAAGAAAGCAAGGCAGTATTTTGAATCCGGAAATTATGGCCTGCAAATAAATAAACTCAGTGAAGCCAAAACCTTTTATATTGCGGCGGTCAGGATTGACTCCAATTTTTGTGACGCATGGGATAATTTATCGGTATGTTGCAGACATATGGGAAATTATCAGGATGCGTTTATTGCCGCCCTCCATTCTGTGATGATCGATTCCACAAATCCTGTAGCATGGTTAAATTCAGGATATGCTTCATTTTTAAGTAATAACATGCAAATTTCATTGCTGTCATTCGACCATATGCAACGAATCATTCCGGATGACCCCGAAGGATATTACGGTAAAAGCATGGTTTTGTATTCGATGGATAGTATTCATGAGGCACGGTTGAACCTTGATCAGGCAGAAAAGCTGTACAAAAGCAAAAACATTCGTATTGGGTCAGAAGTATATTTGTTAAGAGGTTTCATTGAGTATAAATGTGGAGACAAAATAGAAGCACAGAAAATTTTCAAGAAAATCTATTCGAAATTTCAGGAAAATGCGGAGTTGAATTTTTATTATGGAACATGTATACTTGAAAATGAGAATGATCAAGATAAATCACAAAAATATTTTGACAGAGCAAAAAAATTGGGCTATATCGTTGAAAAGGATTGATGTTCAGTAATAAAACATATTTTGTCAGTGCCAAACATGCCTGTGATTCCTATGCTGAAAAGTGAAATTATCTGATCATCAGATATAACGGCACAGGGTTTTACAGGCCAGGCGTGAGCATCATTATTGAAAACTGCAAACATGAAAATAATTGTGTGGAAACCGTTTTTACACATTTTTCAAAAAAAACATGCGCTAATAAATAAAACTTCGTTTGGTCGAGGAACAACGAACTTCCACTTATGAAACACTGTGTGCTTTTATTAACAATTATGTCCTCTTTTTTTTCTCTTTCTGGCTTTTCGGCGATGGTCGGGATTGATCGCGCGAGGATCGCCGGTCGGGAATTTTTCAGCCGGAATTGCAGAATGCACCACTTGCCGGCTCACAAAAATGCTTCAATCATTTCGGAATTTACTATTGGGGAAGCAAAATCCCCGGATTATTATGTATTCAATTTTTCAGGGACCGGTTTTGTGATTGTGTCAGCGGATGATGCCGTGTATCCTGTGCTGGGGTACTCCTATGAAAGTTCATATTCCCGCAAGGATCTCTCTCCCGAATTCAGCTTCTGGATGGAGCAGTATGTGAGCCAGATCAGGCATGTCAGGAAGAATCATCTGCCGGCCGATGCTACTATTTCCCGTGCCTGGGCAGGATTGTTCGGTATGGAATCCCCTGAAAAGAAAAATGGCGCCAATGGTTCCACCGGAATAAATCCTCCCGACTTCCCCGATAATACCCCGGCCGAAGTTCGGCCTTTGATCAGCGATACCTGGCACCAGTACTTTCCGTATAACGCACTTTGTCCGGTCGATACCGGGAGTTGGGGCGGACATGTGCCTGTGGGATGCGTGGCTATGGCCATGAGCATGATCATGCATTACTGGAGGTATCCTGCGACGGGGCGGGGGTCTCATTGTGATAATGCAGCACCGGCGTATGGCAGTCTGTGCGCCGATTTCGGTGCGACAACGTATGACTGGAACGGGATGAAACAGAGTCTGAGCGACACGTCGGACCCCGTGGCTGTCCTTTGCTACCATACCGGGATATCGCTGGACATGATTTACGGGACGAATGTTTCCTGGGCGTATTTTGGTAAGGTCGCACCGGCCCTGGTGAATTACTTCGGATATTCTCCCTCGGCGCAGTACCTGAGCCGCAGCTATTATTCAACCTCTGACTGGGTGGCGCTGCTTAAAGCCGATCTGGATGCTTCAAGGCCGATAGAGTACGGAGGAGATGGTCCTTCGGGCGGGCATGGCTGGGTTTGCGATGGTTACCAGAGCGACGACTATTTTCACATGAACTGGGGATGGGGCGGAACGTATAACGGATACTTTTACCTGGATAACCTGAACCCCGGATCGAATACCTTTACCAACAATCAGAGCGCTACTATCAATATTCAACCCGATGCCGCATGGTATCCGACCTACTGCACAGGCGCCGACACGGTATCAACTTCGTACGGCGGCAGCATTGAGGACGGAAGCGGCCCTCAGGCTGACTATCTCCCGGATTCAGACTGCAGCTGGCTCATCACGGCAGATGACAGCGACAAGAACATCACCTTGAATTTTGTACGCTTTGCCACCAATCCCGCCGATTTTGTGAAGTTCTACGACGGATCCGCCACCTCGGCTCCCCTGTTGGCTCAGTATTCAGGAAGCTCCCTTCCCGACAGTGTCACCTCCACCGGTCCCTCGATGCTCGTGACGTTTAGCTCGGGGAGCGGTATGGGCGCTCAGGGATTCCTCGCCGAATATACATCGGCCTTCATTGATTTCTGTAACGGAACCACGGTCCTGACCGGGGCCGCCGGGAATTTCACCGACGGAAGCGGCATGTTTCAGTACCACGACGCCAGCAACTGCAAATGGAAGATCAATCCTGCCGGCGCCACCCGCGTTACCTTGATTTTCAACAGTTTCGACACCGAAGCCGGCAATGATGAAGTCACCGTGTACGATGACGTCACCGGCAATCTCCTCGGCCGGTATTCGGGCAGCTATCCCGTACTGCCGCCCCCCGTCACTTCTGCATCCGGACAAATACTTGTGATGTTTACTACCAACCTCACCATCCGCGGTCAGGGCTGGGATGCCTCCTATTCCAGCAACACAGGCGCCTCCGAAAATGACATCCGCAATCAGATCACCCTGTTCCCAAATCCCGCCACCGACGTCTTGCATGTCAACATCCCCGCCTTAAGCAACAGATACCAAGGCCACATCAACATCCTCGACCTCCGCTCCAACATCCTCCTTAGCCACTCTTTGCATGATGTTACTGCGGATCTCGACGTGAGCCGCCTCGCCCCCGGCATGTATTTTTTGCAGGTAAACACCAGCGAAGGTGACTGGGTGAGGAAGTTTGTGGTGAGCGGACGACTATTCGGCACTGATTTATAAAAACTAAAAACGTTTTATACCATGAAAGAGAGAAGAAACTCAATATTTGCAGGACTTGCATTTGGACTTTTGTTCGGACTTTATTTGGCTTTTCGTTATGAAATCCAATATGCATTGATTTGTGGACCTGTTTCCGGACTATTATTTGGATTAGGAATGTATTTCTTCATTACTTCAAAGACCGTAAAACGTCAGACTCAAATAGAAGTTAATGATGGACAAGGTATAATTCGCTCCGGATCAGCAAATCATTTTAAAAACAGAGAGGCCGTTGGTGGAAAGCTATATTTATTGACAGACAGAATTCTGTTTAAATCCCATTCATTTAATATTCAAAATCACGAAATGAAAATCGGACTTGAAGAAATTAAAGAAATCCGGTTTTTCAATTCATTAGGTATTATCCCCAATGGATTAGAATTAAAATTAATGAATGGACAAATTGAGAAGTTTGTGGTTGACGGGAGGAGACAATGGCGAGCAGAGATCGAACGACAAAAAATCCGGTCAGAAACTGATATCAGAACAACAGCAGATGAATCTTAAACGGGATGAAATATGTTTATTAAAGTAGTGTATTGTATTCTGAGTCTCTGGGCAATTACTTTTATTTCGCAAGGATTATGTCAAAGCGGGATTTATATCAAACCGGAGATTTACATTATCGGGACCATTCATTCAAAGCATTTTGATCCGGAATATCATTATTCCATTAACGATATTCAGGCACAGATTTGTGCTTTAAAGCCAGATCTGGTTTGTGGAGAAATTACGCCTGATGCCTTTGAACAGGCAATGGAAGGATATTTTCCACCGGAAGCTGCATTTCTGGCCCAAATGGCTTCAAAACTAAAATACCATTTCGAACCTGTCGACTGGCGACTCGATTATGCTACCCAGTCAAAAGCTGAAAGGGAATATCCTAAATCGGTAATGGAAAAAGTCTCCTCCTTTGGCAATTCGTATTTTGCCAAATTCAAAGAATCGAACAGTCAATCTGTATATGATGACATTCATAGCGAAATGAACATAGCAATTATTGATTCAGTATTTGAAAAAATAATAGGAGCTAATCAGATCGCAGAAACAGCACATGGCAATTGGAATGAACGCAACAGACGCATTGTAGAAAACGGATTAGCTGCCGCTAAAAACGCTCGCAGGATTGTTTTTGTTTTTGGTAGTGATCATATCCCACAAATCAGGCGTCAATTAGAAGTTTTAGGATTTAACGCTCAAATACCAAAACGCTTGTTTGTGCCATGCAATAACTTCAAAGTTTCAGATGAAGTGCTTGAACGATGGCAACGCAACTTGGAAAACCTCAAATTAATCCGCGAGAGAAAAATCAAGGCAACAGATGATGATTATCAGAAATTAATCCATAGTCGTCGAATTGAAGATTTAGAACTTGCCATTCGGAAATCAACTGAATTATCAATTCAAAACCGGAATTTATAATCATGCCCAATGTAAATCAAGGAGTTTTAATTTTCACAACATCAATAATTGTGACTTAAGTCATAATAGAATTTAAAAGCACTATAGCTGTAAACGGTAAATAACAATCCCCCTTTTTTCGTAAATTAGGTTCTCTGGGCAGTAGCGAAATGGATTAGTAACCTCTTTAAATGAAAATCTATGAAAAGGCTCCTTTTAATCTTCGCAACATCAATTATTGTAACATTGGCAAACGGGAATATGGCGCTACCATTAGCTTCTATCTCGGAAATCCATTTCAGCACTGACGGCAGCTGGACTATTGAACTTGGGTTTTTCTTCAATTATGCTTCTCAAGTCGATTCGATCAGGTTAGAATCATCATCGGGAAGCTCCATAATCAAGTTCTATACGCTTATTCCGGGGGGTGGATTCCCAAACTTTAACCACCTCGCTGTTATCACAAATTTAAACCTTCAAACACCGGTTTTCATAAATCCTCTTGCAGATTATGTTAAGACAATCAGTTATAACTACGGATCCGAAAGATCTGATTATGTTGCGTTCGGAAATTACCCAGGATCATTTCTTGATTGTAAACAAAGAGGGGAATCGATCTCTTACATCTCGTATTTAAATGGTTCCGACTATAGAGATAGCTTTTGTGTTGATAAATCCCCTACCATCGGAATTGGAAATGACACAACCGGAAAGTTAAGCCGTTATTGCGGGAAGATATACGACCCATCAGGAAATGTATTTACCCATGGTTACTTTTCGCTACCGCCACATATAGGTATATTTATTGATATTCAACCTGATGGCTCCTTTCTTGAAACAGTATTTTCCAGGAGATATACCTTTGACACTATCACCATTGTTTTAACGAATTGGCCCAACTATTCCAGTCAAACCTACAAGGTTGAACACGTTGACTTTTGCGTGAGGCCAGACTCGCTGCACACACAGGATATCATTGCGACAAGCCTCATCACTGCCGTCGACAAACACGAACCGGATCAGGAAAGTGTGGTTGTAGTATCGCCAAATCCTTTTACCGATAAGGTTACGTTCTTTTTTAATATGAGGAATCCGGACCCATCTGATGAGATGAGTTTTACAATTTATGGCCGGGATGGACGGCAATTGAAACAGATTAAACCGATTGCTTTTCAAAACAAATATGAATGGATCCCGGATGAATATATTCCGACAGGCGTCCTTGTATTTCATATGAAGAAAAACGGAAAAACGGTAAAAACGGGAAAATTTTTAAAATTATAAACACCCATTATGCGCTCAGTGTTTTTACTCCTGATATTTTTGTTGATATACACAACCGGTTCCAGCCAGGGATTAAGTTTTTACAAAGAAAATATCACCATGAAAATTACGAAGGACTACTTTCATGTTACTGGTATTTATTATCTGCGAAACGACAGGAATTCAAGCGAAATCCTGATTTATCCTTACCCTGTTGACTCTTTGTACGGTCCGGTTGATTCAATCTATATCTACAATATGACCACCCATAAGAATATCACCCCATTGAAAACTGATTTGTACAAAACCGTTTTTAAACTTGATTTCAGTTATCCCGGTGATCTTGTAATCCAGATCTCATACCGTCAAAGGCTCAACGGGAACCATGCTGAGTATATCCTGAAGTCGACCATTAGCTGGAAACAGCCTCTCGATCAGGCCGATTATCAATTAATAGTCCCATCAGGACTTCAGATTAGCAGCTTCTCTATGGTGCCACACGATTCGATCGTTACCGATCAGGAGGTAGTATATTTATGGAATAAATACAACTATATGCCTTCCGAAAATCTTATTTTTGAATATATAAAGAGATGAAACAGGTAACTTCTTAATCTTATCTCTTACCTCCTCCCACATATTGTCCAGCTCTTTTAGTTGTTCAGGAGTCCACTGAGGAGGAGGTGCCAAACCCAAGATAAGATCCCTCTTGACAATGCCGTATAAATTATGTATATTTGTACGCCAAAAAAATTAGCTATGGAAACCAAGTTAACATTAAGACTAAAAAAGAATGTGATAGATCGAGCAAAAAGATATGCTAATGATCACGAAACCAGTTTATCCAAATTGATTGAAAATTATTTGTCTGCAATTACTATGGAATCAAAGGTGGTAATGAAAATTTCGCCACTAGTGCAATCTTTAAGCGGAGTAATACAACTTTCCAAGGATGAAGATACAAATGTCAAGTATCACGAACACTTGAACGAGAAGTATTTATGAAGAAAAAGGTGTTTGTTGATACAGAAATTATATATGATCTTCTCGCTGCAAGGGAACCGTTTTACAGTTCCGCTGCCCATTTATTCACACTTGCAGATGAAGGGAAGATTCAAATTTATATTTCAGCTTTATCCCTGGCGAATATCCATTATTTGATTTCCAGGAAGACTTCAGCTGAGGAATCGAAAGAAATTCTCAGGAAATTTAAAGTACTTGTAATTGTTGCTCCTTTAACTGAAAAGGTCATAGACCTGGCATTAAATTCTGAATTCTCTGATTTTGAGGATGCGATTCAATATTTTACTGCTTTACAAAATGAAATTGAGGTTTTAATTACTCGGAATTTGAGAGATTACAGGAAAGCACAGATTACTGTTCTTACTGCCCAAGATTATATCAATATGTAATGCGCCCGGCGCTTACATGACGCCAAACCGCGATGCGGGCGGGTTTCGGAGGATGGCAGCAGGTTTGAGAACTATCTTGTTGTTGCCATTCTCGTTATTGGCGCAAACAATAGATATAGGGATTAAATCTGGTGCATCTATGTCATTATATGAAGATTTAATGAAGATTTAGTACTGATGCGTTAAAATTCTATTGTTAGTAAAATGAACGTTAAATGCCTGTCAAAAGGCCTTTACACTCTTAAAATCCACACCCGGTCAGGAGTTGAGATAAAAAAACTTGTTATTTCCTGATAACAAAATTCAAAAAATCAAGCCATGAATAATGCTCTTACGAAAATTAATCTCACAAATCTGAATGAGGTTGTACATCATCAGGTTGAAATCAAACGATGAAATATTAATTCAACAATGAAATTTCCAATCATTTCTATAATTCTTCTTGCGAGCATGATTGTCAATGCTCAAATACAGGGAATTAAGATAAATGAATATAAGATTAATGCAGATCTGGATTTTTCGACCAGACAACTTGTTATTGATGCTCAATTAACAATCCAAAAAAAAGATTTTTCGGGTACAATTCCACTTCTGCTAAGCGATTATGCAACAATCAAAAATGTTAGATCAACTAATCACGAGATAATTACGGTTCAAACTTCGAGGCATGATTCGATATCACTTATGCTTCCGGAACAACTAAGAAAGAAGAAAAAGATCACAATACTATTTTCATATGTCCTTCCTGTAGACTCCTTCATGGTCAAGAAGGGAATGATAGTAATGAAGCGTTCAGACCGATGGTATCCCCTTCAAATTGGTGATTTGTTTACTTCAACAATCAGAATTACCGTTCCAGACAACCAAATTACTGTCAGCAATGGACGATCCAATAAAAAAGTGTTGGCAGATCAGAGGTCCTCATATGCCTGGAAAACTGACCATGAAAAAGACCTTGTTCTGTTGATATTTAATCCTGATTCGATGGGATACAGATCGGAGGTTATTTCAGGAACCAGGATCAACTTTTATTTTATCCCGGGCCAGAAAGATGAACAAAATATCATTTCTCTGGTTAAAAATTCTTTTGAATTCTTCAGCGGGTTGATAGGAAAGTACCCGAATAACACTTTTACCGTCATTGAGATCCCGGCGGATTGGTTCCTGGGTCAGGGCTTACATACCCTGCTCGTTTATACATCAGAATTACCGGAATACATCCCTGATCCAGCCAATTGGGTGCCTCACGAGGTAGGACATCAATGGATTGGAAATATTATTCCGGTTGATGAACATGCTCAAGGATATTGGTTTGTTGAAGAATCCCTGACTGAATATTTAAGAGCAATGTTTGTTGAACATTTGTATGGCTCTGACTCTTTGAATAAAATGATAAAGGCTTTCTATCTGGCGAATTATAAAGCAAATGTAAAGAAAGGTAAGGATGTAGCCGTCATGGATGTCAAGTCAGTGAATGAGTCACTCGAAGAAGCTCAGTGTATTTATGCCAAGGGGCCTGTCATTCTTCATCGCGTACGAATATGTATGGGATATGATAACTGGAATGCAATGATCAAAGAGATATATAAAAATTCCCAAATCACAAAACTGACCGTTGAAGATTTTAAAAAGTATATATCAAAATATGATCATGAAGGGAAGTGTCTTAAATTATTGACAGATTTGTTAATTGCCAAAGACGCTGCTGAAATCTTTGAATTTTAATAGGGTCTGCTGATTATGTCAGGTTCGTTTTAGTTCATACCTTACAATAACCAAAACGTTTCTTGTATTGCTCATCCGTTGATCAGGATCAAATCTGTTGGATCTGGCTGAAAAGAACGGGTGTTTCAAAAATGTTATTCTCCTGGTTTCCCGGAAAATTCTACATTTGCAATCATGCTCCCAAAATCATTTACCGGAAAACTGTTGGTGTGGCGGTTGCGGAATATCCGGCTGCGCCGGTTTGTGTTGATACTCAGCATACTGGTCGGGATTGGCAGCGGACTTGCCGCGGTGGTCCTGAAAAATACCCTGTATTACACGAATTATTTTCTCACCAATGGTTTTAGTTTTCACGGTCTCTATTACCTGTACCTGCTTTATCCCGTAGCCGGGATCATCCTTACCTTCCTGTTCATCAAATACCTGGTTAAAGACAACATAAGCCATGGTGTTAGCAAAGTTCTCTATGCCATTTCGAAAAACAATAGCCGGATCAGGCCGCACAACTCGTATTCCTCGCTGATTGCCTGCACCCTGACGCTTGGATTTGGGGGATCGGTCGGGCCCGAAGCTCCACTGGTTCTTTCCGGATCGGCGATCGGTTCCAACCTGGCCAGGCTATTCCGGCTCGATTACAAGAACACGACCCTGCTCATCGCCTGTGGCGCGGCAGGAGCCATTGCAGGCATCTTCCAGGCACCCATCGCGGGAGCTATTTTCGCCATCGAGATCCTGATGCTCGACCTCACCACGGCAACGTTGATCCCGCTGCTTATCTCCACGGTTACCGCCTCCATTGTCGGATACCTTCTCATGGGCAAGGAGGTGCTGTTTTCATTCACCCTGACCAATCCGTTTATTTTAAAACACATTCCGTTTTACCTGCTGCTCGGAATTTTCACCGGACTGATCTCCGTCTATTTTATCCGTGGATCCATCTCCATCGAGAACCTGTTGAAAAAAGCCGCGGTTCCTTTCAGGATCGTTCTGGCCGGCGTCGGACTCGCCGCACTCATTTTTGCCTATCCTTCCCTCTTCGGTGAAGGATACACGGTGTTAAAGTCGGTGATCAGCGGAAGCGGGGAGATGATCGGAAACCCTGTGCTATTCGGTTCTCTCAGGGAGGGGCCCTGGACTTTCCTCGTCATTGTTTTCGGGTTGATCTTAATGAAGGTGGTGGCCATGGCCCTGACCCAGGGCAGCGGCGGCATCGGCGGGACTTTTGCCCCGTCACTCTTTGTCGGAGGCATCAGCGGGTATTTCTTTGCCACAGCCTTGAATCAGATTTTTGGACTTTCGCTCTCGCAGGCTAATTTCGCACTCGTTGGGATGGCCGGCGTCATGTCGGGTGTCATGCTCGGTCCGCTCACTGCCATCTTCCTCATTGCCGAGATCACCGGCGGTTACCTGTTGCTGACACCGCTCATCATTACGGCTTCCATGGCCTATCTGACTACGCATCTTTTCGAAAGCCACTCCATCTATGCACGGCAGTTAGCCGCACGGAAAGAGCTTATCACCCATGATAAAGACAAGGCCGTACTTTCGTTCATGTCGCTGCGCCCGCTGATTGAGACCAATTTTACCGCCATCGCCCCCGAAGCCACCCTGGGCGAACTGGTACAGGTGGTAGCCAAAGCCTCACGCAACGTTTTTCCGGTGATTAACAGCGAAGGGGACCTTCAGGGAATCGTGATGCTCGACGGTATCCGCGAGATCATGTTCGATCATACCCTGTATGACAGCACATTTGTGAAAGACCTGATGGTAAAACCCGATTGCGTGATCGATCCCGGCGATTCGGTGGATGCAGTGGTCCAGCTTTTCCAGCAAAGCGACCGGTATAACCTCCCGGTGCTTGAACAGGGAAAATACCTGGGTTTTATATCGAGGGCAACGGTATTCTCACAGTACCGCGAAATGCTCCGAAAGTTCTCCGAAGATTAATACCCGAACACCTCCTTCAGATCGAGGTTGGTCACGTTGCCATAGGCAGAAAGCGTTTTAAGATCGAGTTCATTTCTTTTCCCCAACACCATGATGTTGAACTGCTTATCCTTGATATTCTTCTGCTGAAAGGCCTTCAGATCAGCAAAGGTCATGGAGGGTATCCGCTCATACACATCTTTCCGGATATCATAAGTAAGGCCGAATTTCTGCGCCATGATATAGTTGAAGAGCACCTGTGACTTGGTGATCCGTTCGGTTCTGATCTTGTTGATGATAGCCTCTTTCGAAGCATTCATCGCCTTCTCGCTCTCCGGCATATAGTTGAAGATACCGGTCATTGCCTTCATCGCTTCGGGTAATTTATCGATCTGGGTACCGATGTATGAAAAAACATAGTTGTTGAGCCAGGGCTGCGATGGCGAACGGTATCCTGCATACGCACTGTAAGCCAGCCCTTTAGATTCACGGATCTCCTGAAATACGATCGAATTCATGCTGCCTCCGAAATATTCGTTGAACAGCCTGATCACCGGGATCATGGTTTTGTCGTATTGACCCGATTTCGACATCATGACGATTTCAACCTGCTTCATATCGTAATCGACCGCATATACTTTATTCACGGTGGTCGGAAGCTGCTCAAATCGCTTGTTGGGGAGCACCGGTTTCAACGAGCCACCGGCTTTCACCTCTTTATTCAGCACGGTTGTTAGGCCTGCAGTTGAAAGGGGGCCGTAGTACAGGATCTTATGCTGAAATCCCGCGAGACTTTTAATGGCCGATACCAAATCCGCTGCCTTTAGCGCATCGAGTTCCTGGGAGGTCAGAATGTTGGTAAAGGGCGATTTTTCGCCATAGATTCCATAATTATACAGCGCCTTCCACAGAATCGTCTGTTTGGAAAGCTTATCATCGTCTCTTTTCTTCTTGATATCGGCGACCAGATTGATCAGAGCTTCCGGATTGGGCCGGGCATCGGTAAGAATCTGGTTGAAGAGCTCAATGGCTTTGGGCATGCTTTCACTCAATCCGCTGAGCGACACCCAGATGTCGTCCTCTCCGCTGTTCACATCAAACGTGCATCCAAGCTTGTAAAATTCTTCCTGAACCTGACGCGGTGTTAGTCTGGATGTTCCTAAATACTTTAAGTAGTCCAATGCAAGGCCGAGTTTGCGGTCGGCATTGGTGCCCATTTCATAATAATAATAGAGCGAAAAGGTGTTGCTCTCGCTGTTCTTCCGGTACAGCACCGGAATATTGTTGTGGATGCTGAGTTTGCTCAGATCCTTCTCATAATCGAGGAATAACGGCTCGATCGGCCGGGAAGGTTCCGCCACGATCTTTTTCAGAAAAGCCGATTCGTCGTCACGGTTCATGGTGACAGGGGTGATCTGAGGCTTGACGATCTTGTTTGCTTCCGGTGATTTTCCGGTTCGTTTGTAAATGATCACACCGTTATCGGCATACGTACGGTTGGCATACTCCACGATATCCTTTTTGGTAATCTTGGATAATCGCTGCACATTATGAACAATATCGGCATGGGGAATCTCTTTGATAAATTCGCTCATCAATTCCATGGCGCGACCATTGTTCGACTCGTTCCTTTTAATCTCACTGAGCTTGATATCATTGATAATAGCAGGTATCAGCCAGTCGGGAAATTCTCCTTTTTTGACCAGTTCAATCTGGGCCATAATCAGGTCTTTCACCTCCTCTAACGACTGTCCTTCCTTTGCTTTTCCTGAAAATACATTGACCGAATAATCTTTGAGAACATAAGAAAAGGCGCTGGCTTCAAGAACTTTCTGCGCCTGGTTGAGGTTGAGGTCCATGAGTCCCGCGGTGCTGTTGCTCAGGATCATGTTGAAGATGGTGACCAGGTCGGCATCGGGGGTAGCGGCGCCGCCCATCCGGTATCCGATGGTTACCGACTCGGCATCAGGGCCGAGGATCTCTTTGACGACCGGCTTCACGATCGGGGCTTCGACCGCGGGAGTAAAGGGTTTTACGGGCTTGGAGGCGAGGGTCCCAAAGGTAGCATCCACCTGCCTGATTACTACGTCGGGATCGAAATCGCCCGATAAAATAACCGCCATATTGTTGGGGACATACCGTGAAGCGTAATATTCTTTCAATGAGGTCAGGGAGGGATTTTTCAGATGCTCCACGGTCCCGATGGTGGTCTGGGTTCCATAGGTATGAGTCGAGAACAGTCCGGCAAAGAGCTCTTCGAAAATCTTATCCTCATCATTGTCGAGACTCATATTCTTTTCTTCATAGACCGTCTCCAGCTCGGTGTGAAAAAGCCTGAAAACCGGATCGCTGAATCGCTCCTGTTCGATTTCCAGCCACTGGCTGATCTTGTTTGAAGGGATGTCGTTGATATAGACCGTCTCTTCGAAGGAGGTGAAGGCATTGGTGCCTTTGGCCCCGATCACGGCTAAAAGTTTGTCGTATTCGTTGGCAATGGCATATTGGGCGGCAATTCCCGAAATACTGTCAATTTCATGATAGATCGACTTACGCTTAGCCGTATCGGTGGTGGCTTTATAGATCTCAAACCTTTTTTCGATCTGGTCGAGGAGAAGTTTTTCCTGAGGATAGTCCTTGGTGCCAAATTCGTCGCTTCCTTTAAACATCATGTGTTCGAGGTAATGCGACATTCCGGTGTTGTCGTGCGGATCGTTTTTGCTGCCGGTGCGTACCGCAATGGCAGTCTGGATGCGTGGAGCATCCTTATAAACCGTCAGATAAACCTTCAGACCATTGCTGAGAGTGTAAATCCTGACCTTCATCGGATCGCCGGGAACGGTGTCGTATTTGTAGCTCTTTTGAGCAATTAGGTCAGTTGTCCAGGCCGATACAATGATCATCACCTGAAGAAGCACTATGAATCGTTTCATTAGGAAAAAATTAGTTGGGAAAGATTAGATGATGTTAGTTAGTTCTTACAAAATTACAAAAAACAATGATTCAAACCGGTCAATTGGAATTCTCTCAATTTTTGTGTGTTTTAAATTTTCAGGTCTATCTGAACGCTGACAGCCCGGTTGAAGTTGCTCTTGTTGCAAGTTGTTTCTACCTGAGAGGACCGTCTCGTATCGTTTTCCTCCGGAATATATACAAAACGCGAATGAAATCACCCGAAAACCACGGTGACTCCGACTGAGAAATCCGCCTTATGATGTTTTGTTCACCGGTTGAACAGCAAGGATCAGGAATTCCCGCCGGTTATTTATGGAACTTCCTGATGAAATCTTCCACTTCGGGAACACCTCCCTGGTAGATCAGGTATCCGTTGTAAGGTTCACGCGGGGTGATTTCGCCGTTGATCGGAGTCAACATGATCTCTTTCACCTTTTCCAGGTCGTTGGTCTGTCCGAGCGCCCAGCTCAGTTTAATGAAGGCGGTTTCGGGAAGCATATTTTCGGCAGGAATAATCCCTTTTGCCATCAGGTCGCGGCCGGTGTCGTACACAAACATGTGCACATATCCCCAGAGGGTCTGAACGGTCATGTAGATAGCGACGCCTTTCGCGATGGCCCGTTCGATCGCCGGGTAAATCGGTTTGTTGACATGCCCGAGACCGGTGCCGATGATGATGATTCCCTTGTAGCCGGCGTCGACCAGTCCGTCGATCACATCGGGCTGCATGTTGGTATAGTAATAGATCATCGTCACCTTCTCCTCGTAATAGGGAAGAATGGTCACCTTGCGGTCTTTCCGCCTGCGGTTATAATCCTGCTTGATGGGAACGACTCCGTTGCGTGTGACGGTAGCCAGCGGAGTGTCGCCAATGGTCCGGAAGGTTGAACGGTACGAGGAGTGCATCTTTCGTACCCGGGTTCCGCGGTGCAGGAATCCATATTCATCGGAAGTGGGACCGAACATGCAGACCATCGTTTCGGCGATATCGCCGTGTGCGGCGGCCGTGGCAGCATGCATCAGGTTAAGGGCTGCATCGGAACTGGGCCGGTCGGACGACCGCTGGGATCCGACCAGGACAATGGGGACAGGCGAATTCTGAACCATAAAGGTCAGGGCGGCGGAGGTGTAATGGAGCGTGTCGGTACCGTGACCGATGATAATCCCGTCGATTCCCTTTTCGATTTCATGACCAATGGCGACGGCCAGTTTCTTATATTGTTCGGGGCCCATATTTTCGCTGAACACGGCGAAAAGCTTTTCGGTGGTCAGGTTACAGATATCGGCTAATTCAGGTACCGCGCCATACAATTCGCCGGGCGAAAAGGCCGGGATGACGGCCCCGGTCCGGTAATCAAGCCTTGAAGCAATGGTACCGCCCGTTCCCAGCAATTTAACGTTTGGCTTTTCCTTGGAATACGGAAATTCCTTTTCGGGAATTTTATAAACTGCTTTCTTGTAACCCAACTCTGTTATACTGGTGATTCCATTGATATCGATTCCGATGTTATATCCCGTAAAAATTTTCAGAACGATATGTTTATCATCGGTATTCTCCGCACGGGGGAGAATGGTCCCTTCGAAGGTTCCCCTCTTGGAATCGACCCGTACTCTGGCCCAAACCCTGGCATTGTATTGCTGTAGTACTTCGAGTGCCCGGCCTTTATAGCCCTGAAAAATATCTTCGCTCATTTTATTTTAAGATGTAATTGTTTCTATTTACGATTGAAAAATTTTGGAAGTGAGGTAGCGAAATGAATTCAGGCATTAGGTACTGGGCATTAGGAATTAGGGAAAAAACAAAATTCAAAATGTAAAATGCAAATGTCAAAATTCAAATCAGGCATTAGGCATTGGCCATTAGCCATTAGTGTATAATGTCCCACGTATTCCGTATTCCGTTTCCCGTTTTCCATTTTCCATTTTCATCTGTATATTTATAACGTTAGCTAATCCGAAAAACATAATGG
>CAZGIM010000003.1:0-252470 GCA_964525995.1 uncultured Prolixibacteraceae bacterium | reverse complement strand
GACTTGATCTCATTTTTTATCTCCATTTAACTCATTTCGATTTACCAAAGTAGAAATAAATACACATGCTAAATGGCTCTTTTTGCCAATGCTCCTTAACAATTATAAAACCAGCTACTTGCAAAAGATTTATTAGATCATCATAATTCCAATGAAACATGTGATCATCATTTTCTTTCTCAGTTCCTTTTAATTTTCGTTTAAGCGCATTTATTAAACCTATCATTCCTTCTTGTTTGAATGTCCTTTGAATCTTTAAATGAACTGCTGCTGATCTTCTAACGAGATCATTATTAATCGTTAATGATGATTTACCCCCATGCACCGTCAGTCCAATAAGCAGCGTACCATCTGCCTTTAATACTCTGTAAGCTTCTTTAACTGCTAAATACGGATCATAGAAATGATCCAAAACAGATCTCATGTGGACCCAATCAAATGTATTACTTACAATAGGTAAATTCTCTGCGTAGCAAGCTAAAAAGTTACATGGCTTATTTAAGCAAGAATAAGCATTTAGTAAATTAGGTCGACATTGTATATTTTCAAAAATAGTAATATATGGATCTACTGAAAGATATAATGGGACCTCATGTTCCGATAAGTAATGTCTGAGCCTTCCCTGATGCCCACCAACATCAAGGACTGAACCAGTTATATGAAATTCATGTTCATATATTTCTCTTACGCTATCAATTTCATCCAAATATCTGTTCAACTCATCTGCATTGACTACCTGTTCCCTATATCGTTCATATTCATGTTGAACTGCTGCCCATTTCTTTATACCTTCAGGAATACAATACGGAGGTCGATTCAAACGAAAATCATAAATATATTCATTTTTCTCCTTATCAGAGGTTCCAACAAAGGGATAAACTGTTCCGCAATCAGCGCAAATAAAATGTTTTATATCATTAATTCTTATGCTCCCATGACACAATGCACAACATAACAAATCAGCAATTTCTATATCAAGTTTTGTAAACATATCAACAAAATTAAGAGGAGAAATTTTAAATGAATTATGCCAATTTTAAAACCTTCAAATTATTTGCCAATCTTTTGGAATAAGGTCATCATTATTAACACCATTCTTTATGTACCACTTTTTTGGTGCAAAAACGGTTTTCTTGTCCCTTTGGCAAAGCCATGCACCCCACCAACTGAAAGTACTATTTGCTATAATATGATATTTACAATAAGTCATTAATCGTAAATCCTCAAAATCTGTCTCAGAACTATTATGATCAATAATTGTTGTAATATGGGGCAATTTAAGATTATTACGGGCCCAATCCGGATCGTCACTAAAAACAAAGAAATGTGGATCATTAACCTCCTTGCATATCAAATTAATACATTGTTGATAATATTCTAAATCGCAAATTCCATGTACTTGGTTATATGGTGGCATTAAATATGATCCTCGTCTAATATGGATGCTTACCGCTTCACATGAGGTCATAAGTTCAATTATTTTTCTATCGATACCCATTGGTGGATTTCTAATAGTAAATTCTCTTCGAATGATTTCATCAATTTTGCTAAAATACTTTTCACTTTGCCAATATCCATCTAGGTAAACCCCATCTGATAGATTCAGAATATCTTGATCAAAATTGAGCATCTTTTCAATCACATACGTTGGTTTAATCGTAATTGAAGTGTGAAATAATCGACTGATAAAACGATTAAGCTCACTTTGCCTACCAGACATTAATGTTCTAATTTCTTTTGCAGAAGCAAAATTCTCATATATATTGAAGGGACCTATTGAGTATGAATGCAATTTATATGTTTTAAAAAAAGAAATGTCCAATTTGAGTTCTGATTGATTAATCTCCGCTAAATGTCGACCCACAGCATACTGAAACAATTGATTCCCTAAGCCTCCCTTTAATTTAACTACAATCATTTGAGTCTCTATTAAAAAATTAAATTATGTTTATCATTATCTAATCAATCAGAATGCAGATGAGTTTTAAAAATAGTCTTTTTTGAATTAACTAAACGGTATCCAAACATCATAAGAAAAGCAACTGTAACTTTTTTGAAAAATTCAATTGAAAAATATTTCTTACAAAACATTACAGGCCATATTGCTAACAATGCGAAAGTCACAAAATATCTATATTCTGTTTTTCGAGCAGCAATATAATATTGAAAATAAAACTTTGGATTCAGGACAGCATATCTATATGGGTCAGTTATCACGATATGATCTGTTCTCCCAGTCTCGTCAGATAATCTAGCCACTCTTTTATGAAACAGAACTCTATCGGTTGCAACAAGATTAAATCTTGTTAAAAAAGCAAGTCCAAAACAAATATCATTTCCTGGTAAATTTCTAATAGGAAAATCATTAAGCGTTTGCTTTAACGAATCTGACCGAAAAATAGAATGAAAAATATGAGGTTTCCCCATAATCTCTGGTTCAATTAAGAAGTTGAAAATATCTTTTCTTTTATTCTTCGTAGAAGTCCATCGGGAGAATCCTGAATATTGTCGAATAGGCCGGTTGAAAGAATCAATATTATCAATCGTACAACACCATGCATCATACTGATTATTCGCAATTAGGGTTTCCATCCCAATTTGCAAAAAGTCATCAGACCACCAATCATCTTCTGACACCCATAAAAAATAAGGACTGATTGCCTGGTCCAAAACAAATTTATGATTAGCAAAGGGTCCAATATTATTTTTTTGACGGTAATATACAATTCGGTCATCTTGATCAGAATAAACCTTAACTACCTTTTGTGTTTTATCCCCCGGTGAAAAGTCATCTGAAATAATTAATTCAAAATCACGGAATGTTTGTCTTAAAAGGCTTTCAAGGCACTGGCGTAAAAGCTCTGGACGGTTGTATATAGGCAATCCGATGGATAAAACAGGTTTTATTTGGAATTTATTCATTAGTAAAATCCAAGAATTATTTATTAAAGATGGAGGACATGTCTAACATTAATTTTAACACTTGCCATTAAATAGGTACTGCTATTTTATCGTATTTTTTCTTATGTCTTCATGCTCAATTGCTTTTCGATCCATTTATATGTTTGTTTTATTCCAGTCTCAAAACTGACCTTTTGATGCCATCCTAAAATATCTCTTGCACGATCGCAAATGCCAATTCGACCTCGATCACCTTCGGGTTTTGATAAATCAAACTTTACAGCAATATTTTTCCCGCTTACCTTGATGATTGTTTCGGCCGCTTCTTTTAAGGATATTGCTTTTTCTGATCCGATTTGAATAAGGCCTTTGTTCATTCCTTTAACACCGATTCTAATCAATGCATCAATAATATCATCGATATATACAAAGTCTCTGTATTGATTGCCACTTCCCCATACAACAAAGGGCTCAATAGGATAATTAATTGCTTTTCGAATTAATGAAGGAAGAGCTTGAGCGCCGTCTCCCTCAAATGAGGATCCAGGACCATATACATTATGAAACCTGAGTAAACCAACATTGATTTTATTTGTTATTCTTGCAAGTTCTGCCTCATATTCACCCATTAGTTTGCTCCAACCGTATGACGACTCAGGTTCGGCAGGATATGTTTGATCTTCCCTCAAACTAACAATTCCAGGTGACATTTGAAGATGTTTGGGATAGCTGCAAGCAGTTCCAACATAAACATAATTGTTCACACCATTAATTAAGCAAGCCGATAGTACGTTTGTATTAATTAGCAAATTTTGTCGAAAAACAAAGCCCTCATTACTAAAAACGAATTGGACACCACCCACAATATCTGCTAAATGATAGACAAAATCCACATCCTTGATAAGTTCAAGACACTGTTTATAATCCGTTAAATCTGCCAGGTAAAAAGATTTTTCCAAATCAATTACATGAATACCATCAGATCCTTTAAGATTATTAAGGTGCCCCCTCCATAGGTTATCTATTACTTTCACGATAGCACCTTCAGAAACCAGTCGTTTAACCAAGAAACTGCCAATAAAACCAGCACCTCCAGTAACCAATATTTTTTTATTTTTCCAAAATGACATTACCATCCTTCGAAATCCTTTATTATACGAGTGTTTTCAATTGATTTAAAATTTATGTTGAATTTGCTATTGATTATTAGCCTGTTTTAGGAGCCCAATGGTTTGACCAACCGCTCGGTGCAAGTCACCTGTAAAAGTGAATCCCTGGTTCTTAAATCGGTCACAGGAAACCTCGTAGGATAGTTGGTTCATAATTTTGTTATCCACAAATTTAATTTCAAGGGATGGCACAAACTCCTGAATAGTGTCAACGATCTGGTGTACTGTGGCATTTTGAGTAAGAATATTGTAGATCCGTCCATCAAAAAGATCGGTATGAATAATAAAGGAAAATGCCCTAGATGCGTCAAAAAGGTCTAAATAAGGTCGATACTGATCATAGGCGGTACGCCATACAGTTATTGGTTTACTCATGGCCGCTTGCCAGCAAAATTTATTTACAGCAGTATGAAAGCGCATACCAGGTGAAATACCATAAATGGTACCAAAGCGGCAAATAACTCCTTTAAGGCCTTTTTGACCACATAATTTAGTAATCAGATCTTCCTCCTTAAGTTTAGTTAAGGCATAAGGACTCTGGGGCTTAAGTTCTTCTGGTGAACAGTCTTCTGAAACCACCAGATTCTGTGTTCCATAGACACTGGTTGATGATAGGGTAATAAGCCTAGCGCCTTCATCAACACAAGCCTCTGCAACTTTCCGGGTAGCCGTATAGTTGTTCGCCTCGAGTTGTTCCGCTTTGTCGAAACTCCCGGCGGCATCGGTAATTGCAGCAAGATGTATCACCACGTAGGCGTTATCAATCAAAGGCCCCAGATCCATCGTAGTTACATCGTCTTCGATAAAACGATATTTCCCTGTAGTGGGAAGATTAAATAAGGATGGAAACCGCTGGGTCATCATATTATCCACCATCACTATTTCTGCCCCTGGAAATTGATTTGCCAGATCGCGGACAACATATGAACCGATATGACCAACAGCTCCTGTAACAACAATCTTCATGTCTTAATGAATGTAGTATTTTAAACGATTTTCGTAATATTCCTTTGTTTTAATTAAACCGTCGGATAGATTTATCCGTGGACTCCATTTAACTATTTCTTTAATTTTTTTATTACTCAAAATAGCATCTCCTATCTCGGTTGCCTTACGTTCCTTGGGCCATTGTATGAAGTTAACATTCCCGCTTCCCATAATCTTTGATGTTTCTTTCGCTATTTCTGCTACGCTATAATGGTCATTACCCACTGCAAAAAAAGTTTCGCCTTTTGTTCCATTTGATTGAGCAGTTTGTAATAATGCTTCAACCGCATCATCGACAAAAATTACATTCCTCATTTGTTTTCCATTGCCATATACGATAATATCCTTATTCTGTAAAGCCAAACCCACAAAGTAATTATTAAAGGTGAATTCAGGGCTGTGAATGGATGCGCGTGGACCAAATACATTTGATAACCGAATAACTGTTGCATCAATGTCAAATGCTCTTGTGTAAATCAGCACATATTTTTCAGATACGCTTTTATTTGCAGAATAGATATCCGTAGGGAATTCAGGATGGTTTTCGTCTGCGGGCTGGTATTTAAGTATGCCCAATTGAGTACTTGTTCCAACGTGGATCAGTTTAACTTGTGGATTAAACCTTTTAACTGCCTCGAGAAGATTTATAACTCCCCTGCTATTTACATCCAAATCAATCATGGGTTCTCTCATTGAGAATGGATGTGAAGTTGAGGCAGCACAATTAAAAATAAAATCCTGATCACAAACATATTTTACAAGTAGATCAAAATTCAATAAATCATGGAAGGCTATTTTTATTGAATCTTTTATTGATGCCACATTATATAAAATACCCCCTGAGTGAGGATCCAGATTGTCATATATAGTTACTTTGGCACCTAGATTAACAAGCCGATGTGCGAGATTACTTCCAATAAATCCTAATCCTCCAGTAATAAGGACTTTATTTTCTTTATACTTCCCCAAGGAAACTTTCATAAGCATTATTTTTTCAATATTTTTTTAACTCCTTCACAAATTCTGGATATTTGGTCCTCAGTTAAATTATATGAACATGCTAAGGTTATCCCGCGATTTGAAATATCGTAAGCATTTGGATTTTCATTCTCAGATCCAGTTTCATAATGTTGATACGCAGGCAAAAAGGATAGTGGGTAAAAGAATGGCCTTGAAGGTATATTAATCTCTGCTAACTTTTTAATCGCTTCAAGTTTTGTCATTCCATGCGATTTTCCAAATATGACTGAAGTAGCCCAAACCCCATTATACACATCATCTGATTCCATATTAAAAGTTAAATCTTCAACATCTGAAAGTTGCTCTTTATAAGCATGAAAAATTTGTCGTTTTTTTTCAATCAATTCATCTATTCGTTGGAACTGAGCATATCCCAAAGAAGCCTGTAAATTAGTTGGCATATACTTGGGAGTCGCCTCAAGAGTATAATACGGAATAGTAGCGGAACGACCATGATCACGAAGAAATTTTGCTCTTTCAAATACTTTATCGTTATCAATAAGAAGCATACCACCTTCTCCGGTTGTAATTGTTTTTGTTCTGTGAAATGAATGAACACCTGCAATACCAAATTTCCCAGCTCTAATACCTTTATATTTAGACCCAAGAGCTTCTGCTGAATCTTCAATTAAATATAAGTTGTACTTTGATGCTAGATTTATCAACTCTTCCATATTAGGCATATTCCCAAACAAATCGACTGCTATAATTGCTTTTGTTTTTGGCGTGATCTTCATTTCGATTGAAGAAAGATTTAAACACCAATCATCATGATTTATATCTGCAAATACTGGTATAGCCTTTTGGTAAGTTATAGGCGCTGCAGTTGCAGTCCAAGTACATTCTGGAACTATGACTTCATCACCTTCACGAATTCCAATACTTAATAGAATGAGATGAATGGCGTGTGTACAACATGGTGTCATTAAGGCATATTTTCTATTATGCCAAATCGCAAATTCTTTTTCAAATTTTTCAACATAATCATAATTATTCCACCCGTTGAGCATCATTTCAGATACGGTATTCCTTTCATGTTCTGTGATCCAAGGCCCAGCCATTTGAATTTGATTCATACAATTAGGTTTTAAAACTTTTCTTTATCATTCATTATTGCAGTTCGTTTATCCATTAATCAAACCTATGGATTAATTAGGAAATCGCTCCTTTAATCTATTTTGGACGCTTCTTCAATATTAACTCTAATAAAATATTTCTTTCCTTCATAATAGAAGAATGCAGAATCACCATTAATAAATGTTCTACCTCTAATAATATTAATTAAATCAATAGCCATATACTTTTTAAATAAATTAATATTTGAGTGAACGTTAATCTCTTTTGCAAAATGAGTTGTCGCAATATCCTCATCTTGTGTTATGGGAGAAAAATCTAATCGGATTATTTTTAAATAATTCTCTTTAAATAAATTTACAACTTCTTCAGCACTTAAATCATATAACTGTTGTCCTGTACAAGTCATTTCTACTTCAATTCTTTTTTGAAATAGTATCTTTCCAGAATCGATGCCTTCATTAATAAAGTGAATTGTAACGCCGAAAGGAGTTCCATCTATTATTGACCAATAATAGCCATGCTTCCCTCTGTTAAATGGTAATAAACTAGGATGTAAATTTATCCATCCTTGTTTCACGGCAGCAATAGCATCCTTTTTAATAATAGTAGGCCACCATGCTAATATGACTATGTCAATTTCAATCGAATGTAAAAAATTGATAAATTCTTCCGAATTAGCATCAATTTTTCTTTTTAGTAAAATGTTATTTTCATAACATAAACTGGATATACTATCTTCGTAGACCGAATTATCTTTGTTACAGGTTGCAATAAATTCAATTTTATATCCAAAATTTATCATAAATGTAACAACGTCCAGACCTTTTGAGAAAGCTGCACAAACGCCGATTGTTGGTGAACTAATCATTTGACTTTTTTATTATGAAATTATTGAGGTCTATTATCATTATTAATAATTATATAATTGTCTGGTACATCCTTAGACAGAATAACTCCTGACCCAATAATTACATTTGAGCCTATATTAATCCTAGACAAAATAATTGATGACGCACCAATAAGTGAATTGTCACCGACTCTTGATAAACCCATTAATTGTGATCCAGCAACTAATTCACTTCCATTACCGATTATAGTATCATGATCAATATAAACATTACTATTTATTATACATTGGGTACCTATCTTTGCATTTGCTTGAATAACTGCTCCAGCCAATATTTGAGTACCTTCACCTATTCTTGCAGTGTTTGCAATACAGGCATTTGGATGTATTAAGGTAGTTGGAAATAATCCATTTTTTAATAACTCATTATGTAGATTCAATCTAATTATTCCATGAGGATTTCCTATGGTAATACAAAATCCAACATCCGAAACATCGGTTTGTGAAGAAATCCATCTCTGAAAACCCTTCCAACCTAGATAAATTGGTACTTCTGGAAAAGGTGATATTAAATTGGGAGTGTCGTCAAATACTGCAACAATACATGATCCATAATATTCTATCACAGAACTTATAATCTTTGCTTGTCCTGTACCACCCCACAAAATTATTTTTGGAGGGAGTCTCTTCATTTGGTTATTCATTTACTTTTATATGAACGGTTACTATTTCTTCACTGTTGCAACACGGATTCTGAATTTTGTTGTGAAAATATAAATAAAAAAAACTAAATTGCTTTAAAAATTAATTGAGAAAAGTAATTCAAACGATGGTCTTCATCGAAACAATTCATATGAGAGACGTATTTACTATTAAAACGAGCTTTCATGACTAATTTGAATCCAAAATTTTCTACGCTTTCAATAAACTCGATTAGGTTCCAAAACCTTACCGGTATTTCTCTTCCGTAATAATTTTGAATAGTAACAAAAGTATCTATATCACCAGCAGGTAAATCAACAAAAATTAGATATTTCGGTAGCATTATAGAGAAAAGACGTAAATACTCCATCCAGTCATCTACATAGTGGAATGATGATCCGCAGTGGATCATTTCAAACTGTTCATCAATAGGTATTCGGTTAAGGAAAGTTATTTGTTTCTCATCTTTGAACAATATTTTACCCCATTCACAAATCGTTTCATTTTCAATTACGACAAAATCTAATGGCTGATTTTCAGGCAACATGGCTTTAATGGGGAGAAATGTAGTGCCAAGGCCACCACCAAAATCCATTATCCTAAGTGTTTTGTTAGGTTGTGCAATAGTGGAGGCAACCACTGGTAAAAAGTAATCTGAAGTTAATGCTAATTTAGAAATTGTTTCCGTATTCTTTGCTTGCTCAATGGCGATTTTCGCTTGACTTACTTGTTTCCCAATCCAAATAGAGTCCTCGAAAACATCTTGTTCCCCATTAGCCTCTTTAAATGTGTTGAAAACACCATTCCAAATTTGACCATTCCAGTTCTTATTGTTCACAGTTCTTTATTCTCCCCAGTTATATTTTATTTCAAATTCACTTACCTTAATTCTGATTTCATCTTTTAAATCATAAATACCACTTGTAATATAAATTATTTGCATAGGTCCTTCTATACATTTATATCCATGCAGAACTCCTGGAGGAAAATAATAAGAAATTGTTTTTTGATCATCACCAGTGACAAATTCCATTATTTTTTTATATGTAATTGATTCTAAGCGGTTGTCAATAAGCACCACCTTGATTTTGCCACAAACTACATAATTCCATTGATGTTGGTTAACATGTCCGTGCCAAGCTTTAATGACTCCTTCTTTAGCGAGGGAATGACTGATTTGCCCGACAGGAAGATTTTCAAACTGGGTTGGAAAACGAAATATTTCGCGAAAAAAACCCCGTTGATCTGAATGTGTCGTTAGGTTGTTAATTATTACGCCTTCGATCATGATTTATTATGTGAAAATTCATTTATTCTATGTAATATAAAATTCACTTCCCGTTCAGCTAACTCTGGGTAGATTGGTAAGGATAAAATTTCATTCGAAGCGTACTCTGTTACAGTCAAATCATTCGATCCTCTATACTTATTCAAATATGCTCGTTGCGAATGGATTGGAATAGGATAATGAATCAATGCGACAATCCCATTCGCTTTAAGATATGATATTAATTCATCTCTGTTCTTTGAACGAATTACAAATAAATGAAATACATGATTACAGTTTTCCCTGATTTGTGGTGTGATAAATTCAGTATTTTGTAAAGCATTGCAATAGGCTAGAGCAATTTGAATCCTTGATTGGTTATCAGCTTCTAGATATTTTAGTTTAATCCTTAGGATAGCCGCCTGAATTTCATCAAGCCTTGAATTCCATCCCGAAATATGGCTGTTATATCTATCCACCCATCCATATTCTCTAAGTTGTCTGCACTTCTCTGCTAAATCTGGATTATTGGTTACAATAGCGCCTCCATCTCCGATTGCACCAAGGTTCTTTGTTGGATAAAAACTAAAACATGAAATATCACCGATTGAACCAACTCTTTTACCATTATAAATTGCCCCATGTGCTTGGGCACAATCTTCGATTACATACAAATGGTTTTTTTTTGCAATCTGAAGAATTGGATACAAATTTACAGGTTGCCCATAAATATGAACCGGAATTATTGCTTTCGTTTTACCCGAAATTAGTTTTTCGACCTTTTGAGGATCCATGGTAAAAAAGTCATGTTCGATATCAACAAAAACAGGAGATGCTCCAGATAATTCGATGGCTGCAACAGTTGCAACAGCAGTGTGAGATACAGTTATAACTTCTTCGCCTGGTCCTATATTACAAGCCTTCAATGCAATATGAATAGCCTCTGTACCACTACCAACACCGATTGCATATTTTACTCCAATAAAATTAGCAAATTCCTTTTCAAAGGATTGAACTTCTTCTCCAAGAATATATCTGTCTTTATTTAAAACTCTCGAAATAGCTTCATCAATTTCGATTTTATGAGACAGATACTGGGCTCGTGGATTAGCACAAATTACTTTCATAGTATTTCTATCTTAGGAGTGTAAAGAATCCACTTTCCACCTAACTTCATGAATATTTGTTCTTTTTCCATTATCTCTTTCATGTGATTATAACCAAATAACAATGCAAAATCTGGGAAGTTTTTCTGAAATTCAACATATGGCTTAATCGGAATATGAGCTCCGGGGCTGAATCTATTTTGCTTTATAGGAGTAGTATCACAAATATAATCCAGATGTTCTGTTGTAATTCCACAATAGTTAATAATTGTTGTGCTTTTTGAAGTGGCTGCATACCCTACGATGGTTTTCCCTTTATTACGGAGATCCTTGAGAATTATTAATAGATTTTCTCTTGAGTTTTCGCAGTTACGCTTAAATTGTTGATATGTTTCGGGAATGGTTAAACCCAATTCTATTTCAAAATTCAGTTGCTTATTCACATTGGGAGAAACTGTTTTCATACCTTTATGCGCAATAACATATCTCATGGATCCGCCATGCGTTTCTTGGGGTTCCACATCAATTACTTCCATATCAAACAGGTTAAAGAGGTACATTATTGAATGTACGGAATACAAAAAAGTATGTTCATCATAGATTTGATCATACGTTGTTTGTTGAATTACATTTCCCAGGTAGGGCTCCTCGAACATGACAATCCCATCGCGTTTTAATAATGTCTTAATCCCTTCCACAATTGACTTAATATAAGGGATGTGACACATGACATTTGCAGCAATATAGGCATCGGCTTGTCCGTATTCTGAAACAATTTTTTCTGCAAGTGATTTGTCAAAAAATTCAACAATTGTGTTAATACCTTTTTCTTTGGCAACAATGGCTACATTTTCAGAAGGTTCAATTCCAAGATGTCTGATCCCCATTTTAGCGAAATTCTGAAGCATTATTCCATCGTTACTTCCAATTTCAACTATAAACGGATCAACCTTATCTACGACATAATCGTCCATCACATGCTTCGCAAATTTCTCAAAATGTAATTCCATGTGTTTTGAAGTCCCTGAGTAAAAAGCATAATGCTCATTAAACATCAATTCTCTTTCAGGAATATTGACCAATTGAAACATTTTACAATTATCACAAAATGCTACTTCCATTTCAAAGAAATATTCATTGTTAAAATCGTCCTTGGTAAGAAATCCATTAGCGATTGGCATTTTGCCAAATGACATAAATGGTTCAATTGGATTGTTACAAATTAAACATTTGTTCATGTTTTATAAATTTACTGTTGAATGATAATGATAGTCAGTAGACAATTTAGGGGCGCCTATGACATGGTATTTGGATCGTGATGAATTCGGCTTTCGAAATCGTTGCGATTGATTCTTTTTGCCACTAATCTACATTTAATGAATTCATGCCCCAGCGCTTTGGCAATTGCGGCTCTGTGTACTCCATCATAAATCACAATATAGAAGGAGCCCTGGTAACGTACCGGTATTTGTGTTACAATTGTGATAATAGAATGATAATTCACTGCAGCCTTGAACGACGATACTAAGGCTATCACCTGGGCCAACCCTACTAGCTTATCATCATCGGGAAAATAATTTTCCAGATAACTACTATATCTGTCCCTTAGATGCAAATTTTCACAACCTTCAACAATAGATTTGATCCAAGGGTAGTGAGGTGTATCTTCAATGGGCATCAATTGCGTCCCATCTGAGGTGACTATTGGCGCTCGCAAAATATTCAATGGCACTTTAATAATTCCATGGGTAAATACAGTTGCCCATCTCACATCGATGTTTATTAAATCTTGCTTATATCCAAATTTAATACGCCACAAAAAGTCTTTAGGTGTTAATCCGATAGTGCTTTTTAACAAAAATCGTCTCATTTTTAGTATTGAATCGAATTGATGACTGGATTTAATTTTAGCTTTGACAATCTGGCCTTAGAGTATAGATTGTCCCTTACGGCCAATAATCATTGGCATAAGGGATCCAACAGGAGATTCGATTTCAATATGAGTAAATCCTGCCTCGAAAAGCACCTTGGCTTGGCACATTTTGTCAGCCCATTCTCCAAGCTGTCCTGTATGACCTTGACTCGCTTGCAAAATAAGGTGATCTGTCATTCGTGCCAATTTTTGAATAAGATCAGGCATTTTATCCAACTCGTGATAAACAACGCACAATGCAAGAATAACATCAAACCGCCCTAGGTTTAGCTCTTGAATATGTCCAATATCGTGAGCTATATATTTTATTGGATATTCAATCCCATCCAGTAATTCAAATGCTTTTTTTACAAATGTAGCTTGAGAAATGACATCTTGAGAGGGGGGGACCTCCGTTGATTTGTGTTTAATTAACTCATTTCTATCAATACCAATTACCTCGCTTGCACCCATTCTTGCCAACTCAATTGAAAACACTCCACTACTGCAGCCTAGATCCAAAACTCGTTTCATTCGAATATCGGGAATGTGTTTCTTGATGACATGATCCCATTTCGCTTTCCCTCCATCAATTGCATATAATAATTCGGGTTTAGGGAGCCAATCAGGTGGTCGGGTCACATGGGCAGCAATTCCATTCCCAAAATCAACAGGTTGGTACCACTCTCTGAAACAACCAATCCCGTACTCAATCCATTTATAGATTTCTTCCTTAGTCTGTAAGTTATCAGTTTTCGGCATTGGTAAAGGATTGAGAGGATTTAAATCATGTTTGGAGGTCAACAAAGGTGTATTAGATTTTTTCCAATTTATAATATGGATTAATTGTGAAATTGCTGTTTTCATAAAAACAAGTTAAGTATTCTGAATGTTTAGTTGAAAAAAAATGCTGTCAAACATCACTATGGACATCCCATACAAATTTTGACAATACAGGGAAAGGGTTTGTTGATACCCTATTATCAAATGTTCCTGACTCAATAGAAAACTTGGCAGCTGAAATGATCCAATCTTCTGGTTCATTTCCATTAAGTATAATTATATTTACTTCATAATTTCCAAAATTAAGTGGGGGTGAAAATATTTTACAACTAACAACAGTTTCTAACGCACCCGCTAGTCTATAGGTTTCTCCTTTTAAACGTGAATCACATGAGATGAGTGATTCAAAATTTGTACTAATAGATAAGCCCAAACTTACTGTTACAGGATGTGAATAAATATTTTGAATCCTTAGTAAAATATTAATATCGTCACCGATTGCAAAGACGTTCGAATTTTCTCCATTCCTGTTAAGAAATGAAATGTCATTAAACCTGATTCTACCAAATCCCTTTCTGTCTGTTCGTTTAATTAAGGGTCCACCTGAATATGTGCTTAATTCGTGTAAGTATTGTTGAATTATCTCTTTTGATTGGCCTATGTCACTATTTGAACCTTTAGAAATTATCATTGCTTTTGAGCATAGTGTTTCTATTGCTGCCATGTTATGACTGACAAATAAAACAGTTCTTCCCTCGTTAGCTATTTTGCCCATTTTCCCTAAGCACTTTTTTTGGAATTCGGCATCACCAACAGCTAATACTTCGTCAACAACCAGTATTTCTGGCTCCAGATGAGCCGCCACTGCAAAAGCGAGTCTCACGTACATTCCACTGCTATATCGTTTAACCGGCGTATCCAAAAATTTCTCTATCCCTGAAAAATCTACAATCTCATCAAACTTTGATTTTATTTCTTTCCGACTCATTCCCAGGATGGCACCATTTAGATATATGTTCTCCATTCCAGACAATTCAGGATGAAAGCCGGTACCAACCTCCAAAAGACTAGCAACTCTTCCATTTATTAATATACGGCCTTTCGTTGGCTCAGTTATTCGACTTAGAATTTTTAATAAAGTGCTTTTCCCAGCACCATTGCGGCCAATTATTCCAATGGTGGTACCTTTTGTTATTTCAAAGTTTATATCCTTTAAGGCCCAAAACTCCTCCAATTCTGAACCATTTATTAGCTGGCCACCATGCAGCATATGTCGCGTTTTTATACCAATCTGTTTCGCTTTATTTATAATGACATCACGTAACGCTTTATAACGTTCACGATTTTTATGCCCTATAATATAGCTTTTACTTAAATTTTCAACACGAATTACAGTATCACCCATAGGTTGGTATCAATGATTATTATAAAATTATATATAATCGGCAAATGATTTTTCCATTTTCCTAAATTGTATTAGCGCACTCCACATGAAAAATAGTACGACAACAAGCGAAAGCAAAAACCCTTTTATATACATTTTACTTTCTCCTCCAATTATACACCACCTGAAGCCATCAATTATGGCTACCATAGGATTTAATGAATATAAAAGCTTCCAATTCTCAGGTATAACATTACTACTGAACCCTACTGGTGAAATATATAATCCAAGTTGAACGATAAATGGAATAATATATCTAAAATCACGAAATTTTACATTCATACTTGTTAGCCATAATCCTATTCCGAAAGAGGCAATAAAAATAAAAAAAATGAATCCCGGCATGAATAAAATATGCCAAGAAGGAATAAATTTATAATAAAACATCAACCCAATCATAATAACGCATGATATGATAAAGTCTATAAAACTTGTAATTATAGAACTAGCAGGGATAATTAATCTGGGGAAATACACCTTTGAAATCAGGTTAGTATTACCAATAAGGCTATTACTGCATTCGGTTAGTGCATTTGAGAAGAACTGCCATGGGAGTAAACCTGCAAAAACCAAAATCGCATAGGGAGTATTACCATCGGTAGGTAGCTTTGCCAATTTGCCAAATACAATTGTGAAAACAAGCATGGTAAGAAGAGGTCTGATAATGCTCCAAGCAATACCTATAACAGTTTGCTTGTAACGAACTTTTATATCGCGCCATGCAAGAATATAAAACAATTCCCGATAGCGCCATAAATCACGTATATAATTCTTCTCAGCCCTTCCTGGTTCTATTATTAAATCGAAATGATTCTGCATATAGTTCGGGATTTATTTTAGGTTCTTGTTCTAGAGTAAACATTGAACGACTTCAAAACAAAAACTACTACCTTTTTAAAAAAAATTCTTTTCAAAGGATTGCATGGTTTTAAAGAAATTGTCAACTATCATATTCATAAAATCTTAGATACCATTTTACGAATTTCTCAATCCCAGTTTCTATTGATGTGGTAGGTTTATATCCAAAATCCTGAAGCATTGAAGTTGAATCTGCGTAAGTTTTTATAACATCTCCGCTTTGTAAAGGCATAAACACTTTTAATGCTTTGCAGTTTAAGAATTTTTCTAGCATTTTAATCAAGTCCATGAGGTTAACTGGACATGAATTACCAATATTATAGATTTTAAATGGAGCAGATGAGGAAGAAGGATCTGGCTTCGTACCGTTCCAAGAAACATCACCTTTTGGAATGTTGTCAATTACTTTAATCACTCCCTCAACAATGTCGCTTATAAATGTAAAATCGCGAAACATATCGCCATTATTATAAATTTTTATTGGCTGGCCTTCAAGAATAGCCTTTGTGAAGAGAAAATAGGCCATGTCGGGTCTTCCAAAAGGACCATAAATCGAAAAGAAACGTAAACCAGTAGTGGGTAATTGGTACAGGTGGCTATATGAATGTGCCATTAATTCGTTCGCTTTTTTTGTTGCAGCATATAGGCTAACAGGATGATCGACATTATCTTTAGTTGATAAAGGGAACTTTTCATTTAAACCATATACACTTGAACTGCTTGCATAAACTAGGTGCTTTACTCCAAATTGTCTTGATCCCTCTAAAATGTTGATAAATCCATTGACGTTACTATCGACATATACATAAGGATTTTCAAGACTGTGCCTTACACCAGCTTGTGCTGCCAAATTGACCACAAGTTCGATAGAATTATTATTAAAGAGCAAATTCATAGCGATCCTATCTGCTATATCTATTCTGATAAAAGTGAATCCCTTAAATTTACTGCTTCTTAAGGGTTTATTATAAGTTATATCCTCTTCAATTATGCCTAGTTCGTGTAGCCTGGCATATTTCAAGGTAATATCATAATAATCATTGATATTATCAATTCCTATTACTTCATCACCCCTTTGTAACAATTTCAATGATAAATGAAGTCCTATAAATCCGGCAGCGCCGGTAACAAGAATGATTTTCTTATTTATTTTAAGACTGTTATTCAAATGTTATAGTTTAGTTGATCTAATAATACTTTCCAAAACCTTGATCAAATAAATTTTTGTTGTAGCGTGAGTTCAACTTCGATTCCATCAAACAGACTTTTGAAAAGTCTATCCAATTCTTCTGATTAATACAGATAATGCCAACTTTGATTGCATTATCATTTTGTCACAACTAAAGGCCAATCTCTTTGTTTGAATATGCTTGGTGCAAAATCACTGTAGTTTAATTTTATCATTTGTTCATCTACCAATATTGCGAAAAATTTTTAGCAGCTAACCTAACTATACTCAAGCACTAGTGTCATGACAATATAATCATGAAACATAATATTTCGACAATTTTTTATCAGCCTTATATTTTGTGAAACTCCAGAAAATTTTACGTTGATCAAGATTATTTTGATTTGTCCATGCAGCGATTTGGTTTTCAAGATCAACTCGATTACCTATGTTTCTGCCAAGACATTCATGGTCCAACAAATTGATTTCAATCTCTGCCATGTTGAGCCAGCTTGCATGTTTCGGAGTATAGATAAACATAATCCTCTTCAGAAGTCTCTCACATTCCTCCATTGAGAATGTTTCATAAAAAGATTGTGCGAAGTGTGTATTCAAATTATCCAGCACCATCATGATCCTTTTTGCTTTCCGATATTTCTTAACAATCAACCATTTCATAAACCGGGCAAAGTCATTTCTCGTTCTTGTATCTGTAACCTTGATATGATGTTTACCGACCTTAGGCTCAACTGCCACAAAAATATTACATGTGCCGTGACGCCGGTATTCATAGTCGTATTTCATCATACTTCCGGGTTTCATGGGTATCGGTGTTCTTGAATCCTCTAACAACTGTTTACTTTTTTCATCAAAGCATACAACCGGAAATGCGGGATTATATGGCTTGTTGTACAAGGCTAACAACCGGTACATTCGTTTTCTGTATTCCTTCGTTATCTCGGTGATACACCACATCTTTTTCAACCAAGGCTTACATTCGTTTTTTTTAGCACCAACCGGATTGATTCCCGATTTATCATGATGCCTTTTTCATTGAGATTCTTTTCCAGCAACCTGATCGTCCATCGGCTTCTTCCTTCAGGGGGTTGCGAGCAAGCCATGGCAACTATCTCGCCCGTATCGTTATCATTATATTTTCTTGGCTGGCCAGGTCGTGGTTCATCTTTGATGGTTTCCATCACTCCGGCCTCATAATACTTGGTCTTAACCCGCCATATGGTAATTCTGCTGACATTATAAAACTCTGAGATCTCATCGTGCCTCTTGCCTTTGTCAAGTGCTAATAGAATGTAAGCTCTTTCGAACTCTCTCGAATTCCGATTACCGGTTTTTGTCAAATTAATGAGAAATTCACGATCTTTGACTTTTAATTTGAATGCTGCTGTTCTCATGTCGCGGTATTTTATTACCGCAAATATAATGTTAATTTATTAATTTGTCAAGACACTAGTCATCCAATACCCGGATTTTTTTCGTACCGCATGTCGAGAAATACTTTGAAAAAATAAAATCAGTGATATGTTAATCGAAATACATTGTCTTAACATCAAGCATTGAAACGCTTTCACGTTGATACATTTATTTAGAAAGATTTTGGAAAGTCTATGGGATAAATCACGGTTGTAATGTACATCAGCAATTGAATCCCAAAAGTGACCAGGAACGCGAGGTCGCGGTATTTTGTGGTCATGGCCGTGGTGATCTATCCCAGTCCCAAACCAAGTAACTCCATCATCAACACCAGTACCGGGAACATCAGCAATGCCCAGGTGGGTGTAAAAGCTGCGCCTTGCCAGCTGTAATATCCCATCATGGCCAAAAAAAGTATCATCTGAACCCCAAACCGAACCAGGTTGCTGGCCACGATACTCAACGGTAAAATAAGTCTCAGGAAATAAACCTTTCCGAAAATGTGCGTGTTATCTCTGAAAACAGTGCTTGTCTTGGTAAGGCAATCGGCAAAATAATTCCAGGCCGTTATACCTGCCAGGTAGAACAACGGTTGTGGCAGACCATCGGTGCTTATGCCAGCAAGCTGGCCAAAAACAAACGTGAAAATTATAGTTGCAAAAAATGGTTGAATAAAGAACCATAGTGGTCCCAGGATGGTTTGCTTGTAAAAACTCACAAAATCGCGCTTTACAAACATCACAAGCAAATCGCGGTATCGCCAAACATCCTTAAATTTAAGGTCGAACAAAGATATCGATCCTTCAATTACGAGGTCCCATTCCTTATCAGCTAAATCTTGGTTCATTCGAGAAAATCAAGTATCAATTTTACCGTAGTTGGCTATTTCAATATACGCTTTACTCCAACTTCTTTTATGAAGGGATCTCTTTCAACTGCTTCCTGAACCTAGCCAGAGCCGGTTTTTCGAACACAATCCCCACTCCGGTCAACATCCCGAGAAACAACATGAGCAGTACAATTTTGCCTACCGAACTGATCTTTGTCGCATCCGACGGCGGATCGATGATAGTGAATACAGGTGTGTTTCACCATACGATCCCTTGGCGATGATTAGAAACTGAATAAACTCCTTCTTCCCATCCCTTTCAAATCCCTCGGCGATGTTATCCATGATTGAACCCGATGAAGCCTTTATCTGGTCTCTGAACCTTAAATCCTTTTAAAAATTCTCTGTATTTGTAACCTCTTTGATAAACTTACAGAGTTCTCTGGCCTCCTTCCAAACATCCAAATCCTCAAACCTCTCAATCTTCATCGTTTTCAATTTTCTATTTTCCATTTTCCATTCCTTTTTCGCTAATTCCTTATACCCTGCATATTCTAATCTTATTCCTTAACGGTTCGGATATTATACAACGCTTATAGCCCCGTTTTGGAATTATCGTAAAAAACGGAAAAATTTGTTATGTTAATGTTAAATAATGTTAAAAAAAGCATATTCTCTCTTCACCTTTTCATAAAAGCCTGATTAACCGATATGAATCATTAAATTCAGGAATTATGAAAACCTTGAATTCTTTTCAGTATGAGCTGAACGAAATGTTCGGCGAAATAAACCAGGCCTCCTCGATCGTAATTGGTTTTAACGCCGGAAAACCGGGCAAGCCTTTGACCGATCAAAACGCGATCAGGCTGGTTTCGGTAAACGGTTTCAAATCGTTCAGTGAATTTGCTGCCGCTATCGCGCACATGCAGGACCATCTTATCGGTAAGATCATTGAATTTTCAGGCAAACTCGACCTGCGCGACAAGCGGGCGCTCCTATTGCAGGCCATCGGGTGCAGCCGCAAGCTTACCTGCTTTACCCTGCCTGTGAGTCAATCCGAAAGCGCATGCCATCCAACACGCTTACGGGCTATGATCTTCAAAAAGCCTTCCTTTACCTGCAACGGAAACGGAGCGGTACCCGGCGACGAAACGCGGGAATATTTGCTGAGGCTGACCCGCCGTTATGCCTGGCTCTGGCAGATGCACGCCGAAGATCTGATACAGGAACTTTGTTGTTTCCTTTACCAGGTCGAATTCTGGCCGGCGCTCAGTACCGCCGGAAATAATACCACATCCATCCATGAAAAGATTCCGGTCAATGGCAACGTCTCCGCCTTGGCGGCGCTTAGCCGGCTCTTTTTCGAGCACAAAGCCATCGCGCTCGACAACAAATCGAAGTTCTGCCGGCTCGTTGCCGACATGTTCTGCACGCCAAAACAACCACAGATCAGTCCGAAAAGCCTGAAGAATCATTTTGATTCTCCTACGCCGGAAACCATCGATTTCATTTGTGCAGAATTGCGAAAAATGATGAATAAATCCCGGAAACTCTCCCTTTAAAATCAAGTTAATTCTTTCATTTTCCATATTTTACTAAAAGGTGGCACAACCTTTTACAACTACCGCCCGCCGGTTTGGCGGGCTATTTTTGTTGCACGAACCTCAAAAATCCATCCCTATGAAGACCCGAATCGTTAAAAACTGGCGCACCACCCTCCTCGGCCTCTTTCTGCTCGCCGTCGCCATCGTCCTCCTCTATCTCCGCACCCTAACCGGCGGCGAATTCATCGCCCTCCTCCCCACCATCCTGGGACTACTATTTATGCCCGACTCGGTATTTAAAATTCATAGAAGGGATTAGCGAATAAAACTCTGAAACGCCGGGCACTTCGACAGGCTCAGTGCCCTGAAACTCTGAAAACCTGAAACCCTTTTCGTATGGCAACCTTCGACTCTTTCGCAAACAAGATCCTTTCGCTTGAGGGCGGGATCTCAAACCATCCGGCCGATCGCGGCAAACTTACCAACCTGGGTATTACTATTTCGACCTGGCACCGCATGGGGTACGACAAAGACGGCGACGGGGATATTGATCCCGACGACCTGTTGCTTATTACCCGAAACGATGCTTTGAAGGTGCTCCGCTACTTTTACTGGAAACGATGGCGTGCCGATGAGATCGTGAGCCAGCCCGTGGCCGAAATCCTGGTCGACTGGCTCTGGTGCAGCGGTAAGTGGGGCATCATCATCCCTCAACAGATCCTGGGCGTCGAACCCGATGGTTTCGTAGGGCGTATTACCCTGAAGGCCGTGAACCATTGCGACCCGGTTTGGTTTCACCGGCAGATTTACCGGCAGCGGCTTGTATTCATCCATCACATCATCGAACGAGACCCGTCGCAACAGGTTTTTTTGAAGGGTTGGATCAGAAGGATCGAACAATTTTCCATGTAAATAAAATCACAACCTAATTCCATTATTAAAATCCACTCCCTATGAAAGCATTACAATTTTTTAAGATCTTCCTTCGCATTTTGTCCTTCGGCCGCCGTATGCTGTACTTTTCGGTTCCCTGGTTACTAATACTGGTTGGAACCCTTGTTTCCTGCACGCCCCAGCAGAGGCTCGAACGGCTGGTTAACCGTCATCCCGAGTTGAGGACCCCAGATACCATCGGGTTTACCGACACGGTGATCACACCCCTCGCAAGGCTCGACACCGCGTTGCCGTTGGTTGATCTCTCGGCGCCCGTGACTCTCCGGCATGACCGGCTGGAGCTCTCCATGATCCGGATCCGCGACACCATCCGCCTCAAAGCTGAATGCAAAGCCGACACCATCATCCGCACCCTGCGCATCCCTGTCGAAAAGATCAAACTCCAGAAATCGCCCCCACTGCTTTCATTCACCGATAAAATACTACTGCTATCCGGAATTTGCCTGATCATACTGGCAGTTTTTGCACGTGTTTTCAAAAGAGTGAATAGGGATTAGCGAATAAAACCCTGAAACGCCGGGCACTTCGACAGGCTCAGTGCCCTGAAACTCTGAAACCCTGAAACTCTGAAACAAAGATACGTTTGTACAAACCATCCTGATCCCCGGCCAGGGATCGCAAATATTCACCTTAAAACCTTAAAACTATGTCAATCACAAAATCAAATGTCATCACGAAGACCTATAAAGGCAAGTTTGGTGACCAGGTAGTGTTCAGGAATCGCTTCGGCAAGAGCATCATGGCGGTTCCGCCTAAGAAAACCAGCAACGATCCTACGGAAAACCAAGTCAGTGCGCGTAAAAAGTTTGCGCTGGCCACGCGTTATGCCAAAAACATCCTGCAGGATCCCGATATGCTGATGGCCTATTCGGCACGTTCCCGCGACGGTCTCACACCCTATATCCTCGCGGTGACCGACTATCTCAAGCCGCCGTTCGTGGATACGATCAACACCTCCGGGTATCATGGTTCGCCCGGCGATAAGATCTGTGTCGCAGCCGGCGACGACTTTGCCGTGGTCGAGGTACTGCTTCAGATTGTCGGGCTTAACGGTGTGGTGATCGAGCAGGGAACCTGCACGCTGAACCAGATCACCGGATCGTATGATTTCACTGCCACTGCTACCGTAAACGAACTCACCGGCATCACCGTCATCGCCATCGCCCGTGATATTCCGGGTCATACCGCCAACCATTCTGTAACCCTCTGATCAGGGACATAAAATCGTGGAAAGGGCTCTGAAAGGGGCCCTTTTTTGTTTCGCGTTTCGGGTATCAGGGCACTGAGCCTGTCGAAGTGCCCGGGAGTTTCGCGTTTCGGGTTTCACGTTAATGTCCCTCGTCAATTCTTGTCTTATGAAAGCTATTTACGTAAGATATAGTTAAAAAATGTTAAAATGGTCAAAACACCCTTTACCTATTCAAAAAACTCCGATAAAACTGAAACCTTAAACCCTTTAACCTTATAAACAATGGAAACCATTTACAAAATCAACCACGCTTTGTCCGACATCAGAAACCATTTGCAACGTATTGAAGAGCGATTGAACGCCTCGTCGCGGGAAGTCGGAGGCTGGCTCGATCACCAGGACATTTGTAAGATGCTGAATATTTCAAAACGAACCCTCGACCATTACCGGGAGTTGGGCCTGATCCCCTTCAGCAAAATCGGAGGAAAAGTATTCTACCGCGAAAGCGACATCAATGCCTATCTGAACAACCATATCACCCAAAAAAAATTTAAGAAAACGGGTCAGTGAAGCGCCGCTCCACAGGAAACCCGTTAGTTTACCCCTTTCTAAGGTTTTCCTTCACCCTTCGCCAGACCGGAATGCCATACACCAATCCGATTCCCGCGGCCAGTCCAAGAACGATCATGATCAGCATGGTCTTGAAGCTCCCCGATGTCTTTACGGCATCCGACGGCGGTTCAATCATCGTAAACACCGGCGTGTTCTCCTGCACATTGATCTTGGCCTGTTCCAGTAATTGCGACAGGCTGGTGTAGACGTTAAAGGCGAGATCGTAATCGGCCTTAAGGCTTTCTCCTTCGGTGCGGGCGGCCGACCGTACAATATTCTGGTTGCGATCGTTATATGCCGCCAGCCGTTGCTGAGCCAGCTTATATTTGACCTGCGCCTCGCCATGAAGCTCCTCGATAAAAGCCTGATCGTTCTTCACCTTCCGGGTGCGGTAATCGATCACATACCCGGTGAGGGTATTTACTACCAGACCGGCCAACTCTTTTGTCACCACCGGATCGTTCATCCTCACTGTTATGTTTAGTAGGTTGGTTCCCTTTTTGATCTCAGCGCTGATCCTGCTGCTTAACATACCGATTCTCCCTCTATCCAATCCAGTCAGCGTCTTTACAATGGAATCGGAACCCGGTGGACCGACCAGTGAGGATCGGATACCGGGGGTGGTAGTCGTGGAGGGGAAAATGTAAGCGCCGGTTATTTTGCCGGCGTTTTTATCGGATGTTGTATCTTGATCCTTATTCCCCCGGATGGCGCCTAAAATGGTGCCAGGTAGGCCGATGGTGTACTTGGTGATGATGCCGTTGAGGGTCTGCGCCGGATGTTGATCGAGGTAGCGGGCCAGGGTGATGCGGGCACCGCTCTTTGGTTCGGTGACCTGTTGGTTCAGCACGTCGAGCCTGAAATAGACGCTACCCACCACGAGGGGGTAAAGCGAGGGAGTGAGGGCGTCCTGCGATCCCCCGGCCGGCACCCCGGTGAGGGCCGAGAGTTGCTTCAGAATGGCCGAATTGGCGGCAGGATTCGTTCCCCCCGGCTCCACGAGCAGGGTCACCTGCGACTGGTACTCTTTCGGCGTGATGATCGCTAAAAAGATCCCCACCACCAAAAAGATCGCGGTCGTGATCAGGATCGTTTTCCGGCCAATCCACAACTTGCGTAGAATCTCGACGAAGTCGATATCGTCGGGCTGCTTATCGAGGTCTGTCATGTTTCAAAATTAAAGGGTAAGAAGGTAAGAGGGTATGAGGGGATGAGGGTTCAGAGTTCAAGGCTTAAAGATCAAAGATCAAAATTCAAAGAAGGGATTAGATATTAGCGATTAGCGAATAGGGAAATTTTCGTTTTCCACTTTCCACTTTCCATTTTCCATTTTCAATTATCAATTCTGTCAATTGTCCATTGTCATTCCATCTTCAGCACCCGTTTCCGGAGCCATTCCCTAAAGAGCGGGTCGGTGAGCCGGACGGTGGGTGTGGTAAAGACGGTTCCCGATCCGGAGAGTTGTTTCAGGGTTCGGTACACATTGATGCGTTTGCGGTCGAGCTTTGAATAAAGCGGCTCCTCCCCTGATGCGATGGCTAATACCACTGTTTTTTGCTGGCGGTTCACGGAAATCGATTCCCATAATTTTTCGAGATAATCGTTCTCCAGCGCCAGGGCTTCGGCGAGGATGGTCTTAAATCCAATCCTACGGCTTCCCGGGGCTTTATTAAGCAATACCGCCTGCTGGGTCATCAACTGTGTGTAATACGGGTGACCCGAGGTAAAATCAAGGATTGCATTTGCGAGAACTTCTGCATTGCAAATTTTGTAATGGTTGAGCGACAGCGTGATCCGGGGCCTGAATTCATCCGTATTCACGGGTCCAAGGTGGATAATTCTCGCAAATCTCAGGAACGGTGAGGAGCGGGAGATGAAGATGCGGGTCATCACCGACTCGTGACTGCCGGCAAAAATATAGCTGCTGTGATTCTGAAGCTGGATAACCGACCGGAACAGCTTGACGATCCGGTCGCCATCGAGTTTTTCAATGTCGCCGAATTCGTCAAACCCACAAACCATATTTTTTTGATGTTCAGCAGCAAATTTGTCAATCAGACGGAGGCTTTCGATAAGCAAGCTCCACTCATCCGGTTGCTGGTTGCCAAATCCAAGGATATATTCATATTGATCGATGGCCTGCCTGAACTGTATGTTTTTCATCAACTCAAGGATGCCCGTTCGCAACTGATATACCGACCAACTCCATTTTTTGTTGGTCAGGACTTTCGCAGTGATCTCTGCTGCCAGTGAAATGATATCCGGAATAGCAAAGAAATCAACCGAAGCAGTATAGTTTCCCTGTTCTTTCCGTTGGCGTAGGATCTCGAGCAACAGGGAGGTTTTTCCATAACGCCGGGGTGCGATAAGTACAACGCTCTGCCCCAGATCAAGGTACTGATTAATGGCAGTGATCTCTTCCTGGCGGCCAATGAGATGTTCCCCGGTAACCGGTTTCCCGGCAATGATCATATGTTCACGATGCGACACCATGTGTAGGGTACAGGGGGTGTATTAGATCAAATCAGGCATTAGGCATTGGGAATTGGGAATTAGGGAAAAAACAATAATTCAAAGTTCAAAGAAGGGATTGGGGATTAGCGAATAGCGATTAGGGAAATTTTCGTTTTCCATTTTCCATTTTCAATTTTCCATTGTTTTTGTCCGCTCTTTGTCAAACTCTTCGTCAAACCAGTCAAACCGTTTCCCGTCAGGGTTTTGTCAGTCTGAAGTAAAACTATCCTGATCATTGTTTATTTCGGAGATCGGCTCGCGGTCTCTTTTGAAAAATCCCACAATGCGGTGCCAAAACAGTTTCACGGCGACGCCTGCGCCGACAACCCCGGCGATGATTGCCTGTAAAATGATACTTCCCGATGCGGGGTCAAGATATAACAGAATGTAAAGCATAGGTAGTTTATTTATATGAATTAAGTTAAATGATTCCATTTTCCGTATACGCCGGCTCTCTCCTCTTCATCAGATAGAGGACTCTTTCGGTGCCCGGGACCCTTTTTTCAGTTACGATGGTGAAATAACGGCTGAAGACCCCGACAAATGATCCTTCGTCGTATGAAACAAAAATATCGTCGCGAGAGGCAAGCAGCCGTTGCACCTGTGAATCGTGCTTGGGAACGAATTCGATAATCAGATTCCTGCTCAGCCCACTGAAGAAACGGGCGATTTTATCCAGCGGCAGGTTGTTCGATATGGCCAGGTGATGAATCAGCGCCAGCGCCAGGATGGCATCCGGCAGGGGGCGTTGCCTGAAACTCATTCTCTCTTCGCAGTTCCATCCGATCGGGGGAGTAGGATTTGTCAGATCCATGATTAAAGGATGCAGGTTTGTCAATCCATCCTTTTTCATCCGGAGATAATTAAGCTCGACTGCAACCGGATCGATATCAAATGAACAGCAGTAACCTCCTTTGGCGCAGGCAATTCTCGAAAATTCGCCATTGTTTGCCCCGAGGTCCCAAACCATCGATGGTTTTACGGTTTCGATCATTTCCGCAACGATCTCTTTCTTATTTAAAAAAGATGTGTCAGAATAATTGGTGACGGAATAATAGTTACCCCACTCGGTGTCTTGTCTCCTGAAGCTGATCTTCCTCACCGTATGTTCAAGATTCCCGATCAACGCTTTCAGATTCCTGAGACTCACTGTTACGTTTCTGCTAACAGAACCTTTATGCTCATAGGCCTTCTGTGTTTTTGAATGCAGGTGAAGATGAACAAGAAGGGAGAGGTTCATCCGGCTTTTTACCGGCAACAGCCTGGCGGCCAGATCCAACGGGATCCCGTCGATAAACTGTTTCGTCAACTGGCTCATCCGTACGTCGGTGTAACTTAACAAGGCCAGCGGGGCGATAAAATGTTGACAGAACTGCCGGTAAGCCACCCAGGGTTTTCCGTCGATATATCGTTCAAAGGAGAGGGTATCGATCAAGACAGGACGTCCGTGATGAAACTGAATATTAAAGGCGCTGGCATCTTTCAGCGTCATACCATGATCAAGGGCTATGGATTCAATCCGGAGGGTTGCCAGTGCTGCATCTTTCAGCTGACTAAACGACCACTCATACGGATAGGAAATAAATACGACAGGCTCCGGTTCGAGTACCTTAAAGGCGTGGCCGTCCATCCCCTTGTGCGATGAAAGCTCCTGATGCGGGATGAGCAGTCGCATGCCGGTCAGCTTTGCGTAAAGGCCTGATGTTAAAAGATGTTCGTAATGTGCCTGATATAAAGGATTGACCTGCCGTAACAGCTTTTTATCCTCATAAAACAGAAATCCGTTGGGATCCCTGAAGGATCCGGGTTGACATTCACAGTTCAATGTTATTCAGCGTGTTGAGGTTAAACCTATGGATTGGTTATGATTTGATTGGATCGGTCACAAGGAATGCCCCACAGGGGTATTCACGGCCAGTGTGCAGGCCGTCACGGTTAAGTTCACTGATGATCCTCATTCACCCCCCGACAGCGTAACCAAATCGCTGTGCTTGAGTATTTCAAGGAAAGAATCGGATTCTGACCTGTCAACTACGATGGTGTTATGGGTATCAAACCGCCAATCGCAGGTTGAATCCTTTACCACATTGAGATAGATTTCAGGTGAAGGAGTGTGATGATCGGGTTGAATGAGATCCAATCCCGGAAACATCCCGTTGGAATTCCGGTTTTGGCCAAACCTGGTTTCAATGGTATTGGCAAGGTCGCCCAGCACGACCATTTTCGAGACCTCAGTCACCGCAGAGTCGTGCCGGCCGGCATCCTTGATCAGAAGTAAAGGGCGATACCGGCTATAACCAAACCTGTTGTGGCCGTTAATACGAAAATTAAAAGGAGATTTGCTGAAGAACGAGGTAATCGACCCGTGATCGCTTTTGAAGACCAGGAATGTATTATTGTAAACGCCAAGCGCTTTAAGTTTTTTAATGAGATCGATAAACTGGTGAAGGGCATAATAGGTCTGGTTATAAAGTCCATGGTAATTCTGGTGACTCACATGCCAGAAAAAATCATTACTCCGGTAGTTACCGTCTTTGTCAAAATCGACCGGGAAGTGGGTATGTAAAAAATGCAGGTATTTGACAGCCAGCGTGTCGGTCGTATCTGAAATATGGAGATTGTTCACCAGACTTTGAAAATCGTCATTACTAAGCAGGTTTTCACGATCCCATGATGGTCCCTTATGGTGGTAGTATTTGTAATCGCGATTCAGGAAAAGATTGAAGAAATCAATCAGTCGTGGTTGCACTCTTTTCATGAGATACCCTGAAACCTCCCCCGACACAATACGGCTCCATTCGCTGCCGATCAGGTTTACATTGTCATAAATATGATTGATGGCCCTGCCGGGTACAAGCGAATACAGCCTGATGCCGCCATCCTGGTTATAGGCATTATAGGGGCCATACGTTACAATGTGTACCCCTTTCTTTTTCCCCTTGTTGATGAAGAGGTTCCCAAGCGGAAGTGTTTTCTTGAATTCCTCTTCATTATCTGTGATTTTTCTGAGATTGATGTTCCCGAATAATTCGTTGGTTATTGATGAAAATGTACCGGGTGAGGCTGAAATGGCATTGTTATAATGAATAAAGTCTCTGAACTCATTCCTTATTTCCGGATTCTGCTCAAAAATGTCATTGACAATATTACCCGGAAGTCCGTCGAAAGAGATGACGAGCAAATTACGGTGCGGCGACAACAAGGTTGCCTGTCGTACTCTTTCCTGGTTGTCAAGGCTGGCAGAAGAGCGTTTCATCAGTTCCGACATCCCTGCCGGAATGGTTATAAGGAACAAGGCAACCAACATGGTCAGGGCAATTTTGCCGATCTTGGGAGATCGAACCAGAAACGTGATACCTAACGATAAAACAGCCACCAGGAAGAGATTCAGAACGTTGGTAGGTAAATCACTTAATGATGTCATCCCACCTGTACTCTTTATCAGCGGGAAGAAATATCCGGATAGTATGATCCACGAGATGATAAAAATCAAACAACCATTGATGAATTTCAGTAAACCGGCCTTGTATTTTGCAAAGGCATTCAATTTAAGGATGCGGTAAATTCCTGCGAAAAGTGCCAGGAATACTGTGGTGCAAAACACAAAGATGAAGGTGTTGTTTTTGAGAAAGAACGGAACGTCGAGTACCAGGTTGTCCTGGTAAAATACAAGTAACTGGATCGGCAACAGATACCATGCGATCAGGTTTACCAGAAGTATCAGTAACACTCCGGACCAGGGTTGCCGGTTAACGAAAGAAAAAAACATATTCAGCCGAACTGTAAGTTTTACAAAAAAGGTATTCATCATCCCTAAACCAATCTCAAAATTAATTTTTAACCTGCTCCCTCTCTACTCCTACCATAATCATCGCCCCCGTCGTGACTTTCGGGTATTTCCGGATGCCGAATATTGTTCTCCCTGTCCCTTTCATTTGTCCATTCTTTAACACGACGGTAACGCTGTTTTTATCTGCCTTGGGGCCGAATCCGCCCGCATAATGCATGATGTACCAGCGGGCCGACTTCTTTCCCTGGTAAACAAGCGTATTTAAACCTTCGGGACCGTAAGCCTGTTCGAGGCCGGTCGATTGATACCAGATCGATACCGTGTTCTCCATCCGGTTGATGTTGATGATATCGCCGTCGATCACAACCGGGTCGAACCGGAGGTTGCCGCTTCTGCGCACCGCCTTGCGTACATCCATGGCGATGGAGCCGGTCGAATTATTCGTGCGGAAGAGCCTGCTCCCGGTAGCATCGGCGCCATCGAGCAGTCCGCCTGCCATCCGGATGATCTCACTAAGGCGTACCTGTTGCGATCCCAGCACATAGACTCCCGGGGAGGCCACTTCGCCTGCAATCTCCACGGTACGGCCGGTGGTGAATCCGGGCGTTTGCCGCACCACCACCTGATCGTAGGGTTGAAGTTTGAATCCAACGGGGTTGGAAACCCGGTACGCCGTGTCAAGCGAAAGGGTGATCCGTTCGATGCGTGTTGGTTCATCGGGCGAAAGGATGGTGCGGAACACCTCAACCCGGTCTAACACAGCCCCCACGGTGACACCTCCTGCCGTGGTGATCAGGTCGGTAACCTGAACCAGGGGATCGTAAGTGAGTCCGCCCGCTTTTTTTACGGCCCCGTTTATGCGGACTTCTCCTACGTTTGTAAACAGGGTATTGTCATACACGTTCAGGCGGTCGCCCGGCTGCAGCAGCGTTTCATCGGCGCGTGAAAGGTCCGTGCGGATATAGGTTATCTCAACCGGATTCAGGATGTTGCGCCTGAAGATATAGGCTACCGGATAGGCGGTTGACTTCAGTCCCCCAGCGATTTCGAGGGCCTGTTTCACGGTGAGCCGGTCGCCCAGGGCCAGTGTCTTCTCGAAGGGATCGCGAACGTCGCCGTTCACCGAAATGGTTCCCAGGTCGCGGTAGGCGGCCAATTCGGGGATGGTAATGCGGTCGCGCGGCTGCAGGGTAAAGTCCTTTCCTTCGGCTTTCATGGCAGACCAGTCGAGGGTGAGCACCTCCACCGTTTCGTCGGGACGGTAGCGTTCGACGATCACCAGGTCGAGGCGCGCCTGTTTGGTGGGTTGTGCCGAAGTGAGGAGGACATCGAGGGTGGGGCTCTTCACCAGGTCGTAGCGGCCGGGGTAATAAACGCTACCTTTGATCTCGGTGAACTTTTCAATGGGTTTGCTCATGGCACGGACACGCACAATATCGCCATTCTGCAAGGTAATTTTCATTTTTCCCGACAGCACTTCGGCGAGATTGTATTCCTGGAGGTGGATCTCATCGCCGGTATAGCGTTGGATCTGGACGAAATCGGGGTAGGTATTTACATTCACGCCTCCCGCATACCGGATGAGGTCGGTCAGCGATTCGCCCGGCAGCATTTCGTAATACATAGGGCGCCTGACGGCTCCTTCGATCGACACCAGGTTTTCGACAACCGGCACAAAGAGGATGTCGTTTTGCTGGATATCGAGACCGAACTGGTAAGCCGGATTGCTCATGAAGGCATAAAGGTCGATGGTGTGCTTTTGTTTACCGCGAATGATCTGAATGTTTCTTACGGAACCGATGTCGGTAACACCCCCTGCTGCCGAGATGGCATTTAAGGCCGAGTTAAGCGCCGAAACCGTAAATCCGCCGGTGATGCGGGTTTCGCCGAAGATATTCACCAGCACCGTGCGGGCAGTGGCAACCGTAAGTGAAAGCTGGTCGGCGCGGAAGGTGAAAAAGGTGGAGAGGCGGTTTACCAGAAGTTCGCGCGCCTGGACAATCGACATTCCCTGGAGGAAAATTTTTGACATGCCTTCGGGCTGGATATATCCCTCATTGTTGATACGCAATTGAAGGTCGGTTTGCGATGCCCCGAAGATGGTGATGCGGATCTCATCGCCCGGACCCAGAATATAGGTTTCGGGGGCTTGGGAACCATCCGTTTTACGAAATACATCCAGAGTCTGGTCGGTGAAGACCGAATGTCCGTAAATGCGGATGCCGCCGCTTCGTTCCGCAGCCTGTTTGATCAACCGCTGGGCAGCCTCCGCCGCCGCTTCCTGAGGAGTAGTAACCGGGATGGTCATTTCGATTATTTTTCCACCGTCGGTTCCGGTTCTGAGTGTATCGGTCTTACCAGGCCCGATTGGTACTTTCAGTTTGTTATTGGCTGTGTAGGTGGTATCCTTCAGGTCGAAGATATCATTCAGAGTCTGCGACCAGCCCGCCGAACAGATCATCATAAGGATAGTCAGAAATAAAAAACGGAGGTATTTCATATCGGGTAAGATTTCAGGAAAAAATAAAATTGTGTAAGTATAGCGATATAATTAGAAACCAAATTGATTTACGATTGACAAGATTTACGATTGACAAGATTTAAATTGATTTACGATTGACAAGATTTACGATTTACGATTGACAAAATTTAAGCAAATCCTTAATTCCTTCATTTATTCTTGCTTTCTCTTTTTAGTCGTGCGAGGTGGCCGCGGCCCAGGGCCTTCACTTCGCATCCCAATTCAAAGTACCGCCTGATCTGTGCATCGGTCAGGATGCCGAAGGCGTCGATCACCGCGATGGGCGCCCCGGCCCAGGTCACCAGTTCGTCGGGACTCAGATCAAGGTACTGTTTATGCGGAACGGCAAGGATCACGGCTTCCACTCCCTTCATGGCCTCCGAAAGATTCTTTTCGACACGGGTCTCTTTGAGGTGTTCCTGGTTATGGAAGAAACGCTTCCACGAGCTGCCGGCCGAAGGATAGCTGTCCTGTTCTTCCAGTTCGTACCAGTGATCCACGTAAGGATCGTGAACGCGTAACTCAGCGCTCATCTCGGTGAGCTTGCGCACCACGAGCTCGCTGCCGCTGTAACGTGTATCGCCCACATCCTGCCGGTAGCTGGCGCCGCAGAGCAGCACCGTGGCGCCGGCAATGTAACGACCCATGTTGCGCAGCGCGTCGCGGGTGAGCTCGGCCACATGGAGGGCGCGGGTGTCGTTGATGTCGATGGCTGTGGGGGTGATGCGGAAAATCTTGTCGCCATCCTCAAATCCCAGGACGTGTTCATAGGCCCAGCAACCCAATCCGCCGTCCTTGGGCAGGCAATAGCCGCCGATGCCGGGTCCGGGGAAGATCATGTTCGAGTGGGTGGGACGCATCCTGATGGCCTTGATCACCTTGATGAGGTCGACGCCGTTGCGCTCGGCAAAGAGGCTCCATTCGTTGAGGTAGGCCAGGATGGTGGCACGATAGGAGTTCTCGACGATCTTGGTGGTCTCCGACTCGATGGGACGGTCCATCACCGTGAGGGGAAAATCCCCGGTGTTGAGCACCTCGCGGAGGAATTTCTCGACCCGGGCCCGGGCAACCGGTTCGCAGCCCGAACAAACCCGCCAGAAGTCGCGGATCGAGGCCACGTATTGCTTTCCGGGCATCACCCGTTCGAAGCTGTGGGCCAACAACGGCGTCTCGTTCATCCCCCGGCGGGCAAACTCTTTTTTCAGGATCGGCCACGCCACAAATTCGGTGGTGCCGGGAGCTACGGTGGTTTCGATCAGTACGAGACATTCCGGTCGTATCTTCTTCCCGATGGTGCGCATCGTATCTTCGAGGGCCGCCATATCGGCTTCGCCGGAGCGCATGTTGCCTAATTCTTTCTTGGCAAAGTCGCACTGTACATCCACCACCACGCAGTCGGCAAACTGCAGGCAGTCGCTGTTAAACGTCGCCACCAGGGTTTTGCTTTGGTTCACGCAACGCTCGATGAGGATGTCCACCTCAGGATCTTCGGCTTTGACCGGCGCCACCCCGCGATTGATCATCGGGATCTTCCAGAAGCTGCGGATGCTCGGCCGCTGGCAGCCGATCACGAACTTGGTATTCGTTCCATTCGCATCTTTAGTGTCGGCCACGATGGCCGCCATCACGGCGCCCACGAAACCGAGGCCCATCACCACCACGATCTCCTTCCCTTCTTTCCGGGCAGCGTTTACAAGTTCCTCAATACGTTTAAATTCAACATTATAGTCATCCTTAACAGGCAAGACGAAAGATTCGCCGGAAGGGGAAAAAGAGTTCATAAGTATAGTGTTTCAGGTTTTAGGTTTCAGAGTTCAAATCAGGCAATAGGCAATAGGCAATTGACAATGGAAAATGGAAAATGGAAAACGGAAAATTCACTCATTCACTCATTCACTCATTCACTCAATCAGTTATTTTTCCGCTGGTCCACCCGTTCACTTGTCCGCCGGTCCACTGGTTCACTGGTTCTTTTCCCAAATCAATACTGATTTCGGGTAGTCGCGGAGGTATCGCTTTTCCTCCTGTTCGCGGAGCACCTGGCAGTGAATGGTTCGGTTGATCAGGTTTTCTGCTTTACGGATACACGTTTCGAGGTATTCCGAGTCAATGTCGCGACCCACCAAAGCCAGGTCGATGGTGCGGTTGTCGATGCCGGCAGCCAGGTCGCCGGTGAGAAAGGCGCGGTTCACGTTGCCAAGCTTTTCGACCACCTGCTCCACGATGCGGTCGAGTCCTAAATGCTTCCGCACAATACGATGGATGTCGTTATACAGGGGGTGCCGGCGGTTGGCCAGGAATATTTTCTTGTTCCCCTCCATGTTGCTGGAGAGAAGTCCGGCCTCCTCGAAGCGGTTCAGCTCAACCCGGATGGCATTGGTCGATTCATCAAATTCCTCCTCCAATCCGCGCAGATGACAGCGGCTGTCGGAATTCAGGAAGAACCGGACCAATAACTTAATCCGGGTCTTATTGGATATCAGGGTTTCGAGCATAGGTTAACGAAGAGTTTGACGAAGAGTTTGACGAAGAGCGGACAGGCGGACAAGAATGGACAATTGAAAATGGAAAATGGAAAATGGAAAATGGAAAACGAACACCCTTTTTCCCTAATTCCCAACGCCCAATGCCTAATGCCTTAATTACTCCCGCCGTACGTTAAATGGCTAAGATGGCTTCGCCCTTTCGGTCACAGGATGTGATCGTATCTGAAATGATTGTGACATCAGCCCGGGTAAATTCCCGGCCCCCGGCTCCGATCCCCATGAAAGGAGATTAACCGGGGGATTTACAATCGAGTAACAAATGTACTCAAATGTTTTTTGAAAAATCAAGCTTTTTTTGACAATTTTTTCACTTTTTTTTATCAGGGTTAAAATATAACACCCTGAAAATCAAGAATTGAAAAACATATTTCACAATAGATCAGAAACGTAGCACGAACATAATCGTGTAAATCATCCGAATAAAAATACTTTTGCGTATGATCCGTGTGATCCGCGTTCTTTTACCTTCCCCGTCATGCTAAGCGGGAGCCATCCGTCACCGCATAAGCGGCCTTGGCTGGCGCGTGACTACCGATAAATAACAGGGAAAGAGGTTTACTGTCTTGGCGCCAGGTACAACCGCGTTGTGGTGATGAGGTCCTGCCGGCCTAAGGCTATTCCTGAGTGTGCTCCGGTATGGAATGTTCTAAAATCCCTGACGGTCAGGGGGCATCGGGTGCGGGAATCCGCATCAGGGCTGGTTCGAGGAGATGGCTGGCTTTTGCGGAGTTTTGCGCCGGGGAGGCTGCAGGGTCGGTATTGCGGAGATCATCATCGTCCGACAGTTGCAATCCCGACTCCAGGATCATCCGTTTGGCCTGGTCGAGTTTACGGGTAGGTTCGCGGAGGAGCGCCTGAAAAACATCGCCGTTACTCCCGGTGGCCGCCGCTTCCAACACAAGGATGCAGAACGCCGGCAGTGACAGTCCTTCTCTTCGGCTGGCGGGCCGCCGGATAACCACCGCTGCCAGGGTTGATGATAACGGCGTTTCGTTTGCCGGAAGATCGCCTCCTGCATCCATCCGGCTGCTTACCATCTGCCTCACTGAATCTTCGGCCTTCAGCATCAGGGCGTTCACGACATCGTTTCCTGCTGTTTCGCGGTACGGTGAAACAAGAACAAACCACCCGGTACCGTACCTTGCGGAAATTTCCATCAACCGCTTCGTTCCCGCTGCGTTTACCCGGTCGGCCTCACGTGGATTGGTTTCGAGGAACAAAGCATCGTGGTATAACGCGCAATGGATGATCACCTGGGGCCGGTGGCATTCGAAGAGTGCCGTCAGTCCTTCTTCGTCGGTAATGTCGGTGAGACTAAGCAACACCGGGACCTGCTGCACGTTTTGAAGGTAACACCGCAGGGCGTTCAGCGCCTTTTCGGAGGGGTCGGTCAGGAGCAGCGAAGCAGGCCTGAAGGCCAGGAGCTGCCGGGTCATTTCGGTTCCGGTTGTCCCGCCGGCTCCGGTGATGAGAACCCGTTTCCCCTGGAAAAAGCTCCCGATGCAGCTCAGTCGCTCGGGTGCAAAGGAGTCTGCAACAGATTTGCCAGCGTCGGTTACCGGTTTAGTACCGGTCACGGGGGAGGCCGGTTTCAGAGTGCGAAGCAGGGAATCATATCTGCCGTCAGTCAGCGAGCGGAACAGGAGGATCAGTGATGTGGTGATCAGGAACTCCAGGATGATAATGGTGAGGGGGATGAAGAGCCGTTGATTGATGAAATAGTAGGTGATAAAGTCAGTAAGGATAAAGAAAAAACTGCCGGAGATGAGGATGAAAACCAGCCGGAACCCTCCTGCAAGTCCGGGATGGCGATCGGTCCCGGTATAAGCGCGAAACGCGAGGAATAACGTGAAACGAACGACGACCATAATGGCCAGTACGATCGGGATCTCGGCTATTTCGCTGGCCGGAATATCAAAGTTGAACCGCAACAGGTAAGCCAGGAATACCGAAGCCACCACAATCAGGCCATCGACAAGCGGACGGGTGAAATAGTGGAAAGATTTATTTACGATTGACATGATTTACGATCTACGAATGAGTGATTGAGTGAATGAGTGAATGAGTGAATTTTCCGTTTTCCATTTTCCATTTTCCATTGTCAATTGCCTATTGCCTATTGCCTATTCCCTGGTTTTTAATTTTCTTTCGATCCTGTCTTCTCCCCGAGTGTCATGGTTTTCCGGATGATGGTTTTATAACGTTTCCCGATATCGCGGCAGTGCACTTCAAAAGAGAGTCCGTCTAAATGAGCCAGGATATCGCGTACCACTCCGGTTTCGATACCCGTGTCGAAGGCGCTGAGGTCGAATTCGAAGATCTTCAGCGACTGTTCAGGCATCACCTTCAGTCCCTCGCGGATGATGGTGACTGAGATATAACCGGTGTTTTCATCGATCAGCGGGAGGAAGTCGGAGATGGAGCCGGAACTCCGGTTATTTTTTGAAACCCGGAATCCCGATATGAAAAAGGGGCTGTTCCCGTTGTTGAACAGACGCAACGAGATGTTGTTCTCCGACACCGATGGGATCAGCGCCGGCAGGGGTTTGATGGTATCGCGGTAGAACTTGTAAAACAGGAACACCGAAAAGGCGCTCATGACGAAGGCCGCCACCGACAGGAAAAGGGTGATGATCACCAGAAAGCGGAGATCGACGGGGATGAGGGTGGAGGAGAGGAGCATGACTAAGTTAATGAGTGAATTGGTGAATTGGTGAATTGGTGAATTGGGGTGTGGGTGTGGGAAATGGGTGTGGGTGTGGTTTTTTTCTGCTAAGATAGGAAGTTTTTTACAATAATATTTCCGGTAGAGTGTTTTTGAATTTGAGAAGGGCCGGCATTTGAAAGTAGAAAATCTCTCGTACCTTTACGAAAATTTTTCAAAGATAACCTCAAAAAAACAATACTATGTTTACCAGGTTCATATTGCAGTTTTTATGTGCCGCCGGGCTGATGATGGCGCCGCTTTGCTTACCGGCGCAGTGTTTCCGCGGGAATACAGCCATCGGTCCGGGTGAGTACCTCGCCTACGATGTTTCGTACCAGGTCGGGCCGGTGTGGTCGAACATCGCGTCGCTTACCATGACCACTGCCCGGGAGACGGCGGGTGGCAAGGAGGTGCTCCACCTAAAACTGAATGCCCGCACCTACCCCATGTACGACCACCTGTTCAAGGTGCGCGACTCTTACGAATCGTGGGTGAATGCGGCAACCTGGGCGCCGATAAGATTTCAGCGTTATACCTTGCACAATGAGAATACCGTGCTGATGACTCTTTACATGTATCCGGCCCAGTCGTTTTTCTCTTATAACTACAAGCTGAACAATGAACCGGTATCGAACGGGAAGGGTTCCATTGCGAAGTGTATGAACGACATGGTGTCGTCGGTCTTCTTCCCGCGTACCCTCGAACTCGAGAATCAGCGCCCGGGAACGGTTTTTCCCCTGTCGATCCTGTACAATGATCAACCTACCGCCTTGCGGATGGTCGCCAGCGGGAAGGGGATCATCAAGGACCGCGACGGGAAGATGTACCATTGCAGCAAGTTCATCGTTAAGATGAACGCCACGGTCAGCTATTTCAAAGAGGGATCGGATGTGGTGGTGTGGATGACCGCCGATAAAAACAAACTTCCGGTTTACGTGGAAGCCGAGCTCAAGGTGGGCACCGTGAAGATCTACCTCAAAGAAGCCCGGGGACTGCGAAACCCGATGACCGCCCTGTTATCAAAATAAACCGGTATTGCCCCGGGACAATTCCCACGACAATGCTTTGTACCCGTTAAGTTGGGAATTCAACCGGGATCGAATGAAATCCAAAGGCGAACACTGCTTCTGACCTTCATCCCGCCTTGCGAAACCAGCGCGGGAACCTTTTTTAGCATTCTTTCCTGGTTAAAATCCGATATCCCGCTACCCGGTTGATGGATATATTCCTAATACTAAGACTCTTATAAATAATTAGGTTTTTCCCCTAACAAGCCTGATTTTTATTATTTTTACAGGGTTTTTACAAACCGACAAACATCCTCATGAATAGATTGTTAGGGTTATTAGCACTATTACTGATTGGGATCATGGGTTACGGACAAAAGGGTCTGCCGGTTCTCAACACAGCCATTGCCCGTTACGGGGCTGATGAATATACACGGATCATTGCCGATCGCACGAAGGAGTTGACCCTGAAGCCGGAACGTTTTTCGGCCTGGTTCGAACGGGGTATCGCCCGTTATATCATGCAGGATTTCAGAAACGCCGTCGAAGATTTCACGAAGGCGATCGCCCTTAATGAGCAATCGCCCTACGCCTATTATAACCGGGCACTGGCCCGTTACGGGGCGAACGATTTTGCCGGAGCGGTTTCCGACTACCATCAGGCCGTGAAGCTGAACCGCAACCTGGCTACTCCGACAGACCGTCCCTGGGATGCGCTTCCGTTTTTTAACCGGGGCAATACCCAATCCTACCCGGGTAATTATAAAGGAGCCATCACCGAATTCGACCAGGCTATCACCCTCAATCCCGTCTTTGGCGCCGCCTGGTTCTGTCGCGGCAATGCCAAATATGAACTCGGTGATTATATCGGGGCGCTGAGTGATTATAACATGGCCAAAGAGTTTTGCCCGGAGTTATACACCTTGTATATGAACCGCGGATTGACCCGGTACCGGCTGAAAGATTTGACCGGAGCGCTTGAAGATTTCTCCAAAGCCTTGGAAATTAAACCCCTCGATGCCCGGCTGTGGTACCTCAAAGGTGGAGTCGAAATCGAAGCCGGAATGGCCGAGGCCGGTTGCACAGATTTGCTGAAAGCCGCGAAAGCAGGCAGCGAAGAGGCAGCGGAATTTATGAAAGCCGTTTGCCGGTAACAACGGTAACCAACACCGTCCCCCGTTTCATTTATAAAATGAGTGATTGAGTGAATGGGTGAATGAGTGAATTACCGATTGACTGATTGACTGATTGACTGATTGACTGATTGATTGAACTTCACCAATCTTTTTCCCGTTTTCCGTTTTCCATTTTCACTGGTCCACTAGTCCGCTGGTCCACTGGTCCACCTGTCCGCCTGTTCAACTTCTTCTCCTGAAAATAGGAAAGGAGATGATCCGTGTCTTATGAATCAGGTACATCAGGGTGGTGACTAGCACGCCCCGGCCATACCGGAGACTTCGGCGAAAGCTGATGGAGGAGGCTTCGGGGAAGTAGCGGGTCGGACAGGAGATCTCGCCGATCTGAAAGCCATGACAAAGAATTTGGGCAAGCATCTGATTGTCGAAGACGAAATCGTCGGAGTTGGCCGGGTAGTTGATGGTTTCGAGTACTTCGCGCGAGAAGGCCCGGTAGCCGGTGTGGTATTCCGATAATTTTTCGTTCATCAACAGGTTCTGGATCAGGGTCAGAACCCGGTTGAAGAAATACTTGTAACGGGGCATCCCGCCGCGCAAGGCGCCTTTTCCCAGGATTCGCGACCCGATCACCACAGGATAAACCCCTTCGGCAATGAGGTGAGCCATCGCCGTGATCAGTTTGGGGGTGTACTGATAATCGGGATGGAGCATGATCACGATGTCGGCGCCCGACTGCAGCGCAAAATCATAACAGGTCTTCTGGTTTGCGCCATACCCCCTGTTGTGCTCATGACGAATCACATGGTGGATGGGAAGCCGGCGGGCCGTGTCAACCGTGGCATCCCGGCTCGCATCGTCAACCAGGATGAGCTCGTCGACCACCTCCGCGGGGATCTCCCCGATGGTTTGCTCCAATGTTTTTTCGGCATTGTATGCCGGCAGGACGACGACGATCTTTTTTTGGTGGATCACGATGAGATTTTCAAATGAAACTCACTATTTCTTCTTTCTTTTGCTGCTATTCCTTCTTTCTTTTGCTGCTATCTCTTCTTTCTTTTGCTGCCATCAAAAGAAAGAAGCAAAGAAAACTCACCGCTTCCGGAAATTCACTAAAAATCATCGTCATTCGCTAAACTGCGGAAACTCGTCGCTTCGCTCCTCAAACACTCCGCAGTTTTTAACGCTCATTCCTCGATTTTCATAACGTGAATTTCCTAATGCGGCACTTTACAATTTTATTCCTGATGCGGCACGCTACAATCTTATTCCTAATGCGGCACTTTTAATCCTTTTTCATTATTCTTCCGTTACTTCATTTTTCTTCACAAGTAGTTTATCTATCCTGTTGCCGTCGAGATCGACTACCTCGAATTCATACTCTTTCCAGGTAAACTTTTCGCCGGGTTCGGGGATGTGACGCAGGATGCTCATCGCGAGTCCGGCGAGGGTGTCGAATTTGATCTTCGACTTATCAAATCCCTGGATGTTAAGCTCATAGGCAAATTCGTAGAACGACATCTGTCCGTCGGCCAGCCAAGACCCGTCATCGCGTGGGGTGAGGCGGGGCTCGTCGGGACTGGGTTCGTTGAAATCGCCCACCAGCGCCTCCAGAATGTCGTTGAGGGTCACCATCCCCACGGTCGACCCGTACTCATCGACTACCAGTCCGTAGTGTATCTTCTGCAGTTTGAAATATTCGAGGGCTTCATAGGCGGTGATGGTCTCGAGGATGAACTGAGCCGGCCTGATCATCCCTCCCAGGCTGAAGGCTTCATCGCGAAGGTTTTGAACGATAAGATCTTTGATGTAGAGCACCCCCTTCACGTTATCGAGGTCGTCTTCGCACACCGGATATACCGAGTGAAGTTGGTCGCCAATCTTGCGGCGTATCTCCTCTGGCGGGTCGTTGAGGTCGATCCATACCAGGTCGCTGTGGTGGGTCATCAGCGAAGATATCTTACGGTCGCCCAAATGAAACACCCGTTCAACGATATCCTGTTCGATCTCCTGCACTTCGCCGTCGTCGGCCCCCTCCTGTACCATGGCTTTGATCTCCTCTTCGGTGACCCGCGATTCGGGTGATGGCTTTACCGGGATCATACGCAGGATAAGGTCGGTGGTACGTGTTAGAAGCCAGGTGAAGGGCCAGGTAACGGTCGAGACGAAGATCATGGGGCGCACCATCAGCCGGGCGATACGTTCGGCATTCATGAGTCCGATGCGTTTGGGAACCAGCTCGCCGATAACCATCGAGATATAGGTCACGATAAGGACGACCAGGGTCAGGGAGAGGTTTTCGCTCCAGGTCTGTGAGAGGCCGGCATTGCAGAGTACTTCCGACATCCGGGCAGTGATCGCATCGCTGGAGAAAACCCCGGTGAGGATCCCGATGAGGGTGATGGCGATCTGGATGGTCGACAGAATCCGGGTGGGTGCGTTAGCATTCTCAAGGGCCAATCGCGAGGCACGGTCGCCCTTCTGGGCGTCAAGGTCGAGCTTCGACTTCCGTGCCGAAACCAGGCTGATCTCGGCCATCACGAAGAGTCCGTTGATAAGGAAGAGGACTAAAAGTATGACAATTGCTGAGAGCATGACGGCTGTTTTGATACAAAGATAACAGATAATGGGGAAATGTTCCGACGCCATCAGAATCCTTCTATTCGAAAAAACTGAATGTGATAACTTTCAGTCCCGGCGAAATTGTCGTAATTTTATCGGATCAATACGGAATCCGCCCACCATGAAGAGAAACAGACTGACCATTTCTTTGACCATACTGTTGTTGTTGATTATGCTTCCTCCTGTCAGCGCACAGGAACCCCGCGTCATGGTGGAGGTCACCCCGGCCGGCAAGGGGAAAGTTGATACGCGGATCGACAACATGGGATACTGGCGGCGGATGATAAAAAAGGGATATGTTTTGCCCAGCCCAAAAGCAAAGGTACCTCCCGGAACTTTTACCGGGAAGGAGATCAGGGTGTACAAACCGGTAAAAATGCTAAAGTCAGGCGTTGGGCATTGGGAATTTGGAATTAGGGAAAATAATTCACTCATTCACTCATTCACTCATTCACTCAATTTTTCTTCTCCCGACATTCCGGTGACCGGCGAAACAGAGGTGACCCAGAGCGAGAACTCGGTGTTCATCGATCCGGCGGATGAGTCGGTAGCACTGAACAGCAACAACTCGAGCAGTTGGATCGTGGGCTATGCCGAAACCCTTTATGGCGCCGATGCTTTATACACGGCCGACCAGGGGCAGAGCTGGAAGGGAACAACCCTTGGAGCAGGCGGCGTTAACGGCGGCGACCCGGCAACTGCCATCGGTACCAACGGCTGGTGGTATGTCGGAAAAATCGACGCGGGGTCGGGACAATCGGTCTCTTACAGCAAAAACAAGGGAAAGACGTGGACCCGGGTCGTCGTTGCCAACGGTCCGGTTGCGGGCGACGGATTGCTCGACAAGAATCATTTGTGGATCGATAACACCCCGGGAAGTCCTTATGAAGGCTATCTTTATGATGCCTGGACCAACTTTATGACCGGGTCGCCCGACAGCAATCAGATTCAGGTTTCCCGGTCGGCTAACCACGGGCTCTCCTGGTCTTCGCCGGTAGGGATCAGCCAGGGGGCCGGCGCCCTGGTACTGAACCACGGCGTTAACATGCACACCGGCCCCTCAGGTGAGGTTTACGCGGTGTGGAGCATCTACGACGCCTGGCCGGCCGACGAAACAGCCATCGGCTTTTCCAAGTCGCTGGATGGCGGCGGGATTTTCACCCCGGCCGTCAGAATCATCAACAACATAAAAGGGATAAGGGCATCCCTCACTGCAAAACAGATGCGTGTCAACGCCTTTCCATCCATGGCGGTTGATAACAGTACCGGTCCCCACCGGGGTACACTCTACGTGGTCTTTCCCAATGTGGGCTTCCCGGGCGTCAACACCGGCACCGATATCGACATTTACCTGATCCGCAGCACCGACGGCGGTGATACCTGGTCAACCCCCATCCGGGTGAACCAGGATCCGTCCGGTTTAGGCAAACAGCACTTTTTCCCCTGGATCACCTGCGATCCGGTAACCGGCGGACTGTGCGTGGTTTATTACGACGACCGCGACACGGGTCCGGCCGAAGTCACCGTTTATGTTTCCTGCTCGTGGGATGGCGGCCTTTCCTGGACCGACTTCCAGGTGAGCGACTACCAGTTCACTCCGGAGCCGATTCCCGGACTGCCCTACAACTATTTTGGCGATTATATCGGTATCCAGTCGCGGAATATGAAGGTTTATCCCATCTTTACCAGCAACCACGATGGCAGGGCCATGTCGTACGTCTCACCCTTCGACCTGGGCCCGAATCCCAATCAGCCGTGGGTGGTCTATTATTCCGACTCCCTGGCTCCCGTGATCTTCCTGAAGTCACCCGTCACAGGAACAATAATAAATGGGGAACCTACAACATCCACAAGGTTCCGGAACCGTGAGTCCGGGGGGCTGACCTTTGGCGACTCCCTTTATCTGACGCTCGGTTTGAAGAATATCGGCGACCAGCCGGCACAGGAGGTCACTGCGCAGATCTCCTCCCCTTCCCCGTATGTTGTGATCACCGACAGCACGGAGTTTTATGGCGCCATTAATGCCAGCGAGGTAAAGAAGGTGGCAAACGGATTCACGTTGAAGGTGTCCGATACCATCCCCGACGGGGTGCCGGTACGGTTCGACGTCATTGCCTCGACGCCCGACTCGGTGTGGTTCAGCCACTTCGCCGTGGAATCACAAGCTCCCGCATTACAGATCACAGGATTGGCGGTGACCGACACCGCCGGAAATTCCAATGGCCGGATGGACCCGGGCGAGACGGTCAACCTGGTCTTTACCACGGCTAACACCGGCGACTTCGTCTGTCACAACACGATGGCGCATATCACTCTGGTATCACCCTATATCACCCTGCTTACAGACACGATCTTACTGGGCGACCTGCAACCCGGAGCCGGAAAACAGTCGGCATTCAGGGCGGTGGTTGATGCCGGTGCGCCCCGGGGCAGCGGTGTGACCCTCGATTACCGGGTGGTGTCGGGAGGATATCAGGCACAGGGCAGCTTTCGCGAGATCATCGGCGTGGTGGCCGAAGACTGGGAAAGCCACACCTTCGACCGGTTTCCCTGGCAGCAGATGGGCACCCTTCCCTGGACCATCACCGATTTAAATCCCTGGGAAGGCAGTTATTGTGCGCAGTCGGGGGCCATCTCCGACTACCAGAGCTCCCAGATGTTCGTCACCTATGAATCGGCTGCCGATGATTCGATCTCGTTTTACTTCCGAACCTCGAGCGAACCGGGATATGACTTCCTGATCTTCATGATCGACAACTTCATGCAGGGACAATGGTCGGGAGAGAATCCATGGACGCGGGCAGCCTTTCCGGTTGCCGCCGGATCGCACCAGTACAAATGGATCTATCGCAAGGATCTGGCCTTTGCTTACGGGCTCGATAAAGCCTGGGTCGATTTCATCGCCTTCCCGCCTCCTGTGCTGCCCTCCGTCGATCCCGGTCCGGCCGACACCTTGTGCGCCGGTAGGCAGGTAACGCTTCAGGCAACGGCATCGCAGTACGATTCGATCAGGTGGAATACCGGCGGCGACGGCCACTTTGCCAACGACACCGCGCTGAATACCATTTATACCCCCGGAACCCTCGACATCATCGGGGGAACCGTTACCCTCAGGCTTACCGGATACGGAACCTATGGCAGCACGGCAAAGAACAAGATGATCACCATCCATCCATTGCCACACGCCTTCATCACGGTTTCGCCTTACGATACCGTATGTGCCGGCAACGCGATCCTCCTCGCTGCCGATACCACCGGGATTGCAACCTACCAGTGGATCCCCGGGGAGATGACCACGCCGGAGATCACGGTCGATACGGCAGTGACTGGCGGGATGGGAAGTTACTGGTATCGCCTTACCGTCACGAACCGCTTCTCCTGTTCCGCAAAGGATTCCGTCGTGATCACCTTTAAAAACTGCACGGGTATTGAGGAGCCGCAACTGCAAACCATCCGGGTATGGCCCAACCCGGGAAATGGCCAGTTCCTGATCGGGATGCACACACTGGCGGATGAACCCGTCACCCTGATCATCCACGATGCAAATGGGTCGGTCGTATTTCATGAAATCATCGACCGCCATCCGGCAACCTGGATGAAAAAAATCAATCTGAATACTGCTCCCGATGGTGTATATTTGCTGACTGTAACGACATCGGGAACTCCGATCACCCGGAAGCTGATCATCCGAAAACAGGCGCCTTGAAAAGGATTATTGTCATAGCCGTTTTGCTTGCATTCCTGCTTAACACCATGGGTTATCTGGTTATTTTTAAATGTAACCGGTTCCTGTTGCAACGAGAGATGGCAACGCGGATCCGCAGGGGTGATGTTCATGCCGACATGGTCATCCTGAAAATCGTCAACCCCGCCAAAGATCCCGCGTTCAAACGGGCCGGTAAAAAGGAGTTTTTTTATTTCGGCCGGCTTTACGATATTATCACTGAGCGAAAAAGCGGCGACACAGCATGTTTTTATTGTATGCACGACGGGAAGGAAGAGGCCCTGCTTGCCCATTTCAACCTGATGATGAAAACACGCCGCAGGACAGGACATCAACAGCAGAGCGCCCCCGTCCAGGCTTTATTGCAAAACCTGGTGAACCAGGCACTCCTGCAGCAGGGGTCGAATCCCGACTGCCGCTCCGGCAGCGCCTTCAGATATCCGGAGATGAAAGTCCATTTCGAAACTGTTTACCTGGGCCTTTTCACCCCTCCCCCTGAACGGGTCTAATCCCATCTTCCTTATTCCTTAATTCCCTGGTGTGAATGTTCGGTTCACATGCAGGTTTATTTATTTATTCACCCGTTATAAAGATAAATTATCCATGACGAAACCAGTATACGTATTATGTTTTCTTTCGTTGTTTATCATGTTCCGGGCAACGGGACAGGAAAAGCAGAAACAGGCTCCCCTTGTTCAGGACAGCCTGGCTATTAAAAACCTCAACGAAGTGGTGATCAGCGCGCTGCGACTGAACATCCCCCTAAGGCAAATACCGGCAGCGATTTCGGTTGTCACGAACGATAAGCTGAATGCGCTTTCAAAGACCATTTCGGCAGATGATGCGCTCCGGCTCGTTCCCGGCGTGCGGATCGACAACGGCACAGGCGGATCCAGGGTCCATGTTTATATTCGTGGCCAGGGAGTTCTTACCGAGAGTGGATTCCGCGGGATCGGGGTTTACATCGACGGCATATCCAACAACACACCCGGCGGTTTTTGTCCCGACTTGTACGATGTAGATTGGGAAACCGTGAAAAATGTGGAGGTCTGCAAAGGACTCTCTGCCTCCATGTACGGGGCAAGCTCCACTGGCGGGATCATCAACATTACCACCAAAGATGGCGGAACAAAGCCTATCAACAGCTCATTATATATTTCAGGCGGCTCGAACGGTTTCTGGAAGATTCTGGGACAGGTCGACGGAACGCAGGGAAATGTAAATTACCGGATCTCTTATTCGCATACGCAAAGCCATGGTTACCGGGATCATCAGTCGTATATGTCGGACAACCTGAGTGAAAAGCTGACCTGGACACCTTCGGAAAAACTGAAAATAACCCAGTTGCTGTCCTACACCAGCTATTTCAACCAGAATTCGGAAGGAATCAACCTGAGTCGTTACGATACGGTAGGCCATCGTGCCGCCAACACCGACGCGATCCGGTACAACGAGTTTCATAAGACCCAGCGTCTGACGGGCGCCACGATCATCAAGTACAGTTTTACCAAAAACCAGGACATTACCCTCAGGGGATTCATCAGGATGAACAATTACCAGGAGACCTCGAACAACGGTGATGACTTCAAACCCTTTATTACACCCGGCATCACGGCGCAGTACAACCTTCATTTCGGGAGAGAGAACCTGTACAACCATTTCAGTCTTGGAGCCGATTACCAGTCGATGAAGATGACCGAGCATCTGTTTGCTGTCCCGGATGGCGACCACATCAACAACAACCGGGTCGACAGTTACTGGAGCGAAGAGGTGTTCGATCTCAACAAGATGCTGATCAGCCAGGTGATCCGCCAGAGAAGCCTGGGGGTATTCCTGATTGATAAGCTTGACATCTCTAAAAAACTCTATGCCCTGCTGAACCTCCGCTACGACTATGTTTACAACAGGCTGGATTCATCCACGATCAGTGAAAACAAAACCTTCGGGAAACCCACCTTCCGGATTGGGCTGGCATACGACATTGCCAAAGCTGTAAACATATATGCCAGTTATGGTTCGGGGTTCCAGGTCCCGACCGAAGATGAACTCTACAACAATCCTGTCAAGTACGGCGGATTCAACGAACTGATAAAGCCTTCGACCTCGATGGGCGGTGAACTGGGTGTAAGAGGCGAGATTGGCCGGACCTTTTATTATGATGTAACCGGATTCCTGATCAATTCGAAGGATGAGTTTTACCGATACAGCGTTCCCGGGAGGGGAAACAATACCGCTTTCTACGGAAATATCGGCCAGAGCAGGCGCCTGGGTGTTGAAACTTACGTGTCGTACGCTCCCCTCGATTTTCTCCGGTTTGATGTGGCTTATGCTTATTCACATTTCCGGTACACATCCCCCGACAGTGTCAGTGGTCACTGGATTCCGCAGTGTCCCGAACATGTGCTTACTGCAGAAGCTGCCGTCAGGTTCCTGAAGAATTTCACCCTGACCCTGAACGTACAGTATGAATCGAAATGGTACATCCAGGTTGATGATTCCATCTACAATTATTACACTGAAAACGGGATCAGGCGCAGTTCCTGTGAACGGACCGGTTTTACCGTCGCCAATGCGAACCTGAAATATGCCTGGCGGTTGGGTAACCTGAGCGGCGATATCAGCCTGTTCTGCAAGAACCTGTTCGATGAACAGTATTTCGGGTTTACCGAACCCAACAACGGCCCCGATTACAACAGTTACCAGGCTGCTCCCGGCCGGGAGTTTTTCGTAAGCCTGCGACTGCGGTTATAGCCTGAGAAATTCTTAAATTACCCTTGTGGTTCTCCGTGTAATCCTCCGTGGCTCTCTGTATAACATATTGAAAAGAGAGTCACGGAGAAACCACAGAGGTCAAAGGAAAAACAAAGCCACGCCGGTAACTGCAATAAATGCGCCGGCGGCTTCCTTTAAGGTCACTTTCTCTTTATAAATGAGCATGGAGGGTGGGATGATCAGCACCGGTACCAGCGCCATGATGGTTGCGGCAATCCCGGTATCGGCATATTTTATGGAGATCAGCGAGAAGGATACCCCGAGGAAAGGACCGAAGAAAGCTCCCAGGGTCAGTTGCATCATGGCTTTCCGGTTGGTGAGTGCGCGGAAGGTATCTTTCCAGTGCCGCATGATGAAGAACATCGCCGAAAATCCGGTAATTCCCGCGATGACGCGGATCTGTGTCGCGGCAAAGGTATCATAACCCTGTATTCCCACCTTGCTCAGTACCAGTCCGCCCGCCTGACCCAAAGCGCCGCCCAGGCCTAGGAGGATCCCCCAGAGAGGATAGTTGAATTTCACCCTGCCAAACCCGTTCCCCTCGGTTCCCGGTTCCTGTCGTTTCAGGACCACAATACCAATGCCGGTAATGGTCAGGATCATACCCAGCCAGCTCATCGGGCTAAGTGTTTCACCCAGTACGATCCAACTGAGGAAGGCAGTCATGGGAGGAGCCAGCGCCATCAGCAGCATCGACACCCGGGCGCCGATCACCACGAAAGCCTGAAAGAGGCACAGGTCGCCGAAAACAAACCCGATCAGCCCCGAAAGGGTGAGGTAAAGCAAAGCATGCGGGGAGGCGTCGACCGGGAGGATCACCCCGCGGTATGCCCAGGTAAAAAGCGTCAGAAAAGAAAACCCGATAATCAGTCGCAACAGGTTGACGGCCATCGAACCGATGCGCCGGCTGGCAGATTCAAAAGCAAGCGCCGTAACCGTCCAGAACATGGCGGTGAGCAGTGCAGCAAATTCTCCGAGATGATGCGTCAAAACAGAATTCAAATTAAGGGATTAGATATTAGCGATTAGCGATTAGGAAATAGCGATTAGGAAATAGGGAAAAGCCAACATAAGGGATTAGATATTAGCGATTAGCGAATAGGAAAAAAGAATTCAAGATTTCCCCATTCATCCGTTTTTCATTTTCTATTTTCAATTTTCCATTTTCCATCGTCAATTTTCAATTCCTTTCATTGTCAATTGTCCATTGTCAATTGTCCATTTTTTTCGTCCGCCTGTCCAACTCTTCGTCCGCTCTTCGTCCAACTCTTTGTCCGCTCTTCGTCCAACTCTTCGTCCAACTAGTTCCCCCGTCCTGCCAGCCATGTCTCCGGGTTCTGAATAGTCTTTCCCCGCCAGATCTCGAAATGCAGTTCCGACCGCTGTTCGTCGGGATCAGTAAAGACCCTCCCGATCTGTTGACGGGCGGTAATCTGTTGTCCTTCGCGGACCGACACCTCGCCCAGGTTTGAATAGACGGTCAGGTATTCGCCGTGACGGATGATCACCACTTTGTTGATGCCCGTCATCGACAGCACCCGGCTGACCCGCCCGTTGAATACCGCCCTGACCGCGGCTCCCCGTTGAGTCATGATATCGATGCCGTTGTTTTTCACCTTCACATATTCGAGTACCGGATGGTCATGCTGGCCGAAGCTGCCCGAGATATAGCCCCGTTCGGTAGGCCAGGGAAGCCTGCCCCGGTTGGCCGAAAAGGAGGTTGACAGCTCCCGTTCGACCGGGGTAAGTTCCAGAACATTTCCGCTGCCCGGCGACCCCGCACTTTTACGGTTCTTCCCTTCACTCTTCGCAGCCCGGGCCTCCGAAGCCTTGATTTCATCGGCAATCAGTTTCTGGATGGCGAATTCCAGACGCTGTGCCGCCTGTTGCTTTGTTCTAAGGGTCGATAGCAACTGCTTTTCCTTCGAGGAGAGCGCCTTTACCGATTTAGCCTTCTCCGTCTTCTCCCGGTCAAGCTTCTGCTTTTCGGCCTTCTGCGATTCGATGAGGGTGAGTTTCTTCGATTTGATCTCCTCTAACTCCTTCCGCTGACGGTTGATGGCCGTCTGGGTGGTTTCGATACGTTCGGCCTGCATCCGGCGGTAGGTTGCATACTGCTGGTAGTACTTCATGCGCCGGTATGCCTGGTTGAAATCCTTTGCCGAAAAGATGAACATCAGCTTATTCTGCCCATTCATGTTCCGGTAGGCATACCGGATCATGCGGGCATATTCATCCTTCAGTTGCCGGAGCTGACGCGACATGCGGTCGATCTCGACGTTTTCGACGGCAATCTTCAGATCCACCTCATTCAACTCCTTGTCGATCGCGGCAATCAGCGCCTCCCGGCTGCGGATCTGACGCGTGAGCAACTGCAGCTTGTTGAGTGAAGTCTGCTTGCTTTGCTTGGTCTTTTCCAACAGGTCGGTGGTATACCGGATCTCGTTCTCAAGCTGTTGACGGGTCCGTTCCAGCCGCTCCTTCTCTTTGGAAGCCTGTCCGAAAACCGCGACACTACCTGCCAAAATCCATAAAAAGATAAGAACCGGCGCGATGACCGGATATCCCGGCTTCATCATAACACCAAACCAGCCGTTCCGGTGATTCCGTTTTTCGGTCCCTGCAAAAAAACGGGCGATCAGCCATTTGGCCGGCGTCGTGTCGCGATCCATTCGGTTCATCTTATTTGCCGGTAGCTGGCCGGAATTTTAAACGGAAACTGAACCGCCCCATCCAGGATGAACTTCGAAAATGTAGCCTTCACCCGGATGGTATTGTCGGCCCAGATGACATAGTCCATTTCATGGGGGACAACCTGTCCCTGAACAGCTTCGAATGCGTTATACGTTGATTCGAGCTTGATGTTGTCACGGCGGATCTCCTTGACATCCGCTTGGGTGATTTTGAAGGTTTCGGGATTGAGCCAGATATTCTGGATCAGGATCTTCAGGTTTTCGTGACCCGACTTGACGAATTTCTTCAGCTTTTGTCGCTCACCGGTTGAAAGCTTATACTGCCCACGGTCGATGGTGGCCCTGAATTTTCCGTCTTCGTAAAATTGCAGGTCGGTGCCCAGCAGAAACGCCTGCAGCAGATCATAGTCGATGTTGGTATTCAGCATCCGGTTCAGGTAGTCGTAATCGCCCATAAACCATGTATTGTTGAGCCGGTTGATCATCTTCACCGAATCGACGGAGATCATCAGTCTGATGGCTTCGATACCCAGCATCGGGGTGAGGGTGATCCAGATCAGGCTGTCCTTCTTGATCCGGATTTGTCCGTTGAAACTGGTCTCTTTTCCCTGATTGGTGTAAGTGGCCGAAAATTTGGCGGAGAGCCGGTCGAAACGCAGTTCATTCTCTTTAAGCCTGGTGAACAGGTATTCGGCGCCCTCTTCTTTCAGCGGTGCTTTCATCACGCTGCGCGTCGGACTGCAGGAGAAGAGAAGGATAAGAAGAAGAATTGAAAATTGAAAATGGGAACAAGTTGGACGAAGAGCGGACGAAGAGCGGACAGGCGGACGAAAAAAATGGACAATGGACAATGAACAATGAACAATGGACAATGAAAGGAATGGAAAACGGAAACAAGTTGGACGAAGAGCGGACGAAGAGCGGACTGGCGGACGAAAAAAATGGACAATGGACAATGAAAAGAATTGAAAATGGAAAATGGAAAATGGAAAACGGAATTTAATTTTTGACTTCACTTGTGAATTTTGAATTTTGACATTTGTATCTTGAATTATTGTTTGTTCCCCTATTGCCTATTGCCTATTGCCTAATGCCTGGCTTTATTTTTCTATCCGTTCATGGAAGGTACTTTTTCTCCGCGATCTTTTTTCCCAGCTTTTCTGAGCCTTCGCCTTTTCCTTTTGCCTTGATCCAGTATTCAACAGCCTTCGCGTGATTACCCAGTTTGAACTGCACGTCGCCGTAATGTTCCAGCACTTCCGAACTGGGTTCTTCCTTGCTTTCAACAGCTTTTCGGATCCATTCTTCAGCTTCCGCGTATTTTCCCTGCTTAAAGAACACCCATCCGTAGGTATCCTGAAATGAGGCATTTTCAGGATCGAGGATGACTGCTTTCTGTGCCATACCGGCTGCCTTTTCGAGTTCGACGCCCTTTACCGACAGGTAATAGGCGTAGTTGTTCAGCACGTAGGCGTTATCGTTCTTTAGTTTCAGCGATTTTTCATAGGCTTTGAAGGCTTCATCTTCATTTTTCAGGGCATGGCAGGCATCGCCTTCATACATGTAAAACTGGGCTAAGAGTTCGTCGTTGTCGGCCACCAGCGAAGCGCCGGAGCGGAAGAGTGTCAGGGCATTTTCATTCTGTTTTAACTGCAGTGCGGCAAGTCCGGTGAAAAGAAAGGGTACCGGCTGATCTGGAAAGAGCTCAATAGCCCGTTTCCCGTAGTTCAGCAGGTGATCGTACCGGCTTTCCTGGAGATCGAGGCGCAGAACCTGTTCCCAGACGGCATAACGTGTACTGTCGAATGTGAGTACTTTGAGGAAGGCATCGCGGGCTTCGCTGTATTTTTTATCCTGGGTCAGAAAATCGCCATAGATCGACCAGGCTTTCGGATCGGTGGGATGGGTATTGATCAGGATGTTGGCTAAGGCAAAGGCTTGATCCTTGAGGTTGTTGTAAATTTCATTCACCGAATAAAAGGAGAGCAGGATCGTTACCTTGTCATCGATGTCGAGATTGGGATTCGAAAATCCCAGCTTCAGCTCTTCGAAGGCCTTCTCCTTATCGCCCGTCTTACGGTAGTAATCGGCTAACGACATGTGGATATACGGATTTTCGGGATCCGTTTCGGCGATTTTCAGGTAGGTGGCAAGGGCCTTTTCGGACATGTTGTTGGCCAGGTAAAATTCGGCCAGGATTGCCTGATATTTGCTTTCGCCGGGAAATGCCGCGATCAGCTTCTGAACCTCTTTTTCGGCATTGACAAGGTCATTGAGATGCAGGTAAATCTTCTGCTTTTGGAGTGATACTTCTTCCGAAACGCCTGTCTCTTCTTCGAGGCGGTCATATATTGCGATGGCTTCGGTAAATTTTTCCGACTGCAGATAAAGCGCTGCAAGCTGGTATTGATAGTCGGGATTCTCCGGATTATCCTGTACCACTTTTTCATAGATGGGGATGGCATCGACGGGTTTCCCCGAAATCTGGTACATTTCGGCCAGGAACAGCTGATACCATATCCTTTCAGGATTAAGTTCAACGGCCTTTTTAGCCAGGTTGACCGCTTCGGCAGGGTTTTTCAGGATCACCTCGATCCGCGCCAGTTCATAGTAACCCACCGGGTCACCGGGATAATTGGTTACATAATTCCGGAACAGATCGCGCGCCCCTTTCAGATTCCCGGTGATCGCTGCCTTCTTGGCGTCGATAAGCTGACTGGTATTCCCAGCAGCCATTACCGGCTTTGCCTGATTCTTTTTTTGTTTCTTTTGTTCGGAATTACCAACCTTCCCGTTTGTCGTGATAACCGGTCCCGGTGTCAGCCAACCCGACGCAAAACAGGTACCGGTCATCGCTGTGGCGACTATCACAATTACAATGGCGAATATAATGGTTTCTCTCTTCATGGTCAACCTGATTTCCTGTTCATTACCCTCCTCATCGGGCTCCTGTATGTCCGAATCCTCCCGTCCCGCGTGTGGTTTCAGCAAGCTCCTCCGCCTGCTCCCATTCCACCGTTTCGTGTGCTGCCACGATCATCTGGGCGACGCGTTCACCGTCGGTGACGGTGAAGTCTTCATTCGAAAGATTCACCAGGATAACCTTAACCTCGCCGCGGTAATCGGCATCGATGGTTCCGGGGGCATTCAGCACCGTAATCCCCTTCTTGATGGCAAGTCCGCTCCGGGGCCGTATCTGTGCCTCATATCCTACGGGTATCTCAACAAACAGTCCCGTTGGAATCAACGCCCGATCCAGCGGCTTCAGCAGTACAGGAGCGTCGAGCATGGCCCGTAGATCCATCCCCGCCGAGGCGCCGGTTTCGTAAGCAGGCAACGCATGCCGGGAGTGGCTTACGATTCTGATCTTCATTCGGTCAAAATTTTGGTGCAAAGGTATTAAAAATTGCAGACTAGCGGACAGGCGGACCGGCGGACAAGTGGACAAGCGGACAGGCGGACAAGAATTGAAAATGGAAAATGGAAAATGGAAAACGAAGACTATGAATCTTCAGTCATTCAATCATTCAATCAATCAGTCATTCAATCACTCATTCACTCATTCACTCAATCACTTAGTCAATCAGTCAATCATTCGTCAATCGTAAATCAATTAGCACCTCCTCAAATTTTAACCCCTTTTTTTACTTCAACAATCCAAACGATCACTCCGAAGATGGCAACCAGTAAAAGGTTGAAACCTATGGCGGGGATGAAGTGTTCGAGATGGATTTGGGTACTGATGCCGTAGAGGAGCAGCGCAAAACCAATATACCCTGCGAATTTTTTGAGGTTGTAGGGTATCGGGTAATATTTGCGTCCGGTCAGGTAAGCCAGCACCATCATGGTCGCGTAGCAGAAAAAGGTAGCCCAGGCCGAACCGTAATAACCGTGAATGAAATGGTCGGGCGATCGCGGTATCCAGATCAGGTTGAGCGTGAGGGTCACGGTCATCCCGGCGAGGGTGATTACGGCTCCCCACAGGGTTTTGCCGGTAAGTTTGAACCAGATGGAGAGGTTGAAATAGACGCCAAGGAAGAGTTTGGCAAGCATGAGGACGGGGATCACCGCCCTGGCTTCGCGAAACTTCGGACCGGTTAGGTAAATGAACACCGTATCTAAAAAGAGCATTGTCACCAGGAAGATCACCGATACTACGATGACGAAGTAATCCATGATACGGGCGTACATAAGCAGGGCATCCTTATTTTTCATCTGAGCAAAAAAGAAGGGCTCGGCGGCAAACCGGTAAGCCTGGATGAACAGCACCATCAGCACGGCGATCTTGTAACAGGCGCTGTAGATTCCCACCTGGGCCTCGGCATCGGCGGGCGAGAGGGGAAGCAGGTAGCGGAGCAGGATCCGGTCGATGGTTTCGTTCACGATCCCGGCCATCCCGGCGATCATCAGCGGTAGCGAATAGAGAATCATCCGCTTCCAGAGGGCGGTATCGAACTTCCACTTCAAGTGAAAAACCTGCGGCAGCAGCAGTACCAGCGTCAGCAGGCTGGCGATGAGGTTGGCGATAAAGATGTACTCGATCGTCCAGCCGGGGCGGTAAATTAAAGTGATCAGACTGCCAAGCGGAGTGTGGGCGTAATGTTGAAAGAGATAGGGGCACAGCAACAGGAAGAAAAGGTTGAGCAGCACCAGCGTGAAGATGTTGACAGTCTTGATGACCGAGAACCAGATCGGGCGGTTCAGGGCGCGGAGGCGTGCAAAGGGGATGGCCGAAAGAACATCGAGCGCGATGATCCACGAAAACCAAACGATGACATTCCGGTACTGCTCATATTGCAGCCAACGGGCCACGGTTCCGGGAAGCAGGTTGACGAATAACAGGAATGCCGCGGTGGATGCGAGGATGGAGATCAACCCGGTGCTGTAAACCTTCTGTTTGTCGGTTTCGGTTTCGCTGAACCTGAAAAAAGCGGTTTCCATGCCGTAGGTCAGGATGACCATCAGCAAAGCAGTGTAGGAATAAAAGATATTGACGATCCCGAATTCACCCTGGGTCAGGATGCCATAAGTATAGAGAGGAACCAGCAAATAATTGAGGAACCGTCCCAGAATGCTGGGAATTCCATAGATCGCGGTCTGTCCCGCAAGCCGTTTCAGAGGATTCATCCCTGCAAAGGTATTGGATTTGAAAGAATCATGATTATTTAACAGAAATATCAGCGATTGAATTGATATTTTTGCATTTTTTCGGGATCATGCCCAAGAACAAGTTTTACGTCGTATGGGTCGGCAAAAAACCCGGCATCTATGAAGACTGGACCGGGTGCCGGAAGCAGGTCGAAGGCTTTAACGGGGCGCGGTACAAAGGGTTCCCCACACTTGACCTGGCCCGGAGCGCCCTGAACGATGATCCCGGAAAATATCTCACCAAAGATCTGAATGCCCCCAAAAAGGTAGTCTGTCACGATCCGCTGATCGGTGAACCCATTGCCGATAGCATCTGCGTGGATGCAGCCTGTTCGGGAAATCCCGGGCGGCTTGAGTACCGCGGTGTCGATACAAAAACCGGGGCCGAGCTGTTCCGGATCGGTCCTTTTGAAGAAGGAACGGTGAATTTAGGCGAATTTTTGGGGATTGTCCACGCGCTGGCCTACCTGAAACAACGTGAAAGCGATTGGCCGGTATATTCCGATTCGCGAACCGCCATCGCCTGGGTCAGGAAAAAGGCCGTCAACACCAACCTGATTCCCTCGCCGAAAAACCGGGAGCTTTTCGACTTGGTCGGGCGCGCCCTTACCTGGTTAAATGAACATACGTACCCGAACAGGGTTCTTAAATGGGCGACGGAATATTGGGGTGAAATTCCTGCCGACTTCGGAAGAAAGTAAATCCCGATCTCCCATCATTACCTTCAATCAGCCGTTCAGTAAGGGTAAAATGCATCCCGTATATGATGGATCACGGGTTCCCCTTTGACCATGAGGATGGTCACTACATCGAAGCGTACCTCGCCTTCATACCTGTGAAACCGGGTCCACGCATCAGCAGCGCCGACCAGGATCTTCTGTTTTAATGGTCCGACAGCCTGGCCCGGGTTCAGGCAGGCGTACCCGTTGCGGGTTTTCACCTCCACGATCACCACTGTGGCGCCGTCGAAGGCGACAAGGTCGATTTCATGACGCCCTAAACGCCAGTTCCGTTCGATGACCTGGTAGCCCAGTCGGCACAGATAACCCATGGCATGACTTTCACCGGCTTTACCTAATACGATATGTCCTTTCACGAATGCAGATTTCAGGTTAATCGGCAATTTCCCGAAAAGTCAACCCGGAACAGAAAATATTTACGATTGACAAGATTTACGATTTACGAATGAGTGATTGAGTGAATGAGTGAATGAGTGATTTGAATTTTAATTTTTTCCCTACTGCCTATTGCCTACTGCCTACTGCCTGATTTAATCTTTGAACGCGAAACCCAAAACGCGAAACTCTCGAATGTACATTCGTAAATCGTAAATCTTGTCAATCGTAAATTTAGTTTTTCTTTCGGCAACGGGTCATGTAAAGGTCAGCTCCGCCTCTTCAGCCACTTTGAGGGTGACGTTTCGGCCTAAAATCAGAGCCAGGTTGGGGTTGGAATGGCCGGCGGGGAAGTCAAAACAAACGGGATAGTGGTATTCTTTAACGGCATCGGACACGATTTCGGCGGCTGTCTGCCCGAATGGGATGGTGTTGTCTTTCATCCCGGTCATCCCACCGACGATTAATCCGGCCAGGTTATCCAGCTTGCCGCTTCTTTTCAGGTTCAACATCATGCGGTCAACGTGGTAGAGGTACTCATCCAGATCTTCGAGGAAGAGGATTTTTCCGGAGGTGTCAAGGTCCGACGCAGAACCCGCCAGGCTGGCGATGATCGAAAGATTTCCGCCCGTAAGCAGTCCGCCCGCGGTTCCGTTGCGCGAAAGAGGCGACCGTGGCCAGTTATAGGAGATGCTGTAGCCAAAGATGGCGTTGAGCAGGGTCTGCGCCGACTCGTCGGGTTTATCCGATTTAATAGCAACCGGCATGGTGGCGTGGAGTGTTTCGATACCGAACCGTTGATGGATGTGGGAATGGAGTACCGTAACGTCGCTGTATCCGATGATCCATTTCGGGTTCTGACAGAAACGGGTGAAATCGAGCCGGTCAATGATGCGTACCGTGCCATATCCGCCTCTGGAACAAAGGATGGCCCTGATTTGCGGGTCGTCAAGCATTTGCTGAAGGTCGTGAATCCGCTGACTGTCGGTTCCGGCAAGCTGGTGATGCCGGCTGAAGACATGGGTTCCCAGCACCACTTCCAGATTGAACCGTTGTAAAAGCCTGATCGCCGGGTGAACCTCCTCAAAGGAGATACACCGTGCCGGCGACACAATGCCGACTTTATCGCCCTTTTTCAGGCAGGGAGGCTGAATCATGGGCCAAACTTACAGAAATTTTTCATTGTTCATTGTCCATTGTCAATTGTCCATTGTCAATTTTTCCCTAACTTTCCGGTCAAAATCCACTCCATGCCGGCGAATTGTGCCTTTTTCGTCACCGACCTTCACGGTAAAAAAGACCGGTACAGGGATTTGTTTGCCAGGGTGCTGCAGGATGAACCACCGGCGGTTTTTATCGGTGGCGATCTCACACCTCACTTCGCCCGCCTTACCTCCGGCGAGGATTTCTTTGACGATTATCTTCTTCCTGCCTTCAGAAAGCTGCGGGAGAAGATGAACGACCGCTACCCGGCCGTTTTTATCATCATGGGAAACGACGACCCGCGGAGTGAAGAGGAATATTTGTTCCGGGGTGAAAGAGAAGGACTCTGGCGCTATATGCACAACCGGAAATCGGCGTTCGGAACATTCACCGTATATGGTTATGCCTGCGTACCCCCGACGCCGTTCAGACTGAAGGACTGGGAACGCTACGATGTTTCCCGCTTTGTTGATCCCGGATGCACCCCTCCAACCGAAGGAATCCGCACTGTTGATACAAGTGAGGATATCGAGTACGACACGATACAAAAGGATCTGGAAGCGCTGGCCGGCCGGGATGATCTTTCACGCGCCATCTATCTGTTTCACGCCCCTCCTTATCAAACCAGCCTTGACCGTGCAGCCTTGGATGGAATGAAGGCGGATCATGTATTGCTCGATGTCCATATCGGGAGCATCGCCATTAAACGGTTCATCGAAGAGAGAAGGCCGATGCTGACGCTGCATGGCCATGTGCACGAGTCAACGCGGATTACCGGTAACTGGCTCGAAAAGATTGACAATACCATTGCCATCAACGCGGCAACAGATCAGAACGGGTTGTGTATGGTCACCATTCCCCTTGATAACCCGGCCGCGGCGACCCGGATCATTCTCTGAGACTGAGGCAACTTAGGGCGACTTTCACGCTGCAACCGGTTATCATCACCGGAGCTAAAGATGGGTTTTTCTTCGACTTCCAGGCATCAATCAGATCATCGAAGGGATCCCGGATTGAGTGGCGCTCCCATCATTCGACCCTTTCGGAACCTATGCCATAACCGAATCCCTTATCGGTTCCCCCGCTCAGGAAGTCCGTCGCCGGATTAGTCTGGCTCCATCCGTCACTGCTCCGATCATTGAGGCAAAGCTGTCCCTGTTTTCGATATCGCGATCGGTGACAATATGCAGATCGATCAGTCCGTCGGATGCATATCCTGTTTTCATGTAATTGAGCTCCGAAAGGCATAAGCTCCACCCCCGGAACCAGGCTGTCAGCTCCCTCCGTTGCTGCTCATCGCCCTTGAAATGTATCAGAATATCGATATCGCTGGCCGGTCCTGAGGTGGCATTCTTCGTGCTGCCGATCAGATACATCGCTTCAACGCCGAACTGATCGTAATCGAGCTTCTCTCCTATCTTTTGAACCATCTCGTTCCGCCAGATCCAGTGAATGTCGGGCTGATCCGGCAACAGACCATTGGAATCACTGTCAGGCTCTGCCGGTTCCTGGCTTTCGTTCTCCAGCGTTTCAACCGTTTGCAGGAGCTTTTTGTTGAAAATATAGGCGCTGATTTGGGCCGCAATGGTATTCAGAAGCTTTTGTTCCTCCGGCAAAAAAGAACTATTTCCCGGCCAGAGTTTGGGCTGGATGTAGAACACCTCGATTTTCCCGAATACCTTATCGTCGATGACAATATCGGCCGATTGTTTCCACTCTGTTTCCTCCCAACCCTCCTCTTTATAAACCCGGTCGCCGAACAGGATTTTCACCCGCATCTGTACCGGATACCGCCATCCGCCCCAGATACGCTTCACGATCTCCATCAGGAATTCATCAACGGGTAGATTTTCACGGATGATCCCGTTGACCTTGTACAGGCATTTCAGCTCCTTCTCCCGCTCCTTCAGCCGGGCCAGCTTGTGTTCAAGCTCGGAACTATCGAATATCATGATGACGGATTTTCATTGACAAGAAGATGTTGAAACGGAGATCGAATACTTTTTCAGGGTCAGGTGATTGGTCAGTAACGCTGACACGGAGAGCACGCTTACTCCAACCGTGACGGAATTTGCTCATCCATATACAATCCATTACTTCTTCATGGTAAGGCTCATCTGGTAATACTGTGCCGAAGAATAGGCCTTTTTTACCGTGACCACTGAGGAGGTATCGACGACAAACTCGCTCAGCCCAACAGGATACGACGGGTTGGCCCAGTCGTAGGTATATCCCAGCCGGGTCCACGGAAAGGCGCTGGTGGTATTGGTATCATACTTTGCGGTCATCTCATTCAAGAACCATTTGCGGTGCTTCTCACTCGCGGTTGCCGGGAAATAGAGCTCCGCTTCCTGGTCGGTGATTTCGGGATCGGGAGTCGGACGGAACAGATTTTCCGGGTAAACCCAGAATTCGACAAAATAGTCGTTCTTTGTATCAGGCGGCATGCCCAGTACCTGGGCGATCCGCAAGTGCAGGGCAGCGCTGTCGGCAAGACTCTGTTTTTTCAGGAAGTCAAGCATCTCGGGCGAGGTGGTGACCCAGCTCATATAGGCTTGTACGTTGCTGGTTTTAAACGTCTTTCCCTCCGGCCAGTATTGCAGGTTGCCTTGTCTCATCCAGGAGATCACCAGTACCCGCTGCCGGCCCGCCGAATCGGTTGACCAGACCAGGTTACCCTGTCCCGCCATGCTGTCGCCGTAGTTGACTACAGGGACCAGACTGTGAAAAATCTCATAAGGTTGTACGGTCTTTGCATCAATAACTGCCAGGTTATACCTGTGTTTCAATGATGCCATATTGTTTCCGGCAGGTTCGTAAACGGTCTCATCCTTTTTACAGCCCTGAAGGAAAACAACTGCCAACATGAGCAGGATGGCTGATCTCTGTAATGTTTTCATAGGATTAAATGTTGGTTATTGATTTGCTTTGGGTTCGTATATTGAGTCGCACTATTCACAGGGAGTGTTTTTCAAAATTACACATTTTTTTCACCCAGGCTTTGTTATCCGAAACAGATGTTACGTCATTCGTCAATTATGAACGTGCTTCACGGTGTGCCCCGGATTTTCCTTGGCTTTAATGGTACATTATCCTGTGCCCTTCCACGAATTTCCTGCAATGGTAAGATTGTTTCCTTGTATCTTTGCACCTCTTTAAAAATCATTACCCTTTACACCATGAGCAACACCACCCATTACAAACGTTACACGGTAACTTCGGCCCTGCCCTACGCGAATGGCCCCATCCATATCGGTCATCTTGCCGGCGTTTATGTTCCGGCAGATATTTATGTGAGATACCTCCGGATGCGCGGGGAGGATGTGGTCTTTATCGGTGGCTCCGATGAACACGGGGTTCCCATAACCATAAAGGCAAGGCAGGAGGGTGTCGTGCCGCAGGACATTGTTGACCGCTACCATACGATCATTAAGAAATCGTTCGAAGATTTCGGGATCTCGTTCGACATTTACTCCCGCACTTCAAATAAAATCCACCACGAAACCGCTTCCGCCTTTTTCCGGAAGATGTATAATGCCGGACAGTTTGTGGAGAAGGTATCGGAGCAATATTACGATGAGGCGACGGGTCATTTCCTTGCTGACCGCTACATAACCGGAACCTGTCCGCACTGCGGTTACGACAAGGCTTACGGGGATCAGTGCGAAAAATGCGGCACCTCGCTCAACGCAACCGATCTCATCGAACCCAAATCGGTACTGAACGGCAACAAGCCGGTGCTTCGTGAAACCCGGCACTGGTTCCTGCCTCTCGACCACTACGAACCCTGGTTGCGTGAATGGATCCTCGAAGGGCATAAAAATGACTGGAAAACCAATGTTTACGGGCAGTGTAAATCGTGGATCGAACAGGGACTGCAACCCCGGGCCGTTACCCGCGATCTCGACTGGGGCGTGAAGGTCCCGGTGGAGGGAACGGAGGGAAAGGTGTTGTATGTTTGGTTTGATGCGCCCATCGGATACATTTCCGCAACCCGGGAGTTGACCCCCGAATGGGAAAAATACTGGAAAGACCCGGAAACCAAGCTGGTTCACTTCATCGGGAAAGACAACATCGTTTTTCATTGCATCATCTTTCCGTCGATGTTGAAGGCCGAAGGGACCTTTATCCTTCCCGACAACGTTCCTGCCAATGAATTTCTGAATCTGGAGGGCGACAAGATCTCCACCTCCCGCAACTGGGCTGTTTGGCTCCATGAATACCTGGAAGCATTTCCCGGGAAACAGGATGTGCTGCGTTATGTGCTCACCTCCAATGCTCCTGAAACGAAGGACAACGACTTTACCTGGAAGGATTTCCAGTCGAAGAATAACAGCGAACTGGTGGCCATTCTTGGCAATTTCGTAAACCGTACCCTGGTGCTGACCCACAAGTATTTCGGCGGCAAGGTGCCGGCACAACAAGAAGTGACCCTGATTGGGTCCCCCCACTCCGTCGGGGTGGCCGTGGAAGAAGCGGATTTCAGCGATACCGGTACCCTTTCGAAGATGGCCGGGTTCCCGGAAAGAATAGCGGCAAGCCTGGAGGCTTACCGGTTTCGTGAAGCCCTTGCGGAGATGATGAACCTGGCCCGGCTCGGCAACAAATACCTGACCGATAATGAGCCCTGGAAAGTATTTTCAACGGATCCGGAGCGGGTGGGAACCGTGCTGAACATCTCCCTGCAGATCTGTGCCCAGCTTGCCATCGTCATGGAGCCTTTTCTGCCCTTCACCGCAGCCAGGATCCGGACCATGCTGAACCTGCCCCGGTACACCTGGAAGGATGCCGGACGGCTCGATTGGCTTACTCCGGGACACGATCTCCGGACGCCGGAACTGTTATTTGAGAAAATCGAGGATGGGTCAATCGAAGCGCAGGTTCAGAAACTGCTTGCAACCAAAAAGGCCAATGAGGCACTGCAGGCAAAGGCGCCCGTGAAACCGGCCCTCGGCGAAATCGTTTACGAAGATTTCATGAAGATGGATATCCGCACAGGGACCGTCCTCACGGCCGAGAAGGTGGCCAAGACCGACAAGCTGCTGAAACTGACCATCGACACCGGTCTCGATACCCGGACGGTGGTAAGCGGCATTGCAGGTTATTTCACCCCGGAGGAGGTGATCGGAAAACGGGTGTCGGTGCTGGTTAACCTGGCACCCCGGAAACTCAGGGGCATCGACTCGCAGGGAATGATCCTGATGGCTGAAAATCCCGACGGAAGGCTCTTTTTCGTCTCCCCCGCCGAAGGAGCGGTAAACGGCGCCGATATTAAATAATTCCTTACCTTTGCAGCCGATTCGAAAAGAATGAATACTGTTAATATTCCATCATTGTCAATTGTCCATTGTCAATTGTCCATTGTCCATTGTCCATTGTTTCGGCCCTGTAGTTCAATGGATAGAACGGAAGTTTCCTAAACTTTAAATATAGGTTCGATTCCTATCGGGGCTACTTTTTACACACTAAACGGCTGATAATCAAAAATTATTAGCCGTTTTCATTTTTTGTGAAATGTAAAAAATGGCTTTGCACGGTAACCCATCCTGGCTCCCTATCTGATTACATCCAGTCCGACAGGGTCATTCAACTTTTAACCGATAAAAAAACCCGATATACCTATTTTCTTGAAGGAAATAATGTCACTTTAATAGTTTTGCGCCGCTTACAGCCAAAAGATTATTAATAACCCTAAGCAAGTCGCAAGCAATTGAAGATCATAAAAATACTCCTCATCCTTCCATGGTTTCTCATGTCGTTAATGCTGGCAGCACAGACAACCGGCGATCAGGATCCTCTGAAAAACTATCGAGAAACACTGGAAAAAATCCATGTTGACAAGCTTTACATCACCTCGCTCGACAAGGTGCTTGACGATATAGCCCAACTCAATAAACTGAAATTCAGCTTCGACCGGGAGGCATTTTCCTCCATCCAGATAAACGATCGCCCCATTGACAAACCGTTACCCCTCTTTTTAACACAGTTGTGTGGTGAAAACAAATTGAAATGGTACGTCGGCAACGATTCAACAATCTGCCTGGTCAATAAATACGAAAATCTTACCTCGAAACCGCAGGAATCGAAACAGTCGAGAAGCTACACTGGGAAAGCGAAAAAATTCCTGATTACTCTTTCGGGCCTGGTTCGCGACAAATACACCGGTGAAGCCCTCCCGTTTGCCAACATCGGGGTCAAAGGCACCTCAATCGGTACCTTCACCAACGCTGATGGTTACTTCTCACTGGTGAAGATCCCCACCGATACCTCCACCCTGCTGGTCAGTTACCTGGGATACCAAACGGCCGTCATTTTCCTTTCACCCGACCTCCCGCTTACCAACCTGCTGATCGAGATGGAACCTCAATCGCAGATGCTGAAGGAGGTAGAGATATCCGGAGAGCAGGAGCAACTCATGGTCACCAACGACAAGATCAGCACCCTGAAGATCACCCCGCAAAAACTATCGACGCTCCCGAATATCGGCGAGAAGGATGTAATCCGCTCCTTTCAGCTACTCCCGGGCGTTTCGGCAGCTAACGAATCATCGTCGAACCTCTACGTAAGAGGAGGGACACCTGATCAGAATCTGCTGCTCTACGACGGTTTCACGGTCTATCAGGTTGACCATCTTTACGGCTTTTTCTCCGCCTTCAATTCAAACGCCATTAAAGATGTTCAACTATATAAAGGTGGATTTGAATCGAAATTCGGGGGACGCCTTTCGAGCGTTACAGAGATCACCGGAAAGGACGGAAATTCCAAGGCTTTCACCATCGGAGGCGAGATCAGCCTGCTCAGTTTCAATATCTATGCTGAGGTACCAATCGGCAAACGGTTCACCTCACTGATCGCATTCAGGCGTTCATACCAGGGTCTGCTATACGACAAGATTTTTAAACAATTCAACAATACGACCGAAGTAAAGCAGATAAGTACGAAGGGAGGACCTCCCGGAGGCGGTCCATCGGTCAGTTCCACCACAAAATCCTATTTTTACGATCTCAATGCAAAATTCACCCTCCGCCCCTCGCCTAAAGATATTCTGTCGCTAAGTTTTTACAACGGAACCGACAATTTATCAAATGGGATGTCGATGGGGAGCCCGCCCGGTGGCACTTCATCCGGATTCAGTTTCAGTATGGAAAATACCGACCTCACAACCTATGGCAACATGGGGGCCGGTTTGCGATGGACCAGAAACTGGAACAGCCGGCATTTCGGGACCACTTCGCTGAACTTCTCAAACTATTACAGCAACCGCGAACGGTCGAGTACCGGGTCACACTCGGGCGGAGAGAGCGGCGGAGGAACCATCGACAATGGTGTCAACGAGAACAACGACTTGCTCGACATTACTTTCAAAACCGATTACTCCTTCAACCTGAACAATAAAAACCTTCTGGGGTACGGGTTGTTCTACACCAGCTACCTCATCAACTACAATTTCGGAGAGGCCGACACCACCAGCTACCTCGATAAACACCAGACCGGATCGCTGTTAGGCATCTATCTTCAGGATAAAATCAAGCTGTTCGACGCCCGGTTGTCGGTGGTTCCGGGACTGCGGCTGAACTGGTTTTCTCCTACCGGGAAAATTTACCCTGAGCCACGATTAGCGATCACTTACAACCTGAGCAAAAACATCAAGATTATCGGAGAAACCGGGATGTTCGACCAGTTTGCCAACCGGGTGGTCCGGGAGGATTTTCTGAGTGGTAGCCGCGATTTCTGGACTCTGTCTGATGGCGACCTGATCCCGGTAGGCACCGCCTGGCATTACATCGCAGGGATCAGCTGGGAGAGCAAAGCATTCCTTGCCAGCGCCGAAGGGTATTATAAAAGCATCGATGGAGTGACAGAATATTCACTACGGTTCCAGCCTACCCGTGAGGGATCCACCTATGCCGAGAACTTCTTCAACGGAGTAGGTTACTCCACCGGAGTTGAGTTTCTGTTACAGAAGAAAACCGGTAATCTGACCGGCTGGGTAAGTTATACCCTCGGCCAGGTAAGAAATAAGATTTCAATCTATGGTAACGACTATTTCGCCGCCTCACAGGACGTGACCCATGAATTCAAGTTCGTCAGTATGTACGACTACCGGAACTGGAGTTTCTCACTTACCTGGCTCTTCGCCTCGGGAAGACCCTATACTGCACCCGACGGATCGTACACCGTAAACCTGCTCAACGGTACCGAACAAACTTACATCGACTTCGGAGCAAAAAACGGAAGCCGCCTGCCCGATTATCACCGGCTCGACCTCGGAGTAAACTACCACCTGCGCCGAAAAGACAACGGTAACGAATGGGGAAACATCGGCCTTTCGATTTTCAATGTCTATAACAGGAGGAATATCTGGTACAAGGAATACCAGATCATCGACGGGAATATTATCGAAACGGATAAACTGTTCCTGGGTTTCACACCGAATATAACGCTGATGTTGAAACTAAGATAGAAATTCAAAATCCTATGATCCCATCTATGCAATTCTTTCGCAACTTCCCGATCATCCTGCTGGCATTGATCTTATTTTCATGCGCCAAGAATGATAGTGCGCTGATGTCGGACCTTCCGGTCGTGGAAGCCTATCTTCAGCCGGGATCACCGGTGAAGGTAAAGATTTCGCGCAAGAGTCCTACTGATGATACCGGGACTTTACCGGTCAGGGACCTGGACCATCTTGTAGTAAAGGTTGCTTATGCTGGAGACTGGTACACGCTGATCCCGGTGGGCGAAGGCGTCTATGCCGATACCCTTGGCATGATCGCCGTGGAACCTGACAGCGCCTATCTGTTACAATTCGGTTGGGATGATTCGCAGGTAACCTCCTCAACCCTCGTCCCGTCAAAACCAACCGGCGTTAGCCAATCAGACACCTCGATCTCCATGTACCAGTGGGATCCCGACGATCCACCGGCCGGACAGCACCCCGATCCGGTTACCATCGACTTCACCAACGAAAACGCTGAGTATTACCTGGCCACCATCGAATGCATGGAGACCAATCCCGTACCGGTCTTTAAAGATTCAACTTACGTGAACGATATGTTCTCCTCAAGTCCCACCACCGATGATGTAATCAATATTAACCCTATGTCGATCCGCTATTTTGGCAGGAACCGGATCATCCTTTACCACATTAATCCCGAGTACAGCACCTTTTTCATGCGGCAGATGAGCACCTCGCAAAACTACCAGGAGCCGCCAACCAACATCACCAACGGGTTGGGGATCTTCACAGGGATCAATTCCGACACGCTATACCTGCGTGTGATACAAAAGAGCAAATAGTAAAGGGGTTATGTATATTTGCAGAAAAGAATGACAATGAACAATTGACAATTGACAATTGACAATTGAAAACGGAAAATTGAAAACGGAAAACGGAATTCTCCCTAATGCCTAATGCCCAATGCCTAATGCCCGGTTTGGAATCGACAACAGAAAGGTGGAGTTCCTGATCCATTTGGGGATCTGGATCACACTGTTTTTCTTTCCCTCTTTTCTGCTATACAGGGAATCGCCATACGATCCGAATTTTATATGGGTCAACTTTATACAGACTTCATTGTATTTAGGGGTCTTTTATATCAACTACCTTTGGCTGATCCCCAGGCTTTTTTTCAGGAAGAAAAAGTTCCTTTATGCGATCCTGGCGGTTATCGTTGTCGTAGCTTCTATGGTGATCATGGAGACCTCGCATTATTATTTTTTTCGCAACCGGCCATTCTTGCAGGCGTCGTTCAAAGCAGATCAGAACAGGAATCCTGACCTGAATAATAATCGAAGTCAGCCGGTTCCGGGCTTTCCAGGACCGAAATTTCCGCAGTTCAACCCGCAAAAACCATTTGGCGACAATCGTCCCAAACCGCTTAAGAGTTGGCCGATTTACAACTTCATGCTGATCACCGGACTGATCACCGGACTGGCGCTTGGGTTGCGGTTCTCGCAAAAACTTTCGCAGAACGAAAAAAAACGCAAGGAGGTGGAAAAAGAACGGCTGAACACAGAACTTGCCATGTTAAAAAACCAGATCAATCCTCATTTTCTCTTCAATACCTTGAATTCCATTTACAGTCTGGCGCTCATGAAAAGCGACCAGACGGCTGAGGCAGTCATGAAGCTTTCCGACATGATGCATTATGTTATCCAGGATGTAAATAATGACCGGGTGCCACTCGATACCGAAATAGCATACATCCGGTATTATGTCGAACTTCAAAAACTCCGACTGAGCGAGAACGTTCAGGTGCACCTGGATGTAACCGGGAATCCGCATCCCTTCATGATCCCCCCGATGATCCTGATACCTTTTGTGGAAAACGCATTCAAGTATGGCACGACCACAAACCGTGATGCCACAATCCTAATCGGGATTGAGATCCGTAACAAGATGCTCAATTTCAAGGTGTCCAACCAGATTTTTCCCGGCAGGGAGAAAAATGAAACCTTCGGTATCGGGATCAGCAATACCCGCCAGCGACTTCAGCTGATCTATCCAGACAACCATGACCTCGAACTGACCAACAACGGCAAGGTATATATTGTGAACCTCTCCATCGACCTGTCATGATCCGGACTGTTGCCATCGATGATGAGCCACTGGCTTTAGAGGTTATCCGAAAATATGCTGAAGAGACACCATTACTGAACCTCACAGCCACTTTCACCGATGCATTCGAAGCCCTGACCTTTTTAAAGACTCACCGCACTGACCTCTTGCTACTCGATATCCATATGCCTGACATCAGCGGGATCCAGTTGCTCCAGGGATTAAAGGAAAAGCCCTATGTCATCTTTACCACCGCTCATCCGCAATATGCCGTTAAGGGATTCGAGCTCGAAGCCGTCGATTACCTGATAAAGCCCATCAAATTTGAACGGTTTCTTAAGGCCGTCAACAAGGTCGATAAACTGCTCCATCCTCAGAAATCACTTCCCGATGAGGAATTTCTGTTCGTTAAATCGGGATACCAGACCATCAAAATCGTTCTGAGCGAAATACTCTTTATTGAAGGACTGGACGATTATATCAAGCTGCACCTTTCAAATCCAAAAACCCCGATGGTCCTTTCACTGATGAGCTTGAAGAGCATCCTCGAGAAAATGCCTGCCGACCGGTTCATGAGGGTTCACCGGAGCTTCATCGTCCCCCTGAACAGGATCACCAGCATCCGTGGGCGTTATATTTACCTTGATACCGTCAGAGTGCCCGTCGGCGATTCCTATTCGGCTATGGTGCAAGCCTGGACCTCAGGTCGCCTGTGACCCGGATCTTCCTCATTATTGTTTTCTGAGAGGAATTCAGCCCGGGTTAAAATTCGAAGGCAAGTCCGACCTTGGGAATAAAATGGAACTGGTAAAAGCTCGGGGCAGCAAAAACACTCCACCTGAGGTTGACCTCCTTGGTATAAAAAGACCATCCGAACCGGGGATCCACCAACGGTCCTTTATCATCACCCCAGCGGTCGCCCGTCCAGGTGCTCCAGGAATAACCTCCACGAATGGCAATATAGGTGTAATGGGTTTTCTCTTCGCTGATATTCCTCAGATTGAACCGGAACTGCATATAAACATTGAAGGTAGTGGTATTGTAGGTTGCGATGCCGGCTCCCAGCGAGAAGGTGTTTGAAAACTGGTATCCATGGGTGGTAAAGGCTTCAACGATCGCTTTCGGCTGCTCGTTCTTCGGAAATGTACCGCCAAAGGCCACTCCGACATCGAAGAAATAGCCTTTATTATGTTTTGCATACGACTTGTGCTGCGCATTTAATGCGACCGGAACAAGCAATAATATCAATAAAACTAGGTGGGGCTTCATCGTTCAGGTAAGGCTAAATGAGTAACTTAAGCATACAATAGGTATAGAAATCCTGACCGGCTTCTTTGTGGTCTTTGTGTGGGATATCGTGCTTGGTGACATTACATCCGGCGCTTAAAAATGCTTTGTAGGCGCTGTCGGTGTTATCGTAGGGAACAATGGTATCGTCGGTGGCATGCAGCAGGGTGATCTTTGCCTTTGGTACCCAATTGGTGATCTTCCCGTAGATAATCAGGCTGTTGTTTCGCAAGGCAGCCCTAAATTTCCTAGTGTTAGGATTGGTGGTGTCGAATGCCTCCGGAGCCATGATTTTGGTCAGCTTGGTCTCCTTCATCTTGGCGGTAACCGTGTCGGTAGTGTATTTTTTCGAAATGATCCACTCCTCGTAATTCGACAGCAGCGGTTCGGCAAACATCTTACTCAGGTCTAGATTCAGGCTGTCGCCATAATTTAAGCCTAATACCAGCAAGGGAATCGTTACCGGCTGGCTGCTGTAATCCTTTGCAACAAATGAATCGTACGACTTGATAAGGTCGTAAGCGCCACCCCCGGCAAACACCTGGTCGATGACAAAGGCATCCTGATACATAGGCTCTGTTTCGGCAAATTTCAGGAACGACAGTGAGGCCTGTCCCCCCTGGGAGTACCCCATGACGGTAATCTTGTGTGACATCTTCCGGCTGATGGAGGCAAAATACTCCTTTGCGGCAAGCAACATATCGGCACAAGCCTGTCCGGTAGTGATCACATCATAATAGGGATGTACCTTGTCTTTGGAGGCTCCATAGCCAATATAATCAGGAGCGACCACGGTGAAGCCGAAAAAAGTGAAAAGCGCCTCAGTAACGGCCATTCGCTCCGAGGGCACCTCATAATTCGCCCCATAGGTATAATGAACGCCCAGGATGGTACCATGCTTGGTGAAATCGGCATCGGCTATTGGATAGAAGATCGCCCCGGATGCGAGAATCGGTTTCCCCTTGGGATCGGTGGTCCGGTAGGTGATGGAAACAATCCTGATCCTTTTATTCGGTAATCCCTTGAATAGTATTGCATTGGGATCCTTGTTCAGCCGGGCAGCCATTACATATTTGTCAACATCTTCGGTTTTCTGAACACTTTCGAGAAAGAAAAATTCGTCTAATGGTTCCTTTTTGCAAGACCACAACGAACAGAATAACAGACCATAAAATATATACTTGTTCATGGTATCGGAAATAGTTTAGTTCGGATCAGAAGAGAAAGGCGCATGATAATTCAAATCCCATTTGCTTTAGTTGTTTATAATCATCGGTGACAATCCTGTTGAGATTCCACCGGTATCGTCCTTCGACCTGAAATTTCCAGAGGTCAAAACCAAGTCCGGCGGCGACACCAAAATAAAACCTGTTGATGTTTTCGACGGCGGAGGTATTGTCGATGTCGAGAAATTCAAAAAAATCACCGGTATTATGAACAACGTAAGATCCATAGATGGCTCCGAGGCAGTAAGGCCGGAATATTTTGCTCAACTGCAAACCTACTTTAATATTTACCGGTAAGTCGATCGATTGAATAGTAGCCAGGTTATCCGTCAGGTATAAAAGATCGACATCGGTCACCGATTCCGAGAAGATCAATTCGGGGGCAATGGTATATTTGACAAACCTGCCGAAGGTATACTCAAACAACACACCGGCATTCCAGCCGGGTTTGGCTTCAAAGTCAGAGTAAAAACCTCCTCCGTAGTTTTCGAGGTGGATGTAGTTGATTCCACCTTTAACACCGATTCTGTATGGTCGTTCCTGGGCGTAGGCACACAGCATCATGAAGGTGAACAGCAAGGTAACCAAGATCTTTCTCATAGGCGGGCAGGCTTTCCTGATTGAATCGTTGACCGGGGACAACAGATTCATTTTTGAAAGTTTCAAATATATATCATTTTTCTTAGTACATGACAATTTTTAAACATTTTGATTACCAATGATTAATGTTAATAATTATGTTGATAAAATAAATATATAAATGTTCATAAGACCTTGATATTCATTATCTAAGATAGTTGTACCACCAATTATCCGAGAAAAATGAAACACAAGGCCTCATTTAAAAGTACAGAATTAGTTGACATCTTCCACGCCCGATTGGGATGGAATAAAGCCAGTGTAAAGTTATTTGAGAGGACTCATTTTGCTTTAATATCGTGTCGAACTATCTTGGTTGCTGGCTTGAGATCGTCCATCCTGAAGGTCACCAGGAGCCAGATCGCCACGGTGAAATACATCACGGGGCTGACCGATTTATAAAGAATATTGCTCGTGATCCGCAGCAATTTCAGTTGAAATGAATTAAAGGTCATGAGGCCCAGATCGGCCCCTCCCTGGTCGCACAGGGTCAGGAGGATGATCCATTGCTTGAAGAGGATCAGGGCATAGAGCAGGATCAGTCCGGCCAACAGGGCGACCAGCTTTCTTTTCCGGGGTACGGGCGAGGCAATGATCAGCGATATCAGCAGGATTGTCGGGACATAGCCGTAATACCGTGGATTGATGTCGCATGAGCCGCCATAAAAGGCGCCGTCGGAACGGGCTTTTTTGGTGTTCAGGATGATGATCCGGGTGGTAAAGACTCCCTCTTGCTTTTCAAATTTCACGAGGCCGCCATCGCCGAACTTTTCAAAAAAGGTGGTGGCCATCGACCGGTAGAAAGCTCCGTACATTTCGTTGTAAAACGGCAGTGGAAGTGCCAGCAATCCATACAGGATGACTGCCTTCAGCAAAAACATCCAAAGGGTTTTTGTCTTAAACATGGGGAACACTCTTTTTACACCATCTGATCCAGAAAATCCAGATGCCGACTGCAACCAGAATAAATATAAACTGCCAGACCTCGACATGCATCAACTCGAAAATCGATGGGGCATATACTCCTGTGATGAACAAGGAAATGATCCGCACCAGGTTGAGGACAAACAAAATGGCGGCTCCGGCTAAAAAACCCACTAGTTTTTGGCTCCATTTCGCCGGGAACGAGAGCAGGGCGGCAGAAAGGAGTGCAATGGCCTCCACCGCGTCGCATCCTTTTAAGATATTGACCGAAAAGAGGTCCGATTCGACAGTACTGCCGCTGACCACGGTATTAAAACCGAAAAGACGGAGCACGGCATTTGAAATCACCGCATTCAGATGCACAATATGGGGTTGGATCTGCCGGGTATAAAAATCGGAGAACCACAATAGGTAAAACAGGACCATCAGAACAGCAAAACCAAGGATGAACAAAATAACCGGCTTTTTCTGTTTCCATTGGCTTTTAAAACGGTCGTCAGTACCGGATTTGACCGGTTTGTGATTTGTGGTTTTTTTCTTTGTTGGAGTTCCTTTCACGAAGTTGGAATTTATCGGTATAAATAATCTTTTATCCGGTAGTTTAAAACGCAAACATGCAACGGAACAGAATCAGTTGCATGTTCGCATTTAGTCGTAATGGTTTGTTACCTTGAGCAGGTTATGAATGCCACCTCGTGATGTAGAGTGTTCCGGCTCCCAGCAGTACCAACCCGAGAATGATCAGTCCCCACTCGGAGAGTGTGGGAATGTTGGAGGGAACGGTGATCACGGTAATGACGTTGGAGTTGTCGCTCAAACCATATTCGTTATGGGCGCGAACCCGGTAATAATAAGTCGTTCCAGCGGTGAGGCCGGTTATCTTGAACATGGTGTTGAGCCCCACATTGAGGTTGTTATATGCCGGGAGAATGTTACTGAATCCTATATCTGTGGCAACGTCGAGATAATAACAATCGACGGGCTCCGAAGGGGTGGGTGTGCCGGCATTCCAGTGGGCCCAGAAATTGATCTGGATCACCGCGGTGGCGGGGGTGGCAACCGGCGCCGGGGGCAGCCCGTTGGTGGTATGCACAGTTATGACATTGGAGCTCGCAGTGGTTCCGTTACTGTTCACACCCCTGACCCGGTAATAATAGGTACTTAAAATGGTCAAACCTTCTACCGTAAAGGTTGTGACATTACCGACATTGAGGTTGTTATATGCCGGGAGAATGTTACTGAATCCTAGATCTGTGGCAACATCGAGACGGTAAGAGGTAGGCGGGTTGGGATCGGGTGAAGTGGGACTCCAGTGGGCATCGAATTTGGTTCCCAAAACAGGGTCGGCATCAGTGGCAGTGATGGGCAACGGTGCGTTGTTAATCGTGGTCGCAAGCCTCGGGTCGGAACTCGGTCCGACACCGCTTGCATTTACGCCACGAACCCGGTAATAGTAGGTCGTTGACGCGCTGAGACCGGTTACCGTCGCGGTTGTAACATCACCGACATCGAGGTTGTTATATCCCGGGACAAAGGAGGTAAAGGAAGAGTTGGTCGAAACATCGAGGCGGTAAGAGGTAGGGGGGTTGGGATCGGAGGGAGCGGGATGCCAGTTTGCGTCGAAGTTGAAGGTGCCGATGCTGGTGGCCGCGTCGGCGATCACCGCCAGGGGTCCGCCGGTAGCCGTAACACCGCATACGGCAAAAATCGCGCAACGTTGGGCGCTGGTACTGGTTTTATGACAATAAATACTGGTAACCACCTTTGTCGTATAACCCGTAAGGTCAATAGTACAGTCAAAGAGTTTGGTTGCACCGCATTCATTAAAAACATCAGTGCCCATCGCTACACGTCCTGTCTGGGGACTCAAAGCGATATAATAGGTACCTGCAGGGACAACCCAGTCGGCAACAGCGAATGTTGTTGTAAAATTTGTTCCGTCGCTGAAATTGACGGTCGCATCGAATATGGCTGAGGTCAGGGGATGATTTGCACTTGCAGCCAATAACGAGATCCTTTGGTAACTTCCGGAACCGGAAAAATAAAGAGTTGCTCCATCGCCGGTATTTTGCATATACAGGCAGTTGTTTGATCCAAAGGAGGGGATATTATAAACCGGCCCGTATGGGCTGGTAATACTGTGCTGAAGTCCGGTAGGGCAGCCATGACTTGCCGGAGTCCCGGTGATGGTGGATACGAAATCGGAACCATAATAAACATTGCCGGCACCACCGTCAAAACCGCCTGGCACATCGGTCGTGCCGGCAGCCGTTCCGCTACCGTTTGCAATCAAATCCTTGTTGAAACCCGATGTAACTGTTATCGGAACATAGGTCTGCGCCATAACCTGGAATGCGAGGAGGCACATGAAGAACGCTATTAAAACCGGTAGAATTTTTTTCATACTGACTGATTTAAATTAATGTTAATGAACAATTTATATATGTTATTGTTTTATCCGGTTGAGATTTTCAAATATAGAAATGTTATCTTTAACTCTTGGTTAGCAAAAGGTTAACAAAAGGCTAACAATCCGGCGCCGGATTGGGCCAGTACCGTGGCGAATGGTTCCAGGTAAGGGAAAAATAAGGATGAATTTAAATCAGGCCCGATCAGCCGCGCAGTAGCGGATGACCGGAATAGCGCGCTGTGTTATCAGTACGCCGCGAGGAAACTCTGGAAGCCGGTCTCTTCGTTGATGGAGAGTTTGGAGCGAAGCCTGCACCGGGCTACTTTCAGGCTTTCGGGGGTAAGATAAAGCATGGCGGAGATATCCTTGGTGGTCATCCCCAGTTTCAGGAGCATGCAGAGCCGTAGTTCACCCGGGGTCAGGTTGGGATGAGCCCGAAGTAGGTTCGTGATAAATCCGGTATGGATATTCTGGAAGGAAAGTTCAAAACTTTTCCAGCCATCTTCTTTGATCTTCTGTTCGAGCGATCCGATTCGTTCAAGGAGAAAGTTTCGGGCCTGTTCATTGCCGTCGACCAGGTCAAGCAATGTTTGCAAATCTTTTGCAAGGGCAATATCAAATTCGTTGTGTCTTACCTGGATCAGCGCCTTTTCAGTGAGTTCGAGGTCTTTTTTCCGGATCTGGTTGATATGACACCGCGACAGCGTCAGGGCGGCATTGACTCTCGCGGTAAGTTCCAGCGGATCGAAGGGAATGCGAATGTAATCATGGGCGCCAGAATTCAGTGTTTTTTCGAGATCCCCGGGAGTGATCATCACGGCCGTGACAATGATGATGGGGATGTGGGCCGTCCGTTGATCTGACTTGACCGCTTTAACCAGGTCGATCCCGGTTTTACCGGGCATGCTGTAATCGGAGATGATGAGGTCGAAGAGCATCTGACTGCACAGGTCGAGTGCGGCGCACGCACTCATTGCCTGGTAAAGCCTGCATTTCAGGAACGAGGACTCGAGTGTCCGGGTGATCAGGTGAATGTTCTCCACGTGATCGTCGACAATGAGAATTTTGTCCATGGCTTATTCCATTAGGTTCATAAGTTCATTGAAGCGGATCTGGTTGCAGTCATTCAGTGCATCGAGCACCGATTTTTTCCAGGCGGCGATACCGGGTGAATGATCCTGGTCGATCTCATTCAAAATATCTTTAATGTCGGTGATTTGATATACCCCCTGCGATTTCAACCGTTCGCAGTAGGGTTTTAACTGTTGCGCCTCTTCCGGGGTCAGTATTACACCAGGGTCACCCGAATCGGGCATAACAGGAAGGCTATCCGGTGCAACGACCGGTTCCTGGTTTAACGCGAGGGGAATAAAAATCGTGACGGTGGTTCCCTTTCCCTCCTCCGAGGCAATTGAAATATCACCTTGTTGCGCTTCCATGGCCCATTTGCAAAAGGCCAACCCCAATCCGAATGAACGCGAGGCTCCAACCTGGTTCATCTCACCGGTAGTATATTTGGTAAACAACCGGGAAAGCAGAGCCGCGGGGATTCCCCGTCCGTGATCTTTTACCGCGATACAAATCCGGTTCGAAGAAACAACCTCTGTAGTAATTTCGATGGTCGCACCCATTTCAGAATACCGGATCGCGTTGTCCAGCAGGTTGATCAGGACCCGCTCCAGGATCCCGGGATCCGAAACGATTTGGTAATCTGTCAGTGTATCGGTATTGAACTGTACACTCCGCATTCCGGCCTGATATTGCATCTGGAGACAGGCATTGCTGATCAGGGTGTTAACCGAAGAGGCCTTCAGATCCAGATCCATCCGGTTGCTTTCGAACTTCCCGATATCGAGCAGGTTCAGGACCAGGTTCAGCATCCGCCTCCCTGAATTTTTAATCATCACGATACCGTCCGTCTCAATTGAGCCGGGTTCGATGTTAACAATGGTGTTCAATGCATTCTTAAGATCATGGACGAGAAAGTGGGTCATGTTATCCTTAAACTTCAGCAACTCGAGATACTCCCCGTTCAGCTTTTTAATTCTTTGCCGGCTCCGTATGATATAAACGATGAAAGCAACCAGCAAAATGAAAAAGAGCAGGGAGGAAAAGATGATGGTCCGCTGCTGCCGGATGGTTTTAGCTTTAAATTCCGTTTCCTGTTTTAATATAATATTTTCCCGATCGGTCTCTTCAGTATGAAGTTTTACTTTCAGCGAATCGAGGGCGCTGTTCAACTCTTCCCTGTTCAGGGTATCTTTAAGTTGCATCAGGAGTTCATAATAACTGACCGATTGTTTAAAATCGCCCAGCACCTTGTTTACATCAATCAGGGAGGTATAGGTTTTCAGTAAATCAGAATTTGATTTCATGCTTTTAAATACCGGCAAGGCTTTTTCATAATAGGATCGCGCGACGGCGTAATTTTTCAGGTTAAAATGATCCAATCCCAGGCTGAATTGCTGAACGGCAATCGGTCCGGGTGATTTTAATTTTTGGGCAAGGTCGAGTGATTTAGTATGATAGGGAATCGCCTCCAAGGGCTTTTTTAACGACAAGTAAACATTTCCCATATTGGCATAGATCGAAAGCAACAGCCGGTAGTTTGTAATATTCTGTATCTTTCTGAGGGCGGCCTGAAACTTTTCCAGCGCGGCATCGTACCGGCCCTGTTTCTTATATACAATCCCCAGGCTGTTCAAACCAAAACCCGCCGCGAGGGGGTCATCCATTTCAAGCGCTCCGTCGACCGCTTTCTGAAACCACTTTTCAGCATCCTGAAAATCACCGGTTTCCGAAAATACCTGCCCCAATTTCATATAAATGTAAAGCAGTTTGCTTTTCTCTCCCGTTTTCTCAAAAATAGATTTTGCCTCCAAAAGATAGGAAGTCGCTGATTTGAATTCACCCCGGTTCAGAGAGATGGTTCCGAGGTTCTCAAGCGTGGTGGCGGTTTTCGCTTCATTTTTCAGGGTCCTGTAGATCTCCAGTTCTTTCCTGAAAACATAAATGGATGAATCATATTTCCCATCAAATTCATAAAGAAGCCCCATACGATTGTAATAAAGGGCGATAGCCAGCGAATCGTTAAACAGGATCGCATTTTGCAACGCGGTGTTGAACAGGGTCCTGGCTGAATCCTGCCTGGAAAGCCTCAGGTAATTGATCCCGATGTTCAGATACGCTGTGCTTTTCAGAGAAGGCAGCTTCAGGGCTTCGGCGAGTTGAAGCGCCTGATTGCCATATTCAATGCCCTGCCTGGGATCGATGGAAGAAAAGGTTCTCGCGATTTCATTTAAAACCTTTACTTTCTCCTGCCCGGTAGTTGTTTTAGCCTTCTGCAATAAACTTTCCATCTCTTTGGTCTGCGACAGCCCCTGAAACGTGAAAAGGCTGATAAGAAGAATGAATTGTAACCGCATAAATTCAATATTTAGGGTCAAAAGTAGTACTCTTTTTCAGGTCCATCATATGTAAGCAAAAAAAATTCAATAATTTTCTTTTTGTGGTTATCTGTGAATTTCTCCGTGGTCCTCTAAATAAAAAATATCAAGGAGGTGCACAGCGGAGCCAAAGCGGTTCACGGAGAAAGCGGTCATCCCGGAGCCTGTATGGTTTCCCCGGAAATATGTTAAGAAAATTGTTGTTCATTCTTGACTTTTCCACAGAACCTGCTTATATTTGTTAATGGAGGAATCAACCCTTTTCCCTGTTAAAAACTTCCTTACATCCAACCTGATAATAACTCCTCCGGGTACTGCGAACCATAAAAGTAGTGTTCAATCAAACAATCCGGTCATGAAAAAATTTACTTTTCCTATCGCCCTGATGATCCTGTTGGTTCTGTCGGGGGTTGCCATGTCACAAAAAAAACCGTTGAACCTGAAAAATGTCGTCAGGACCTTTATCGATCAAACGGGTCAGGAGGTAGCCGAAATTATAGTTCCTGGCAAACCTCCGGCCACGTTCCGGATGCCGGCCGCACCGGTTTCTCCCACGGCGATGACCCTCGAGAATGTTCCCGCGTATGACTGGTCGTTCGGTTGCTCGGCCACATCGGCTGCCATGCAGGCCGCCTTTTACGATCGAACCGGATACTATAATATTTACACAGGTCCCACACAGGGTGGGCTGATGCCGATGGACAACAGCTCCTGGGGATCGGTAGTCATCAACGGGGAGACCCGGAAACAATGTCCGCTGAGCGCCACCCGCAACGGCGTTGACGGAAGGTCGGGCCGTGGAAATGTAGATGACTACTGGATAAAATACGGCAGTACAGCCAATGACCCTTACATTACCAACGGATGGGCCCAGCATACCTGGAACGACTGTACCGGTGATTACATGGGCACAAACCAGTCGGCGCTTGGCAATAGTGACGGAAGTACCACCTTTTACTTTTATACCAATGGCGCCATCGCTTGTAATTACGCGGCTCCGGCGGGTAGCAAAGATGGCTGCAAGGGGATGCGTGAATTTTACGAATCGCGGGGATATACCGTGACTTCAAATTGCACCCAGCTCATCTATGGCTATAACGGGAACACCCAGGGCTTTACCTTCACCCAATATAAACAGGAGATCGATGCCGGCCGGCCCGTCCTGATCCAGGTTGAGGATCACACCATGCTCGGATACGGATACGACAACACCGGAAGCAAGATCTACCTACACGACACCTGGGATTATCTCAACCATACCATGACCTGGGGTGGTTCGTACAGTGGATTAGCCCACTGGGGCGTCACGACCATTCAACTGGCTTCGGTGACCCCAAATCCCTGCAGCAACATTATTTCATTAGGCAGCGGCGGAGCGGTAAACGCTAAAACATACTGGGGCGGAGGCGAAGGAGAATGGTTCACCTCTTCGGCCAATCCCTGTGGCTACATCACACCCGGCATTGAGCAGGTTTACAGCTTTGTCGCGCCGTTCACCGGCGTTTACAGTATACAGGTTACGGCCGCCAGCGGGTATGTCGACTATCTCTGGAAATCATCTGCCTGCAGTTCATCCGGATGGTCCTGTATCGATGACATTAACACTACGGGCACTTACGGATCCCTGTCGATGACGGCAGGCACCACTTACTATTTCCTCCTCGATGATGAAGACCATACCGAAGGAGCCCATACCTTTTATGTCTTTCTGAATCCCTGCCTGAACATCACCCCGATCGGGGGTACCGGATCCGGGAATTCGCAAAGCTATTCGGGTGGCGGGAACGGAGGATGGTATACCAGCTCCAGCAGCCCGTGCGGCTATACCTGCGCAGGATTGGAACATATCTACAGCTTTGTTCCTTCTGTCAGCGGTCTGTATCGCATCGTGGTGACCTCCGCAACCGGTTATGTCGACTACATGTGGAAATCCTCATCCTGCTCCTCAACGGGCTGGAGTTGTATCGACGACATCTACACCTCTGGTACTTACGGTTCTCTGGTCCTCCAGGAAGGGATTACCTATTACCTGCTGCTCGACAAGGAGACGACCTCGGCAGGCACCCACCACTTTTATATCACATTGGCAGAAACGGCAGGCAACTGGGAGGGAACGGTAAGTAACGACTGGTATAATTCAGCCAACTGGAGCGCCTCTTTCGTTCCGGTCTCTACCACCAATGTCACCATCAACACGGGTTATACCTATTATCCGATAATCGGATCCGGCGATGCTTACTGTGACAACATCACCATCGGAACTGGGGCAAAACTAAGTATCGGCGATGCCGATCTGAATGTCACGACTGATATGACCATTTCGGGACAGGTTGAACAAACCAATATCAACGCCGACTTTATCGTGGGTGATGATGTGTTCTGGCTCTCCGGTTCCACGGCAAATATCACACAGAATGGCGAGTTTCATGTAACGGGTGACTGGGAATTCCGCAATGGGTCGGCCGCTGTATTGGCATGTGGATACGTCTATTTCGAAGGAACCTCCATATCTTATATCCGCAGTTATGAAACCAATTGCGCCTTCTATAACCTGCTGAATTCCAAAGATAACACCTCTCTGTATTTCAGTTCTTCATCCACCGACACCCTGAAGATCAACGGGTACCTCGATAATGTGAATTCAACCAGTACCTTCTATTTCAACACCACTTATCCCCTGGTTCTTAAAGGGCAGTTATATAATTATGGGCATCTCGTGTGTCCTTACGGGACTTTTATTTTCGATGGAACGGCCCATACCGTGAACCTAAACACGGGCGATTATTTCAACAACCTCATCATCAGCTCAAGCGGGAATGTGACCCAGGCCGATTCACTCCGGATTCACGGTGATCTGACCATCAGCAGCGGGGCGTTGGTTACGGCCAATTATCCGATCCTGATTGAGGGCGATTGGAATAACCTGGTGGGAACATCGGGCTTTAGCGAAGGAACCGGAACCGTAGTCTTTAACGGTGGGAACTACCATCAATATTGCTCCAGTGAGACTTTTAACATTCTTGAGGTTGACAAGCCGCTGGGTGGCGCATTCAGGATCAACGGTACCACGGTGGTTTGCGCCGGTTATAACTGGACAGCCGGCGCCGTAGATGTGCTCTCCGGATCCTTTACGGCCAACAATCTGGTCGACAACGGAATTTTCGGCAGTTATTATGTAAATCCCGGGGGAACCATCAACCTTTATAACAATGACAGTTGGGTTGATCTGAATGGATATTTATACATCTACGGGGGGAACTTCAATATTTACGGTGGGTTGGGGCTCGACAGCTACTGGCCCTGGGCCGACAACGGCGGTATCACCATGTCGGGAGGGGTCCTTGACATTAAAGAGGTGGGAGTAATAGTTTATAATACGGGTAACTTCACCGAAAACATCACAGGGGGAACCATCCGGACCTCCCGCGGATTTATGGTCGACCGTTCCGATTTTACCCCGTCGGGGGGAACCGTCGAATTTTACGGGCCGGTCGATGGTAGCTTTTACACCACCAACAGTGGATACGTTGCAAATATCCTGATCAACAAATCGGCAACAGATCAACCGGGCACAACGGGTGAACATCCGGTAATCCGCAGCCGCGACGGACTTACGGTGACTGATGCGCCTATGACTGCAACCGTCAACATGTCGAACGTTGCCGATATCAATGGCGATTTCACCCTGACATCAGGCATCCTGAATTCAAACAGTCACCAAATCAACATCTCCGGAAACTGGGACAACCAGGTGGGAACCGCGGGATTCCTCGAAGGGACCGGGACCGTGGTATTTGATGGGTCAACAGGGGCAAATATTGTTTCAACAGAAACGTTCTACAACCTTGAATTAAACAAAACGTATGCCTCCTTCAACGGCTTGAACCTGCTGAACGATGTTTCCATCGGCAATAATCTGACCATTACCGACGGCACGATGGAGCTGGATTCACCCACCAATCTTACTGTAGCGGGCAATGTGAACATTGCCCTGAATGCCGGGTTGAATGCCAACGACTCCTACGGCCCGAACATTCATGTGGGAAAGAACTGGGTTAATACGAACACCACTTATTCCTCCACCGTTGGTTTCGATCCCGGATATTATTCGACTGTGACCTTTAATGGTACTACCGACCAGGAGGTTGAGACCAACTGCCCGCAGGAGGAGTTCAGCACCCTTGTAATCGATAAATCAGCCGGTCAGTTCCGCCCCAACAACAACATTTTTGCCAACCGGGATATTACCCTCAGCAACGGTATCTGGGAAGATTACATCGGAGGACTGACCCATACGTTAAACCGGCATTTCACCGTCAATTCCTCCGGGAGTTTCCACAATGCCTATCATCAGAACACGGTGGTATTCACAGGCAACATGAATTCTACCCTGACCTATTCATCCGGTTCAGGATATTTCCACAACCTGACCATCGACAAGGCTACGGGATATAGTGTCACCCAGGTTGGAAGTACCAGTTGCCAGTTCGCGGGGAATTTAACGATCGATGAAGGAACCTACCAGTTGAATGGCAATTATCTTTTTGTGACGGGCGACTTGAACATCAACCCCGGAGGGATTATGCAGGTCCCGGGCGGTTCCGACCTGGTTATCGGGAATCAGCATACGTTGAGCGTGAACAATAGCGGAATCCTCAATATTCAGGGAGAACCCGGAAACTATGCAACCGTTCGCGGCGTCAATTCCAGCGAGTATTACTACCTGAGTGTTTTTGCAGGAGGCACCATTGCCTCCGATTACTGCATGTTCCGGTACCTTACTTCACCGGGGGTACTGGTAAACTCGGGCGCAACCGTCGATCCCGCGCATGCCTTCAGGGGTTGCCAGTTTTTTGATGGTTACGCAGACGGAACCCTCCTCAGAATAGAAAACAACCAATCGCTGACCATTCGCGATGCAATATTCCCGACCAACACCTGGGGAGGGGCCAGTAATGTGACCAAGACGGTCAACCAGGGACAGGTTTATTTTGTCGATTACACGGGAGGCTTTTCCGGAGAAAATTATGATAACGATGTTTTCGGAAGGATCAACTGGGTTCCCACCCTTTCAGTCGATGCAACCGCAACTCCGGCGAGTATCTGCACCGGAAGCACCTCACAATTGAATGCTAATGTGACCGGTGGATTGGGGCCTTTTACCTACCTCTGGTCTCCTTCGGGCTCACTGTCGGATCCTGCCAGCAACCAGCCTGTTGCAAGTCCTTCGGTAACCACAACCTATTCGGTAGTCGTTACCGATGCCCTGGGGAGTTCAGCCACCGATCAGGTCACTGTGACGGTCAATCCGTTGCTGCCGGTCAGCGTATCTATTGTAGCTTCGTCCAACCCGGTACCAACGGGAACTTTCGTGACCTTTACCGCGACGCCCGTCAATGGCGGAGCCATGCCGGCCTACCAGTGGCGCGTTAACGGAATTCCTGTAGGATCAGGTCTGCCGACCTACACCTATACGCCCGCCAACAACGACCAGGTATGGTGCATCCTGACATCTTCAGAACCTTGCGTTTCGGGGAATCCTGCCACTTCAAACATCATCGATATGACAGTCATCCAGGCGAACACCACGGTAAACGGTACCGTGCCGGCGCCCCTGGCAGTTTGCTTTGATGCGTTGAACACTATCACTGTCGCGGGAAGTGGTACAACTTTCATCGTTCAGAACGGCGCTTCGGCGACCCTGATTGCCGGCCAGAAAATTCTTTTTCTCGAAGGCACCCTGGTCGAGCCGGGTGGCTATCTGCACGGCTATATCACGACAACCAACACCTATTGCGGAATGTTGCCGCCTGCGATGATTGCGGTGGTAACCGGCGTTAAATCCCCTACCGTTTCCGACGTTTCCGATCAGGGTAGTTCCCGGTTTACGATCTTCCCCAACCCGACTACCGGCCGGTTCACGCTGATGGCAAAAGGTTCATTTGCACCGGGCCCGGTGCAGATCGAAATTTTCGGGATACGGGGTGAACGGATACGATCAGAGCGTATCTACCTGGAAAATAAACTGGAACAGGATCTTTCAGGCGTTCCCGGCGGCATTTATTTCGTGCGGATCGGAACCGGCGATTCACAGGAGGTTCATAAACTGGTACTTACCCGGTAAGCGGGTTAATCACGGGTATGAATCCGGAGATAGGTCCCGGACCCCAATTTCGTTTTAAGGCAGCGGGGTATTGTACCTTCAGCAAGCGCCTGGATTTGCATGCCCCGGGTGTTTATTCCAGACATAACTCGTAAACCTGCAGGTACGCGGGCAGGCTTCCCAGCCGTGCGGCAATCCTGAAATCGCTGCAGGCTCCTGCTTTATCCTTCAGGTTCAGTTTTGCTTTTCCGCGGTCGAAATAGTAACCATAATATTGTGGATCGACCTGGATGAGAAAATCCAGATCACGAATAGCTTCTTCATACCGTTTCAGTTTCATCAGCGCCGCAGCTCTTCCAACAAAGGCAGCAATGTTGCTCGGATCCAACTGAATTACCCGAGTGTAATCGGCTACTTCGCCCCGAGTCATTCCGGTATTGCCACGCGACAATGCCCGGAGTTGGTATAATTCGAAATCCATCGGATCGAGACGAATGGCCTTTGTCAGATAGTTCGCCGAAGAGGCATAATCGCCGACCATATCAAAATAGGCTTCAGCCACGAACTTGTAATAATTCAGCGAATCGTTCAGAACGATTTTCTGACCGGCTGCCCAGATGGGAAATGCCATGAGGATCAGAAAAATTACCCGTTGTTTCATATTCGTTGATTTTACCTGAATGTTCATAAAAGTCATCAAGGTTTTCCCAGCAGATCCAGAATCCCGTTGATAAAAGTCAGGGGGTGCGGCGGATTGCCCGGAACATAAAGGTCGGCCGGGTAAGTCTCCGTAAACTCCCTGTGTAATGCCGGGCTGCCGGCGAAAATCCCTCCGCTGATGGCGTCGGTACCGGACAGGATGATGATACGGGGTTCGGGGGTGGCATCATAACAGATCTGTAAAGCTGCTGCCATGTTCGCGGAAACGGGTCCGGTAATTACTATCCCGTCGGCGTGACGGGGCGATGCGACGAATTCGATTCCATAACGGCCCATGTCGAAGTTGACATTTCCGGCAGCATTCAACTCCATCTCTGTTGCATTGTCACCGGCTGCCGAAACCTGCCTGAGTTTCAGGGCATTTCGGAAGAGCATGCGGATCTCCTTTCTGATCCTGCTTTCGTCAAGGATAATGCGGCGATCTTCACCCTGCCGCACGATCAGTCCCGCCCGGGTATTGGTCGCAAGGCGATGGTCGTTGGTGAAGCGTATCTTATCGGGAAGCGCAAACTCACACTCACGGCAGAAAACACAGGCTCCTAAATCGATATAACAACCGGTATCCCCCACTGTACCGGGAGCATCGCCGGTGCCGAATGCTCCCGTCGGACACAGCTGTTTCACCTGCACTGCCTCCTCCGGTAATATGGATGCGTCGAGGAGCGGCCGGCCTCTGAAAATCGCCGGGAGTGAAGCAGTTCTTAGATCAGGAACGAACTGCCGGCCATGTTGGTGAAACAGGTTTATCTCTTTTATCGGCACAGTAATTTTTTTTTAGTTATCTGGTTATCTGCTTCTGTTTGGGATTTGACTGTTACCCGAAATCGGCATCTCACGCTATTCCTTATTTACAGATCATTTCCGCAATACGACAGGTTAAAACTCTTGTTGCATAAGGGGAAATCTGAAATCTCCTGATTGCGCACCGCCAGCGCTAAAGCCATCCAATTATGGAGCGACGGATCCTTCACCTTATACCGTGAAATTTCCCCACTGGCATTGGTCAGCGCCACATGACAGATCTCTCCTCTCCAGCCTTCGACCAACGCGATCGACAAGGTATCGGGTGTAAACTGCATCCGGTAATCGGGTTTGGTTGTTGCTTTACCGGTCGATCCCTTCCATGCGCTCTCTGTTATTTGCAGCAACAGTGCCCTTACCACTCCTATTGATTTCACCACTTCGAGTTTCCGAAGCATAGCCCGCGACCATGCGTCGCCCTTCTGAAGCACTTCCGGTTCATATAACAGTTGGGTATAAGCTGCAAAGGGGTGTGACCAGCGGACATCACGGTACATTCCGCTACTCCGGGCTGCCATTCCGACCGCTCCGATCAGTGTGGCCTGTTTAGGGGTTACGGTGCCGGTACCCTCGAACCGGCCCAGTACGCTGGTTAGGGTGAAGATCCGGTCGGTGATCCCGTTATACCGGTTCTCAACCTCCTTCAGATTTTTCAATACGGTCTCAACCAGGTCGCCGGTCAGTGGGAAATTGGTTCCGCCCGGACGAATCAATCCCTTCCCGAAACGGTTTCCGCACCACAATTGAGTAGTATTGATAACAATGGTTCTGAGCGCCTCGCAGGCTACCTGTCCGAACTGATAGGCGATATCCGTACAAAGTGCGGCCGTATCGCCGATATGCATGGCGATGCGTTCAAGTTCCAGGGCGATGGTACGTTCCCGGTGCAGTTGTTCCGGGATCACCGTTCCCGCCAGTGCCTCGGTCACCCCGGTAAATGCCAGGGAATGGCCGATGGCGGTGTCACCGGCAATACTTTCGGCCAGTATGGCCTGATGAAGCATTCCTTTCCCGACTGTGAACAGCGACTCTAATCCGCGATGCTGGTACCCTAAATGTATTTCGAGGTGGAGTACCTCTTCACCCTTACAGATGAATCGAAAATAGCCCGGTTCGATGATGCCGGCATGGATCGGGCCAACACCCACCTCGTGCAGTGACGCTCCTTCAATTTCGAAAAAGGGATAGTTGTCCATCACCTGTGACGGGTCGAAGCGGTCGAAGGGATAGCGCACCGGTTTTATCCAGGGATGGCCTTCAAAGCGGATCCCGGTTTGTTCGTGGATTTCCCGTTCAAAGATATGGAACTGAAAATGTTTTGCAGTAATGGAGGGAACAGAAGGAATGGGAAAGCGCGGTTGCTCATGTGAAAACAACACCAGGGCGTGGTTCTCATCGGCGGCCATAATGCAGATAAACCGGAAGGTTTTTTCGCCGGGTACGACAAAGTAGGAAACGCAGTGGGTTCCCTCTTCCCCCATCAGGATTTCCAGAAACGCAAGAAAATCGTTATAATCCAGTATCGGAATTTCATCCAGCTTAACAACAGCCGGATTAGTATAACACTCGATATAGTTCCGCGGATCCATTATTTCGGTAAGGTGTTGACAATTGATTCAATCAATTCCCTGAAAGGTGCCGGCTGGGCAAAGCAGATAAACACCACCAACCCGAACAGAAAATATTGGGAAATGGTTTGCAGGGGATTTACCTGATGGGGTTCATGAATCGGCTTTTCGCGTGGCGGGGAATAAACGATATGCAAAACCCTGGTAAGCAGGGCATAAATGACAAAGCAAAGCAGCAACGCAGTGATAGTCAGCAAGATCCAGTTTCCAGATACCACCATCGATTTCATCAGGTACAATTCTGAAATGAACATCCCGGAAGGCGGAATGGCGGTGATACAAAGAAATCCGAGAAGGAGCGCGGTTGCTCCGGCAGGATAAAGATTCATATAGTTTCCCGACTGGTCAAGTTCATAGGTCCCCATGACCTTGTGTGACTGTCCGATCTGGTAGAAGAGTCCTGCCTTGGTCAGGGAGTGAAGCACCACATGAAGGATAGCGGCATAATACCCGATCCCTCCGATTCCCAGTCCGATCGCTACGATGCCCATGTTTTCCAGGCTCGAGTATGCCAGCATCCGTTTATTGTGTTTGGCTTTGAGCATATAACCGGCGGCAACCAGCAGCGACAGGGTACCCGAAAGGATCAGAACATGGTTCATAAACGGCAAGATGGAGGTGGCCGAGAACAGGGCATAGATCCGGAATATGGCCAGGAATCCGACATTCATCAGTGTGGTGGAGATAAAAGCACTGATAGGTGGGGGCGCCACGGTATGGGCATCGACGGTTACGGTATGCATTGGGAAGAGTCCCATTTTGGTACTATAACCTGCAACTACGAATACAAATGCGATTTTCAGGTAGAGGGGATTGGCCATTCGGGCAATTTCGGAGATCGAGTCGAACGACAGATGCAACAATCTGACATCGTGAACCGTAAATCCCAGGAAGAGGATGCCTAAATAGGCTAAGGCAATCCCCAGGGAGCAAACGAAGACATACTTCCAGGTTGCTTCGAGCGCCTGCCTGGTGCGGTCATGATAGATCAGGGCGGCTACGGCAAGAGTGGTCGCCTCCACGAAGATCCAGACGGTGGTCATCCCGTTGGCCAGGTAAGCTCCCGACATCGAGGCAACCAATCCGATCAGGGCTGCATGATAAATGGAATAGGCCTTGGGCTGTGCGTCGCTGAGGTGGATGAATCCGTGATAAACCGTTGTAATTGTCAACAACGAAAGCACCGACAACAACAAGACCCCAAGGGGATCGAAGGTAAAATAGCCAAAAACCGTTTCGCCCAGGTGAGCCCAGCAACAAAGGGTAAAAGCCACATGAACCAACACGTACAACAGGGTCAGCGCCCGGGTCAGTATTCTGGAATGTACGAGGCCAACGGTAACCCCTGTGATCAGCGAGATGACAAAAAAACCCAATAAGACCAATTCACACTGCGACATATATTCCTACATTCTGGTTCCCTTGTTCATTTCAGGGAAAAATTTATGATCGGACACCTGAACAATCCAAAAAGCCAAACCTGTTTACCAGATGGGAAATGGCAAAATTCCTCCGTTTCCCATTTTCAATTCCTTTTTTCGTCCAACTCTTCGTCCAACTCTTCGTCCGCCTGTTCCGTGGTGCCGTGGTGCCATGGTGCCGTGGTGACTGACAACATTTTTCTACTCGTCCGCCTGTCCGCTGGTCCACTTGTCCGCTGGTCCGTCTGTTCATTCATCCTTCAATAAAGTCAGTTCATCGGTGTGCTGTTTCAGCCGCATCATGAAAATACCCAGGATCAGCACGCTGACGAAAATATCGAGTAAGATCCCGACATTGATCAGCATGGGCATCTCGCTTCCGATGGCTAACGACAACAACAGTACTGCATTTTCAATGACCAGGAACCCGACCAGATGTGAAAATATCTTACGGTGCGAGATGATCATGAACAGTCCGGTGTAAACCGCAAAGAAAGCCACAATAAAGTAGATCATATTCTCCGGAGTTGTTTTCATGGAAAAGGAGACGACGATACTGAGCAGCAATCCCGCCGAAACGAACAGGAGCGAGTAAAATCCGGGCAGGGCTTTTGCATGTACCTTGGTTTCGCCCGTCTTGTTGATGATCCTGAACAACAAAAAAGGGACAATGATCACTTTAAATATGAGGGTTTCGATGGCCACGAACAATAAAGTCGCCGGGGTGATGATATCCAGTTCCAAAAACGAGAGGGCGAAGAGGAGGATTCCCTGGAACCCGATGAGTCCGGCATACACCGGGAACCGCTCAGTCATACTCAGATAGATGAGCGTTATGGCAAAAACGATGACGATCAACACATTCATCGGTCAGATCATTTTGAAATTGATGAGCAATACCAGGATAAATGCAACCAGAGCAATGGAGCTTAGCGTTACGATGAACTGCGGATTGCGTGCCAGTTTTTTCCGTGCCCTGAATGACTCCATCAATCCGATCATGCCTGCAAAGACAACCTGTATCGCGAAGAACAGTACCAGTCCGGCTGCGGGATTCCAACCGGAAGGAATAAGTAAATTGGCCACCAGCAAACCATACATCGCGAATTTTAACGAAGTGCCGATATGTATCAACGCCAGGTCGAATCCGCTGTAATCCAATATCATCACTTCGTGGATCATGGTCAATTCGAGGTGTGTTTTCGGATCATCGACAGGCATCCGGCTATTCTCGATCATGGCGATCTGTACGAGGAGATAAATCCCGATAAAGCCGATAATAAATGAGTTATGTCCTGAAAACTGGAACGCTCCGAAGATGCCTTCCATGGAGGTATGGCCGGTCAGGAGGGCCAGGGTCCCGAAAAGGATGAAAAAGGCAGGCTCGACCAGCATCGAATAGAGCGCTTCCCGGCTGGCCCCCATCCCCTCGAAACTGCTTCCCGTATCCAGGGCTGCGAGGATGAAAAAAAACTTCCCTAAAGCGAGCAGATAAGCAAATAGAACGAAATCGCCTTCAAATCCGGGCAGCGAAGGGAATCCCGGACAGGGGATCAACAGAATCGCACAAACGATCGTTGAAAGGTAAATGACCGGGGCCAGGCCATAAATATAGCTGGTGACGGTGCTGATGACACTGCCCTTGCGGAGCAGAACGGCAATATTTTTCCAGGGCTGCATGAGGCCCGGTCCTTTTCGCCCGCTTAACCGGCTTTTTACCCGGATGATTATCCCGGGAAAAAAGAGTGCTGTTACGATAGCCAGGAAGAGTCCCATCACAAAACCTTCAAATATAAAAGCATGAAAATGATCAGGATAAAAATAAAGGCATACAGGATATAATGCTGGATATTACCTGTTTGCAGCCGTGCAATCTTCTTCAGGAACAGGGTGAAGAAGCCTGTAATTTTCAGTATCAGGATTTTGAAGAAATCCTCCACATGTACATCAAAAGTCCTGTTTGCAGGAAACACCTCTTCTTCATCGATCTTCCTGAAGGTCGTTTCTTCGTGCAGGATTGGGTGCGCTAACTCCGTGAAATTCGAGGCAAAAGAGGTGGCTGTATATTGCTGGCGTGCTGTCGGGGCTGTATAACCGCATCCCCAGGTCGGACGGCGGGTTACCTGACGCCGTCGCAGTAACCGGAATCGTAACAACAATAATCCTACCCCTGCCAAAACGAAAATATAGCTAAGCCGCGTAATCTGCGACAGCGCAGGTAAAACGGAGCCCGATATTAGTTCGGTAGAAGTGTTAAATTGAGCCTGAACCACCTGGCTCAGGGGTGCCACAAAAGCCACCGGAACAAAACCGATCAGGACGATCATGACGACGATCAGATATTGTGGCGCCAACATGGAACTCCCGCATTCGGAAACCGGATGGTCGGTACAGGAACGTTGACTACCCAGGAAGGTAATCCCGAAAGCCTTGGTGAAACAGAAAATGGCTAACCCCCCGATCAGAACAAGGAAAATAAGCGCCAACATCATGATGATCGCCTGTAATACTGTCTCAGAGGGAAGCCCTTTCAGCAATCCGATATAGATGAGAATTTCCGATATAAAACCATTGAGGGGAGGCAGTCCGCAAATGGCCAGCGCTCCGGTGAGAAACAGGGCTGCCGTGTGTGGCATATGGTGGATCACGCCCCCCAGTTTTTCGATATTCCGGGTGTGATATGCCTGGTAGACCGATCCCGAAGAAAAGAAAAGCAGCGATTTGAACAGGGAATGGTTCAAAACATGTAAGATTCCACCTGTGAATCCGGCTACGATCATCCAGTTATTGCCCAACCCGATGCCCATGGCGCCTATTCCGAGTCCCATACCGATAATCCCGATATTCTCGATGCTGTGGTAGGCCAGCAATTTTTTCAGATCGTGCTGGGTTATGGCCATGATCACGCCGTATATCCCTGAAACGGCCGAAATGATCAGCAGGAAGAGTCCGATCTCGTACCAGTCGCTCCTGACATCAACCAGTACCCGAATGATCCCGTAGATTCCCATCTTGATCATCACCCCCGACATCACGCCCGATACGTGGGAAGGAGCGGCAGGGTGCGCTTCGGGAAGCCAGGTATGAAGCGGAATAAATCCTGCCTTGATCCCAAATCCGCCGAAGAATAAAAGGAACAGAACCAGGTTCGAATGACCGGAAAAATAGCCTGAAAGTCCGTCAAATCCGAAGAGCCCGGTTTGAGATTCTACGATCAGGAAGGCGATCGTAAGGAGTACCAGTCCGATATGCATTTGGATGAGGTAGTCGACAGCGGTCTTCAGCGTGGTACGGTTTTCGGCTTCAAATAAAATAAGCATGAAGGAGGATACTGCCATCAATTCCCACACGATAAGGAACGCAAGACCGTCGCGGAGCATGAGTACGCCGAGCATGGAAAAATGAAGCCAGACATAGCTGAAATAGTGAAGGGCAAAGCGGGCAGGTTTTTTCTCACCGACATAGGACTTCATATAGCCTTTCGAGTAGAGCAACCCGGTGAAGACCGTAAAGTTGGTAACCAGAATGAAGAAGCCGCTCAGGCTGTCGATGGTAAAGGTTATCGCTCCCAGGAAGTTTACAGGAGTAAAGGTGAGGGGCAGCGCCGACGGGTGTAGCAGTGCATTTACCGCAGGAAAAGAGGTTGCCAGGATAGCAAGGCATGTGACTGCGAGAGTGTAGTGATACCGTATCCTTTGAGGCATCACCAGGATGAAGAAGCTTAGAATTACCGGTACAAGTATGGCAATAGTTTCCATTAGAGGGTGCAAAGTAACGTCATTTCTCCGTAAAAATGACCCTCTGGAAAGGAACTTTTAAACAGGGGATTGTTGGTTCAGGCTGGCTCTCTGTCGTAACTTCCGGTCTATTCGTATCGGAGTGCCTCGATCGGATTCAAACGTGCCGCTTTGCGTGCCGGGTACCACCCGAAGAAGATACCGATAGTCGAGGAGAAGAAAAACGACATCAGAATCGATTCAGCCGAAATGGTCACAGGCCATTTCAGGATACTGGCAATTAGCTGTGATGCGATCACACCCATCGATATCCCGATAAATCCTCCTATCAGGCTGATCAGCAAAGCTTCGATCAGAAACTGAAGCAACACGTCGCGGCCGCGGGCTCCCACGCTCATCCGGATGCCGATTTCACGGGTACGTTCGGTAACTGATACCAACATGATGTTCATGATCCCGATCCCGCCAACCACCAATGAAATACTCGCGATAGTGGCCAGGAGAATGGTGAGGATTTTGGATGTTTCTGTCGCCATATTGGCAATATCCGTCTGGGTTCGGATCGTAAAATCGGGATCCTCGGAGGGACTCAGATTATGCTTTGCCTTTAATACCTCCGTTATCTCCTGAGATGCGATCGGGATTTTTGGTTCCGAAACGGCTGAAGCAAGCATATTCTGAATGTAAGTTACCGCCATCATTCGTTTCTGTACCGTGGAAAACGGGGCGATGACCATATCATCCTGATCCTGGCCGAAGGCATTCTGCCCTTTTTTAACAGTTATCCCGACGATTTCAAAGGGGATTTTATTGATCCTGATGAAACTGCCAATGGGGTCGGCCCCCTCGCCAAAAAGGTTGGTGACAACGGTCTGCCCGACGATGCAAACCTTGGCCGCGCTCCGGTCGTCGTTCATAGTGAATACCGAGCCACTGGTAAGTTTCAGATCCCTGATATTAAAATAGTCGGGATAGACCCCGTAAACCGAGGTCCTCCAGTTTGAATTTCCGTTGACAAGCTGTCCGCTGGTTCTTACCTGCGGGGTTATGTAAGCAACCGATGGGCAACGATCCTTGATGGCGTTCAGGTCGTCGATTGTCATTCGCTGGGATGATCCTGCCTCCATCCGTACCCCTCCGGTACTACTTGCCTGTGGGAAGATCATCAATACATTGGTTCCGAGCGAAGATATCTGGGACTGAATGCTCTGCCGGGATCCCTGGCCGATGGCCAGCATGGCTATCACCGACCCCACGCCGATGATAATCCCCAGCATCGTGAGGAAGGTACGCATCTTGTTTTTTGCCAGCGAACGCAATGCCGCTTTCAGCAGATTTTTCATTTTCATACTTCTTCCTCCTCTGCTATTGCCGGTATCAGCGCCAATTCCTCACGGGCATTGCGTTGGCCTGCCACTTCTATTTCCCTTATGATCTTGCCATCGCGGAAGGTAATGTTCCTTTTGGTAAATGCCGCAATATCAGCCTCATGCGTTACGATGACGATCGTTATGCCCTGACTGTTCAGCGATTGGAAGATTGCCATGACCTCAATACTGGTACGGGTGTCGAGGTTGCCGGTGGGTTCATCGGCCAGGATCACAACCGGATCATTGACCAGCGATCTGGCAATGGCTACGCGTTGCTGCTCTCCGCCTGAAAGTTGGTTGGGAAAATGATGCGCCCTTCCGGCAAGTCCCACAGCTTCCAACGCTTTCAGCGACCGTTCATGCATCTCTTTCGATGAAATTTTTTTGTTGTACATCAGCGGGAGCTCCACATTTTCCAATGCAGAGGTGCGCGAAAGCAGATTGAACGACTGAAATACGAAACCGATTTTCCGGTTCCTGAGATTGGCTAATTGATCCTTCGACATGCTGCCAACGTCCACCTGATCCAGGAAATAGGATCCGCGTGTAGGTACATCGAGGCACCCTAAAATATTCATGAAGGTCGATTTTCCGGAGCCGCTTTTCCCCATGATCGCAACAAAATCATTGGGCATGATATCGAGGTTCACTCCGCGCAAGGCATGCACTTCCACATCGCCCATCCGGTAAATCTTCACCAGGTTTTTTACTGATATGATCGATTTGCTCATGTTATCTGCCTCCTCTAGGGCCTCCACGCGGCGGCTGTGGAACAAAAGGATTCTGGGTCTGCTGCTGCGTACTCGTCTGACTGGTCTGGTTGTTAGTCATACTCACCACCACCTCGTCGCCTTCATTGACCCGGCCTTTGATCTCGGTGTTAAGTCCGTCGGAAATCCCAGTCCTTACCCGGCAGGGTTTCAACGAATCGCCTGTTTTGATCCAGATCATCCCGAATCCTTCATGACGCGGCTGAAATGAACCTGAAGAACCTTGCGAATTCCCGGTTGGCTGTGGAGTCGATCCCGACAGATTACGACCCGACTCTCTGCCGGTCTGAGATCCACTCCCGAAACGTCCCGTTTCTTCTCTGGCACCTTCCCCGCTGCCGTTGACTGCGCCGTTACCTGTTCTCATTCCCCTTCGCTGGCGCATTGAATCGGGAACACCCTTCATGGCAGCATCAACATATTCCTGCGGAGGATTGAATCGCAGGGCGGTGGCCGGAACCTTGAGCACATCTTTGACCTCCTGAACCAAAACGGTGATGTTGGCAGTCATACCCGGCAACAACTTCAGGTCGGGATTCGGAACATCAATGATTACCGTGTAGTTGACCACATTCTGTGTAGTGACAGGCTGGAGCCTGACCTGCCTGACGGTGCCACTGAACGTCAGTTCCGGGTAAGCATCCACGGTGAAGGAAACCTCCTGACCCACTTCGATTTTACCGATATCTCCTTCGTCAATGTTAGCCTGCACCTGCATCTTGGTAAGGTCGTTGGCAATGGTAAACATGGTCGGGGTGCTGAAACTGGCTGCGACGGTCTGCCCCACATCGACGGCCCTCGAAACCACGACCCCCGAAATCGGAGCGATGATCGTTGCGTACTTCAGGTTGATCATAGAACGGTTTAATGCGGCTTTCGCCGATGTGGCATTGGTTTCTGCCGTCTCATAGGTACTCAGGGCAAGATCATAATCGGCCTGCGCGACCACTTTTTGCTCAAACAGAAGCTTTGTCCGCACCCAGTCGCGTTTCGCCTGATTGGCCTGAATCTCGTTACGACGCAACGCTGCTCGGGCATCCTCGACCGTCTGGGCCAGTAAAGTAGTGTCGAGAAGGGCAATGACCTGTCCCTCTTTGACCTCTGAATTGAAATCAACATAAATTTTCTTGATGATTCCCGAAACCTGGGTACCGACCTGCACAGTGGTCACCGCATTCAGGGTGCCGCTTGCCCTGACTGTGACCCGGATGTCGCCTTTCTCAACTTTAGCGGTCCGCCATTCTACCACTGCCGCTTTCTTTTTACCTAACAGCATCCACAGGGCAATTGCCGCGATAACCACGACCACAATTCCTGCAATCCAATAACTCTTTTTCATATTCCGAACTTGTTTTATAATTCTATCTCTGTATTCGTCATTCAAATCTGATCTGCTTACCCTGATAAAAATCAAGGATCTTTCCCTTGAAGATGAGATCGTACTTGGCCTGGATCATGGATGATTGCGACTGGGTAAAACTGTTTTTCTGGATCAGAAAATCAGTAGCATTCATGACCCCGACCGTGAATTTTGTTTCGGCGTTTTTATATACCGCATCCACCGCCTCCAATTGCAGGAGGGTGGCTTCATATTTCTTCGCGGCCGCTTTCAGGTCGGCATAGGTTTGTTCGACACTTTTCCGTAGCACATTTTTGGTATTCTGCTCGTTGAGTTGCGCATTGATCACATTGATCTTCGCCCTTTCGATGTTACTCTTGATCTGCCGGTTACTGTAAATAGGAATCGAAAGTCCCAAACTGAATGACTGGCCGATGTTGTCCCATATCTGTTCAAAAAAAGGATATCCTTCGGGATTTACGTTCCCCTTGGTACGGCTTGAGGCATAATTTGTATTCAGGTTGGCTCCCATGGATAACCGGGGCCAGTGAGCTCCTTCCGAAACCTTGAGCGCCATTTGCGAAGCGGATAACTTCAGGGCGAAGCTTGATATCTGCGGCTGAACAGCCAATGATTTATGATAGATATCTTCAATCGTCTGACTCAGCATCGGAATTTGCTCATTCACGGGGGGGACGGCAACATCAAACTGATCCGTAACCGGGATCTCCATCAGTTGCATGAGGGTTACCCTTGCCAGGTCTAGCTGGTTCTGTGCCGTTACCACCGAAAGATTGTCGGTAGCAAGCTGCGAACGTATCTGAAGCAGGTCGCTCTCGGGTGATTTTCCGGCCGAGACCAGCTTCGTGGTACGATCCACCTGGGCCTTCGTCGCCTCCTCCTGACTTATTGCTGCCGCCAGGATCTCCCGGTAAAACAGGATCTGCAGATAACCGGTGGTAATGTTCAGCGTGACGTCATTCCGCGCCTTTTCAATATCATATTGTCCCGCTTTGACATTTAGCCGGTTTTGCCGGATGGTGTTCGCTGTCTGAAGTCCGTTGAAAAGATTGAAGGTGCCGCTTACGCCCAGATTGGTCGAGTGGTATGCCTCTGTGACAAAGGTGTTGGTAGTAGGATCGATGTTTTTACCAAAATTGAGGGCCTCCGACGCGTTGGCGCTGAAACCTGGTATCCGTGCCGCTTTCGACTGCTCCAGGGTCACCTTGTTGAGCTCGTTGGTCATCCGGGTCTGGTTCACGGTGATATTGTGAGCCAGGGCGGTGTCAAGACACTGTTGAAAGGTCCAGACCCGGTTCTGTGCACCGGCAAAAAATGGCATAATGATCCAAAAAAACAAAAAACACGTTCTTATTCTCATAGTTGATCATTTATTTACCCTATAACTCCCTGAGGATCCTTCCCGATGGTAGCTGTTACAGGGTCAGTTAAGAAGATTCGGGAGACTTTTCAAGATTGATGATTCTGAAAAGGTGGTCCCTGTAATTTTCACTGACCGGTATCTCTTTTCTGCCGATGGTCAGCATCTGTTTTTGTATGTAATCGATTTTGGGAAATGAAACAATATAGGAACGATGCACCCGGATGAACTGATTCGGCGGCAGCTTCTCTTCGATGGCTTTCATGCTCATCTGGGTTATCACCGGCCGGTCTTTGACATATATTTTGATGTAATCCTTTAATCCTTCAATGTATTGGATATCGGAGAAGTTGATCTTGACCAGCTTGTAATCCGCTTTAACAAAAAGAAATTCCTGCGTGTTATCAGCCGTCCTGGAATTAGGCTGTGCCATCGCATGTGATCTTAATTCCATGTATTCGCGTACCTTGTTCACAGCTTTCAGGAATCGCTCAAAGGAGTAAGGCTTCATCAGGTAATCGATAACATCGAGATCGAATCCCTCTTTTGCATAGGTAGTATAGGCCGTCGTGAAAATGACCAGTGGTCGTTGCCTGAGGCTCTTCAACAGTTGAATTCCGGTAATATCCGGCATCTGGATATCGAGGAATAGCAGGTCGACCTGATTCTGCCGGAGCATTTCAATGGCTTCGATTGCGCTTTTACAACGACCCACTAACTCCAGAAAAGGAACCTTCAGGATGTTGTCCTCTAAAAGGTCGAGCGCAGGCATCTCATCGTCGATGGCAATACAACGGATCATGGTCATTGTTTCAGTTTCAGTTCAACAATATAGCGGTTCCCCGTATCCTGGATCTTGAGACTGTGGGTCCCGGGATAGAGTAATTCGAGACGGCGGATCACGTTTTTCAGGCTGGTGCCGGACCCTTTTTGTGTCGACCCTTCGTGGGATTTCACGATGTTGTTTTCGACCCGGAAAACCAGGTCATCCTCGTTCGCCTCAAGTGCAATCACAATATCGACGGGCTCCTGATAACTGATGCCGTGTTTGAAGGCATTCTCGACAAAAGGGATGAGCAACAACGGTTCAATGGAATGGCGGTCGGGGTTCCCTGTGATGTTGAAAGAAATCTTAACCTGTTCGGGAAGCCGGAGCCGCTGTAATTCAATATATCCATGAAGGTACTCTAACTCTTTGTCGAGCCCGACCCGCTCATGTTCCGAATCCTCTAACATAAACCGCATAATGTCGGCCAGCTTGATGATGGCATCTTCGGTATGGTCTGATTTCTTCCGGGCTAATGAACAAATGTTGTTCAGCGTGTTGAATAAGAAATGCGGGTTGACCTGCGATTTTAGAAAGGCAAGCTCAGAAGCCAGTTTATCGGCCTGCATCTCTTTTCGCTGTCGTTCGTTACGTAACCATTCACGTGTGATCCTGATAGCGCTGCTCAACGCGAAAGCCAGAAAACAGGAGGACATCGGATAGATAAAGGAGGAACGGAATTTAAAAGGGAAATACCACACAACCTTATCAATGTGGTAACTGATATAAACTCCAACCACATTTACCAGGCAAATCACGATCAATCCGGCCAACAGGAGCAGGAAGTAAACAATCATTTTCTTTTTCAGAAAATACCGCGGGATCAGGAAAAGGTAATTGTAATAGAAAAAAATGGCGACGAGTGCCGTAAGGAAAGAACCCATGATCAGGTAGTTCCGTCGCATTACTTCATTCTGAAAAAAAAATAATAAAGGAAACGCGAAATAGGCCAGCCAGAGGAAGATATGTATCCATACACTGTATGACCTGAAATACCGTTGATCTGCCTTTTTCATGCCTCTAATTTCGGCGAAATTATTTATTTTTCACCTATGATATCCAACATTATGGATATTTTGATTTTTTTTAACGATCATTGGGTTTATTTCACCGATGATCCGTTCCGGTAAGTCTAATTTCTTTGCTATATTTGTAGCCTATGTTGAATCAAAAACTTCAGCAGCGGTTAATTCAGAAACTGTCGCCTCAGCAGGTGCTGGTCATGCGTTTGCTGCAGGAACCCGTTATGTCGTTTGAACAACGTATCAAACAGGAACTCGAAGAGAATCCGGCGCTTGAAGAAACCACCTCAGAGGAGGAGGAAACAGAGGTTCTTGCCGAGGACCAGGCTCTTGAATCGATTGATTCGGAAGAGGACGAATTTGTGGAGACCGATCAGCCCGCTTCAGCCGAAGATGAATTCACGTTTGAAGATTACATGGACGAAGATGATATCCCCGAATACAGGCTGGTGGCTGATAACAGGAGTCCCGACGAGCCAACCCGGGAGTATCCGGTGATCTCCGGCATCAGCTTTCAGGATTACCTGATCACCCAGATCGGGATGCACTCCTTCACCGATAAGCAATACATCATTGCCACGACCATCATTGGCAATCTCGATGAATCAGGGTACCTGCGCCGGGAAATACCGGCCCTTTCCGACGATCTTGCCTTTAACCAGAATATCGAAGCCGGTGAACCGGAAATCATGGAGGTGCTGAAAGTTGTACAGACCTTCGATCCTCCCGGCATCGCGGCACGGAATCTCCAGGAATGCCTCCTCATTCAACTTGAAAACATGACGGAGCGATCGTATGCGATCGACCTGGCCACCATTATCATTAAATATTATTTCGAGGAGTTCAGCAAAAAACACTACGAAAAGATCCGGCAGAAAGCCAACGCCTCTGCCGAAGAGCTCCGTGAAGCCATGGAGGAGATTCAGAAACTGAATCCGAAACCGGGAGGCACCATCGCTGAAGTATCCCGCGACAACCATTACATCATTCCCGATTTTTTCATCACCAACCTCGACGGCGATCTTGAGATCACCCTCAACACCCGCAATACGCCGGAACTTTCGCTCAACCGTGATTATATCAACATGCTTCATGAATACGGTTCAGCCAAGAGAAAATTACCTGAAAAAGATGCTCTTGCCTTTATCAGGCAAAAACTGGATTCGGCACGCAGTTTCATCGAAGCAGTGAAACAAAGGCAGGAGACCCTCTATGTTACCATGAAAGCCATCATGGAGTACCAGCGCGATTATTTTCTTACCGGCGACGAGACCCGGCTGCGCCCCATGATCCTGAAAGACATCGCATCGATGGTAGGACTGGATGTTTCGACCATCTCAAGAGTCGCCAACAGTAAATATGTTCAGACCTCATTTGGGACCTTGCTGCTAAAGACTTTCTTCAGCGAAACCATGTTCAATACCGACGGGGAAGAGATCTCCACCCGGGAAATAAAGAAAATTCTTGCCGACACCATCTCTGTAGAGGATAAAAACCGGCCGCTTACCGATGATGAACTTGTGGAACTGATGAAGGACAAGGGTTATAACATCGCCCGCCGGACCATAGCCAAATACCGTAAGCAACTCAATATTCCCGTTGCCCGCCTGAGAAAAGAACTCTAACCTCCGATCCTGAATGGAACACAAAATTGCCAGAGGATTCTCTGTACTGTTACATCCCTTGCTGATTCCCGGTTACCTGCTTGCCTACCTGCTGTTTTTTCGTTTTTACCTGATCATCTCCATTCCCGCGTCATTCAAATACACGCTGCTGCTCCTGGTCGCCTTTACCACCCTGGTAATGCCCCTCCTGTTCATGTGGTTCTTCAAGCGTATCAGACTGATCACCTCTCTAACCCGCATCAGAAAAGAGGAACGGGTATTCCCCCTGCTGGCCACCGCCGTTTTTTATTACATCACATTTTACCTGCTGAAGGGAATACATTTCTCTGCCATTTTCAGCTTTTACATGCTTGCCATGACGCTCCTGACCATCGTTACCCTGATCATTACTTTTCACCGTAAGATCAGTATTTATCTGACCGGAATGGGAAGCGTGACCGGATTATTCGTTGGTTTATCCCTGAATTACGGCATCAACCTTAATCCTGAAATATTCATCTCGATACTCGTTGCTGGCGTAGCTGGTTTCGCGCGATTGGAATCTTCCGGCCATAAACCGGCCGAAATTTACTACGGATTCGCCCTGGGCGCCATCGTCACCGCATTGCTGGCAAACCTGATGTAAACCGACAAACCAGTTTCAATTTACGATTGACAGGATTTACGATTTACGAATTATTTGTTTCGCTATCTCGCTATTTATAATTCGTGACTTCGATGGTGGACTAAAAGGGCATCAGGATAAATCCCACGGAGATCGGGTACATATCCGGTCCCTTGCCGTTGCTGAATATCGGTGAAAGTGCGCAGCTGGCATTAAGATTGAACCATTTATATCCGACCCGCAAGGTGGGGCCATACGAAAACCTTTCGATATTCTGGATATTCTGAACAGTGTATTTCAGGGTGCTGTTCGTCTTGAACAGGTAATCGTCGCCCACAAATTTTGAGTGGGCATAAATCATATAGCCAACTTTAAAGCCGATGGCTACTGAAACTTTGCTGCGGGTCTTCAGCCTGAACTCAATAGGAATTTCAAGATACGGAAGGGTGAGTTTGCTTCGTTTGTACCCCAGGGTATCGGGAATGGGTGTGAATTGCAGGGAATCGTCGCTCCCCTTGAACATATAGTTCCAGTAAAGATTGTGAATGTTGATACCCAATCCGATTGCGAAACTGAAATTACTTTTCCCGAATGGCAGGTTATAGGTGGCAAAAACATTGAATCCCTGGTTAATGGTACGGGTCTTCATCCCGTCGGGGACCTGCATCCAGATATCGCTGAACATTCCGACCCCGATGCTGATCTTTTTCTTGGTCGTCTCATTGACAACCTGAGTTGTGCCACGAAACGGTAATAAAAACGAGCATATTATTATGACTGCTGCGATTGGAAGACCCTTTTGAATGATTCTTTTCATGTGGAACTATTTTATAATAATTGACTGCTGTTTGTCGCGTTTTTAAAGCTTCCCTACTGTAAAGATATGATCCTTATGTTAACAAAACGAAAGACCGTTAAAAAAATTGGTCACCCCCATAACTTTTCAGGATATACGCCCTGCTGAACCAATTCACGGATGTTTTTCATCACCCTGGGCCGGTCTTCCCGATAGGTCATCCCGAACCAGGTATCGTCCGATTCCAGCACCTTAACAGTCGCTTTTTCATTCTGGATCAGATCATTGACCACCCCGGGGATGTAAAATTCGGCCTTGGTATTCTGGGCATTCCATTTCATAAAAGTTTCAAATCCTCCTTTCAGAAAATCAAAAAAGGAGGGTGTAAAGCCCCAAAAATTCATCGAAACCATACTGTTTCCGGGGATGTCGTTCCATTGCCCCTGATCATCCTGCCAGGCAATTTGTTCATTCCTGCGCTCGATGTGGGTGCGTTCGACCACTTCACGCAAAAAGGAATCCCCACCAATCTGACATACCCCCCTCGATACGGAACCGAATTCTGAAAGGGTGTTCGAAACCGGATAGCCGACCATGCAATAATCGTTGGTCCGTGCCGGGGTCCATTCCTTGTAATACCCGGCCAAAATCCTGAAGGCGTTGCGGCCGTAAAAATCATCGGCATTAATCACTGCAAAAGGGCCGTCGATCTTGTCTGCTGCCATCATGACGGCATGTCCTGTCCCCCATGGTTTACTCCGGTTATCGGGGATCAAAATCCCTTCAGGCACCATCCAGATCTCTTGAAATACATAGTCCACCTGCACATGCTCTTTGAGCCTTTCCACAAAAAACTCCTTGAATTCCGATTCGATCTGCTCTTTAATGATGAAGATGACCCGTCCGAATCCAGCCCTGATCGCGTCATATATTGAATAATCGATAATGGTTTCGCCCGAAGGACCGATGGGATCAAGCTGTTTCAATCCCCCGTAACGGCTTCCGACACCCGCCGCAAGAATAAGTAAAGTCGGTTTCATTCTAATTATTTGATTTCAGTGATAATAATGAATTTATTTACGCATTATCCAATTCACGCGTTGATTCCCACTCATTTGTTTAATCTCCATGACCGGTATTTGTGGCCGGCATAGGCAAAATAAAAGATAAAGAGGTAACAGGGAACCGCGATCCAATAGGAAAGACCGGGTGATGAGATATCCACAAGGTATCCGTAAAGTAATGGTATCAGGGCGCCACCGGCGATTCCCATGATCAGCAGTGAAGAACCGATCTTCGTAAATCTGCCCAATCCGTCGATGGCAAGCGGCCAGATCGCAGGCCACATCACCGCGTTGGCAAGGCCTAACAGGGCGATGAAAAAGACCGAGAGATCGAACGGAAGCGACAATGCGCCTATCGTCAGAGTACCACCCGTATGCATACCGGTAGTTGCGATGGCAAGGAGTGTGAAAACAATCCCTAAAACCGCAGAAATCATCAGCGATTGCTCCTGTTTCAGGTAACGGGGAATGGTAATAATTCCGATGATATATCCGATGACCATGGCCGCCAGGGTGTAAGAGGCAAAATACTTGGCCGATTCAAACGGGAAGCCCAGTGATTTTCCGTAATTGATAATCGTATCGACAGCGACCACTTCAACGCCCACATAGACAAAGATCGCTGCAACGCCCAGCACCAGTTGTGGAAATTCAAAAACGCTCTTCTTTCCCGAATTGGCAGCCGAGGTAGCAGTATCTTCGGTGTCGGTGTCAAGATCGGGAAGGGGTGAATACCTGAGTAAAACAGCAAGGACAATCAAAACCACCGCCATGACGATATAAGGAATGATGATCCTTCCGGCCAAGGCATTCAGCGCCGCGTTCCGCGCCACCTCATCCATGGTATCGAGCACCGTCCTGTCGAACCGGTCCATCCCTTTCAAAACGATTGCTCCTAAAATGATCGGACTGATCACACCGGCAATCTTATTACATATTCCCATGATACTGATCCTTTTCGCAGCGCTTTCGATCGGACCGAGGATGGTGACATAGGGGTTGGAGGCAGTCTGGAGCACGGCCAGCCCAGTACCCTGGATGAATAGTCCGGTCAGAAACAACCCAAACATCCTTGAATAGGCGGCGGGTATAAAGATCAACGCTCCCAACGCCATCAGGATCAGGCCGAGCGACATGCCATTTTTAAAACCAAGTTTGTGAAGCACCCACGAAGAGGGGATCGCCATCACAAAATAGGAGATGTAAAAAGCGAATGCGACAAAATAGGATTCAAAGTTGTTCTTTTCACAGGCAATCTTCAGAAAAGGGATCAGCACCGAATTGAGCCAGGTGACAAATCCGAAGATGAAGAAAAAAATTCCGATAATGGAAATAGAGATAACATAGCTACTGTTTTTCTGCCGGGATTCCTGAGTAATAAGCGAACCTGTCATAACCTGAATTTATAGAAAGTAAATCAAAGCAGCGGCAAAAATAAAGGAATTTTTCGGTGATATGTTAATTTATAATACATTTGTCGTGAATACTTTGAAGTTATCAGCCGGTCATCTTCAAACAGCCCCCCGGGCGAAAAACATGCATCATGGATAGCCATCTGGAAAAATTCAATATCTTAATTGTTGACGACAGGAAGGAGAATCTGATCACCCTCGAAAGCATCATTCAGAATGAAGAATTGAACATCATCAAGGCCCTCTCGGGAAATGAGGCCCTGGCGCTGATGCTGGAGTATGAGATTTCGCTGGTTCTGCTGGATGTGAATATGCCGGGAATGGATGGATTTGAAACGGCTGAGTTGATGCGGGGAAGCGAGCGGACTAAAAGTATTCCCATCATCTTTATCACGGCAACTTACCGGCAGCCCAAGCAGATCTTCAGAGGGTATGAAACGGGAGCCGTTGACTACCTTTATAAGCCGCTCGACCGCAAGATCCTGCAGAATAAGATCAAGGCCTATATCGAATTTTTTAAACAGAAACACGCCCTTCAGGTAACCACCAAACAGTTGCAGCGAACCATCGATGAACTCGACAAGGCCAAACGTATCGCCGAAGAAGCGACGATAGCCAAAAGTTCATTTTTAGCCAGCATGAGCCATGAAATCCGGACCCCGCTCAATGGAATCATCGGCATGACCGATCTGATCCTGATGGATGAAGATATTCCGCAAACCTATTACGAACACCTCACCGACATAAAACAGAGCAGCGAATCACTGCTCGAGATCATCAACGAGATACTGGATATCTCCAAGATTGAGGCCGACAAGCTGGAGATTGAGCAGATCCATTTCTCCCTCCGCGAAGTGCTTGAAAAGGTGGTCAGAATGCTCGCAGTAAAAACATTTCAGAAAAAACTGGAATTTCTCTGTCATCATGAGCCCGATCTTCCCGATACATTCTTAGGTGATCCCACCAGAATACGCCAGGTGCTGGTCAACCTCCTTGGCAATGCCATCAAATTCACCAATGAGGGGACCGTCTCCCTGTCGATTGAATTGGTTAAAAAAGAGTCCGATCGTATCTGGCTGAAATTTCAGGTTTCCGACACCGGCATCGGGATTCCCGGTAGCAAGATCAGCCGGCTTTTCGAATCCTACCGTCAGGCCGATAATTCGACTACTCGGACGTATGGCGGAACCGGTCTTGGGCTCACTATTTCACGCCGGCTGGTTGAAATGATGGATGGAGAACTCGGCGTTCAGAGTGAAGTGGGAAAAGGCAGTACCTTCTTTTTCACGATCCCGTTAATACATTTCACGGCTGATGACCACTCCTGGAATCTGAAGCTCCCGCCCCCCCTGAAATCTTTGGAGGTTCTCATCATCGAGGGTCACCAGCAACACGCGCTTCTTTTACGACGTTACCTGAAGTCGTGGAATATTTCAACCACCATTGTCTCCTCACCACAGGATGCATTGGAAGCGATCGGAGGCCCCGGTTCAAAAAAATTCGGGATCATCTTTATCGACCAGCTTCTTCAGTCGCAACAAGGCCAATCCCTGATTAACCGTATTAATCAGATTCTTTCGCCGGAAGATACCACCCGGCTGGTTGTCCTTACCGAAGACAAATCCATTCATTCGATGCGAATGATCCGGAATGCCGGGATCAGATTTTACCTCTTCAAACCTATTCTTCAGACAGAACTTTCAGAGGTTTTACGGCAAATTTACAGCACTGAATTTAACCTTCCGGTACCCGATGCAGTCAAAATCAGCGAAGGTCCCCTACCGGCCCCCGACCATAAACCCAATATCCTCCTGGCCGAAGATCAGTTGATCAACCAAAAGATCGTGGTCCAGCTTCTGGCAAAAAAAGGATGCAGCGTCACCACCGCCGTCAATGGTATAGAAGCCTTTCAAAGGGCTCATGAAACGGCATTCGACCTGGTTTTCATGGATGTACAGATGCCTGAGATGGATGGCTTCGAGGCGACGCGTAAAATCCGATCAGATAATTCGGGAAAGAATTCTTCTACTCCTATCATCGCCTTGACCGCCAACGCCATGAAAGGAGACCGCGAAAAATGCCTCGAATCGGGAATGGATGATTATATTTCAAAACCCCTTCACCCGGAAGACATTTTCAAAACCATCGAAAAATATTGTTACAAGTAATTTTTCGTCCCAAATATGTCCATCGTGAACGCCTGGAAAAAGTTAGTACGATCGGTAACGGAATTCGATTACCGCACGCTGAAAAACATGGGAATCGGCAAAGCGATGCTGCTCTGGTTCCTGGTCATTTCGTTGGTTCCGCTGGCTACCCTAAGTTTCATCAATTTTCTCTATTATTATCAGGGATTGAATGTGATGGCAAAGAAATCGCTCTTTACCACCTCTCAGCTCAGGATGAATTACCTGAATAACTATTTTCAGGATATCGCCGATTTTGTTGATGATGTCGCCGACGATAGCCAAACTGTTTCAAAACTGGAAGGACTGCAGCGGGATTACGCGAAATCAGGCAAGACTAGTGTACTCCCCGATACGCGTAATTGGGAGTTGTTGTCGGAAGAACTCCGGCAAACCTTCCTTAAAACATACCGTCCCGAAGGCATCCGCAATATCTATTTCATAAATTTCAAAGGCCGCATACTGTTTGAGCTTCAAGAAGATTCCGATCTGGGAGCGGATCTCTTCACCGGCACTTTGGGATCCACCGCTTTCGGGAAGACCTGTTCGCGTATCCTCGTCACCGAAAAACCCATGTTCTCTGACCTTGAATACTACCCACCGGTTAATAACGAGTTATGCGGATTCCTTGGTCAGCCGGTTTACGACAGTAAGGGAGAAAAACTGGGTGTCATCGCCATCGGCATGACTCCTGAAAAAATCAATAAAATCCTTCAGTTCGGGATTGGATTCGGTAGCACCGGTCATGTTTATCTGATAGGAATCGATCTGAAACTCCGGTCGGCCAGTAAAGTGAGTGAGCGGTTAAAAATTCTTACCTCAAGCGAAGAAAATGAAAAGACCCGTACCTGGCAGGGTGTCAAGGTAAATAACATAACCCTTGCCCCCGATGGTAAAACCATCACCGAGGAGGTAAGCATTTACAAGAACTCCAAAGGAACAGTGGTGATGGGTCTTTACCGGAATATCGACATCCTCGAAAAGTACGGGGTCAACTGGGCGCTGGTTGAGGAAATCGATCAGGATGAAGCACACATGGTTGCCCGGGAGCTCTCCTCCTTTGCAAAAATTTCTCTCATCATCACCACCATCATGGTTCTGATTATCTCCACCTTCGTTACACGGCGTTTTGTAGGCCCTATCAAGAAAATCTCAGAGTGGGCCAAGCAGGTAGCGCACGGAGAGCTGATCCTCCGCGATGTCCGTGTGGCTAACAATGAAGTGGGAGAAATGAAGGACACCTTCAACTGGCTGGTGAACTCCCTGCGGTCATTTTCCGACGTAAGCCAATCTGTTGCATTAGGCGATTACAGCAAAACGGTTACCGTTCGCAGCGACAAGGATGTCATGGCTATTTCGATGAACCAGATGGTCGAAAGCTTTAAAAATGTAGTCAAGCAGGCACGGTCAATTGCCAGTGGAGATTACTCGACCAACGTCATGCCCCGCAGCGAGCACGACACCCTGGGTATTGCCCTGTATGAAATGACCATGAAGCTTCGGGAGGCTTCGATCGAGATCATGAATCAGGACTGGCTTAAAACCGGGATCAACGAATTGGGGTTGAAAATTCGCGGCGACAAGAGCATTACAGATCTTTCCGAAGAGATCATAACCTTCCTGTGCCATTACCTGAATGCCCAGATCGGTTTCGTCTATCTTCTCAACGACAGCAATCGTCTGGCAGTTGAATCCACCTTTGCCTATTCGATACAACAGGCACGTGAAAAGACGCTTGCCATCGGGGAGGGACTGATCGGACAATCGGCCAGGGAACATAAAACGATCACCTTTTTCGCCTCTGAATATCCTGCTCCGGAAGTGAATATCGGTCCTGAAAATGTGCGCCCGCAACACTTTATTATCAGCCCGGTAATGTTCGAAGGTCAGTTGATCGGAGTGATCGAACTGGGCTCCTTTGAACCTTTCGACACGCAAAAGCAAACCTTTCTTGAGGTCTCAATCGACAATATTGCCGTTGCCATCAACACGGCCCGGTCGCGTGAACGGGTTCAGGAACTGCTGACCAAAACACAAGAGCAGGCGAAGGAACTCGTGATGCAAAAAGAGGAACTTCGCCAGATAAACCAGGAACTGGAAGAACAGACCAAAGCGCTGAAGCTTTCTGAAGAAAATCTGCAACATCAGCAGGAAGAACTCCGAGTCATCAACGAAGAACTCGAAGAACGTTCGAAGGTGTTGGAGCTGCAGCGTGATGATATTCGGAAAAAGAACGAAGCGCTTGTCAATGCCCAGCAGGAGATCCGGCAAAAGGCTGAAGCCCTGGAAATTGCCAGCAGGTACAAATCCGAATTTTTGGCCAATATGTCGCATGAACTGCGGACTCCGCTAAACAGTATTCTTGTGCTTTCTGAGTTGTTAGCCTCCAACAAGACCAAGGCTATGACGCTCGATGAGGTGGAATATGCCAACGTCATCAATGCTTCAGGCAAGGAACTTTTAGAGCTGATCAATGATATCCTTGATCTTTCGAAGGTTGAAGCGGGAAAGACCGAGATCGAAATCGAGGAGATGAATCTGGAAGAGCTTCAGGAACAGGTGCAGCGCAGCTTTGCACCCATCACCAATAAAAAAGGGATTTCACTTTCGACCGTTATCGATACAGGACTCCCGGATTATATCATGACCGACACCCAAAAGGTCATGCAGATCATCAAAAACCTGATGTCGAATGCCATAAAATTCACTGAAAAGGGAGGCGTGGTTCTCCGGATCGGGAAGCCTGAAACCGGCACAAGTTTCTCCAATGCCACCCTGAACCAGGGAAACACCATTGCTATTCAGGTTGTTGATACCGGGATTGGGATATCAGAAGAGAAGTCGAAGGTTATTTTTGAAGCTTTTCAGCAGGCCGATGGTACGATCAGCAGGAAATTCGGAGGCACGGGACTGGGACTTACCATTTCACGCAGCCTGGCCAGGCTGTTGGGCGGTGAGATCCACCTCCACAGCAAAGAGCATGAAGGATCGACTTTCACCCTAATCTTGCCGGTTAACCTCATCGATTTTCGCCCTTCTTCCGACGCAGTGTCACCGGTTGTCAACAAAGAGGTCCGGGAAGAACAGATCGTGGCAGAACCCGAAGAGCCCCTGGTCGAGACCCGGCGACAAAACGAAAGCCATGAGCCTGCAATATCCAGTTTCCTTCCCGACACAGTATTTGAGAATAAAAAAATACTGATTTGCGACGACGATATGCGAAATGTTTTTGTTCTGTCAAAAATTCTGGAAGAAAAAAAGGTTCAAATTCTCGTCGGTAAAAACGGACGCGAAGGGATTGAAAAGTTGATGGCTCATCCCGATACCAATCTGGTACTCATGGATATCATGATGCCCGAGGTAGATGGATACACGGCAATGCGGGAAATCAGAAAAGACAAGCGATTCCAAAACCTGCCCATTATTGCGGTCACAGCCAAAGCGATGAAAGGCGACCGCGAAAAATGTATTGAGGCAGGTGCAAGCGACTACCTTTCAAAACCGGTCCAGACCGAGAAATTACTCACCCTGCTGAGGGTCTGGTTGCATAAATAAAGATGGGTTAAGGTTTTTCAGGTTGATTTTCATCCGGCCGGCTTACTGATATCTCGGAATCCTTACCCGTACGGAAGATTTTTTTATGTTTGATCATCTTCCCTTCGGCAATAAAATACACCGATTCGGCAATATTGGTTGAATATCCTGCTATCCGCTCGATCTGAGTCAGAATGATCATCAGGTGGGTAGCCACAATGATCACATCGCTTTTGTGCATCATTTCGTCGAAGATCCGGGTCGAGACAGCCTGCACCTTATCCTCTATTAAATTGGCCGATTTAAAAATATCCCTGACAAAGGTGGTATTTCGGTTGGTGATGAGCGTATTCACATCCTGTACAATCATCTCAGCCAGTCCGGCCAGTTCATCAATATGCAACGCTTCCAGAATATCTCTGTACTCACTGATGCCTTCAATCTTTGAGGCAATATTCACCGCCTGATCACCCATACGCTCCAGGTCGTTGTTCATCTTCAGGGCCGCCATAATCAGTCGCAGGTCGGTGGCGACCGGCTGAGTCAGCGCAAAGATCCGCTGGCACAACTTATCGATCTTCACATCCAACCGGTCTACTTTGTTATCATTCTCGATCACCCGGCGGGCTATCTCCGGATCACAGTTCAGAAGGGCTTCAAGGGCGTCGTGCACCTGCAACGCGACCAGGTTCCCCATTTTAATCAACCGCTTGTTCAGCTTATCCAATTCCTGTTCAAAATGCCGTTCCATAGGTAGGATTTGTTAATTCAAAATTCAAATGTCAAATGTCAAAATTAAAAGAGGATTACCGTTCCCATGTTATCCGAATCTCCCGGTTATATAATCTTCCGTTTGTTTCTTATCAGGCGTCGTGAATATCTTCCTGGTTTTTCCATGTTCAATCAGTTCGCCAAGATAAAAGAAGGCAGTATAATCGCTAACCCGGGCCGCTTGTTGCATGTTGTGGGTCACGATGGCGATGGTGTAGTTACGTTTCAGTTCGATGATCAGCTCTTCAATTTTTGCGGTGGAGATGGGATCAAGGGCGCTGGCCGGTTCATCCATCAGGATGATTTCGGGCTCCACGGCAAGGGTTCGCGCAATGCACATCCTTTGTTGCTGTCCGCCCGAAAGCCCGAGCGCTGAATCATAAAGCCGGTCTTTGACCTCTTCCCAAATATATGCTTTTTTAAGGGAGGTTTCAACAATTTCCTCTAGATCATTACGATTGTTGATTCCATTGATCCTGGGTCCGTATGCAACATTATCGAAAATCGATTTCGCGAACGGATTAGACTTCTGGAACACCATGCCAATCTTTTTACGCAGGTTCACCACATCAATTTGTTTGTCATAAATATTCAATCCGTCGATCAGCACCTCGCCCGTTATCCTGACATTTGGGATCAGATCGTTCATCCGGTTCAGGGTACGTAAAAAGGTTGACTTCCCGCATCCCGACGGCCCGATGAAAGCTGTCACCTCTTTTTCCGGGATATCCAGTGATACCGAGTTAAGCGCCATTTTATCGCCATAGAAAAGCGTCAGATCGCGGGTCTTAATTTTAAATTCTTTCATTCGTATGAGTGGTTTTATTATTTTGCCCTCCTTCTGATTCCCGAACGGATAATGACGGCCGTGAAATTAAGGATAAAGGTAAGTAACAACAGTACCATGGTGGTTGCAAACTGAATGGGCAGGGTTTGATCTACATTCGACGATTGGGTCGATAAGATGTAAATGTGATAACCCAGGTTCATAAACTGATCGCTGAGCGAAGCAGGCAGGGTAGCCAGATAATATGCGGCCCCTGTGAAAAGGATGGGAGCCACTTCACCGGCACCGCGGCTTACAGCCAGGATCGTTCCGGTCAGAATCCCAGAAAGAGATCCCGGGATCACAATTTTACGGATAGTCTGCCATTTGGTAGCACCCAGAGCAAGGCTCGCTTCGCGTAACTCCCGCGGGACAGTCCTGATTGCCTCTTCGACCGATACGATCACAACAGGAAGTGTCAGCAGGGCCATAGTCAGACTTGCCCAGAGAATGTTGGGTTGTCCCCATTTCAGGGTTCCCCCCAAAAAAACAGTGTCCATTCCGGTACCGACAAACTTGATAAAAAAACCCAGCCCAAACAGTCCGAAAATGATGGATGGCACGGTTGCCAACGTGCGTACCGCAAACCGGATGGTCTGCGCCAATACCGATTTTTCACTGGCATATTCGGTCAGATAGATGGCGGTGAGGGTCCCAAATGGCACTGCGGCCACCGACATGATGAGTACCATCAGCGCTGTTCCGAAGATTGCCGGGAAAATCCCTCCTTTCATCATCCCGTCCTCAGGGAAGGAGGTCAGGAATTCCCAGGAAAAGGTCTCCTTTCCACCCTGAATGATCACCACCAGGATAATTATGATGATCGAGATGATCAGAAATGCTGATAAACCTGTTGCTCCTGTAAAAAATCCTCCGATTAACCGATTTCTCTTTTTCATCACGATCTCCCCTGAAAACGTTTGATAAGTACTCCCTTAACATAAAACTCTGCCAGGGCATTGAGCCCGAATGTAAAGACAAACAATAAAGAACCGATCAGGAAAAGCACACTGTAGTGAGTGTCGCCAAATACGACCTCCGCCATCTCGGCTCCGATGGTTGCTGCAAGGGTCCGGACCGATTCAAATGGATTGGCCGAGATCATGGCTGCATTGCCTGTAGCCATAAGGGCGATCATGGTTTCACCGAAAATACGTCCGATCCCGAGAAGGATCGCGGCAAATATTCCGGGGGTCGCCGCCGGCAAGGTTACAAAGAGAGCGGTTTGCCATTTCGTTGCACCCAAGGCCAGACTGGCCTCTTTGTAGGATACCGGAATAGCTGTAAGGGCATCCTCGGTAATGGTATAAATGATCGGAATGGCAGCCAGAGCCATCGCGATACCCCCCACAAAAGCATTCAGTCTTCCGTCGTATCCAAAAATACCCTGAAAAAAGCTGGCCATTACCATCAGAGCAAAAAAACCGATAACCACCGAGGGAAACCCGGCTAACAACTCGATGGCAGGTTTAATGATCTCTCTAAGCCAGCTTGATGCAAAGGAAGCCGTGAACAATGCTGCCATAATTGCAATGGGGGCCGCGAACAACATTGCAATGAGGGTGATTTTCAGGGTTCCGATAATCAACGGAACCAAGCCATATCTTGGATGATCCGACACCGGTAGCCAGTCTTTACCCGTCAGACTTTTCAGTGTCGCTCCTTCAACCGGTTGCTCTGCGACAGATTCAATCTCCATTCCCGTTCCACCAGCCAAGGTATCGACATCGGTAACGCCGTATTGTTCCTGCCCCGAAGCATTGACCGTCATGGATGAATCGACGCCATACTGTTCCTGAACCAATTCATGGGATGGTTGAACTACTTTGGCGTTTTGTGATTTAAAAATCGGCAGGGTCTCCCGAAAAACAAAGAAAAAAATCAGAATTATAATGGCAATTGACAGAAATGCCACTGAAGTAATGATTTTTGCCGAAAGAAATTCGGATAATCGGAATCTCTTTTTCAGGGATTCGGTGGTGAAAACAAATGCACTCTTTTCCGTATTCTGATTCATTGTGCTTCTTTAACGGTGAAAGGCAACACGGGTATCAGTGTGTTGCCAGTCACCGGATTCACATTTACTAACATTCTATCTGACCGGAAAATAACCCACCGATGAAACAATTTTTTGTCCTTCGGGACTCAGAATCCAGTCAACATAGGCCTTGATATCGCCGGTCGGGCGATTTTTCAGATACATATACAGATACCGGGTAATCGGGTACTGATTGGCTTTCACGGTTTCAGCTGTGGCAACATAGGCAGTACTTTTATCATCCTTTTTAACCGCGCAATGCTTAACTCCTTCGGCATACGCCGCTCCGCCATAACCGATACCCGACTTATCCTTCGACACGGCATTCACCACGGCTGCGGTTCCGGGCAGGGTCTGGCAACTGGCTGCATAATCACCCTTCACCACATTATCCTTGAAAAACACATAGGTTCCGGAACTGTTTTCACGACCGTACAGTTTGATGGGCATATCAGGCCCGCCAACCTCTTTCCAGTTGGTGATCTTTCCGGTGTAAATTCCGCTCAGTTGCCTTATTGATAACTCCTTTACGGGATTGGATTGATGCAGAAAGATAGTAATACCGTCTTTGGCACAAGGGATCTCCACCCCCAGACTGGCATACCGGTCTTTCAACTTGTCCATTTCCGATCTTTTCATCGGCCTGCTGGAGTTACAGATGTCGGTAGATCCATTGATCAGGGCGGCAATTCCAGTACCCGATCCGCCACCCGTTACCTGTATCACCGCGTCCGGGTGGGACTTCATATAAAGCTCAGCCCATTTTTGGGCTAAGATGACCATGGTATCGGAACCTTTTACGGTTATTTTCTTTGGCGCCGGCATAAAAGCGGCTCCAAGCATGACGATCAGCGCAAGCGCTGCAATCGTCCAAACTTTGCTAATTCGTTTCATTTTAGATTTATTGATTTACTGATTGACTGAATTATTAATTGAATTCCCTTATCGCTAATTATTATTCGTTATTCACTAATTCCTAAAACTTCACCTGCATCCGTACAGTGAGTACATTCTGTTTGATCAGGTTGCTGTAATCATAGATGCTGGTGACGTCATTCACCTTGTAAGTTGAGGTTACGTTGCCAACGCCATTGGCATCGATAACGCCAACTTTTTTATTCATCGGGATTTCGTATGCGACCATAAACTTGATATGGTCGTCAAAGAAATAGGTATAACCGAAAGTCCAGGTACTGTAAGCTATATCAGAGGTACCGCTTTTCAGGAGATTATTTACGACCGTTTTGGTCTGAGCGTTGGTAACAACCACGGGATCACTTCCGGCAAAAGTGTATTTGTTTTCGGTTTTAGAGCTGCTTTCATCCCATTTTGCTGTTCCGATCTGGTCGGCCGAAAGTTTGGTGTTGGGGTTGTAATAATCAAAACGGATGGCAATCTGGTTTCGTTTCCCGATATTCTTGACCAGATAGATGTAATAGCCGCTAAAATTCCTGGTTATTGCCGGACGTGCGGTGGTTGTCCTGGTTGTAAGGGTGGTCAGGGTAAGGGTATCATTCTTCAGGGAGGAAGACATCGGGCTGACCACCGTGGAAGAAGCATAATATCCCGGAGTGGAATTGACGCCGAAAATGTACTCACCTTTAAGGGAAAGTCCGCCCAGCAAGTCGAGATACAACTGTCCTTCGAATCCAATCCAGTTCCTTTTAAGGGTTTCCCCGATATTGTCGAGTTTTTTATTATACGAATAATCCGAATTGATGGCATCGTATGAATTGGCTTTTATTTTTCCATAGTATCCGTGCGCGCCAATGGTAAGTCCGCCGATATTCCCCAACTTGAAAGCATATGTTATGCGGCCCATGAAATCCTTTGCATTGTCGAAATCGTTGTTCGACGGATTAATATTGTTCCCTGCTGCATCGGTAATGGTTAACCCGTCATTTCCATTGAACAAGGCTAACTGCACTTTCAGGGGTAATTTTGGCGGTGCAATTTCGAGTTTGGCGCCGATCGCGCGTTCTCCCGGGTAGAGCGCCTTGATGATCCGGGAACGCTCAGGCACCTCGCGGTTGCTTGAAGAGTATTCGACCTCATAGTTGGGGCGGTTGAACTGGCCCACCCATAGGGAGAAGGTTTTCAGCCAGGGATCGTTTGCCTGGGCGTAGGCATCTTTCAGGGTGATACTGCCGGGAAGAAAATCAGGTTGTACTACAAAAACCACTCCGTTCACCGGCTCATAGGTGAATTTCACGCGGGCCCTGCGAACCTGAAAAAGATTGGAAGGATACGAAGAGGCTGCTTCATTGTGCAACCATTGAGCTTGTATATAACCGGATACTTTGATTTTTGTAAGCTTGGCAAGATCAGCCTCCGCTGTGGCAATTCGTTCTTCGACGCCACTTATAACATCACGTATATTGGTAACTTTCTCATTCAGAGTATCCTGTTCTCTTTTGAGATCTTCCACTGTTTTCTGAGCGAACAGATTGTTGATCAGAACGATCGGCATCATTATGCCCATGACAATAATCAGAATGTAGTTTTTTTTCATAAATGCTGTTTTTGAGTCACGGCAAAGGTATTTTGACCCGGAGGACTCCGTGTTAACGATTTATTACCAAATGATTAAATAATTGTTAACGGATCAGGGAAGGGATTTTCCTGATTGATGATCCGTTTTTCAAATAATCAAAGTACGATTACCTGGTATCTGAATGGAATGAAATAGCGAAGGAAGCGCCCGGTTCATTGGAAATCTTCAGTTGCGCCTCGATTTGCCGGCAGAGCAAGTGGATAATCTGCAATCCCATCGTGCCAACCTGGTCATTCAGAAAAGCTTCCGGAATGCCTGGACCGTCGTCACGGATTTCAAGGTGAAAATACGATGCCGGCTTATCATATTTAAATCGAATCCAAAGGTTACCTTTAGCCCCCTCCGGAAACGCATGTTTAAAGACATTGCTGACAATTTCATTGACGATTAAACCGATGGGGATCATGATTTCGATGTTCATGGTTGCCTCGTCTGCTTCAAAATGGAGATCCACCTCCCTGTTCCTGTAAGCGCCGGCAATCACGGCGACAACCGATCGTAAATATTCAGGAACTGAAATATTTTCAAAATCTTTCGATCTGTAAAGCATTTCATGGACAAGCGCCATGGTTCTTATCCGTAACTGAAGGTTAACCAGCGACCGTTTTAGTTCTTCATTCTGGCTCTGTTCCATCTGCATGCTGATCAGGCTGACCAGAATAGCAAAATTGTTCTTCACCCGGTGGTGGATCTCCTTGAGGAGGTTTTCGGTTTGTTTGGCATTTTCCATAAGCTCCATTTCCTTGGTTTTTCGTTCCTGGATATCGCGCGCCACGACCACTATTCCCCTGAAATTCCCCGACTCGGATTCAAACTGCGGATTTAATACCGATTCGATCCACGCCACTGAACCATCCTTTTTAATGATCCGGTAGGTGAATTGTTTGGGTTGACGCGACGCAACCATCTCTTCCAAAATATTCTGCGCTTCATTGTGGTGATCGGGATGGGTGAGATCAAAGGGCGATATCTCCAGTATCTCATCAGGTTCATAGCCATAAACCGATCTTGACGACGGAGAGGCGAAAATCCGGTTCATACCTGCATCCATGTGGATTATTAAATCAAAGGTATGTTCCGCTAAAAACCTGTATTGCCGTTCTTTTTCTCTCAGGTTCAATTCCATATTCCTCCGGTCATTGATTTCGGCCGAAAGAATCCGGTTCAGCGAAAGAAGCTTATTACCGGCATGCCGGTTGTACAGAAACAGGATCAGATAAATCATTAAGACCAGGGCGGCAAGAGAGGTGATTACCTGAACGAAAATAAACTGAATTTGCTGGTTCAGAATGCTCAGTTTCTGAATTTCATGCTGCTTCACCAACATCCTGCCGGTTTCAAGAGACTGCTGAATCGCCTGATTTGCCTCGAAAAAAGAGATATTTCCGTTACTCCGCTCCTGTTCGAGGTCTTCCATGGTCTCAACATAGTTTTTATAATAGGGAAATGCGGCTTCATAATTTCCTTTTTTCAGATAATAAGAATAGAGATGCCGGTACCCGTTTTTCATAATATTTTTCAGATTGAACCGCTGAGCCAGCTTCAATCCTGCATCGAGATAATACCTTCCGGAATCGGGCCTCCCTAACAACAAAAAATCACCCCCGGTATTGACCAGGGAGCTGATATAATTATCATAGGGAATTAAATTCCGCCGGACCTGCAACGCTTTTTTATTAAACTCAAGAGAAGTATTGTATTGATTTTGTCGCTGATAGATGTGTCCGATACAGGTATAAACAACCCCTAACAGGATTTTATTTGAAGTGTCGATTTTGCGAAGCAGATGGTCGTAAAAGATCAATGCTTCATTGGACCTGTTTTGATCAATCAATAACATTCCGATATTGTTCAAAACTTCATGCTCATTGTTCTTTGCTCCGGTTTTCCGGTAATTTTCCAGTGCCATCCTGAAGTATGACAGGGCTTTTGAGGTATCACCGGCCATCTTATAAACAAAACCCATGTAATCCTGAAATAATGCCCGCGAATTTTGATGGCGCGGATCCTGTGTAAGCCCTATTCCTTTTTGATAGTATTCCAGAGCTTTGGGGTTGTTATTCAACGTCAGGTTTATATCAGCAATGAACAGGAGAACTTTAAGCTGTCCGGTTGTATCTTTACATTTTCCAAAGATATTTAATGAGGTAAGAAAATGCTCAAGGGCAAGCGAAAAATCACGTTTCCGGGCAAAATACTGACCAAATACGCAATGTACCTCTCCCTTCTGTCTGACATCCCCGTTGGCAATGGAGATTCGGAGGGCGCTCAGCATGCAGTCGTAAGCTTTATCGGGCAGGGTGTCCCAGATTACCTGCGCCATGTTCAGTAAAGCATCCGTATTTTGAATGTGCCGCTGATTCGTAATGGCGCCCAGAATCGTGTCGGGAATACAACGGTTCACCGGATTATACTGGGCAAAAGAGATTGCCGATCCGGTAAACCAGGTTAAGAATACAAACAACAATCCTCTGAACATGGCTGACAAAGGCAAGGATTCAAAGATAATAATTACCCGGCGAATCGTTACAGTTTATTTCAGACGCCTGTTTCTTAACCTCAGACTGTTCGACACCACCGAGACCGAACTGAAAGCCATGGCTGCTCCCGCGAACATCGGGTTTAAGAGGAATCCGGTGAAAGGATAAAGTATCCCGGCAGCAATCGGAATAGAGATCACATTATAAAAAAATGCCCAGAATAGATTCTGACGGATGGTTTTAATGGTTGCATCCGATAGTTGAAACATTGTGACCAGCTTCAACAGATCCCCTTTGATAAGGGTGATCCGGGCGGTTTCCATGGCAATATCCGTTCCGGTTCCCATTGCTATTCCGGTATGTGCCACAGTCAGCGCGGGGGCATCATTAATTCCATCGCCGACCATCGCAACAACAAAACCCCGTTGTTTGAGGTTCTTAATAAATTCAGCTTTCTCCGGCGGAGTCATACCGCCTCTGAATTGGTTGATCCCAGTCTGTTGGGCTACTGCCGCAGTAATAGCAGGATTATCTCCTGATAACAAAAAGACTTCAATACCCATGTTTCTGACCTTTTCAAGAGCCTCGACAGAAGTAGCTCTGACAGGGTCGGTCAAGGCCGCTATTGCCTTTACCATCTGGTTCTGTGCAAAGAAAATAACCGACTTGTGTTGGCTCTGCCATTGCTCTGCATGAGCCAAAACCTCCTGACTGACTGTAATCCCGTTCTCATCCATAAAGACCCGGTTCCCAACGTGAAGGGTCATCTCTTTATAAACGGCGGTCACTCCACGACCGGCAATACTTGTAAATGCCGTTACTCCGCTGAGAAAGTCCGAATTCACCCGATTATGACCGCGGCCGGTCGCCGCGCTGAAATAGCGGCACAGGGCATCAGCATACACATGTTCCGATTTTTTTTCAAGGGCATAAACGGCTTCCATAAAAGCAATCTGTTCCACTTCCGAACAACCTTCGCGGTAATCGGTACTCCAGAAAATCTCCTCTACTTCTGGTTTACCCAGGGTTATCGTTCCCGTTTTATCCAAAACTAGCGCCGTAGTCTTACAAACCGTTTCCAAACTCTCCGCATCCCGGATCAGGATTCCTAAATGCGCCGCTCTTCCCAATCCCACCATAAGCGCCGTTGGAGTGGCCAGCCCCAGGGCACAAGGACAGGCAATTACCAAGACTGTTACGGCAGTGATGAAATTGACAGGAACTCCGCTTTCAGGTTGAAATACGGTCCACAACAAAAAAGTTAAAACGGCCAGGGCAAGAACCACCGGGACAAAAACGGCAGCAACCTGATCGGCCAGTTTCTGAACGGGAGCCTTGCTTCCCTGAGCCTCCTGAACCAACTGAATAATCCGGGCTAACATTGTTTCGTCCCCGACCTTTTCGGCCACCATGGTAAGTGAGCCTTCCTGGTTTAATGTTCCGCCAATTACTTTATCACCCGCTACTTTTAATACCGGTACCGATTCGCCGGTAAACATGCTTTCATCGACCATCGATCTGCCCTCGGTGACCTGTCCGTCGGTGGGAATCTTTTCGCCCGGTCTGATGACCAGTATATCGCCCCGGATAATTTTGGTGATCAGCATCTCCTTCTCGATGCCATTTCGAATCACTTTTGCCGTTTTAACCCCGAGACTCATCAGCGACCGGATCGATTCGGCGGTTTTCCGTTTGGTCTTTTCCTCAAAATAGCGTCCCAACAGAATAAATGAGATGATTACGGCAGCCGATTCATAATAAACATGGGGTTCCAGTCCGTACCTGATCATTGCCCTGGGAAATATCGTGTTGAAGGCGCTGAAAAGGAATGCGCTCCCAGTTCCCAGAGCAACCAGGGAATCCATGTTAGCGGAGAAATGGATCATCCTTTTCCAGGCTGTGATGTAGAATTCCCTACCCGACCAAACCAAAACCGGCGCCGTTAGTACCAGCATGATCCAATTTACATGCGAAAGATGATGAAACAGCATGGCTAAAGCCACCACCGGAATGGATAAAATAAATGAAATCCAGGTTCTACGCTTTAACTCCGCCAGCCGGGCCGATTCAAGGTCTTTCACTTCGAGGTCAGACAGTTTCCTGGTGATCAGCTTAAACCCTAAATCCGACACATCTTTTTCAATCTGTTCAAGGGTGATCTGCCCGGTATCGTACTCAACCGCAACCTGCTCGGCTGCCAGATTCACTGAGGCATAATGTACCCCGTCGCGTGAACCCAGCATCGATTCAATGCTTGCGGCACACGAAGCACACGACATCCCGTCGATGCGGTAAATCTCTTTAACGATTTTCATTCAGGAACAACGTTGATCACCGGGACAAAGATATGGCAATCTTTTCATATTTACTTGCCAGCCCCGGAAGCAGTCAGCGTTGCGGATTTGGATCTGTCAGCTTTTTTGAAGGATTTTACCGCCTTGTTCCACGCCTGCAACAACTGCATACCTTCTTTAGCCAAACGTTCCATCCGCGCCTGCGATACATGAACATCAATCATATCCTTCAGGATCAGGTTTCGCTGGTTCTTCCATTTGCGCAACCGATCGATCAGTTCTACGCTGAATGTCTCGGTAAATCCGCGCTGATTTCCCGAAAGATGAAGGTACTTGATCCTTTTGATGGACTGTTCAAAGGTAATTCCGACCTTCCGGTGGCTTCCTTCCAGTTTATAGATCAATCGCCTGATCTTTCTGTCGAACAACGCTGAAAGCATCCACGAGGCTTCAAGATAATATCCGCGCTTCAGAGCAAGAACAACCTGCTCCCGTATTTTCTTTGCGCTTTGTTTTTCCGGTTCTCGTATGGTGGTCTTTTTTTTCATCTTAAATAGTTTTTCAAACGGTTGGATAAAGATAGATAATATCAGACAATTAACCGGGATAAACCTGATTCATCAGTAAACCGGGCTATGAAACTGTTTCGCTTTGTAAAAAAAGTTTTTCTCTCCCTTACATGAGCCTATTTATTCAAGGATAAATTTTTGGCATATTTTAACGTATTGATCCTATTACAATTATAAACGCCCTGGAGATGATTTAACAATTATTTCACATTGGCACCAGGGAATAATCGTAATTTTGCAACCTAATTTTTATCTTAATAACAACCGTTATGAGTATTGAAAAGAAATTTCTGAAGTCAAAACCCGTTTGTAAAGTAAAATTCTCACTCTCCGGAGAACCTTATAATTCAGCCTCTTCTGTTATCCTGGTCGGTGACTTCAACAACTGGCAGATCGGTGAAACACCCCTGAAAAAATCCAAAACCAGTGTCTGGTCTGTCACGCTGGACCTTGAAGCCTCAAAAAATCATCAATTCCGGTACCTAATCGATGGCACAAAATGGGAAAATGATCCGGAAGCAGACAAATTCATCCCCAGCGGACTCGGTTCAGAGAATTCTGTGATTGAACTGTAAGCCTTTTTTTCGATAGGATCGCGAAATCTTTTATTATTCCGCCTCAAGTTGTTTCTTGGCACCCAGCATCACCTTGTAAGGGGTGTCGGTGATGACCATGTTGTAAATCCAGTCGGGAACGCTGCCCGCTGGGTCCACATATCCTTCGAGGATGGCGTGTACATAACCTTTTCCGGTCGGCTGAAGGGTCCAGCTTTGCCAGTAATGCTCTATCCTGACACAATCGGGACGTTTGGGTATTACATTTAATAACGGCGTGGCCACGATGGTCCGCACGCCGGTAACGGGATCATCGTTGATCACTGCATCCACACACAGGTCACGATCGGTAATAGGCCAAGGTGCATTGTAAACCAGGTAGTACTGTGCACGCTTGTTCTTCTCATATTGTAAAACCCTGATCTCTTTGAGATTCTTATCCCACCAGTCGAGGTTTTTCACATTTCCGATCAGGTTGCATACCTTGTCCATGGGAGCATAAATATCGGTAATCCCCATAAACGACTTGATGGTATTTCCCGGCTCTTTCCTGGTATAAATCTTTATCCCGTCTTTATCCTTCACAAAATTCCATGCCTGGGCTGCAACAAAGCCGGGAATCAGGCACATAACCATAAGTAACAGAAAAATTTTACATTCTTTCTGGGCCATGAATACCAATTTTCGGCAAAGTAAAGGGTTTCCATGGACAAATCGAAGAACATGAAAATATTTTACATGTGTACACCAACTAAACATAAAAGATTTTGTAATTTTAGTGCACTTTATATTTTATTTACCCTATTAAAACCGTCCAAAATCATTTCCCATGAAGAAGACATTTTGCATATTATTGTTGATGGTTGTCACAATCATCACTGCAAGAGCCGAACGGGTTGATGAACAAACGGCCAAACAGGCGGGGAGTCAGTTCCTAACCCATCGCTCTGTCACGACCGACAGGGTAATGCCGTCCGATCTCACCTTGGTTTATACTGCCAGACTGAATTCACCGGATCAATCGGGTACCACCGCCCAGGATCCCGCTTTTTATGTATTTAACATTACCGGATCAAAAGGTTTTGTAATAGTTGCAGGAGATGACGCTGTTACACCCATTTTAGGTTATTCTGATGAGTCCTCATTTACTGCCGAAAACCTACCGATCAATCTTTCTGTATGGCTTAAAAATTATGAAGATCAAATACGGTTTGCTGTATCAACAAATCTCCAGCCGACAACGGAAATCGTTTCCGGTTGGAATTCCTGTCTTTCGGGTACTTTCCCGGAAAATTGTACCGATGCACCCACCCAGGGCGTTAACCCGCTTATTGCATTGAAATGGGATCAGTCGCCTTTTTACAACGACCTGTGCCCCTATGATAATCAATACCAGGACCGGGCATTGACCGGCTGCGTGGCAACAGCCATGGCAATGGTCATGAAGTTTCATAATTATCCACCATCGGGTTCCGGGTTTCACTCCTATAACCATCAGAAGTATGGAACGCTGTCAGCTAACTTCGGAAGCACCCAGTATAACTGGAGCGCCATGCCCAATACGGTCACATCGGCCAACACAGCTGTAGCTACGTTGATGTACCATTGTGGAGTTTCGGTTGATATGGGTTACAATGTAGAGTCGCAGGGCGGAAGCGGGGCCTACGTGGTTTCGGGTGGAACCCCCAATGTTCCCTGCGTGGAAAATGCATTGAAGACCTACTTCGGTTATGCTCCTACCCTGCAGGGACTCACCCGGTCGAATTACACCGAATCCCAATGGACCGCCTTGCTGAAGGCCGATCTGAATGCCGGAAGGCCTATTATTTATGCCGGGGATGGTTCCGGCGGGGGGCATTGCTTTATATGCGACGGATACAATGACGCTGATTATTTTCATTTCAACTGGGGATGGAGCGGTATGAACGATGGCTATTACCAGATCAATGCACTGAACCCGGGCAGTGTCGGCGCCGGCGGCGGTACCGGGGGATACAACAACGGTCAGGAAGCAGTGACCGGGATACGGACCCCCCTGGCTTCAGGAGGGGGGAGTAAATTTTTCAGGCTCAATATGAATGCACCTTTTATTTCGTTGATCGATACACTCTTTTATGAGGATTCTTTATCTTTCCACACCGACGTATACAATCAGGGCAATGTGACCTTCAATGGGGATTTATGTGCGGCGATTTTCGATTCGAATGATGTATTTATCGACTATGTGGAAATTAAAAAAGGGATCACCCTCGAACCCGGAACCAGCCTCCCCGGGGGAATTACGTTTAGGAACGGCGGGATATCAGCTTTGCTGCCCGGTTATTATTATGCCGGCATCATGTACAGCCCTGGTGATACCAACTGGGTCGACGTGGGCGACACCCTAACCTACCAGAACTGGCCTGAAATTGAAGTGGTCAATCCGAACGATATCGAGTTGCTCAGCGATATGGTCATAACCCCCGGACCTTTGCTGATGCAAGGACAGCCGGTTTCGGTGCAACTCGATCTAATGAATTATGGCGATAAAGATTTTGAGGGGATCATGGACCTCTCGTTGTATGACCTTGATGGTGAGTACTGGAACTCTATCGAAGAAAAGAGAGATTTCAGCCTTCCATCCGGTGCCTCTTCCCTTGGGCTGATTTTCACCACGAACAGCATCAACGTTCCGCCGGGCGACTATCTTGTTGCTTTGTGGTACCTCCCCGACGGGAGTGATGAATGGCAACTCGTAGGGTCCACAGATTATCAGAATCCGGTACAGGTTCAGGTCAATGCCAAACCCATCCTGGCCGACCAATATGAAGTGAACAACACCCTATCCACAGCGTCGGTATTACCAGTCGTTTTCTCTGGAAATGTTGCAGTGATTCAAACTGTAAATACAAACTGTCACAACGGGCTGGATTATGACTTTTATTCTGTGATTCTTCCCCCGGGATATTCTTATATGATTACAGGCGAATTGGTCGATTCAGAAAGTGATACAACACAAACCTATACCCTTAACGGAATCTGGTCGTATACAACCGACGGAACCAATTGGTCAGGCACTTATGACGACCTCATGCCTAACAGCATCATCATTCATAACGGAGGAACCCTTTCCTTGTTCATTTCACCGAATTTCACAGGTGAAACAGGAACCTACGAACTGCAATTAAAAATCAACAGAAATCCGCTCGGGATCGGTGAAACACAAACCCGCATGATTATGTTATATCCGAATCCTGTTTCGGATATATTGACTATTCAGGATCCGACAGGCCTCGGGGAGATCACCGAATGCATCATCTCCGGTGCCGATGGAAGGGAGTTGACACGGATCCCGCAAGGAGCCGGAGAACCGATCCTTCGCATTCCGGTTAACAGCCTTGCGCCGGGTATCTACCTGATCAGGATTACCACCCAGTCCGGAGTTGTGACCAGGTCTTTTATCAAAATATGATTGTTACCTGAATATCAACCAGATCACCGCAAACAAGGAAAACCATCTGATATATGACTAAATCACTCAATCATGCTTTTTTTCTCCTGCTCATGATCCTGATTATCGGTTCAGGGTGCTCAAAAACAGAGGAGACCAAGGACCCCTTCTACTCCCCGCCTCCCCAGGCTGATCCATTCATCACAGCATTTGTAAGCGATCTGAATGCCGACAGCATCAGCGCGTATACCACCCTGTTACAAAACATGCAGCCAAGGTTCATGCTGAGTGAAAACCGGAGGGCGATTGCCATGTTCATCAGGAACAAGTTCATTCAGCTCGGATACCCCACGGTACAGGTCGATTCCTTCTACCTCACATCCTATTACAACGACACCACCTACCATACCTGGCAATATAACATCATCGCATCGGTCACCGGAACCACTTCCCCCGATTCGATCTATGTTATCGGAGCCCATTATGACGCCACCCTGAACAGTGGAAATCCCTGGATCTACACCCCGGGAGCTGATGATGATGCCGGCGGGGTCGCCTCGCTTTTTGAACTTGCAAGGGTTATGAAGACGAGAAATTTTCAATCCAAATCTACCATCCAGTTCATCGCATTTGGGGCTGAGGAACTTAATATGGACGGCAGTAATAACTACGCCCAGAAAGCCGCGATTACAGGTAAGAAGATCAAATGGATGCTGAATCACGACATGATCTCCTACGAACCTTCATCGGTACAGACCGACTGGAAAGTGAACATCATGGATTATGCAAATTCAGCGGCCCTGCGGATGAATGCTCAACGCGTTGCTGGATTATATACATGCCTGGGAACGGCAAACGATACCACCCACAATAAAGAAGGCGACAGCTATAACTTCTTTCTCAGGGGTTATCCGGCCCTTTTCCTGATCAGTTTTTCAAGCACCCCACACTACCATACCCTGCAGGATGTCATCGGCAATTGCAACTTTAATTACTGCAGGGAAGTGACCAAACTTAGTTGTGCCATGCTGGTAGAGCAGAATAAATGATACACGGGAGTAAACACATGGTACGACTTGTAAGATTCCTTTATCTGCCTGTGAAAATGGCAGTCGGCCTTGCCTGTTTGATGCTCTTACTGTCCTCATCAATACAACTATTTGGTCAGTCAAGGGATGTGATGGTGACCATTCACCTCAGGGGAGTTTTCCAAAGCAAAATCAGCATGCTCACCCTGTCGCCTTCCGGGTTATTCAAACCGGGACCGGAAATCAAAGAGGTAAAAAACGGAGAAAAAACCCAGCTTAAGATTGCTGCAAATTACCTTCCCGGAGAGTTTGTACTTCGATTCGACTATTCGGAAAAAGAGAACAGTTCGCCCTATCCGTGCGAAAAAAGGATCTTTATCTCAGACCAGGATCTCGAACTCCGGGTTAACCCGATGTTTTGCAACGCACCCGACAGTACCTGGTTTGAGAAAGGTGAACTGGAAAATACATCGTTTGACCGGTTCTCCTCTGAGTCGGGTATGAAAAAGGAACAATTGGGGCTTCTGCAGAATTTTCTGTTGAACTATGATCAGACCGGGTCAAAATTCTATCAGCAGGGAATCCGGGAGTATGAGCAACGCAGACAATCTTACAATAAATGGCTGTCAGAAAAAACGTATAAAGACCGGGGACTGTTTATCAGCACATTGTATGGATTTCAATACATTCCTGAAATATCCTGGGAAGGTTCAGAGACCGATCGCACTCGAAGTCTGATCGCCCATTATTTCGACGGCATCGATTTTAACAATCCCAACCTGATCAAAACTTCCGGGATGAACAAATTCCTGGATGGGTATGTTAACCTCTACGGACAGATGTCCACGACGATCGCCCTGCGGGATTCTCTGTTTCCCTTTGCCGGTAGGACAGCTATTGAGAAAGCAAAAAAAGGTCATCCCCTGGTTTATGGTTGGATGGTCGATTATTTCTACCGGGGTTATGAGTCCAACAACATCCCCGCGGGAATGAAAGTCCTGGAATCGTATCTGAACGATCCCACCTGTCCGACATCCAAACGACAGGAAATTACCCGGAGGTTAAAAGGAATGGAATCGATCATTTCCGGATCCAAAGTGCCGGATATTCAGATGAACGACATCAGCGATCAACCTTTTAACCTTTATCAATTTCATACAGATTCCCGGTATATTCTGATCCTTTTCTGGTCGGCCGGTTGCAGTCACTGCATGGAAACCGTTAAGACACTCTATCCATGGTCGCAAGAGCCCGAAATACAGAATCTGGTTTCTGTTATTGCCATAGGCCTGGATGAAACCGCTGAAGACCAGATCAGGTACCATGAAGAAGTCAAGCAGCTGACCGGATGGAGACACCTTCATGACCCTGAAGGGGTGCGTAGTAAAGTAGCCGGTGATTATTATATCCTGGCTACCCCGGTCATGGTATTATTGAATTCGGCTGGCAAGGAAATCCTTGCGATTCCCAATTCACCGGGAGAACTCTATGAATTAGTACATTGAAAATATAAGAAGGCTATTTTAAACACTTTTATTCATGGGGCTTATCGTTGTAAGTCCTGCGCAATAGCGATCCTGGAAATTAGGAATTAAGGGCGGCATCAGTTACATTCACCTCGAAAACTCGAAAAAACAGAGACCCTCGATCCCAAGGGAAATCCCATATTGGCATCGGAGGCAATTTTTTACCCCGTGGCCGACATATTCCACGAGCGATTGAGTATTCACAGGGAGGGCAGGCCTCGCTTCAGAAAGCCATTCAGAATCCTGATCATTTTGAACCTGAAACCGGCGGGCCGCTTACCTTAGCCATCCTGAAACTGGTAGTAACGCCTCCCTCCCTTAGTCCTGTCCAGAACATCGAGTCGCCCTGGATTTCGATACTCCAGCATTCAAATGCCTTCCCGGTAACCCCTGTGTTAAGATCGTTGGTATAATTAGAAGCAAGAAGACTACCGTACAGAAAATATCCTCCTTCATTGTCGGGCTTATTGATCCATGTTCCGGTACTGTCCTGAAAATAGTAGTTGAAATGCCCGTTGTCCAGATAATCCCAATAATGAAAGGTTTGATCGGTACTACCGGGAGTTGAAGATTTACCATACCAGGTGCCTTTAAACCGGCTGGTCAGATCGGCGGATACCTTAATGTTCGTGTAGCTTTTCTCATCGGGATATTCCTGGTCGTCGATCATGAATTTGCGGACCGAATAGGTCATACAGGACGGGTCGATTGACAGGATTTCAAACTCCATGTGGAATTTGTTCCCAAAGTCATTATATCCGTCAATGATGATGCTGTTTCCGTCGAGGTAGTACTTATAGTTGTCGTTTTCGATCCAGGAGCGGTTGTTTTCATCCAGTTGAAATCCCTTTGCATAGGTTTCTACCCCATCACTCCTGAATTCAATAACAAAGGAGTCATCGGTCAGAACCGGAATATGGTCCACCTGTACATTTATCCACCTTCCCAAAACCAATGAAGCATAATCGGTTCCCTTTTCTTTTTTGCAACCCGCGCCAGCCAGCAACACGATCAAGCACGAAATAAATAGTTTTTTCACAAGTATACTTATAGTGGTTATAGATTTCTGAATCAAGGGAACAAATTTAGTTCAATTCCGCGAAACATTTACACCAATGGATTGGTACTTTAAGCACCGTCAAAGTGTCAGACATCGATCTTCCCTGTTCATAGCTGAACCGTTAATCTTCCTTTCTCTCACACAGATCATAAGTTCTGTTTCCTGTCTATACGTTATATGCTTACGGTAACCTCCCCCCCAAAATTTCCTCTTAATCCGGGATATCCTGACAGGGATGCTGATGGGATGCCTGATCAGTTACAGTTCCGGGAAATTGACACTGTATCTTCTTCTCCGGCAAAAAAATTCACGACAGCAGGCACAATAGATCTACTGTGCACTAGTATATTGCGGTGGTGAATAAAACCAATTTATTCAAATACAACTTTGCCTGTCAAAATAGCATCATCCACGATGACTTTCCAGGTATATAACCCGGGAGCCATCCTATTCCTTTCAAACGAAGTTGTGGGGGAAGACAGGCGCAAATGAAGCACTTCTTTTCCTGATAAATCATAGAGTAAGAAAGTCGCTGTGTGGAAAGTTCCTCTCATTTCAACGATGACCTTTGCCATCGTTTTTACAGGCGACGGAATGATTTTTACCGCTATTTCCGGCAGCTTTGGCTGATCGTTGGTCCCGAGAAAAGAGCTGCAACTGACAGGCAAAATCATTCCCCAGGTTTCATTTTGCTTAACATATCCAATCAATTTTTCATGAACGTGGTGAGCCGCAATCGGTGAGATCGATATTCGTTCGACCTCTCCCAGGCCATCTGCATAAGAAATCCGGTAGGATGATGTGTCGCTGGCAGAAACCCAGCATCCGCTGACAAGTCTTTCGAATCCGGGATGTTCTGTCCAGCGCAGTTGTCGTCCATTGTATTCGCTGCTGTCCGACATGAAATAGCTGTCAGCAAGCGATTTCCCGAAATTCTCATAAGGAAAGAACTCATCCGGGGCATGGCTGATCCATCCGGGCAAAGGAAAGCTCAGATAGCTGAAAGAGTGGTCTACGGTATCTTTCACATTACTCACAACAGTATCACCGTTTTCAAGGTAACGGACGCTGTGCCGGCAAATTGCAAATTTGTATGTGATTGAGTCGTTATCCGGAGACACCTGTTTATTCAGAATGGTTTTAAGGGTTTTGGTCTCAGTTGAATCGGATCCTGAATGGCCATCTCTGACTTCTGTCTCCGAATAAAAAAACTGATCACCGGTATCGAACTGGTAAATGCGGTCCCAGCTGAGATCACGTTTGCCGGCCTCCCGATAATCAGAGCCAACAAGTTTGTAGGCGACCAGTGAATCCGGAAGGAGGGTAAAGTCATACAACTGGGAAAATCCGTAAGAATTGGTCAATGTCATGGTCTTTCCGTTCAACGGGTGGCTGATATTCTGGCCATCTGCATCTTTGGCCTGGAACTGAATAATCTTGACCGTATCGGCAGTCCCGAGAATGGTATCAGAATATTTCGACAGAATGGTTGCTTCGATCCTGTCTCCGCCCTGTAGTGAGCAGAATGTCCAATGGGTTCCCGGTTTATATGCCGTCAACAAGGTAAGGGTGTCATGATGCTGGTTAAGCATTTGATAAATTGCCAGTTCCCGCTGAATGATCTCTCTTCCAAGGATTGATCCGCCTGCAGTATCAAAACAATCCGGCTCTGTGCCTTTTCTGATCGCAGGAAAAGTATAAAAAACGGAGTCTTTTCCTGAGAGTACCTTTACCGAATCGATCTTTAACACCTTCATATTTCCTGTATTGGCGCTGTAATACGCATTGCCCGTTTGCGGCAGCACACGGTAACCGAACGGAACATCCAGGGTAAAGGGGGTACCATACGTTACTGACCCTTTTTTGTACCAGGTTAAGTTTTGTTCATGGTGATCTGATTCATACTGGTATTTTATATGGGTCACTCCAATTCCCGGGGCCAGGTTGTGATCATCAGGGAAACAAGTCCCGCATGGTATGGTAAAACAACCGTACTGGTTACAACAGATCCCGCAATTTACGACCTGCTTTTCCTGCCTTCCATCACTACGGATCGACCTGGTGAAAATGTAATAACTTACGCAATCCCATGCGTGCTGGCTCCTCAGCACTTCTCCAGGCAATAAATTATAGGGGGTGCCGTTAAATGAATTATAGGAGAATGTCACATCTTCAATACCACTGTACTGGAACGAAGGGTTGCCTGTTGCCTTCACAGATTTTAGGATTCTGTACTGATAGCTCGAATAGTTCGAATCTTTCTGAAGGATCTCCCTGGATTCCTGATAAGTATAATCGTACTCGTGGGGCGGCAATGCATAGGTTGTCCAGGCGTGGCCGGTATACTGGAAAACATCCCCAGGCTGAAAATCAAATATCTCCCTCCCGGTCATTTCATGGATTCCGATATATGGATCCGACTTGCCTGCCAGGTTATACTGCTTTCTGTATCTCAGCATATTATAAAAATCAAATGTTTGTACCAGTCCCAGGTCTTTCCCCAGGATAACCTGTTTACCATTAATAGGATCCTCTATAGGGTTGCCGGAGTTGTCCTTGCTCTGGAGCGTCATGACCTTCACGGAATCAATGTACCCGAGAACCGTATCAGTGGTTATTTCCGTGACGGTTGCATCCACCCTGCCACCGCCAAGATAAAAGATCCAGGAATCATTGAGTGATGCCAGGGTATTAATGAAAACCCTCTCGACGGTATCCCCAGAATAATTTATCTCGAAGAATGTGAAACGGCCACTTTGCTCTTTCAGGATATACTTCAGGAAGATGGGGCTTTTGTTAATATCACAGCCCCCGCCCGCAGATCCCTGCCGCCAGTGATTAAAGGTGATAAACAAGGTGTCGTTGTTTGTCCCGGGGTTGACTGTAGTATAATAAACTCCCTCAATGTTGTTCTGATTGTCTTTATATAATGTCACTCCCTGTGTACAGATGTTTTGCCAGGGCTGAGCGGTTAAAAGGACCGGTAAAAAAACAAAAAAAGATAAAATCCATCGTATAAATCGGGAATGATTCATGACAGGAAAATATGCAGAGTAGTGAATCTTTATTTCCATTTTTTTCTCCTTTCTTTTGTTTGATTCATGATAGGAAAATATGCAGAGTAGTAAATCTAAATCTTTGAAACAAGGACTTTATCGACCCGGTGCCCGCCCATATCCACAATTTTAATCCGGTACTCCTCCAGCAAGACTAAATCCCGGGAACTTTTTTCAGAACGATCATTGCCAATCCCCCCAAGGTGCTGATGTTTTCCGATTCGGAGGAGAATGGAAATTCTTCAATCGAAAGAGCGTCTTTCAAAGCATCCAACTGAATGGCCCCGTCTATCAGGATGGAGCCGTCTCCCCGCCTGAACATTTCAGGAGGTTCGTTCCCGACTAATTTTGCCTTTCGGTTATACAAGTTTTATTGTAATACTAAGGTTGTGTTCTTTCAAGCAAGATACTATTCCAAAGTTAAACAAATTATTCATAATAACTAAAAATTCATGAAGGAATCGAAAAACATCAATTTTCAAATCTTCTCTGATTTATTTTTATAATTACTGCATGCCTTTGTTTCTTTTTTGTTTTTAGATTTATTACTGAAATTCTTTTCAAGTAGTAAAATTACTTCTGGTCGAAAATAGAGTGGGGTATTTTTTACAGGGGCTGTTGAAAATGTTGTTGCTTAGGCTTTATTTGGTAAATTTTCGCAGACAAGGCTGAATATGTGATGATTATCAACCAGTGATCTTCGTTAACCTCTAATAACGGTATTGATCAAGGAATTGGTTCGTCTTTCAACCTTAACTATTAGGGAACAGAATGTCTTTTCTCAAACCCTGTCAAAAACGAAAAAACCACTCACATTTATATCTGTAAGTGGCTGATTTAGAGGTGGGCCCAACAGGACTTGAACCTGTGGCCAGCTGATTATGAGTCAGCTGCTCTAACCGTCTGAGCTATGGGCCCGGTCAGCCGGCAGAGCTACTGCTGGCTGAATCTGAAAAAGGTGTGCGAAATTAGTAAATTCTTATGATTTTTGCAAATTGAATCCGACCCCGTCGGGGTGGTACCACCCCGACGGGGTCCATTAACCGTCTTCCCGTGAAACTGCGCCCCGACCTGTTCCCTTTTTCCTCTTCCATCGAAAATATCATTTTCGATTTTGGTGGAGTTATTTGCGATCTTGACCCAAAAGTTACCGAACAAAAGTGCCTTGCGATGGGATTCGATGTCGGGAATCCACGAACCTTAGGCGAATCTCAACGATTGGTCGAAGATTTGGAACGTGGTTTTATTAACGGTGATGCATTCCGGAAGGGAATGAATAAGTTGTTTCTGCAACCGGTCACCGATCAGGAAATCGACGATGCATGGAATGCGCTTCTTATCGATATCCCTGAACCTCGTATCCGGTGTCTGGAAGCGGTTAGAAAGCATTATCGTATCTTTCTGTTAAGCAACACCAACGAAATCCATTTCCAGTACTATCTCCGTATGTTTCAGGAAAAATCGGGGTATTCTGATTTTGACCAGATCTTTGAAAAGACCTATTTCTCCTATCTTCTGAAACTGATCAAACCGGATCCGGAAATTTTCAGATTTGTTGTGCATAACAGTCGGCTGGATCCCGACAAGACCCTTTTTATCGACGACACCCTGAAACATATAGAGGGTTCCCGTGTGGCAGGCCTTCATGGGTATCACTTACAGACCAGCCGGGGGGAACAGATTATGGACCTTTTCGGTTCGTAAAAACAGTCTCACCCCATCCTTTATTCCAGGAGCTATTCCGCTAATCACAAATGGCCCACTCATGTATCCACCGTGTTTTCAACCAAGAAAAAACTTGACATGTGCCTAAAAAAGCATTAACTTTGCGCCCCCTTTAACAGGCCATAAGAATATGAAATTATCGCAATTTCGCTTCCATCTCCCCCCTGAACTCATTGCCAATCATCCCCCGAAACAGCGCGATGAAGTTCCCATGATCATCGTTGATCGTAAAAAGCAAACGATCGAACATGGACAGTTCAAAGACATCCTTACCTTCTTCGGCGAAGGCGATGTATTTATAATCAACAATACGAAGGTATTCCCCGCACGGTTGTACGGCGAAAAAGAGAAGACAGGCGCCAAGATCGAAGTTTTCCTGTTACGTGAACTTAACCGGGAATCGCGCCTTTGGGATGTACTGGTCGATCCAGCCCGGAAAATCAGGATTGGGAACAAACTCTATTTTGGCGACGACGATTCGCTGGTTGCCGAAGTCATCGATAATACAACCTCCCGGGGCCGGACCATCCGGTTTTTGTTCGACGGGCCGTACGAAGAATTCAAAAAGACCATTCAGCGGTTGGGTGAAACTCCTCTGCCCAAGATTCATAACCGGCAGGCCACTCCGGAAGATGAAGACCGTTATCAGACAATTTTTGCAAAACATGAAGGGGCCGTTGCGGCTCCTACTGCCGGGCTTCATTTCAGCCGTGAGATTATCAAGCGGCTCGAATTGCAGGGAGTATCCTTCGCCGAGATAACGTTGCATCTTGGCCTGGGAAATTTCAGAACCATTGATGTCGAGGATCTGACCAAACATAAAATGGACTCGGAAGAGATGATCATCGAACCCGAAACTGCTGAGATTGTTAACCGGTCGATGGCCCGCAAAGGTCATATTGTCGCCGTCGGAACTACCAGCATGAAAGCCATCGAATCGTCGGTCACCATCGCCGGCAACCTGAAACCTTACCGGGGCTGGACCAATAAATTTATCTTCCCTCCTTATGAATTCAGTATTGCCAACGCAATGATCACCAACCTTCATCTTCCGCAATCGCCGATGATGATGATGGTGGCCGCCTTTGCTGGCTACGACTTGCTGATGAAAGCCTATGAGATTGCCGTTGAAAAGAAGTACAAATTCTTTACCTACGGCCATCCGATGCTTATTCTCTAAATACTCCCCGTTTGAAAAGATCGGCGATCATCATGGCAGGGGGATCCGGGTCCAGGATGTCTTCGACACTTCCCAAACAATTTCTGTTGTTGAAGGGGAAACCCGTGCTGATGCATAGCATCGAACAATTTTCCCGTGCCTGCAGGGAGATCGAACTGGTTATCGTTCTTCCCGAATCCCATTTCAAAACATGGGAATCGCTGTGCGACCAATACCACCTTGATCTGCCCTATCGTATTGTTCCGGGAGGAGCAACCCGATTCCATTCGGTACAAAATGCCCTTGAATTCATCGATGGCACAGGACTGGTGGCAGTTCATGACGCTGCACGCCCCCTGGTTTCAGTCACGCTGATCCTTTCAGCCTTCGAATACGCCGAAAAAAGGGGGAATTGCATCCCGGTTATCCCGGTTCATGAATCCCTGCGTCAAATAGAGTGCGAGCAAAGTTCACCGGTTGACAGGAACCGGTTCCGCCTGGTCCAAACTCCCCAGATCTTCCGGGCCGGATTATTGAAATCAGCCTACTGCCAACCTTTCCGGGAACAATTCACCGACGATGCTACGGTGGTAGAATCATTTGGCGAACACATCAATCTGATTCCGGGTGATCCGGTAAATATTAAAATTACAACTCCCGTGGATCTGGAAATCGCCGGACTTATCCTCGATCGGGCCTAATGAATCTACCTTACCGCAACACCTTTTTGATCGACACTTTTCAGAAATCAGTCGGGATATTGGTACCTTTGAAATCTTATTATTACTACCATGTCAGTTGACCGCATCATTCTGGGCATCGACCCGGGAACTACCATAATGGGCTATGGATTGATCCATGTTTCAGACCGGAAAATAAAGCTGATCACGATGGGCGTTCTGAAGTTGAGCAAATATGATGATCATGCCGTCCGGTTGAAAATGATCTTTGACCGGGCGATCGGGATTATCACCATGTATCATCCCGATGAGATGGCGATTGAGGCTCCCTTTTATGGAAAAAATGTACAATCGATGCTGAAACTCGGCAGGGCCCAGGGCGTCGCCATTGCAGCAGCCCTTTCCCGATCCATACCCGTTTCGGAATATTCGCCCCGTAAAATCAAACAATCTATAACAGGAAAGGGATCTTCATCCAAGGAACAGGTTGCCGCTATGCTTGACACGTTGCTTCATATCGGGGAACATCCTGAGACTCTGGACGCTACTGATGGGCTGGCGGTTGCAGTGTGTCACTATTTCCAAAAGGGGAAAGCAGTGAATGAAAAGAAACTTTCGGGGTGGAAGGCCTTTATCAATGCAAATCCGCAACGATTGGCCAACAGGGGGAAAGAATAAAGTCAAAATCAGGTATTGGGCTTTGGGCGTTAGGAAGAATTTCGTTTTCCGTTTTCCGTTTTCCATTGTCAATTGTCAATTGTCCATTGTCAATTGACCATTGTATTACATCAGTTTTTGGTAGACCATCCACCAACGGTCGGGGATATCATTCTCACAGGCGGTCTGGTAATCTTTATAAGAGCAGGGAACCAGGTAATGGCGTTCGTATTTGATCCGCTGTTCAGCGGGAAGGGGAATTTCCATCCACCAACGGTCAGTTTTTTTGCTTTTGAAGAAAACGATCTCTTCCTTATGATCGCTGATGCTGACCAGATATTTAAGGTAATCCTCCTCATTCCTGAAAGGGAAATCGTGTGCCCGGTTGTAATAACCGTCAATAAAATACCAGATCATCTGGGCAACCAGATGGGATGTTTGTCCGGATACATCCAATGAGGGATTGACCTCATAAAAACCAATAGAAGTGAGTTTATCGCTCAAACCGGCATACCGAACTACCTGGCAGGCCTCTTCTCCATAAAATCCGTTAGGCGTCGCATTTGCATTACCCGGGGCGTCGGATGCACGGATTGCTGAAATGTCGAACGAAAGCAAATCGGCATTGCGTACGATGGGCTCGACATCTTCCAGACGTTCCCGAACGATTCCGAGCCGGTAGGTATCAAAAAAAAGGTTCTTCATCAGTTTTAATGCATCCTGATCGACAAAATAGGTCTGGAACCCGATATTCGCATAGTTGAACAAATAATTCGGCTGATGGAGGATGATGTTGCTCAGGTAAGAACGGGCGTCGAGTTCCTGATCCGACCGTCCGAGGTCAAACATGGGATCGACGGCCACGATATTGATGATCTGGCCGAGACTCTGATACGCCTGGTAATTTGCATAGGTCAGATCCTGACTGCCTCCCAGGATGATAGGCAGTATGTTGCAGGATACCAATTCGGCCACCACGGAGCTCAGGGCAAAATAGGTATCCGATACAGCAAATCCGTTCCTGATGTTTCCCAGATCAACCAGCTTAAGGGGATAGGGGCCCGGATGTAGTTGGTACAGGTATTTACGTATTTGATCGGGAGCCATTCCGCATCCCCGGTTATCGACCGATTTCCGGTCTTCTTTTACACCAATGATCGCCAGATGATAGGAGGAATAATCGGGGAAATTCCCTTCATCACTGTTAATCCGGATCAGGTTTCCCAACCTGGGCTGCCCGGAAGTCTCTCCGGTTAAATGGAATTCAGCCGGGTCGAGGGGTTCAAAAAAAACAGAAATATCCATGGGACATCACTTTTTCTTTTTTGATTTTGATTTGGTGGGCTCGGTTTCCTGGATGATCTTCTGGCATGCATCCAACGTCAGGCTCCCCGGATCTGTTCCTTTGGGAATTTTGTAATTTTCCTTGTTGCACGTGATGTAGGCCCCATACCTGCCGTTTAAAACCCGGATGAGCTGTTTCCCGTTGATGAATTCCTTCAAAATCTTTTGCTGATCCAGACTCCTTTTTGCCAATATTACCTCAATAGCTCGATCGAGTGATACCGAGAGCGGATCGTCGCTTTTTGGAAGGGAGTAAAATGAGGAATTGTGTTTTATATATGGACCAAAACGGCCGGCTGAAACTGTTACCTCCTGTGATTCAAATTCTCCTAAATTTCTTGGAAGTTTGAACAGATCCAGGGCCTCTTCCAAGGTGATGGTATCGATGCTTTGCCCCTTCTTGAGCGATGCAAAACGAGGTTTGACATCACTATCGCTACTCCCGACCTGAACCATCGGGCCGTAACGTCCGATTTTGACGAAAACCTGCTCTCCACTGCCGGGATCCAATCCAAGCAGCCTTTCACCGCTCACTTTCCCCGATGTTTCAAGCGTTCCTTCAATCTGCCGGTGGAAGGGATCATAAAACTTACGGATCATCTCATTCCAGACCATCTTTCCCTCGGCAATCTCGTCGAAATCCTCCTCCACATTGGCCGTAAAATTGTAATCCAGAATATTATTGAAATGCTGTAATAAAAATGAGTTGACCACCGTCCCGATATCCGTGGGAAAAAGCTTTGCCTTTTCATAGCCAACGTTTTCGGTCTTTATCTCTTCACTGATTGACCCTTTTTTAAGGGTAATTACCAAAAACTGCCGGGTAACTCCGGGACGGTCCTCTTTTACAACATAACCCCGTTTCTGAATGGTAGAGATGATGGGTGCATAGGTCGAAGGCCTTCCGATTCCAAGTTCCTCAAGTTTCTTCACCAGCATTGCTTCGGTATATCGGTAGGGTTGTTGGGTGTATTTCTCCTGAGCCTCCATCAACGATAAATCAAGATTCTGACCAACGACCAAAGGAGGAAGAATTCCCTCATTGCCATTTTGTTCCTCTTCATCAACCGATTCCATATAGACTTTAAGGAATCCATCGAATTTTATCACCTCGCCCTTCGCAATGAATTTCTGTGACGAATTTGATATTCCAATGGTTACGTTGGTCTTTTCCAGCTCGGCATCGGCCATCTGGGATGCAATAGTGCGCTTCCAGATGAGTTCGTACAACTTTTTACGGGATTTGTCGCCTTCTATGGTTTTATGGTTCAGGTAAGTCGGACGGATCGCCTCGTGCGCTTCTTGCGCCCCTTTGGTCCGGGTAGTGAACTTTCTCGTCTTTACGTAGGCTGCCCCGAAGGATGCTGTGATTTCGTTGCGCGACATGGCCAGCGCCATATCTGAAAGATTCACCGAGTCGGTACGCATGTAAGTAATCAGTCCCGATTCATAGAGTTCCTGCGCGACCCGCATGGTATTGGCGACCGAAAAGCCAAGCTTTCGCGATGCTTCCTGTTGAAGCGTCGAGGTGGTAAAGGGAGGGGCGGGTGATTTTTTTGCCGGTCGGGTATCAACATCCTCCACCTTGTACGTGATCTCAATACATTTTTTCAGAAAATCAAGCGCATCTTCCCGGGTCGGAAATCTTTTATTCAGCTCAGCCTTTACCGTTGTGATTTTTGAACCGTTTTTAACGAGGAATTCAGCTGCCACCCGGAACGATGAAACGCTCTTGAAATTCTTGATCTCCTCTTCCCGTTCCACAATCAGCCGCACCGCAACAGATTGAACCCGGCCTGCCGAAAGGGACGGTTTGATCTTTTTCCACAACAGTGGAGATAATTCAAATCCGACCAGACGGTCAAGCACCCTGCGTGCCTGTTGCGCATCGACCAGATTCTGGTCAATAGTACGGGGATGCTCTATCGCCTCCTGAATGGCCGATTTGGTAATCTCATGAAAAGCAATTCTCCGGATCTTCGAATCCTCAAGGTTAAGAGCTTCCCTGAGATGCCATGAAATCGCCTCCCCCTCCCGGTCTTCATCAGAAGCAAGCCAAACCCATTCAGAACCTTGTGCAAGCTTCTTCAACTCCGCGACAATCTTCTTCTTATCCGGAGAGATTACATATTGGGGAATAAATCCATTCTCAATGTCCACTCCGAGATCTTTTTTTGAAAGATCTGCTACATGTCCCATACATGACTTTACGGTAAAATCACTCCCTAAAAATCCTCCAATGGTCTTTGCCTTTGCCGGGGACTCAACAATCACTAAATTCTTTGTCATCGGGATAACGTGTTAATTTTTCGAAATCCGGTGCAAAAGTAAGACAATAAACTTAATCCTTACCTTTGTGCCGTTTTTTTATGGTTAATCGGCCGTAACCGGAAAAGTGATGACAGAAACCGCCAGGAACCGGAACATATTCATTGAGACTTATGGTTGTCAGATGAATTTTTCTGACAGCGAGATTGTAGTCTCTATTTTAACAGAGCAGGGATATTCCTTTACCGACGATATACTAACCGCCGACGTGATCCTGGTCAATACCTGTTCCATCCGCGAACATGCCGAAGAACGGGTCAGGAAGCGGTTACACTATTTCAGATCACTTCGGAAGAAGAATCCGGGGCTGATGATTGGATTATTGGGATGCATGGCCGACCGGACAAAAACTGCTCTGATGGAGGAGGAACAATTGCTCGACCTGGTTGCCGGCCCCGATTCGTACCGGCATCTCCCGCAACTGCTTGAACAAGTAGGCAGCGGCCGCCGTGCAATCGATACCATTCTTTCGGCCGATGAAACCTATGCTGATATTACCCCGGTACGACTTGAATCCAACGGTGTTTCGGCATTCATATCCATCATGCGGGGTTGCGAGAACTATTGCTCTTATTGTGTGGTGCCCACTACCCGTGGAGTGGAACGAAGCCGCGATGCCGGCTCCATCGTCAAAGAGGCTACTGATCTGTTTTCCAGTGGCTTCAGAGAAGTGACCCTGTTGGGCCAGAATGTGAATTCCTACTCTTGGGGCCAAGGCTCCGGAACCGTTACCTTTGCCGGACTGCTCGCGCAGGTTGCCTCCATCGATCCTATGTTGCGGATCCGAGTTGCCACCTCTCACCCAAAGGATATCTCCCATGAGTTATTGAAGGTCATCCGTGAATATCCAAACCTTTGTAAATCAATACATCTGCCGGTACAGTCGGGCAGTAATGAGATGCTTAACCTGATGAACCGGAAGTATTCCCGTGAAGAATATATGGAACGAATTGAATCCATACACTCGATACTGCCTGAGGCAACCATTACTACGGATATCATCACGGGATTTTGCAACGAGACTGAAGCGGATCATCAACTGACCTGTTCGTTGATGGAGTGGGCCGGATTTGCCTCTGCTTTTATGTTCAAATATTCGGAACGTCCGCAAACACTGGCTGCCGAGACCCTCAGGGATAATGTACCGGAAGAAACCAAAGAGCGAAGGTTGCGGGAGATCATCCAGGTCCAGCACAAATTATCCGAAAAAAGTAATAAAGCCGACATCGGAAAAACCTTTGAAGTACTGATCGAAGGAGTGTCCAAACGATCGGCAGATTACTATTTCGGCCGGAATTCGCAGAATAAAGTGGTCGTTTTTCCAAAGACCGGATCCGGCCCCGGAACGTATGTTACGGTCAGAATTGACCGGGTTACATCGGCAACACTGCTGGGAGAGACAGTTTAAGTAACCATCCCGGATCATTATTCGGTTCCCCCTCTTCCTGGATTCCCGGAAAATAAGTACTTTTGCCACTTATTTAATTCTTGCCGACCGAACAATGGCTGACTATCAACTGACACACCTCAAAGAACTCGAGTCTGAAGCCATTTACATCTTACGCGAAGTTGCCGCCCAGTTCGAACGACCAGTTTTACTTTTCTCGGGAGGCAAAGATTCCATTGTCCTGGTTCATTTATCCCGTAAGGCTTTTTACCCTGCCCTCATTCCCTTTCCGCTCCTGCATATCGATACAGGGCATAATTTTGATGAAACTCTTGAATTCAGGGATTGGCTGGTAAAGGAAATCCGGGGCCGGCTGATCGTAGGGTCGGTTCAGGAATCGATTGATACTGGCCGGGTCGTTGAAGAAAAGGGAATCAATGCGAGCCGGAATATACTGCAAACCGTGACTCTGCTCGACACCATTGAAAGATTTAAATTCGACGCGGCAATCGGAGGAGCCCGCCGTGATGAAGAGAAAGCCCGGGCTAAAGAACGAATTTTTTCGCACCGGGATGAATTCGGACAATGGGATCCCAAAAACCAGCGGCCTGAACTCTGGAATCTGTTCAACGGAAGGAAGCGCCTGGGAGAACATTTCAGGGTTTTCCCGATCAGTAACTGGACTGAAATGGATGTTTGGCAATACATCCTGGCCGAGAATATTGACCTCCCGAGTATCTATTTTACTCATGAAAGGAATGTTTTTTATCGCGATGGCATCTGGCTTGCAGCGGCGCCTTTCATGCAGATGAAACCTTCGGAATCTATAGAGCGTCGGAGGGTACGTTGCCGGACTGTCGGCGATATTACCTGTACCGGCCTTACCCTCTCAACTGCCGACACAGTCGAAGACATTATCCAGGAAATTGCCGCCACTCGCGTAACGGAACGCGGCGGTCGCTATGATGACAAGCGATCGGAAGCAGCTATGGAAGACCGCAAAAAGGAGGGATATTTCTGATGGAAGCAAGTTTTTCAAGCAAGGCCTATCTCGACATGAAGCTGCTCCGGTTCACCACGGCCGGCAGTGTCGACGACGGCAAAAGCACCCTGATCGGCCGTCTTCTTTACGACAGCAAATCTATTTTTGAAGATCAGCTTGATGCCGTGAAAAGAGCCAGCCTTCAAAAAGGGGGCGATTTCCTTAACCTGGCGCTTTTTACCGATGGTTTACGGGCCGAAAGGGAACAGGGAATAACCATCGATGTGGCCTATCGTTATTTTGCGACACCAAAAAGAAAGTTTATTATTGCCGATACACCCGGACATATTCAGTACACCCGGAATATGGTAACGGGAGCCTCAACTGCCAATGCCGCCATCGTACTTATCGATGCCCGAAACGGCGTAATTGAGCAAACACATCGTCATACTTTTATCGCATCATTGCTGGGCATCCCACACATCATCGTTTGCATTAATAAGATGGATCTCGTTGACTACCGGCAGGATGTTTATGATCAAATCCGTCTTGATTTTAAAACCTTCGCCGATCGCGTGTTCCCTCTGCACGATATCCGTTTTATCCCCATCAGCGCACTGCATGGCGACAATGTGGTAAAGCCTTCCGTCAACATGCCCTGGTATGGGGAAGGAACCCTGCTCACCACCCTCGAAACCATCCCGATTGATCAGGATCACGATTTCGTCAACCAGCGCTTTCCGGTTCAGTATGTGATCCGCCCCGAATCCGACGAACACCACGATTACCGGGGATATGCCGGGACCATTGCCGGCGGCGTGTTTCATCCGGGCGACACGGTACAAATCCTGCCCTCCGGAATTCAATCCAAAATCGTAACGATCGACACTCTGAATCAGACACTTTCCCAAGCATTCCCGCCCATGTCGGTTACCTTCACCCTCGAGGACAATCTTGATATCAGCCGGGGGGGGATGATAACAGGAACTACCGGATTGCCTTCCGAAAGCAGTGAACTGGAAGTGATGATCTGCTGGATGAACCCCAAGCCCATGCGGATTAAAGGCCGATATGTGGTAAAACACACCACGGCAGAGGTAAAATGCATCCTTAAAGAAATAGTGTATCTGTTGAATATCAGCACGCTCGACCAGATTACTTCCGTCGATGAGGTACGGATGAATAATATTGCGCGAATCCGGATCCGGACAACCAGGCCCATCTACTACGATCCCTATACCGTGAACCGGATTACCGGTAGTCTCATCCTGATTGATGAAGCGACTAATGAAACCGTCGCGGCAGGAATGATCGTATAACGGTTCAGAGGAACAATATTTTTTCAAAAAATCAGTTCATTACTAAGATTTTACCTTACTTACCAACGAAAAAACTTTTTCATGAAGATTTTCAGATACTTTATCACCTGCTGCCTCTTCCTGTCAGTTATTCAACCGGTCATCGCTCAGCAGGTGCCCATCGGCCAATGGCGCGACGAATTACCCTATACCTTGTGTAATTCGGTCACCGATGCCGGAACCCGTGTTTATGCCTCGACTCCCTATGCAATTTTCTATTATGACCGGGATGATAACAACGTAGTCCGTATTACTAAGATTACCGGGCTTTCCGACATCGGAATCAGTTGTATCAATTACAATAAGGAATATAAAACGCTGGTCATAGCTTACACCAATGCCAACATCGATCTTATCAGGGATAACACCATCATTAACATTTCCGATATCAAACGTAAGTCAATTCTTGGTAACAAGACCATCAATAACATCTATTTCAGGGGAAAATACGCTTACCTGGCCTGCGGTTTTGGTATTGTGGTTCTCGACATCAGTAAAGAGGAGATCAGTGAGACCTATTTTATAGGGGACCAGGGTGGACAGGTTAATGTTTTAGCCCTTACAATTGATGACCATGATACGCTCTTTGCCGCCAGTGAAAAAGGGATCTATAAAGCCTGGGCGAGCGATCCCAACCTGGCCAATTATCAGGTATGGAAAAAAGAGAAAGCCATCGATACCTCAGCCACGTATCCTGCGATTGTCAACTTTGCGGGAGGTGTGTTCGTGAGTAAAAAATCAACCGGCTCTGCTCCCGATACGATATACCGTTACTCCGGAGGTTCATGGGACCGCCCGCCGATGTCGTACTATAATCCGATCATGAACCTTCAAACCAACGGGACCTATCTGACCATTACCTACAATTATTTCGTAGGGGTTTTCGATACCAATCTGGACGTTTACACCTATGTTTGGGGATACGAACCCGGAGCGCCGTTCCCTCAGGATGCGCTCACCGACAACCAGGGTCATGTTTGGATTGTAGATACCTATCAGGGAATGATCCATTACGACAAACCCAATAACTATCTGAATCACATCAGTCTGAGCGGCCCACTTACAGCCCTTGCTTTCAGCATGAGCGCTGCCGGAAACCACCTCTACATTGCACCCGGAGGAAGGAGTTCATCCTATTCGCCCATTTATACCGCCCCCCAGGTTTATCATTTCGACAATTCCAACTGGTATAATATTTCTGGCTATAACAGTCCCCTGTTAAATTCGACTTACGATATTGATGTCATCGCCATCGATCCTTCCGATCACAAACATATTTTCGCGGGATCATATGGAAAAGGATTGATTGAACTTAAAAACGATTCCGCCGTAAAAATCTATAATACTACAAACAGCACCCTGGGGCACCATACGAGCAGCGATACAAACGACGTCAGAGTAGGCGGCGCAACCTTCGATCAAAGCGGAAATCTTTGGGTGGTAACATCACACAACAACAGTTGTCTCTCGATGAAAAAAGGAGATAAATGGACCGGATTCACCATCCCTATAGCGAATGAAAGTGATCTGGGCCAGATCCTGGTCGACCGGCACGGGCAAAAATGGATACAGATGCGATACGGAAATACCAATCCGAATTCCATCATGGTCTTTACTGAAAACGGAACGCCTGACAATCCTTCCGACGATCAGGCAAAACTCCTTAATTCAGCAGCCGGTAGCGGAAAAATCCCGGGAAACTATGTCTTCACCATGGCTGAAGATCTCAACGGTGAGATTTGGATCGGTACGGAAGAAGGTGTTGCGGTTTTTTATACTCCCGAAAATGTCTTCTCCGGACAGAATTTCGACGCCCAGCGGATCCTGATCACCCAGGGCAGTTATGTGCAGTACCTGCTCGAAAATGAAACCGTCAATGCTATTGCCGTCGATGGAGCCAATCGCAAATGGATCGGAACCGACCGTGGAGGCGTCTATCTGTTTTCGGCCGACGGCACATCGCAGATATATCATTTCACGGCCGAAAACAGTCCGCTGCTTTCCGACCGTATCGTATGCCTTGCCATTAACCAGGATGGAGATGTATTTTTCGGAACCGATAAGGGGATCATCTCTTTCAGGTCGTCGGCTACCCCCGGCGGAGAAACCAACGAAGACGTTTATGCTTTCCCGAATCCCGTTAAGGAAGATTACGAGGGTTATATCGCCATAAAGGGTCTGGTCACTAACGCCGAGATCAAAATTACCGATGTGAACGGGGTTCTTGTCTATTCGACCCGGGCTGAGGGCGGACAGGCTGTCTGGGACGGAAAAAATTTCGACGGACGTAAAGCCCGGTCAGGGGTCTATCTGGTCTTTGCTTCCAATGATAACGGCACCGAAAAAGTGGTCACCAAGATTTTGATCATTAACTGATGCTCCATGCAACGCGTGGCATCGTATTCCATACCATCAGATATGCCGAAACCAGTCTGATTGCAAAGATTTACACGATGCAATTCGGTCTCCAGTCCTACCTTGTCAGAGGGGTCCATACAGCGCATCCCCGGCACAAACCGGCCCTGTTCCAACCTCTTTCTCTGCTCGAAATGGTTGTTTATCATAAAGAGCGAAATACTTTGCAAACAGTCAAAGAGATGCAGCTTTGTCACCCCTGCTGTTCCATTCCTGCGGATATCCGAAAAAGCGCTGTTGCTCTTTTTATCTGTGAATTAGCTTATAAATCGATCCGGGAAGAAGAACCCAATCCGGAACTTTTTGATTTTCTCTGGGAATCATGTGTCGGGCTCGATCAAACGGAAGGAGCAGTATCTCAGTATCATATAGTTTTTGCGCTGAATCTCATGCGCCATTTGGGTATTTTTCCGCAACAAAACCTGACCTGGCAAACTCCGATTTTCAACTTGCGGGAGGGAGTTTTTCAAACAACAGTCCCGGGACACACTCATTACCTGGATGAATCGGACAGCGCTCTCTTCCGGCAGCTCCTCTCAGAATCCGCCGGAGCCTCCTTGGCGCCTCCGAAGGTGGTTCTTTCACCCCGGAAACGGGATCAGATGCTTGATACCATTTTACTCTATTATAAATTACACCTTCCCGGATTCAGAGACCTTCAATCCCATCATATCCTGCATACCGTTTTGTCCTAATTCCCTATCTTTGCCGAAATTTGTCAGTATGGCGACAGGACTTAGCGAACAGGAAATCATCCGCAGAAATTCTTTAACAGAGCTGATCCGGTTGGAGATCGATCCTTATCCTCCCGATACGTTTCCAGTCAATATCAAGGCATCGGAAATTAAGAAAAATTTTCCCTCCGATCCTGCTTTGTACCAGAATGTAAGTATTGCCGGGCGTATCATGAGCCGGCGCATCATGGGAGCAGCATCGTTTGTAGAATTACAGGATGAAAGCGGACGGATTCAGTTGTATGTAAAACGGGATGAAATCTGTCCCGGCGACGATAAAACTCTTTACAATACGGCCTTTAAAAAACTGTTTGATATCGGTGATCTGATTGGGATTACTGGTTATGTCTTCATCACTCAGATGGGAGAGATTACCATTCATGTCCGTACCTTGAAATTGCTCAGCAAATCGTTACGCCCACTGCCGATTGTCAAGGAAAAAGATGATGCCGTGTTTGATGCCTTTTCCGATCCGGAACTTCGTTACCGCCAACGTTATGTCGATCTGATCGTAAATCCTGAGATCAGGGAGGTCTTTATAAAACGTACCTTGCTGATCAATTCCATGCGGCAATACCTCAACTCCCGTTCCTACCTTGAAGTGGAAACTCCGGTTCTGCAACCCCTTTATGGTGGAGCAGCCGCGCGGCCATTCAAAACCCAGCACAATGCCTTAGACATGACCCTCTATCTGAGGATCGCCAACGAATTATATCTGAAGCGCCTGATTGTCGGTGGATTTGACGGGGTTTACGAGTTTTCGAAGGATTTCCGGAATGAAGGCATGGACCGCTTCCACAATCCCGAATTCACCCAGATGGAGTTGTATGTCGCTTATAAAGACTACGAATGGATGATGGATCTGGTGGAAGAAATGGTTGAAAAAATTGCTCTGGATCTGCACGGTACTACTCAGGTTCAGGTAGGTGAAAACCTGATCGATTTCCGGCGTCCGTGGAAGCGGTTCACCATGTACGAGGTGATTCGTCATTTTACCGGTATCGACATTGCTGAAAAAAGTGAGGAAGAACTTGTGGAAATCGCTCAGCAACTCGAAGTTCCCATCGATAAAACCATGGCAAAAGGGAAGATTATCGATCAGATCTTCGGTGAAAAATGTGAACCTTTCCTGATCCAGCCTACCTTCATCACCGACTATCCCGTGGAAATGTCGCCCTTGGCCAAGAAACACCGGAGTAAACCGGGACTGGTCGAGCGGTTCGAAGCTATCTGTAACGGGAAGGAGTTATGTAACGCTTTTTCCGAATTGAACGATCCTATTGACCAGCGTGAACGGTTTGAAGCGCAACTCGAGTTGGGCCGTCGCGGAGATACCGAATCAATGGTACTGGATGAAGACTTTCTTCGCGCCCTGGAGTTTGGCATGCCTCCCACAGCGGGACTTGGCATTGGGATTGACCGGCTTACCATGATCATGACCAACTCCCCTTCCATCCAGGATGTTTTGTTCTTTCCCCAGATGCGGCCTGAAAAACGGGGTTAAAATCCTTTGATTTTAATGATTTGATCTCACCGCTAAGCGATTTTACTCAGCAGAGATCAGTACTGGTACACACCGGAAAAAACTACCGGATCAGCAGTAGTTTTTGGATGTCGGATTTCGCCCGGGTTGTGAATTTCAGCAGATATATACCGCTGCAAGCCTGATTTCCGGTATTATCCGTCCCGTCCCATGAGATGAACCGTTTACCCGCATCGGCCATTCCATCCCATAAGATGGTTATCAGCCTCCCGCTGATATCAACGATTTCGATCCTGATCTGTTCCCGCTTATCCAGCGACAGTGGAATAGTAATATGGTCCTTAAAGGGATTTGGATAAGGGTTACCGATTTCATTATGGGTTTGCGCTTCATTGACCCTAGACAACAGATCGCTGTTGATCATGATGATAACATAATTGCTGCCTGCTGAGGTGGTGTATTCCAGGCTGTCTTTATAAAAAGTCATTCCCGGAAGCAACGCAACAACAATGGGAACCCTGACTCTAACCGCAACACTGTCGCCCGGATCAATCAGTGACGGATAACCTGGTACCGATACAGAATCGACCGTCCATGGGAGGGAATTGCCATATTGCTGAATCGTATCGAGGGTGATCCTGTTGGTGAGATAATTGTGTAATTGGGTGATCTTTCCGTTGAGACAATCGTCGGGTGTGAGGAACCATAGGGTATCCGGAACCGGTGTCAGGTTGGTGTAATTTGTAGTGAATTTAAATGGATCGGCAGCGCCTATCAGGGGCATCGTTTCTGACCGTCCCGATTCATCGGCAGCCGAAAGGTAGTATTCGACAAGGCTTCCGGCAGGCTGTTTCGGAATGAACCCGGAGTAATCGGAACTGCTCTGGTTGGTCATCTGTACAACCTGGTAAGGCCCTCCATTGACCCGGTAATGAATTCGCACCGAATCTTCAATGACCGGCATTTGACTGGCAGCAAGGATGGTCGCGGATACCTGATAATCCGATTCACAGGGTTTCACACCCGAAATCGGGATATGACGAATGTACAGCAGTCCGACATCGGCAACTCCCATCACCCTGCAATGGAGGGCATCGGTTGATAGCCATCCAGAAGATCCGCTGGCAATAAATCCCTTGACAGTGTAGCCGGGCATGGCTGCCTCATAAGTGGCTTTTGCACTGTCGTCCCAGGCGCTATTCATAAAAGGTACAAGTACTTTATTATTCAGGATCACGGAATTGGTGTAGGGTTGATCCTGAGGAGTCTTTACTCTGAATACCCGGTAATTATATCCATAGGAGCAGATCTGAGAAGCCCAGTAGGTAGCCTGGTTCTCCAAAGCATTGTACTCGGGATCTGTTGGGAGTACCTGACGGATCAGGATTTTGTCGGGGCCCAGGAATTTTCCCCAGCAGTCAATATGATCGATTGTTGAGGAAATATTCGGGTCGGGTACGACACGGAAGTTTTCGATTCCTAAATAATCGAACATTTTATCGTTAATCTGTTGCGAAGTCTGCGTCGGATTTTCAACATAAACGAGATCGGTCGATGAGCTGATTCCCAGTCCGTCGGTCATATAGTTACCCCCAGTTGAAATGACATTCATTCCATACCAGGGAATTCCCAGCATGGCAGCAAAGAGTTTGGGAATTTCATCGTCGTTGGGGCGCGGTCTGTTATAAGGAAAATCGACAATCCCGATCTGGTTAGAACTGTCGGTGGCAAACCAGGGACCATAATCCCGGGTCCAGTAGCTGTCGGTAACGGCGATCAAGAAATTACAGTGGCTGGTATCTACGCCATTTGAAATATATTGGTTCAGGACCGTGGTTTTTTCTGTCTGGTTCTTCACGATCGTAGTAACCATAACATCGGTGGCCATTTCTTTGATCAGGGAAATCGGAATTCCGAAAGGATAGCGGATCAAGGCGCCCTGCATACGATCATATTCCGCCACATTCCTGACAGGGCCAATAGGTGGAGGGGTTTCAATAAAATTTCTTCCTATCTCATGCCTCCGAGCGTATTCCTCGGGGGTCATGGTATGCCGCAATGCGGGTTTCGACTCTGTTAGGGTGTCCTGGGCCCATAACCGGCCCGTTAACGCCAGAATTACAAGTGTGACATAAATCGATCGGTACATAACAAACAAGTTTGATCTGCAAAATTAATATTTTCGCAATTCCTTCAAAATGACTAAATTTGCTGAAAATTGGACTGATGAATAAAAAAGTCAGTGTAGCCAGATTATCCATTTTATCAAATAGCTGCTTGATTATATTAAAGTTAGCAGCAGGCATATTTTCCGGTTCAGTAAGTATTATCTCAGAGGCGATCCATTCGCTCATGGATTTGATTGCATCGATTGTTGCATTTATTTCCGTAAGAATTTCAGATACCCCTGCCGATGAAAAACATCCTTACGGACACGGTAAATTTGAGAACATTTCAGGTGTCATAGAGGCCTTACTAATCTTTATTGCCGCTTTCTGGATAATTTATGAAGCCGTAAAAAAAATAATTGCTCCACAGGAGGTAGAACAACTTGAGATTGGGTTTGCCGTGATGATTGTCGCTGCAATAGTCAATATCATCGTTTCAAGGAAACTGTATGCCGTTTCCAAGGAGACTGGGTCAGTGGCTCTTGAAGCCGATGCCCTCCATTTGAAAACCGATGTTTATACCTCGGTGGGAGTAGCAGCCGGTCTTGCCTTGATGTATGTGACCGGCCTTCATCTTATCGACCCGATTATTGCCATTTTTGTCGCCCTTCTGATCCTGAAGGAATCGTTTGAATTGTTCTCCCGGGCTTATGCTCCCTTACTCGATCGTGCCTTGCCGGCCTCAGAGGTCGAACAGATCACCGCCATTATCCGCGAACACTGTAAATCCAACATGACCTTCCATAATCTGAGAAGCAGAAAAGCCGGGAACTATAACTATATCGATTTTCATCTCAATCTCGACCCAAACCTTACGGTCGGTGAAGCACATGCCATTTGCGACCAGATTGAAGAGGATATCAAAAGCCGTTTCGACCATACGGAAGTTACCATCCACGTGGAAGAATTCTAAAATAAAAGGAAAAAATTGTAGTTAATACATAATGTCGAATTGAATAATTGTTGATTCATGGGTTTTAACAGGTTTCTCCTCATTCTCGCACTGCTGATCTTTGTTCCATTCTTTTGTATTTCCCAGGACACCATTCGAATTGATTCGCTGATAAAAAGGGCCCATCTGGTTGAGGACGACCCGGTCATCAACATGCTCGACAGTCTGGCCAATCTCAGGGTATTTGAAGATGCCGAATTTCCCAACTCCAATCAGTACCAGAACTGGGCCACCTACACTGATACTGACGTTCCCTCTTTCCCCGATTCAGTTTATTTTGAACGTATTGCCCAGATGAATGAACAGTCACCGTTTGAGTATGTTTATAACCGTGAGGTAAAGCAATTCATTGATCTCTATGCAGTAAAAAAAAGGAAGTTGACGGCCAGGATATTGGGACTTTCGCAAATCTATTTTCCCCTGTTCGAGGAGCAATTGGATAAGTACAACATGCCACTGGAGTTGAAATATTTAGCGGTTATCGAGTCAGCTCTTAACCCGGTGGCTACCTCCCGGGCTGGAGCTAGAGGGCTATGGCAATTCATGTATGGGACTGGAAAAGTTTATGGCTTAAAGGTCAGCTCTTATGTCGACGACCGTTATGATCCTTACAAAGCCACCATAGCGGCCTGCGAACATCTTAACGATCTATACGACATCTACGGGAACTGGTCGCTGGCCCTTGCTGCTTATAATTCAGGGGCGGGTAATGTGAATAAAGCCATTCGCCGGGCTGGCGGTGTCAAGAATTTCTGGCTTCTGCAGCGCTACCTTCCGCGCGAAACCCGCTCATATGTACCCGCATTCATCGCCGCCAGTTATGTTCTGACCCATGCCAACGAGCATAAAATCTATCCGGTCGATCCGGGAATATTGTACTACGAAGTCGATACGGTGACCGTTTGTCGCCCACTTTCCTTCGAACAAATATCTGAAATGTTGAACATTCCATTGGATGAGATCCAGTTTTTAAATCCCTCCTTTAAACAGGATTTTATCCCGGCGACTGTAGAGACTCCTTACAAGGTCAGGTTGAGAAAAAAGTTTGTCGGCAGCTTTATCAATAACGAACAAGCCCTGTATGCCTATAAAACCAAGAGCTGGTCGGCGCGGGACTCTCTTATGAAACTCATCTATAATAATTACCGCGAAACAGAACTTTACACGGTTAAGAGCGGGGAAACCATGGCGTCGATCGCTAAGAAATTTAAAATGTCCGTATCCGAATTAAAAAATCTCAATGGATTGCGTTCCAACACGCTGAAGCCCAAAAAAAAGATTCTGGTCTATTCCAAACCCAAGAAAGAACCTGCCGTTGAAAAAGAACTTGCTTCCACTTACGTTCCGGCGCCAGCCCGGAAAGACACCACTGCCAACCCGGGCCAAAGTGATTCAGCCGTAGTGACTGAAAACAAGACTGCTTCCGTCGCCTCAAAGCAAACAGGATCTGCAACCAATAATACTACGATTCATTATATAAAAAGCGGAGAAACACTGGGATCCGTCGCTTCACGTTACCATTGTACGGTTAATGACCTGATGCAGTGGAACCATCTTTTAACCACCAATATTAAAACAGGCCAGAAACTTGTTATCGGAGGCGCCCTGGCATCAGTATCTACTACGTCAAAACCCTCAGCCAGTGTTGAAAAAAAAACCAAACCTGCTCCCCAACCCTCCGGCACAAAATACATCACCTATACCATTCAGTCGGGCGACAACCTCTGGGATATCGCGGTGAAATTTGATGTTACCGTCTCGCAGATCAAGACGCTGAATGGTCTTAAAAACGCGCACAGGCTCAAACCGGGTCAGAAAATCAAGATCCCGAGGTGATTTTTTATACACATACAAAACAGATTTCTTACCTTCATCCCCAAAATCAAAGAAACATGAAAAACATTACACCATACCTCCTGTTTCTGATTCTGCTTGCAACCCTTACCGGGAATGCCCAGTCACATAAGGCCGACGATATATTAGGCGTTTGGCTGAACGAAGAAGCGACCGGTAAGATCCAAATTTACAAACAAGGGGACAAATACTTCGGAAAGCTGGTCTGGCTGCGCACTCCCTTGGATTCGCTTACCGGAAAACCAAGGACCGACAACAAAAATCCGGATCCGAAATTACAGTCTATGCCGCTGATCGGACTGGTTAATCTGAAAGATTTTACTTTCAATGGTAAAGAAGAGTGGTCCGGAGGCAAGATCTATGACCCAAAAAACGGGAAAACCTACAAATGCTACATCCAGTTTGAATCGGCCAATAAGCTTAAAATCAGAGGATTCATAGGAGTATCCCTACTGGGAAGAAATACTTTCTGGACCCGGTCTTTTCATCAGTAAAACGATAAAAAGGTACCGGAACCTAGCATAATCCGTCGCTTTGGACAAATCGACCCATCGTAATACTATCTTCAGAGCTGTCGTCCTGGGATTGGTTATCGTGGCCATCGCCCTGGCAATCTCCTTCAAAATATTCAAACGCGAAGAGAAAAAAACCGATGTACTCAGGCGTATCCGTGAACGGGGGTACCTGATTGCACTTACTGACCGGAATACTCTGAACTATTTTATTTACCGGGGAGAACCGATGGGATTCCAGCTTGAATTGCTCGAATCCTTTGCCAAACATTTGAAGGTTCCCCTCAGGATCATTTCAGATGACAATATCAACCGATTGGAATACTACCTGTATTATCATGCTGCGGATCTTATTGCCTTGAATGTTCCCTTATCCCGGCAGGGTAAAAAAAATATTCAATACTCCCGGCCCTTCGGAGAAACCCGTCTGGTTTTGGTTCAGAAAAAACCCACCGGAAAGGACGCAACTTCTCTGGTAAAATTGCTGAAGGACTTTCCAACCGATACCGTTTATGTGCGAAGAAATCCCTTCCTGAACCCAATGTACCACCACTTTTTGAAAGAAACCAGGGGGCGGGCCATTCTGAAAGAGGTTTATGACGCAAGTCAGGAAGAACTGATCCGTAAAGTTTCAAAAGGAGAGATCCGGTTCGCCTTGTGTCAGGAGAATGTCGCCATGGCATTTAAGCGTTACTATTACAATACGGATATTACCGTGTTAGCCTTCCCGCTATTCTCTTATGGGTGGGGTGTTGGGCATGAATCTGACTCTCTCAGAATGGAGCTTGATAACTGGTTGATTGAATTGAAAAAACAGGGGGATTATAAACAAATCTATCTCGATTATTTCGACAACCAACGACTGGTCCGGCTTATGCAATCGGGATTTTGCTCTATGAATACGAACAGGCTTTCACCGTTTGATGAATCGATTCAAAAATGCAGTGCTTCATTAAACTGGGACTGGCGTTTGGTCGCTTCGCTGATCTATGAGGAATCCAATTTCAGACAAGGCCAGATCTCGAAGTACAATGCCAGTGGTCTGATGCAACTCATGCCTGAGATTGCCGCCAGATTTGGCATCGACAGCACTTCCACACCAGCCCGACAGATTGAAGGCGGGGTAAAGTACCTGCGCTATCTTGATACCCAGATTCCCGATGAGATAACGAATCCCATCGAACGTATCAATTTCGTCTTGGCCGCCTATAATGTAGGAATCGGCCGGGTGTTGGCCGCCCGTGAAAAAGCAGGTCAATATGGGCGCGATAAAAACCGGTGGAACCGTCATGTCGATTATTACCTTCTCCGCCGTTCCAAAAAAGACCCCCATGTAGTTCACGACTCTCTGAATTCGTTTCCAGTCGATTACAAAACCGAAGGATTTGTGGATGATATCATCACCCGTTACTATCATTACCGGAATCTGATCAGACTCTGAGAAAGCTGGAATTCACCAGAGAAGGTTGGACTTCGAATTGCAATCCGATATATTTAAATCGACAAGGGCAGGGACTTTCATTTAACTGTGATCTCCGTCGGGCGGATACCATGATCTTTCAGGAAAAACCCGCAGAATTCACGGATGGAGTCTTCAAGGGGCCGGAATGTAAAATCAAGGGTTTTACACAGCTTTTCATTAGAGAAAAAATAATTCTGGGTCGTAGTAGCAGCCATTTCCCTGGTTAATTCGGGCTTTGATCTGGTTAAAAAAGAGCGTACCGCCTCTATCCGCCAAGCTGCCGACATCATCCACGGTGATACTTTCACCGACGGTGCAGGTTTGCCCAAATACGTTGCAATAAGGGTAAAGAAATCAAGATATGTCAAACCTCCGGCCGAACAGATGTAGCGCTGTCCGAAATGATTTCCTTCCATCAACTCCATCATGGCTTTTGTAACATCGCGAACATCAACATAAACATTGATTGCGGGGGTGTAATAGTTCAATCCCTCCCAAACCAGCCTGAACAATCCGGAATTGTCGTGCCAGAAACCGGGACCCAGGATAAAAGAAGGATTTACAATGACGGCGTTCAACCCCTCTTCGATGCCCCTCCAGATCTCTCTTTCCGCACCATATTTACTGATGCTGTAAACTGAATTCCTGCGCGACGGGACCCAATAGGTCTCCTCCGTGGAAGCGCTCCCGTTTTCGGCCAGACCCATCGTGGCAACAGAACTTACATAACAAAATTTTCCAACCTTCTGTTCAAGGGCGAGGTTCACCAGTCCTGCCGTTCCCTCGATGTTCACTTTGAGCATCGACTTGTGGTCGCCAGGATAGAATGAAACCACGGCGCCGGCATGATAAATTTCATCAATCCCCTGAACAGCATCTTCCATAGTTCCGGAATCCAGCAGATCGGCATTGACCCATTCAATTTTGTTAAATAGCTCTTCGGGATTATCAGAATAATAGGAAAACACTTTCAATACCATCCCGGTATCGCTGGTTACACGTTTTATGGCACGAACCTTTCTGCCCGATTTCAGCAGGTTAAATAACAAATGGGATCCTAACAGGCCTGTTCCCCCCGTTACAAGTATCATAACGTAATATTATCCTGCAAAAATACTAAAAGAGACCTCTCCTTTGCCTGACAAAACGGTCGAAAGGAACAAACTTACCTTTTCAGGTCAGGATACTGCCTGGTTTTAAAAAGCCGGTAACTGGCAATAACGGAAATCCTTGAATATTTCGATACCAGATAATCACTTCCTCCAATGATGTTTTTATTTGAATACCACCTGAATTCAAGGCCCCATTGTTTCCATGAAATTCCGGCGCCGGCTGCAATATTATGTCCAAGGTTCACGGGATATTCAACTCCATCAAATACAAAATTTGAATTCAGGTTCACGCAGATACCCGGTACATAAAAAACATTAAGGAATCCTTTCAGGTTTTTATTAAAGTGAATGTAGTACCTGACTCCGATCGGGAATTCAATGAAATGCAGACGAACTGAAAATTCCTGGTCAAAACTGGTTTCCGAGCCCGAGAAATACTGGTAGGAAGGCTCCAATACCAAACTTACCTTCTGATAGGTATAGGGAAAGATGAGCTCCGACTCAAGCCCGCACCGGAACCCGAATTTACCATCATAATCGAAATTCTGCCCTTCATAATAGGTATTCTTCACATGAACTTTTGAATAATTAACCCCCGGGGTAAATTTCATATTAAAAACCGGATATTCCTTTTTTTTGCTGTTGACATAATAATCATTTCCCTTTACCTTATTGTAATCAATAACATAACCCGTCAGATCCCGTTTTGTGTATTCCAGGTTTTCCACCTTTTGGAGCGCATACAGCTCATTTCTCATATCCGACCATAATTGCTGGCGGAATAAGGCATTGGTCCCAACCTCGTCAGGATGCTCTGCTGAGGTCCTGTATTTTTTATAAACCAATTGCCTTACCGGAGATCCGCTTACACGGTAAAAAAACCTTCTGATGGATGGCTGATCATAGTAATACAACGATGCATCACCTTCGACCAGGATTAAAAGAAAAATGCTTTGCCCGCTCCAGTCAGGGTCTTTCATATCACTCGGGTTATCTTCATTATCGCTCGAAATATCAATATTCACCGCTGCACTGATATAACGGGAGCTTCCGTTTAATCCGAATTCCTTAACCCCTTCAGGAGTCACGTGCCGGATCCCGGCGGAATCGTCTGTTTTGTAAAAAAATTCGACCGGGGTGCCATTCCATTTTGGAATTTGTATCCGACAGTCGATTCGTCGGCCGCTCGTATCAACAATATAACCTTGTTCAAAGGTTGCCTGTGCAACACAAAATTCAGTGATGAAAAAGAGAATCGTCAGGATCAGCAGATGTAAACGATGAATGACAATCTTACCGTAAGATATATGTTTCATTTGTTAATAATTTTGATTAAAGTGGTCAAATGTAAATCCTTATGATCATTCACGGTTTGACTTTACCTACAAGGCGCTTACAAATACTGTAATGAAAATATCTGAGTGTTCTTCTAAAAATGTTCAAAGATATACAAATTATTAATATCAAATTTTTTGAATACGTATTTTTATCCTGGTTCTTTGCTTTGTTCGGGCTCTTTCTTATTGATCACCATAAATCTGATGGAAAGGACTTCTCCGTTTTGTTCGGTCAGGGTTAGTCTGTGCCAGCCCGGCTCCGGCGCCAGTGTCATTTGATGGGGGACAGCAGTACTTCCAACGAACCGGCCATCCATATCCCAGAAAACCCGCGATGACAAATCCCTGTGGGCGACTTTAACGACGAAGCTTCCGGGCTTTCCGTCGAGATCGACCGGGATATATACTTTACTGTTATTACGGGGATAGATGAACGCCATGTTTTTTCTGGAATCAGTCTCCGCGCAACCATTTCTGAAGGGAGGCAGTACTTTATAAAATGGATTCTTGCTTTTAAAGTAGTACTCCTCTACAGGAGGTAAAATGAACCAGGGTACATGTTGCATATTGGAAGGTGCTTCACAGCGTGAATTCACCTGCCACGCTCCGGCTTTATCGAGATGTACCATTTGATGATACGGGCACGGGGATGTTTTTAACCCGGTTTGGGGAATCCAGACACTATCCACAACATCGCAGACCGTCGAGGGACGCTGGCCGCTGTACCTGCACACCGGAATGTATGCCAAGGCGTTGTCGGGACGCCTGAACCAGGAAGTGGGAGGAAGAATTTTAAAAATATCGAACAGTATGGGAGCAGCTACGCCAATTCCGGTCAATCCGGGTCTTCCCTCGCCTGAAGCATTACCGGCCCATACAGCTACGATATACTCCGGAGTCACTCCGATCGACCAGGCATCCCGGTTACCGAAACTGGTCCCGGTTTTCCAGGCCACTTTTCGGGATGATGAAAAGTGTTGCCATTGTGCCTCTTCATCCGGCCGTGCCACTTCGACCATAGCTTCAAATGTCAGCCAGATCGAACCGGGATCAAGCCAGGAACTCCGGTCACTTTTTGTCGTATGGATTTCTGAAGATGATTTAATGAATTTTGGTTCATAAAAATCAAACTTCGAACAAGTCGCGCTGTTATTGAACCGATTCAGGGTACGGGCCATGGAAGCATAAATCCCGGCTAAATCCCACAAGGTCGCCTCCGCGCCTCCCAATATCAGAGCCAATCCGTAATGGCCGGCCGGCCGGGTCAGGGTTTTCATTCCCATATTCCGCAACAGGGTACAAAATTGTTCATAGCCATAGGTTTGTAACATCTTAACAGCCGGGATATTAAGCGATCGCGACAAGGCCATCTTCGCGGGAACGGCTCCATCGTAAGTAAGGTTATAATTTTCGGGAACGAATCCGCCGATCTGCGTGGGAATATCAGGAACCAGGGTATTCGGCAATAACAAACCGTCGTTCAGCATGGCTGCATAAAGCAAGGGTTTTAATATACTTCCGGTGCTTCGGGGAGCCACGATTAGATCGACCTGGTTGCCATATTCTTTACCCGATCCGTGTGGAAGGTTACCGCAGTAGGCGAGGACAGTTCCTGTACCCGCCTCCACAATCAGGGCCGCAGCATTGTGAATGAAATTTGATTTCATGCGCTGACTGTTTATTTCGAGTATATCAACAACCCGTTCCTGAAGGGTACGATCGATGGTGGTGACTGTTTTTTCACCTTTTCTTCCCATCTTAACCGCCCGGTCAAGTAAATGAGGCGCCCATTGCGGGATAGGATATGGCTTTGCCGGCAACATCTCACTTTTCGCAAGATTACAGGTTGATTCATCAATAATGCCACGATGATATAACCGGTCGAGTAATTTGTTTCGTTTGGTAAGCAGCTGAGCAGGATTACGCCCCGGGTAAATGAGTCCAGGACTGTTGGGCAGAACAGCCAAGGTAGCTGCCTCGGCCCAGGATAAATTCCCCGGATCCACTCCGAAATATCTCCAGGAAGCTGCTTCCAGTCCGACGATATTCCCTCCGAAAGGCGCATGAGAACAGTAGAGACTAAGGATCTCTTTTTTATTATAAGTAAATTCCAATCTGAAGGCTAAAAAGGTCTCAATAGCTTTTTGAAACAGCGTGCGATTTTTTTTATTTCTGGCCAGCCTGATGACCTGCATGGATAAAGTACTACCTCCGCTGACGACTTTTCGATGGCTAACATTCAGATATACTGCCCTGATGAGAGCCACCGGATCTATGCCCGGGTGATAATAGAAGTAACGATCCTCATAGTGAAGGATGGCCTGCCGGAATTTTTCAGGGATTGAATCCCGCTCCGGAAACCGCCATTGCTGATCTTCTGAAATTTTTGCGCCTAACAGCAATCCGTTTTTATCAAGGAGTACCGTCGATGTGGAATCCCTGAATAAGGGCCTGGGAAGAATCAGATAGAAAAGAAGGAAAAGCAGGGCGAGACCTGCAAAAACTGATACCCGCGCGATTTTCTGTCGCCAATCCCCTGACAGGGGATGACTGCTCTTTTTTGCAAACTGAATCGGTTTAATCGGAATATCCATTAATGACCAGGATCCCTCAATGTTGATCCGAAACAACTTCGATCCACCTGCCGGGAATCCGTGCATTAACACTGGGATCGTACATCGCTTCACAGATGGTGGCGGGCATATAGAACCTTCCGCAATAGGCAGTCATCACCATGATCCGGAAGGTTTTGGTCAGAGTCGGCTCCAGGTCAAAGAACAAGTTCACCCGGTCATCCCGAAAGTCCTGATAGGTGCAGGTACCGGCGCGAGTCAGCGTTTCGGCAAGTTCACTGCTTCGCGAATTGATTACCTCCCACCCTGAAGGCAGGCGCAGTGACAGCGCTAATTGCCGATACCTCTCTCTAAGTCCGGGATGTGTCACTTTGATTTCTATAATAAAACTGGTCCCTTGAGGTAATGCGTCAACACTGATCCGGTCGCCCTTCAGGCTCAGGGTTTCAACTTGCAATTTCAGGTCATTGGATGCCGCCAACTGGTCGCCAAATGCCGGGGTTCCTGTCAGGATCAACCGGCTGTAAAGGATGTTTTTCCCTGTATTGGTAACCTGGAGTGAATTATTGGTGGCTGTTCTGGCGGCTATCTTTTTAACAATAAGCTCTTTCCCGGATGTTTCTTTCTCTTCGGGGTTGTTGTTTTGTTTGATCGAAACGTTGATTCCATTGCCCGACGATCCTGCCGTATATTTCATCACTGCAACTATTGCATATGAGGTGGCCTGTGTCGAGTACCAGGTACTTCCGGAAAGGGCAGCGGAAAGTTCTTTGATCAGTAACGCCGCCCGGGATCGCAGTTTCAGTCCCGATAGTGTTTCAACCATAATAGCTTTGTCGCGAAGATCGGAACCATAGGTATTCGACATCTCCTGATAAGGTTTGATGGCGGGGTTCACTGTTCCGATCAACTGCCGGGCAACTTCATCACGGCCAGCGACGTGATAGGCGGCTGCGAGCTGCCACCGGGCTGCTACAGAAATGTTTTTCCGTTCCAGCAACCGATTCATTGCGCCAAGCTCCGGTGCTCCGGCCAGGGCCAGCGTAAACAACCGGTATGCCTGCGCCAGGTCGTGATTAAAGTACCCTTCATTATAGCTCCACGACAGGGCCTTTTGACGCTGGAACTCCTTCCAGGAACTTAACTGGTTCATTGGTACCGCATATCCTTTTTTTTCTGCCTCCAACATGAAATGTCCTGCATAACTGGTAGCCCAATCGTCGGCATAGGCCGATTCAGGCCACAGACCCATTCCTCCTGAACCGACCTGAAATGATTTTATCCTTTGAATGGTTTGAGTTACATGCTGCGTTATCGTTGTTTTCGATTGATCGGAGATTTCGACGACATCCTGTAAGTACAATTGCGGGAATGCCATTGAGACGATCTGTTCCAGACATCCATACGGATAGGTTATCAGGCTATTTAACCTGCTTTCGAGATTCAGGGATGGAATAGATGCAAGTTCCAGCGTCGCCCGATTGGTTCCTGCAATTCCAGCAGGCTTGTAAGTGTAAGTCCATGAAGATCCCGGCTGAAGGGCTTTTTCAGCAACATGGGTAACAGGAGGATTGGAATTCCTGACATCCAATTCAATAGTGTGCACGGCCTTTACACTCCCACTTCGGGCAGTAATCTGAACTTTTCCGGTTCCGGCAACCTGATTTACCTTCAGATCGAATGAAACGATCTGGTCTCCTGTGTTTTGAAAGGTCAGTTGCTTGGTTGAAGAACCCTCAACGCTGAAACAATCATTCGCGGAAACATCAATCCTGACATTTTTCACCGACCGGTCCATGGCAAAAACCGTGACAGGAAGTTTGACTGACTCGCCGGGTGCCAGCACCCGAGGCAAAGTTCCGAGAACCATGAGCGATTTCTTCACAGTCGCTGTTTTTTCTTCTTTCCCATACCTGCCATCACAGCCTCCGATCACCATGACCCTTACCGATCCGATATACTCCGGCATCCTAAAGGTAGTCGATCGTTGCTGTCCCTTCTTTAGTTCGAGCGGTCCGAAAAACCGTACCATGGGTTTAAACCGGTTGGCCTTTAAACTGCCTTTGATCTCGTTTTCCTGATCCCCGCCAACACTGAGAATCCGCTGTAGTTCGCCTGTAAAGGCGCCCATAACCTGGTCGAACAGATCCCATGTTTTCACTCCCAGTGCTTCGCGTGCATAAAATACGCTCCATGGATCGGGTGTTTTAAAGCGGGTAAGATCAAGAAGTCCTTCATCTACAACGGCAAGAGTGTAAGTCATATCCTTCCCGGTTGATTCCCTGACGTTTATGGTGATCTCTTTGCCTGGAGCCCATTCCGAAGGCATAGATATCACTGGTTTAATATGGGTCTCAGGATTTTCGACAAATACCGGTACGACGCCATAGAGCCTTATTGGCAGATCATTTTTCGTCTGGGCATGGGGTTGAAGAAGGGTCACGTAGGCATAACAGTTGGGAACCATATCTTCGGTCGCCTGAAATTCGATGGAAGTAGTTCCCCGGGATGTGGCCGCCCGGAACGACCTGAGGATCTTTGACCCTGTTTCCAGAGTAATCAGCGCGTTGCCTTCGGGAGTGGACGGAATAATCAGTTTTACTTTTTCTCCGGGCCGGTACTTGCTTTTTTCTGTGGTAAGCGTAATCATCGAAGCAGCCTGCTTTTCACCGCCCGGCATCCTGAAATAGCCGGGCCAGTCGATATAAACGATGGTTCCTGCTGCATGTCCCGATTTCATATCCGTGACTTTAATCAGATAGCGCCCCCAATCATCATAACCGACCCTGAGGGAATACACCGCCTTCCCCTGAATTGCCTGGATCAATTCAACATCTGAAGGTTTCAGATAATCGGTCGAAATGAAGTTGGCCGCTCCTTCTTCAGTGTTATCCCACCACCACCTCCATTCCAGTTTGTAAAGTTCCACTTTCAACTGTCCTGAAGCCATCTTTTCACCCTTTGCATTGACATTTATCAGGGGGATGGAGTAATCTTTATCCGTCTGAAGTGTACGGTCGGAGGCCGACACCGGAACACTCAATCCTGCATAGGATTGATAGGGATAGAACGGAATGGTAAAACGGTCCACACTGAAATCGCCGCCCTCTTCAAAGACCATAGTTTCGAAAGCTGCCCGGAGCGCCCCCGGGGCAACTCCTTTCAAATTGATGACCGGTTTTATCGGGGTCTCTCCGTTTGGATCGAGCCGGCCGTCGAAGACGGTGATATTTTCGGCAGCAAATCCCGTTGCTGGATTATCGAAAATGTATCCGGGCCAGTTTTTAAAGGCGGTGACCGACCTTGTCAGGGTAAGCATCACCTTGGCTTTCATACTACCTGCATTCATGCCATTCAGCCATGATGCCTTCAGGATGGCCGGCCGGATTTGATTTTTGATAAGATAATCGGTTGCGAAATCAAGGTTTATTTTCAACCGGTTGGGTTTAATGGTTTCGATCTTTATTGTTTTCTGAAATTCAAGTCCGCCTGCCTGAATTCGTACGAGCCAGTTGCCTGTCGGCGCATCGGGGGACGTAGCGGTGCTGAAATTATAAAATCCATTCAACGACCGGGTTTTGACCATATGATTCATTACCTGACCTGAAGGATTTATCAACGAGAATCCAATCGGATGATGAGCTGGTAAACTGTGAAATTTATCTTCGAGAATGAAAGTAAGGTACAAGGAATCGCCGGGTCTCCAAACACCCCGTTCTCCATAGATGAACCCTTTAATCCCTTTCTGAACCGGTTCCCCCTCCACATCAAACATACTCAGTGAAAGTGCATTTCCATCGGTAAGCTTGAGATACCCGGTTTGCTTGCCTTGCCGGGCGACTAACACAAATGGTTTCTGCCGGAGCTCAACGGTCGCCATCCCGTTACCATCAGTCGTACCGGTACCCAATGATTGAAGCTGAAAATTAAAGAATTCGACCTTTACACCCGACATGGGTTTTGTACTCAGAATATCGGTAATAAAAACCTGGTACCGGCCATCATCCCCTGCTTTGGCAATGATTCCGATATCCGATGCGATCACATTCCTGCTAATGGAACGGTTAAAATAATAGGATGGTTTACAAGGATTCTCCCGTTCTTCCCAGCGGTAATTTCGCCACCCGTTGTCACCATAATCATCATCATAATAATTGCTGTAATAACCCCACTCTTTTTCATTTTCCTTCTGGGCATCAGAAACGGTAACCAGGTTGTCGGGATAATGTTTTGACACTGTTGAATCACCACAGGGATAGGCGGAATACCCCATCTTAAAACACAAGATGACCGAATAAATGGCCCCTGGGGCAGCCTTGACGAAGTTGCCCAAATCAACCGAGAATCTGTTCCATTTGCCATAATCGGTCACCCCGTTCAGAGGCATGGTCTTTTTCACGACAATCCTTCCCACACGGGCTAATTCGCTGTTTGAACCAGGTTCATTCACCTGCAAAAACTGAAGTATGTTTTTCTCAAAAATCTCAACAACTTTTATATCGACAGCACGTAAATTAACCGCCTCGAAAGGGAGCAGCATCCCGTTTGAACTGGGCATGATGGTCCCTTCGCCGATAAACCTGATATCAGGTTTGATACTTTCAAGCGTGACCTCGGTTACCAATTCTTTACCCAGGAGCCTTTCTTCGCAATTCTTTATCGTCGGTTCCAGAACCAGTCGCACTTTTGAATCTCTTGTTTCTGGTAAATAAATCCACAAGATATTATCGTCCACCGAGTAACGGAGATCGGAAAACTTGCCTGCCCGAAACAGTCCATCGAGGTTCTGCTCCCGGCTCAGCGGATCGGAAAACCTGATTTTCAAAGTTTGTTGCGCATTCGGCACACATTGAACGTTCATCACTTTAAAATCACCAAGTGCCGGAATTTCGACATTTATCGAACCTTCCGACTCCGACTCAATGGAAGATCCGTTCCATTCGACCTTTACCGATCCTGTTGCATTCACTCTGATAACCGAATCGACCTTAAACTGGTGAACCCGGTTGGTTTTATCGTGCGTCCAGGAAACCGGTAACATCTTCCCTCCCTGTTTTGCCTCAAGCACCCTTTCGACAAGAAGGTCATCGGCAAGATCGCTTGTGCGAACTATTCCGGTGAGAAATTCCCTGCTTCGGTCGGAGGCATGATAGGGTTTATGATTGTCGATTTCAACAGAAATTTCCTGGTCCATGACCCGAAAGCCAAAGATCATGGTCTTCAGTGAATCGGGTACCGGCAGGATTTTTGAAAGATACAATTCGACACGGTAGTTTTGCCCCTGAGGCAAGGGGCTGTCGGGATGAAATTCCAGCGTACGGCTGTCGCTCCAGTATGTTTTTCCCGAAATGGAGGGCTTAAAATCCATCAACTTTTCTTTGACTGGGATCTGGAATGTGGCCGTGTCGGCAAAATCATCGGTGAGGCGAATTTTAATTACTGCCCGACTTGATACTATTCCCGAGGTATATGCCTGGACATATTGACCAAATGCCGGATTAACCCTGACAAAGGTTCCGGGTTCAGGTCTCAGTAAGGCCAGCGTCACTGAAAGTGAAATTACCAGCGCTGACGCTACAATTAAAAGGATTAGATGTAACTTTTTCATTTGTAGCTGATTTGATTTCAGTAGTCAAATGGATTCTATATTTCGAAAAACTATTGATACTCCCACCTGAACCTTCCAATCACTGCTTCGCGGTCAGCTTTCGGAGTCGCTAAATATTCGCGCAGAAAGGCCTGTTGTTCCTCAATCCTTTTTAAGAGGGTGTCAACTGTCTGCTTCAGTGATGTTAGCCCACGTTTCATCGATTCATCTTCAAAACCGAGCTGACTGATTAAGAGCTTACTTCGCCTGACCCTTGTTTCACAGGTATCGAGCATCCGGCGTATGTCGTGGTCGGAGTGAAGGGGCCGGAATTGTTTGTTGAGATACGAAACATATTCGTTGAAAAGGGTGGCCCCGGCGTTGTAATTATAAACAGCCGTATTATATTGATAAATCATCTCATTTTTATCGCTGATATCCCTGTTGATTCGCTCTATTTCAATATTTTGTTTCAGGTACCGGACATATTCAGAGATACAGTCATTGATACTCCCGTTCAACTCTATTCTTCTGAGGGCTGCAGCATATTGTTCAGATTTTGTAAGAGTGTTATAGACATCAATGCTGTCGTTGTAATTAAAATAAGAACGTTCCCTGTTATTTGGTGTGGTTTGATTTTGGAACTGTTCCGGCGCGACCGGGTAATATAAACATTGCCAGATGGGGTCAAAAGGCATATGGCTTTTAATCATTTGTTCTGGTTTCACCATGAAATATTCATTGGTGAATCTTTTTACGAACGTTTGTTCCTGAAGAAATCCCGCTCCCCAGGTAGGATCGTAAAAAGTCCAGGAGGAATCTGTTTTTGCCAGGATCCAGGTGTGATTCATGTTCCTTATAACGCCATTTTGCCGGGTATAACCTAATACGATATAACACGTTATCCCGGCATTCCGGCACAACTCTCCGAACAGTGCGGAATAACCCTGACAAACTGCAGCGCGGCTTTCCAGTGTCTGGACAATCAGCGTGGCAGGGTTTTCAACCGGCACATACTGATACATGTTGGCGACATCATAACTGATGTTGTTTGAGATCCAGAAATAAAAAGCTCTGATCAGTTCAGCTTTATTCTGAAGCCTGGTAGAAAAATATTCTGACAATCGGCCGACGGAATAAGTAACCGAATCGGGGACCGATTTCGCCACTTTGTCGGCCCGATCAAAATCGGGAATTTTTTGTGCGTTGATGACGGGTGTCAGGAAGGAAAAAAGAATGACCAGAAGCGTCATTGTGGTTTCAATTTTCACCATCTTCATATGAACAATATTAAACAAATAAACCTTGCGGACAACGGTTTTGGGCAAAAGTTTATTATCCTGCGGCGCTGATTCAATGACCCTGTGAAGTTTTACTTTAAAGAAAAAAGTCCGATCTTTGTCAAAAAAAAATGATATGACAAACAAAGTTCTCCCCTTTATCATCCTCATGATGATCATTCTTGCTTCCTGCAACAGCGGAACAAAAGAAGAGGTTGCAGCAAAAGCCGATACGACCTTGATGACGGTACTTACTTTCGAAAAACAGGCTGATTCGCTGGTTGACAAGCCGGTCTATATTGAAGGAACCGTTTTACACACTTGTAAACATGGCGGAAAAAGAATGTTCCTGGTTGACGGAACCGACAGTATCAGGGTAGAAGTTACCGCGGGGTCGACGATTGCAAAATTTGATGAAAGTCTGATCGGAAGCAGGGTTCGTGTTCTCGGCATCCTGAAGGAGGAACGTATCGACACCAAATATCTGAATGAGTGGGAGGCTGAAGTAAAGAAACCTGCAGAAAATCATCAGGTCGGTATCCATTCCGGAGCTAAAGGGCATGAAGACCAGGGGATACAGGAAAAGCTTGATCAGATCAAAGCGCTTCGCGATGAACTTAAAACAAGCGGGAAAGATCACCTCTCCTTTTTCTCAGTCGAAGGCATCTCATTTACCATTCTGAAATAATGATCGCGCGAAAAACCCTGAGGCGATGGAATAACGCTTTACACCGCGACATTGGTTATCTATGCGTGGGGATGACACTGATTTACGCTGTATCAGGCATTGTTCTCAACCACTTTAAGGCAGGCGACTTCCAACATCCCGACTACAGTAAATCGTTGACCAACCTCACTGTCCCCTTGCCCAAAAACGGAACTGTTGACCAGCGGTATGTTTTCTCAGTACTTGACCAGGTGGATTCACGCAGTAACTATAAAAGCCATGTTCCGGGAGATGGATATGTACAGATTTTTCTTAAAAACGGATCCCTCTATATCGATACCCAATCGGGCGAAGCGCAATTGGAAAAAAAGACAACCCGTTATGTAATCAGGGAGTTCAACCTTCTTCACTACAATAATCTGAAAAAATTTTATACTTGGTTTTCTGATCTTTATGCCACGGGATTGATAATTTTAGCCATCACAGGATTATTCGTAATCCGTGGAAAAAACGGGATTATCGGCCGGGGTGCCTGGCTTACTGCCATCGGTATCGCGATTCCTGCATTATTCCTGATATTGATGTAATCGGGTGCGCTGTTTGTCGTTCCGGAAAAGACACCTTCACCCATGAAGAGATTTTTTTTGTTCCTGATACCGGCCCTCTTAAACTACGCGGTGGCGGCCCAGGATATTCAACAGGCCGAATCCCTTGTAAAGTATGTTAACCCTTTTATTGGCACCCAGGAGATGGGACATACTTTTCCGGGAGTGAGTGTTCCATTCGGATTTGTACAGTTAAGTCCCGACACCGATACGGTTTCTTACGCCAAAGATGGCAAATATAATCCGCAGGTTTATCGTTATTGTGCCGGTTATCAGTACCTTGACAAAACCATAGTCGGCTTTTCACATACCCATTTCAATGGTACCGGCCATTCCGACCTGGGTGATTTTCTGATTATGCCTTCAACCGGCCCGTTGCAATTGAATCCCGGAACTGCTGATCATCCCGAATCGGGCTACCGGTCATCCTTCCGAAAAGAGACCGAATTCGCATCACCGGGATACTATAAAGTTTTTCTGGATGACCCCCGGGTGCAAGCCGAATTTACCGCTACGACACGTACCGGTTTCCATCAATACACCTATCCGGAAAGCGATAGCGCCCATATCATTCTTGATCTGGTCCATGGTATTTATAACTATGAAGGGAAGACTTTGTGGTCGTCAGCACGGATTGTTAACGATACCTTGATCCAGGGATTCCGGTTAACCAGTGGCTGGGCCCGGACCCGGTACCTCTATTTCGCGATGGTTTTTTCAAAACCCATCGAAAGTTATGGGTATATCAATGAGGATAACCCTGTTTACCGTGGGTTTTGGCGCCGGTTCAACCTTTACCGGAATTTTCCGGAGATCGCAGGAAAAAAAATTAAACTTTACTTCAATTTCCGGACCGAAACCGGAGAGAAAATCCTGATCAAAGTCGGATTGTCATCAGTGAGCATGGAAGGGGCCCTGAATAATCTCAGGGCGGAAATTCCCGGATGGAATTTTGAGCAGGTGCGGATTAATGCCGCCGCAATATGGGAACAGGAACTTGGCAAGATCAGGATTAAAGGAACTGCCGATATGAAAGTTAATTTCTATACTGCCTTCTATCATGCTCTCCTGTCGCCGGTGGTTTATGAGGATGTAGACCACCGTTACCGCGGAATCGACCAGGAAATTCATCGGTCGGAAGGATTCACCAATTATTCGGTATTTTCGTTGTGGGACACTTACCGGGCGCTTCATCCCTTTCTCACCCTGCTTTACCCGGGTGAAACTTCCGATATGGTTAACTCCATGCTTTCCCATTTTGAGCAAAGTCCTGAAAAAATGTTGCCGGTCTGGTCGCATCATGGTAATGAGAACTGGTGTATGATCGGATATCATGCCGTCCCGGTCATCGCCGACGCTTACCTTAAAGGGATCCGGGGTTTCGATGCAGGTAAGGCATTGCATGCTTGTGTTCAGACTGCCGAAAACCCGCTGTATGACGGGATTTCTGAATATATCAGGTACGGATACCTGCCTGAAGACAAAGGAAACAATTCGGCCTCTGTAACCCTCGAATATGCCTATGATGATTACACAATTGCCCAGTTTGCAAAGGCTATAGAGGCTAATCCGAGCCTCGATCCGGCGCTAAGAAAAAGTGCGGCTGAAAAGGTTTTTACATTCACCCGGCGATCGGAGAATTATCGGAATATTTTCGATCGGAGCACCGGATTTATCCGGGCCAGATTTTCCGACGGATCCTGGAAAAAGCCATTCGATCCGCTCAGCACCCACGGTCAGGGTTTTATCGAAGGCAATTCATGGAACTATTCGTTTTATGTTCCACACGATATTCGAAATTATATCGGGATGATAGGGGGAGAAGAGGTGTTTGTCCGTCGTCTGGATTCCCTGTTTACCATGCATCTGGATGATAAATTCTTTGCCGAAACCGAGGATGTGACCCGATCGGGACTAATCGGAAATTATGTTCACGGCAATGAACCCAGTCATCATATTGCTTATCTTTACAACTGGACATCAAAACCCTGGAAAACACAGGAGCGTATCCATCAAATTGTCAACACCATGTACCGGAATAAACCGGATGGGTTATGCGGGAATGATGATTGCGGACAGATGAGCGCCTGGTATCTGTTCAGCGTACTGGGTTTTTATCCGGTATGTCCGGGAACTACCAGCTATGCCATTGGAAGTCCTTGCGTGCCAGCCGCCACCATCATGCTTCCCAATGGGAAAAAATTAGAGATTCAGGCAACCAATTTAAGTGAAAAGAATCTTTACATTGAAAAAGCGACCTTTAACGGGAAAAAGGTGGACCGGCCTTTCCTCGATCACCGGGAATTGTCGGAGGGCGGTGAGTTGAAGTTTCTCATGGGGCCCAGGCCGGCAATCCGGAACTGGTAACCAGCAATGACAAATTGATCCGATTCTGTTAAAAACCACACGAAAATATAAATTTCCATGAAAGGTCTATTTACGTTACTTCTGTCAGTGGTCATTACCGTTTGTGGAATTGCACAGACCCCCGACCAGAAACATGTTGTTTTTCTGAAAAACAAAGACAATAATCCCTATTCGTTGTCCAATCCTGGTGAATTCCTGACTCAACGCTCCCTGGATCGACGGGCCCGTTACGGCATTACACTGGATGAAAAAGATCTTCCGGTCACTCCTTCCTACGTCGCACAAATTGCCGCTACGGGAGCATCGGTTATCTATCCCTTGAAATGGTTTAACGCGGTAGTGATAAAGACCATCAATCCTTCGGTCTTGGCTGCCATTGCTATGCTGCCTTTTGTAGATCATATCGATCAGGTCGTTCCAAAAAACCCGGGTGGCGATTTCGGTAAAACCGGAATCAAACGTTTGGAGCGTATACCGCCTTATTCACTGTACCCCCCGATACCTTCAGCAAGGATTAAATCGACGGGGAGCTTTGATTATGGGATGGCATTCAATCAGGCCCACATGATCAAAGCTGACGGACTTCATAATCTTGGATTTTCGGGTGAGGGAATGATGATTGCCGTGCTTGATGCCGGATTCTATCATGTCGATCAGATTGCTGCATTTGACAGTTTATGGTTGACCAACCGGATTTTAGGGACACGCGATTTTCACCTTCCCGGGAATAATGTTTTCGGAGATGATATGCATACCCATGGCACCAGTGTGTTATCGACCATGGGAGCGAATCTGCCTGGCCAGATGGTTGGAACCGCCCCTCATGCTTCATACTGGTTGATCAGGACCGAGGTAGGCGATTATGAGGCGCTGGTGGAAGAATACAATTGGGCCGGCGGTGCGGAATTTGCCGATAGCCTTGGCGTCGATGTAATCAACTCCTCTCTGGGCTATACCACATTTGATAATCCGGTTTATAATCACACCTATGCCGATATGGACGGCAACACCACCCCGGTGACGCAGGCAGCTGATATGGCAGCAGCCAGGGGATTGCTGGTAGTGAACAGCGCGGGAAACGAAGGATCGAACGCATGGCATTTTATTGGTGCACCGGCCGATGGCGACAGTGTATTTGCCATCGGAGCCGTGAACAGCCAGGGAACCTACGCATCATTCAGCTCGACAGGACCGACTTTTGACGGCAGGGTAAAACCCGATGTTATGGCTCAGGGTGAGAATACCGCCGTAGTTTCAGGATGGGGATACGTGCAAACCGGCAGTGGCACCTCTTTTTCATCGCCCGTAACAGCCGGAGGCCTTACCTGTCTATGGCAGTCGATGTTGTCGCATTCCGCAGAGGAAATTAGAAATGCAGTAAGAAAAACCGCCTCCCGGGCTACAGATCCCGATTCACTATATGGTTTCGGAATTCCCGATCTGGTCAATGCACGAGTCTATCTATCGACCCTCGATTTCACCACACAAACAGGCGGCCCTTTTTGTCTGTATCCAAATCCGTTTACCGCAAGTCCGATCCTCCTGAATAAAGTTTCACAAGCAGGGGTCTGTAACATTGAAGTTATCGCTTTAACCGGGCAGATCATTCAGGTTCAGGAAGTCGTATTGCATCCCGGTGAGCCTTTTTTGCTGAAAGGATTTGAACCCCTCCCAGCAGGTGTTTACCTTATCCGGATAAGTACTGTAACAGACCAGGGAGTGCTTCGCGCGGTAAAACTGTGAATCTGAAACCATCCATAGAACCTGCGGGTTCTTTTTCTCCCCGTTACTGATTTTCCCCGGACCCGGTTAACCAAACATTTTCCACCGGGTTTTCTTCTTCGCATCATGATCGGCATCGATACGACTATTCGGTCAGAGTACTCCATTCAAGGCGCCGAATCCTGCCGTGAAAAAATTTTCTTGACATTTGAACATAAATGTAGTATTATTGCAGAATTATTTTAATATTATTTTAATATCAACTGTCATGGAAAAAGAAAGAATTGCTTCCGCATCATTAGGATATTCAGGTATTATCCTGTTTTTCATTACTATAGGATTGGGAATCGGAGGGATTATCCTGTTCAACCAAGTAGTTCTGCTGTTAATTCTGTCACTAGCTTTGATCTTGTTTGCCCTATTCTCGATGTTTGGACTTGTAATTGTCAATCCTAATGAGTCGGTGGTCATGACTCTTTTCGGGGCCTATAGGGGGACTTTAAAAGATAATGGGTTTTTCTGGGTAAATCCTTTTTATTACCGGAAGAAAATCTCTTTACGCGCCCGGAATCTAAACCGTGATCCGATCAAGGTCAATGATAAACTGGGCAACCCGATTATGATCGGTATCGTGCTGGTTTGGAAAGTGGAAGAGACCTTCCGGGCGGCCTTTGAGGTGGATGATTATGCACATTTCGTGGATATTCAGAGTGAATCGGCAACACGAAAGCTTGCAGGTCATTATGCCTATGACAATTTTGATGATGAGCAGAAGGAGATCACCCTCAGGGCAGGGGGTGAAGAGGTCAATCAGGCACTGGAGAATGAATTGTCGGAGCGTTTAGCGATGGCCGGGATCAAAGTACTGGAAGCCCGGATCAGCTATCTGGCCTATGCCAGCGAAATCGCAGGGGCTATGCTTCGCCGGCAGCAGGCAACGGCTGTTGTTGCGGCCCGTACCAAGATTGTCGAGGGAGCTGTCAGCATGGTTGAACTGGCCCTGGATCAACTGAGCAAGAAACATGTGGTAGATCTTGACGAGGACAAGAAAGCGACTATGATCAGTAACCTGATGGTGGTTTTGTGTTCTGATAAAGATACCACTCCAGTCGTGAATACCGGCACCCTGCACCAATAGAGCCCCATGTCACAAAAAAAAGTGTTCATGCTCCGGCTGGATCCGGCTGTTTACGAGGCACTGGAAAGGTGGGCCGCGGATGAATTCCGTTCCGTAAACGGACAATTGGAATGGATCATTGATGCCAAACTGAAAGAGCACCGGCGGGGGCCGGGCAAATCATCGCGTGCCGGGGCAGAATCAACTAAAAACCGAGAAGTTATATGATCCTGAATAAGTTTGGAACCTCGATATTTTCGAAAGGGCGATTCAATGAACCCGACCGTCCTCTGACCCGTCCAGAATATGAGCCGGTCGACTGGCTTTTAGAGATATTGGCCCTATTAACGCTCTTTAGCTTCCTGGGCTATGTGATTTACATTTATCAGCAGCTTCCTGACATCATTCCAACCCATTTTAACGCAGCCGGGCTCGCTGATGACTATGGCGGGAAAAACAATATCTGGATGCTGCCCATAATTACAGTCTTTCTCTACATTATATTAACCCTGGTCAATTTTATTCCGCATAAGTTCAATTATCCGACAAAAATAACACCTCAAAACGCTGTGCGCCAGTATGCTTTGGCAACCCGGTTAATAAGGATCCTGAAGGTAGTCATAATGGTTATGTTTTTTTATATCGGTTATGCTACGGTTTCGGTTTCATACGGGAAATCCTCCGGCATAGGAGTTTGGTTTATCCCGGTTTTCCTGGGATTCGTTTTTATCCCAATGATCATTTATTTCATCCGGTCGTCAAAGAAATGATCAGAATGGGTTTATAATGAGCATGCACCAATCCCTGTGCGGATTTTCTTACCTTTGCGGCAATTTATAATCCATGCAATATTCATGACGGTTATGGTACCAGTTACATGTGAATATAATCTTCATGGATATTTTATGGACCGTTGAAATACAAATCATTAACAAATGAATTTCATTGAAGAACTGAAATGGAGGGGGATGATTCACGACATGACTCCCGGTACGGAAGAGGAGCTGTCGAAGGGAATCGTATCAGCCTATATTGGTTACGATCCCACCTCCGATTCTCTTCATATCGGGAATCTGGCTTCTATCATGATGCTGGTACACCTTCAGCGTGCCGGACACAAACCTATTGCGCTTGTGGGGGGAGCGACCGGAATGATCGGCGATCCTTCGGGAAAATCAGAAGAACGCAATCTTCTGGATGAAGAAATTTTGCGGTACAATCAGGGGTGTATCAAGAAGCAGCTTGAAAAGTTTCTCAACTTCGATTGCGGGGTGAATTCGGCAGAGATGGTTAACAATTATGACTGGACCAAAGATTTCACATTCCTCCAGTTTTTAAGGGATGTAGGCAAGCATATTACCGTCAATTACATGGTTGCCAAGGATTCAGTTAAAAAGAGAATGGAATCGGGAAGCGGAATTTCATTTACTGAATTCACCTATCAATTGGTTCAGGGGTATGATTTCTGCTGGTTGTTTGAGCATAAGGGGGTAAAACTGCAGATGGGCGGCTCGGATCAATGGGGGAATATTGTCACGGGAACAGAGCTGATCAGAAGAAAACTGGGTGGAGAAGCCTATGCTCTGACCTGTCCGCTAATAACCAAGGCAGATGGCGGAAAATTCGGAAAATCGGAAGCGGGTAATATCTGGCTTGATCCTTCCAAGACATCGCCCTACAAGTTTTACCAGTTTTGGTTGAATACCAGCGATGTTGATGCCGCGGAGTACCTTAAAAAGTTTACCTTATTTTCGAAGCAGGAGATTGAGTCGCTTTGTTTGCAGCACAACGAGGCTCCGCATTTGCGGATAATGCAAAAAGCCCTGGCCTCCGATATTACCGCAAGGGTTCATTCAAGGGAAGCATTGGATATAGCGATGGAAGCTTCTGAAATACTGTTTGGGAAAGGGACGACCGATACCCTGCAAAAACTACCGGAAGATGTCCTGCTATCCGTTTTTGAGGGCGTTCCACAATTTACCGTTGCGCGAACCGATATTTTCACCGCACCTGGAATCGTCGATCTCCTGACGGAAAAAGCAGGAGTATTCCAGTCTAAAAGCGAGGCACGGCGAATGATCAGGGAGGGTTGTATCCTGATCAATAAGAAAAGGATACCAGAAGAATTTAAGATCGCCCAGGGAGATCTTCTGAACGGGAAATACCTGCTTGTTCAGAAAGGCAAAAAGAATTACTACCTGATCAAAACAGAGCTCTGATCGGATTACGACCAGGGATACAGTTTATTTGCTGAAATCTTCGGCATCGTTATAGATCAGGTTCACGACCAGTTTTCCTTCCTCATTGATAAATCCAAAACGTACTCCTTTACGGACGAGCGCTAATCCGCCGATGAAATCATTTGCCTGATCAAACTGCGGATTGATGGTATAAAGACCTTTTTTATTAATAAATCCCCACTGGGTTCCTTTTCTCACACGGGCGATATCCTGGATAAAATCCTCCGCATCGCTGAATTGTGGATTTACCGTATAAGTGCCCGAACTCCCGATATAACCCCAGTCTTTCCCTTTTCTCACGCGGGCAAATCCATCCGAGAAATCGCCGGCATTGTCAAATTGAGGATTAATCATCCAGGAACCTTTTTCATTGATATACCCCCACTGGCGCATTTTCATGGCCCTGGCAAGTCCCTCTTGAAAATTTCCAACCGCTTCGAACTGCGGATTAATTATATAATTTCCCAGTTTGTCAATGAATCCCCATTGTGTCCCCTTTTTCACCCTGGCAAGTCCTGAACTGAAGTCTTCGGCATCATCGAATTGCGGATTTATAATCCAGCTTCCTGATTTATCGATATAACCCCAATCTTTACCAATTCGGGCACGGGCAAGCCCGTCACAAAAAGGCCCAAGAGCATTAAACTGCGGATTTACCACATAAGTTCCGTTTTTTTCAATAATTCCCCACTGGGTTCCCATTCTCACCCGCGCAACACCTTCCTGAAAATCCTCTGCATCATGAAACTGTGGATTGATCACGATCACGCCTGTTTTGTTGATGTAGCCCCATTTCTTAAACTTCGCAATCCGTGCCAGTCCTTCGCTGAAATCTTCTGCATTTTCAAACTGCGGATTGATGACATAATTTCCCTCGCTGTCAATAAATCCCCAATCGCCGGTCATCCGCACCCGGGCCAGTCCGTTTGCAAAAGGCCGTGCATTTTCAAATTGCCTGTCAAAGGCATAATGACCCTCCTGATCAATGTATCCCCAATCTTTCCCGCTTCGCACCAGCGCGACATAATTGCCGCCCGGGGATGAATTCTTTGAGGTTTCTGCCGGTGTAACCTTTTTTTCGGGGGCCGGGGGAAAAGGTTTTTTAGTGGCCTTTGGTTTCTGACCCGAAGCAAAAGCCGTAAATAAGGCACAAATAAATAAGAGATAAACGATTTTTTTCATGACACTGGCTTTAATGGTTAACAATAGATTATGATCTTTTACTGATTTGAACCTGTTAATACTGACCGTCTGGATTGTTTCCCGAAACCCAAACGATAGAAGAATATTATGGGTTTAAAGGTAAAATTAATTTTTTCAAAAATAAAAAACAATTCACTCACCCGGAAACAGGACTTCGGTGTCAGGGTATATCGGAAATTATTTAGTTTTACATTTTTAAAACCATCGATATGCTCTTATCAGTATGTGGACTTATCTGTTCCGATTGTGAATTTTATGGCGATCGTTGTGCCGGTTGCAAGAGCGTAAAGGGTCAGACCTTCTGGGCTGTTGAACATGTGCCCGATAAAGTTTGTCCATTGTACCACTGTGCCGTCAATAAGAAGAATTTCCACGATTGCGGCGATTGCGCTGAGGTTCCCTGCACCATGTTTCGTGAGATGAAAGATCCGAATTCAACCGATGAACAACACCGTCAGGGTTTGATCGACCGGGTGGCAAGGCTTAAAAATAAAAGTTAAGCTATTTCTTTTCTATGCGTACGCTGGTTACGTACTGGACTCATACGGGCAATACGCGTCGTATTGCTGAAACCATGTTCGGGGTGATTCCGGGTGAGAAGGAAATTCTACTGCTCGACCGGGTTTCATCCTTTGAAGATTATCAGCTCATCTTCCTGGGATTCCCTGTGATGCAATTCGGGCCGCCGCCCCCCGTAAAAGAGTTTCTTTTACGAAATGCCGGCGTTCATTCCGTTGCCCTGTTTATCACCCATGCCCTTCCTTGTTCCGGCAACGATCCGGCACAGCAGGCATTTCTTGAGAAAGAGTTGCAACGATGCACAAAGTTGTTCACAAAGACGAAATTGTGGGGCATTTATCACTGCCAGGGAGAATTGTCTCAATCTGCTGCAACCGAACTGATGGCTACCGGGAACCCCATGCTGATGCAGTTTGCCGGGATGCGACCTGTAACAATCGGCCATCCCGACCGGGAGGAACTCGATGGTGCACGACAGTTTGCCTTGAAAATGATACAGAAAGTTGAAGGAGGGGCCGAACGATCCTTTATTCCTTGATTACGTGCCGTTAGTTTACAAACTGTCTGGCATAATATTTAGCCGTGAGTTTTTCACCGGTGGCCTTTTCTATCATCTCATTCCAGTACCATTTACTGCCCGGCATAAACATCTTCTCTTTCAGATAGGCTCCGATTTCAGGTTTTCCGGCAAAACTCTGGAACTTATAGTCATTCGATTTGACGATGTTTTCAACAATGTAGTAGAAAAGTTGTGAAGCAAGCAGCTCACCCAACAGGTAGTTGTGATAATAACAGGGATAGGTGGCGATGTGGATCTTGGTCGCCCAATCGGGTTCGTTCCGACCCTCCGGACGCTTCATCATCTGGTATCTTTCTACCAAATCCCACCACAGTTTATTCAAATCCTGATCGGGATTTTTGTACATTTCCCTTTCGAAGCGGTACATTACCTGAGCCCAACGACTGAAAACCAGTTGCTCCAAACGCAGGGTCTTAAAACAGGTCTCGGCAATCTGCATCTTCTCTTCTTCGCTGATTCCGACAACATCTTTTAACCATTGCGGATTGGATGAAAACCTTCCGAACATCTGTGCAATGGCCTCAGTGGTAAAAGTGTGTGCAGGATCCCTGAGAATAAAGGGCAGGTTGGTATCGATGTTCTTATCGTAAGCTGCATGACCGAATTCATGGAGCATGGTGTTCATCCACATGGCATTCGGTTTAATATTGCATAAAACCCTCACATCACCGGCATTATCAATGTCGGTAGAGAAAGCATGCTGGTTTTTACCGGGTTTTTCGTACAGATCGCTGTTTTTCATGATATCATCGATTGGCAATCCAATGCCGGCATAGAATGATGCGGTAAGCGATTCCAGGTTTTTGTCTTTATAGTATTTGTCAAGGTCAACATCGTAAATCTTAGGGGCCTCCTGGAAAAAACGGTTCTGGTAATTCCAGGGCATCAACTCATCGTTACCTTTCAGATTGTAATATTTCACGAAGTAATCATCAATATCATTTTTAACCTGAGAAAAGGACTTTTTGGTCAGGCTGTCGAGCTCGTCAAATAAATCACTGACCTCTCTGGGATTCTGATCGCTCAGGGTCAGACTCATTTCATGATAGTTTTTAAATCCCAGGTCTTTCGCTACCTCATTGCGTAATTTTACCAGCGCTTTAATATCATCGGCTACAACGGTGCCTATTTTTTTCTGAGCCTCCCAAACCTCTTTCTGGTACTTCACATCCTTTGAAGTTCGTAAAATCTCTTCCACATCGTTGTCCGACATCTTCTTCCCCCTCACCTCTGTTCTGAAATTACCGTACTTCTGTTCAATAACGGTGCCCATACGCACCATGGCATTCAATTTCGAAGTGTCGGCCTTAGCCATCAGGAAGGAGCGATAAAGCACGTCAAGCTGACGGTTTAACAGCGAGTCGGTGATCATCCCCGAAACCTTGATCTCCTCCAGAATTTTGAATTTTTCTTTATCGGCATAAAGAGCCATCATCTTCAGGTTGAGTTCCTCCGATTTCCTGAAGTCTTCCGGGCTTCCGCTTACCGCGGCTTCCCAGGCCGCAAGCGTAGTTTGCTTGTACAGCGGGATTAACACCGAATCGTGCTTTCGGATGAAGTCAGTCAGTTCTTTTTTCATAGCCTCCTGCTTAGATGTACAACCTGTGATAACGATGAACCCTATCAATGCGGTCCATGCAAACTTTAAAGTTTTCATAACTGTGTTTTATTAAAGTTAACCCAATCAGTAATTCCTTCATAACTTCCATTAGCTCCCGACCCCCCAGGTCGATCCCTCCCTGCCATCCTTAACGGTAATATGAAGTTTTTGTAAGGCATCGCGGATCTGATCTGAGGTCCCCCAGTCTTTGTTTATTCTTGATTTCTGCCTGATCGACAGGATCAGATCCATTAATCCGTTGACGATTTCCTGTTGCCCGCCTTCTATCTCCTTTGTAATCCCAAGAATTTCAAAAAGAAATACATCGAAGATATTTTTTAGCAGCGGCAGTTCCTGCTTGGATCGGGTATCATTGTTATCATTAACGGCATTGATAAAACGAACCGCTTCAAAAAGGTTGGCGATAACGACCGGACTGTTGAAATCGTCGTTCATAGCGGCATAGCACGATTCGTTCAATTTCGATGCCATGGAACCATTTTCAGGATCCGTTGTCTGGGTGGGCTGTTCACAGCCGGGATTGGCTTCGATCAGCCTGGTCAGGGTTTCATAGCCTGTCATCAGCTTTTTTAATCCTTTTTCGGCAGCTTGTAAAGCCTCGTTTGAGAAATCGAGCGTACTCCTGTAATGAGCCTGGAGGATAAAAAACCGGATGGTCATCGGAGTGTAAGCCTGTGTCAATTCCTTATGATTTCCAGTGAAGAACTCTTGGAGGGTAATGAAATTGCCAAGCGACTTGCCCATCTTTTGACCATTGATGGTGATCATGTTATTATGAAGCCAGTATTTTACCGATTCATGGCCCAGGGCAGCCTGACATTGTGCAATTTCGGATTCGTGATGGGGGAAAAGCAGGTCCATTCCGCCTCCATGGATATCGAAGGTTTCGCCTAAATACTTGACACCCATTACCGAGCATTCGAGATGCCAACCCGGGAATCCATCACTCCAGGGTGAAGGCCAGCGCATGATATGCTCGGGCTGTGCCTTTTTCCAAAGTGCAAAGTCGGCCGGATTATGTTTTTCTTGCTGTCCTTCAAGTGTACGGGTGTTGGTCAGCAGTTCATCAAGAACCCGTCCCGAAAGTTTGCCATAATTGAACTGATTGTTATACTTTTCTACATCGAAATAAACTGAACCATTTTCGATATAGGCAAACCCTTTATCAAGGATCTGTTTGATCATCCCGATTTGTTCCATGATATGTCCCGATGCACGGGGTTCAATGGAAGGACGTTTTACATTTAATGCCCCCATAAACGTAAAATAGCGATCGGCATAATACTGGGCAATCTCCATCGGTTCGACCCGATCGATCCTGGCTTTTTTGGCGATTTTATCTTCCCCGTCGTCAAGATCGGCTTCGAGGTGCCCAACGTCAGTAATGTTCCTTACATAGCGTACTTTATACCCCAAATGTAACAGGTAGCGGAAAACCAGATCGAACGTAATGGCGGGCCGGGCGTGGCCAAGATGCGGATCTCCGTATACGGTCGGACCGCATACGTATAGTCCTGCGAAGGGAGGATTCAGAGGTTCGAAAAGTTCCTTGCTGCGGGTAAGCGTATTGTACAGGAAGAGGCGGGCATTCATGGTTCCAATTTTCGAATCACAAAGTTAGAAAATTTAACAATGGTGTGTGGGCTTTGGGAAGCTGCCCGGTTCATTCGTTTGCCGATGGTAATAATACATAGAAGGTACTACCCTTCCCCTCTTCGCTTTCAACCCAGATCCTTCCCATATTCTTTTCGATAAATTCCTTGCAAATGGTCAACCCCAACCCGGTTCCTTTTTCCATCTCCGTTCCCGGAGTCTTTATTTTGCTGTCGATACGGAACAATTTTTTCAGGTCTTCAGGAGGAATTCCGACACCGTTATCCATTACACTGAGCAAAACACCTTCCGATGAACTTTGGGTCCTGATTATGATCATTCCGCCACGGTGTACGTATTTAATGGCATTCGATAAAAGATTTCGGATCACAAAATCGATCATTCCCTGGTCAGCAAAAGTCATACAGGAGTCACAGGGTTGATGTGTTATTTGGACCTCCTTTTTCGTGGCAAGGGGGGTAAGTAATTCCACGTTTTTGTCGATTACGCGTTCTATCGGGAATGGTTCGGGTTTCACCTCGACCCGGTTTGTCTGAGTCCTGGTCCATTCAAGCAGGTTTTCAAGCAGTTTATAAAGATTTCCCGCTGAATCGTTAACCACCCTGATCATCTCCTCCCGCTCTTCGTCGTGAATCCGCCGGTGCGATTGAAGCAGTATCTCTGAAAATGCGAGCAGGGCGTGAAAGGGACTGCGGAGATCATGTGCAATGATCGAAAAAAAGGTATCCTTTGATGAATTTGCTTCCTCTAATTGTTTTTCTTTTTTGCGAAGCACCTCGAAAGCCACTTCCAGGTTGTCCTTCCGGCGACTGATGTTTTCATTGCGTTTTTCAAGCTCCCGGTTGATCAAACGACGCCGGTTACGGTCGTGCAACAGCAGGATCAAGATAAAGAGTAACAAGACCGCGGCAATCAGACCAATAATGACCGTATTGCGATATTGATGTTTAAGCAACTCCTTTTCCTGGTCTTTGCGGTCCAGCTCGTACTGTCTCGTTAATTCCGATATCTGACGCTCTTTTTGCAAATTGAACGTACTATCGGTTAACTGATGGAATTTCATCAGATATAAATAGGCTTTATCGAAGATACTTTTTCGCGCATAGTAATCGCTCAGCTTCTCATAGACAATAATTCTTTCATGATTCAGCCGGTTTCGGCGTACGATTGAATCGGCTACATTCAGAAAGATAAACGAGCTGTCGATTTCACCCAGGTTCAGGTAAGCATCCGCAATATTGATGGCGGAAATGGCAATCTGACGGGGATCCGCTTCCCGGGTCATGCCGTTATAATTTATTAAAAAAAACGACAACGCTCTCCGGTACTCTTTATGGCGCATATACATCAAAGCCAGGTCATGGCTGATGTAGTTCTGAGCGTGTTGATTTCCCGTTGTTACAGCTAAGGCCAACGCCCGAAGGTGCAATTTGCGCGACTGAACGGTATCACCGATATAGAAACAAACATTTGCCCGTTCATTCATTGCTGAAATAAGACGGCTGGTATCACCGGTTGCCTGTGTCAGGCGGATGGCCTCATCGAGAAATCTGGCAGCGGTAATATATTTGCCAAGAAACCGGTAATTGAATCCCAGGTAAATACATATCAATCCTTCCGATCTTTTGTCCTTCATCCGGGTTGCAAGAACAAGGGCATCGAGCAGGAGCGGCGTGGATTCTTGATATGAAGCTTTTTCAAACAGCATCATATCCGATAACCTGATCATGATTTTCAACCTACGCCTGGTTACCGCGGTATCCTGATCTCCTTCATTGGATATATAAGCGAGCGTTTTCCGGTACAGGTTCTCCGTTTGCATGCTTTCATTGCGGACTTTATACAGTTCGGCCAATGCAATCATGGCATCGATTCTCCTGACTCCCGACGATTCATTGATGATCCGGTCCAGACTGTCAGGGTCATTTGCGGCCATGCTGCTTAATTGCAAAAGCAGGAAAAGCAATGGAAATAACCTGTGCATGAAGAGGATGAAATAAGGACCAAAAGTACAAAAAGTTGATTTTCACAGATGGAAATGGCTCTTCATATTTTTATTGGAAAATGGGGTGTACGCTTCACCCGGGATAATAAAATATCACACCCTATAAACCTTTATCGTTGGGATAAAAAGTCCGGAATGTATAAATTTGTAAAAAATGGAATCAATATGATACGGATCCCGTTCATTCAGAAAGTCAGCAGCCTTTTGATCCTTGCCTGCATCTTTGTGTTTCCCGAAAACGTACGCAGTCAATTCGTCAAAGGCGCCGATATTGGCTGGTTGCAGCAAATGGAGGCTACCGGATTTAAATTCTATGATACCACCGGAATGCAAATGGATTGCCTGGAAATTCTGAAGAGCAGGGCGATCAATACAGTCAGACTGAGGGTTTTTGTCAATCCATCAGATGACAAGATCAATGGCCATTGTTCCAAAAAGGAGGTTACGATGATGGCATTGCGGGCCCGGGATATGGGTATGCGGGTGATGATCGATTTTCACTACAGTGATTCCTGGGCTGATCCCGGAAAACAAAATAAGCCGGCTGCCTGGGTTACGCACTCCTTCAGCCAGTTGCTGACCGATCTGTACGACCATACCTATGAGGTTCTGGATACCCTTAAATCGGTGAGTGTCAGGCCCGAATGGGTTCAGATCGGAAATGAGATCACCTGGGGTATGTTATGGCCCGACGGGAGCACCAACAACTGGACTCAGCTTGCCCAACTGCTTAATAAGGGATATGATGCTGTAAAAGCCGTTGATAGTACTATAAAAGTCATTCTGCATCTGGATCAGGGTAACGACAATTTCAGGTTCAGGACATTTTTCGACAATGCCAAAGCAAAGGGAGTCCGCTACGACATTATTGGTGCATCATATTATCCATATTGGCTTGGGACCGATTATACGCTTACCATTAACAATCTTGGCAGTAATTTAGCCGATCTGGTAACCAGATACAATAAAGACGTCATGGTTGTTGAAGTCGGGGGCGATTATACAAAGGTGAAGAACACTTACGACATGCTGGTGGCCGTAATCAACAAGGTAAGCGCCATTGGGAATTCGAGGGGGTTGGGAGTCATCTATTGGGAACCCGAAGGCGCCAAGTCGTGGAGCGGGTATCAATTGAGTTGCTGGAATAATAACGGGCAACCCACCAAGGCACTAAATGCCTTTCTTACTCCACCTTTGGGAATGGAAGGTAAAAGTTCCGAACCATCATTTAACATCTATCCCAATCCGAATTTTGGAGGATTGATAAACATTGAGCTGACAGGGCTGACCGGTACAACTACCCTGCGGATTTATGATGAAAAAGGCGCCCTGGTCCGCGAGCAGGAACTGGAAAACCAGACAAAAGCTGCCCTCGATATCCCATTAAACCAAGGTCTTTACATCGTAAAGTTGGAAAATAAGAAGGGAAGCTTCAATCAGAAGCTTTTGATTAATTAGGCGATGACGCCTATTTTTTCTGCTGGGCCGACCGAAAGGCATTCCCTAAACGTTCCAGGCCAAAAGAGGCGTCACGGTTCACGATGCAAGCCTCGATAAAGATGAGTTTATCAGTTGTTTTAAGGGCAGTCAGCATAGCCTTTTCAAGTTCCTCTTCGGTACTTACTTTAATCCCGACAACTGCATCATTATTACTTAGAACACCGGGGAGGGCGGCATAGTTCCACATTTGGATATTGTTATAGGCTCCATCCTTGTGAAGATACCGTTCGATCAGGTAACCGTCGTTGTTCACCAGGATGATGATGGCAGGGCATTTTTCACGAATCAGTGTGGAGATCTCCTGCGCGGTCATCTGAAATGCCCCGTCGCCGGTCAGGACCACAGGACGTTTGGCAGGACGTGCCAGGTAGACACCCAGTGCGGCCGGTGTACAAAATCCGATGGAACAGTAATAGGACTGAACAATATAATTTTCAGCTTCTTCAATATGGAATTCCGGTGAAGCGCAAAATGAGTCGCCCGGCTCCGAAAGCAGAACCAGATTGTCATTGAGATAATAATTCAGGCACTCGTAAAGCCGTTTTGCAGTAAGTGACCGTTTTGATTCCGGAACAAAAGGCTGTTTCGGCTTATAAGAATCAGTGGGATGCGATGCCAGATAAGAACGCGGTTGCACCTCGACACTGAGTGCACGGATAAAATCCCCTAATTGAACCTGATGGTAAAAATGGCTCCCGATACGAACCTGCCCGCCACCCACTACAATCATGCGTCGGCTGTCGAGATTTATGCTAAACAAACCGGTATCATAGTCTGTCATCCAGGCCCCCAGGGTAATCAGACAATCGGAATCTTCAATCTGTTGCTTCGTTGATGTTTTACTCCATCCACCCTGATAAATCCCGGTAAACTGTGGATGCAGTTCGGGAAGCACCGATTTGCTTGAAAGCATGGTTGAAAAAGGCACTTCTGATGTTTCAATCAAATGAAGTGTCTCCCTGCCCAAGCCAAATCTGAGAACCTCCAACCCGGCAAGTATTATTGGACTTTCAGCTTTATTGATCATTTCGGCTGCTTCCCTGACGCACTCCGCCAGACTATCGGGATCAGAAGTCAGCGGAATCACGGCTAATGGTTTTTCCGGAGCACGACACGGAACATTATTCATATCAACCGGAAGTTCAATATAACCGGGAAGCTTTTGAACCATGGCATTTCTCAGCACCCGGTCAATTTCATCCGGAGCGGTGTTGGGATCGGTCAGAAGCGCCGCATCGGCTGTGATCTTTTTGAAGATATCCAATTGGAGGTAATAATTGGAGACCAGGTGGTGAACCAGCGCCCCTGCCTCCCGGCGTCGAGCAGGTGGCGCTCCGCTAATGATAATGATGGGAATCAGTTCGGCAAAAGCCCCGGCAACGGCATTGATAATACTCAATCCACCCACACCATAGGTAACCACAGCCGCTCCGATACCATTGAGACGCGCATAACCATCGGCTGCATATCCGGCATTTAATTCGTTACAGTTACCAACCCATTTAATTGGACTCTCCATAACTTCATCCAGAAAATCCAGATTATAATCACCGGGAACTCCGAAAAGATGGTTGATCCCGGCCTCTTTTAAACGGTACAGTAAGTAGCGGGATATCGTGTATTGTTTTTCCATGGTTATAGGTTTAGAAATAGTTTACAGATTGGTTCCTACAAAGCAAAAATAATAATTAAAATACCTGATAAAAATAACTGTAATTTCCTCTTGCCCGGCAACTGCGGAATTCAGGATAATCTGTATATTTATCGCTTGATCAGAATCATATGAAATTTCTTTCAGGCAACAGGCTGTGGATTTTGATGCTGGCCCTGGCCAATAGTTCCATTCATCTTCTATTTTATAACACGCTTGGTTTTCACCGCGATGAACTCCTTTATTTCTCATTGGGTCAGCACCTTTCAGCCGGCTATGCCTCCGTGCCACCCTTTACAGGACTGGTGGCCTGGATAGTGATCAACACCATGGGTTATTCTTTATTAGCTGTCAGGTTGTTGCCGGCCCTGTTCAGCGGTCTTTATCTCCTGGTGGGTGCCGGGATCGCCCGTGAAATGAAAGGGGGAACATATGCACAGGTACTCACTGCAGTAGGAATCATGGTAACTCCTCTGAACCTGAGGGCATTTTATATGTTTCAGCCGGTCTATTTCGATCTTTTTATATGGAGTCTTTTCCTGTATGTTATTCTCCGCTGGATAAACAGCCGCAATGACAAGTACTTACTTTTAATGGGGATAACAGCAGGTGTGGCACTGATGAACAAGTATCTGATGGCTTTGCTTATCTTATCTGTCATGGTCGCGTTCCTTTTCTCGCAATACAGGATCATCTTCCGTAACCGAAAGTTTTATTTAGCGGTTGTCCTGGCCCTGGTGATCCTTTCTCCAAATATTATCTGGCAATTCATGCATAACTGGCCGGCACTTATACACATGAAAGCGCTTCAGGAAAGTCAGCTGGTACACGTTGACAGGATCACCTTCATTACCGACCAGGCATTCCTTGGCTGTATGGCCATCATCCTGATCATTCCCGGATTATTTTTTGGCCTGACCCGAAAACTGCTGGCACCCTATCGGCCGGTAATCCTTGGCACCATTCTGGTCGTGATCATACTGGCCCTGCTCAGGGGAAAAAGTTACTATACAGCCGGTCTGCTACCGGTCTGGATCGCTACAGGTTCGGTTATCATCGAAAAAGCAATTCAACCAAAGTTCTGGAGGGTGACGCTGATTTTTCTCCTGTTTGCTTTCACCGTTCCGCTCGTACCCATGGGTATACCCGTTTTCAGGCAGGAAAACCTGAAGGCCTACTTTGCCCGGATAAGGCAGGCTACCCAACTCGACATGATGCTTCGCTGGGAGTCAGGAAAGGTGCATCAACTGCCCCAGGATTATGCCGATATGTTAGGCTGGGACGAGATCGCTTCGCTGACCGACCAGGCATACCGGCAGGTTCCCGACAAAATACCGGTAATGATTTTTGCGGATAATTACGGAGAAGCCGGAGCCATCATGGTATTGGGAAAGAAATATGGCTTGCCCGAGCCTGCGTGTCTATCGGAAAGTTTTTACTATTGGTTCCCGCGTTATCCCAAACAGGAGATCACCCATCTGATTTATATCAATGAAGGTGAAACAGACGAAGATCTTCAAAAGCTCTTTGCAGAAATCCGCCTGGTAGGTTCTGTGCAAAATCCCCTGGCCCGGGAGTACGGAACAAGTGTATGGTTATATTCTCAACCACGGAAAAGTTTCAACGCCTTCCTGAAAGAGCAGATTCCGAATGTCAGGACTCCTTTTGAATAAAAGTAATATTGTATTTAAGTAATCCCCGTCTTAAGATGAAAGAAAAAACACGCTGCATTATCCTGTTCCTTTCCCTGGCCTATATAAGTCCGGCATTTACCCAGTCGTGGCAGCCTGCCGGCAACCATATTAAAACCAGCTGGGTGCAGCAAATCGATCCCTCCTGCCCTTTACCCGAATATCCCCGTCCCATTCTGAAGCGGAATGAATGGCAAAATCTCAACGGACTCTGGGATTATACCATTCTTCCACGAGGGAGTGCGATACCTGACAAATTCGATGGAAAAATTCTGGTTCCCTTTGCGATCGAATCGAGCCTTTCAGGGATTCAGAAAATGGTTAGGAATGAAAATGAATTGTGGTACCACCGTTCCTTTACAATTCCTGAAACTTGGCGGAAAAGCGAAGTAATCCTGAATTTCGGGGCAGTTGACTGGAAAACGGATGTCTGGGTCAACGACATCATGATCGGATCACACCAGGGCGGATACACCGCGTTCTCATTCGACATAACGCCTTATCTGACGAAAGAAAAAGATCAAAATCTGGTAGTCCGGGTTTGGGACCCTACCGATAAACGCTATCAGCCAAGAGGAAAACAGGTCAGCGATCCCCGGGGTATCTGGTACACCGCGGTAACCGGGATTTGGCAGACGGTCTGGCTTGAACCCGTGGGTGTAAATCATATCACAGGATTACGTACTATTCCTAATATCGATCGGAATACAGTTTCGGTCATCGCCACTACCGGCAAATCTGACTTGTCCTCATTGGTCAAGGTCAGCGTTCTTGACCAGGGAAAAGTGATTGCTTCAGGACGGTCAGTCGCCGGACAGGAGGTTCTTCTGGGATTGAAAGACATTCAGTTGTGGAGCCCGGAACATCCAAAGCTGTATGATCTTGAAGTCATACTCCTGATTAACGGACAACCGGCTGACCGGGTCACCAGTTACTTCGGGATGCGAAAGATTTCCACGAAACAGGATGTCAACGGGATTTACAGACTCCAGTTAAACAATAAAGATTATTTCCAATTCGGTCCGCTAGACCAGGGTTGGTGGCCCGACGGATTATATACAGCGCCCACCGATGAAGCGTTAAGATACGACATCGTAAAAACCAAAGAACTGGGATTCAATTTGATTCGTAAACATGTAAAGGTCGAACCGGCGCGCTGGTACTATCATTGCGACCGCGAAGGAATCCTGGTATGGCAGGATATGCCCTCCGGCGATCGTGGCCCCCAATGGCAGACCCGGCAGTTCTTCAATGGCCAGGAAGCTATCAGGTCGAAAGAATCGGAGGATCATTTCAGGACCGAATGGAAATCCATCATTGATATGCTCATCTCCAATCCCTCAGTGGTAACCTGGGTCCCTTTTAACGAATCATGGGGCCAGTTTAAAACGGTGGAAATCACCGAGTGGACCAAAAGCTATGACCCGTCCCGGCTGGTTAATCCGGCCAGCGGCGGCAACTTCTACCCGGTTGGCGACATGCTTGATATTCACCACTATCCCGATCCCGAACTGACCCTTTACGATGGCAGCAGAGTCTGTGTTTTAGGTGAGTATGGCGGACTCGGATTGGCGGTTCCCGGTCATCTTTGGGTGGAAGACCGGAATTGGGGTTACGTGGAGTACAAAAATGCCGAAGATCTGACCAATGCCTATATCAAACTGGCAGAAAAACTGAAAAAGCTCATCCCTTCGGGATTTTCGGCGGCCATCTACACGCAGACCACTGATGTGGAGATAGAAGTCAACGGATTGATGACTTACGACCGGAAGGTGATTAAACCGGATTTGGAAAAGATCAGGCAGATCAATTTGGAAATATGCAAATCCCTGGCAGGCAATTGACCATGGACAAAGCATTGGCAGATTAACCGGAACAATCAATGCTTCGATCGTGATATAGTGAGATCGCCTAACAACCGTCGAAAAGCAGATAGCGAGAGAGCCGGTCAGCCATTGCCCCTATCTGAGCATTTTATCGATCACTTTCAGAACATGATCCATCGAAATATTTGCATTTTGACTTGTGACTTTGTTTTTGATTATCCATTTTGTCTTGTCCAGGTTTGGCTTATGCTTCGGATAAAATCGCTTTTAGCTTCGGTATATCCATCCCGGTCATTCCGGAATTGTTCAGCCAACCTGATCTTCAACGCTTCATATTCAGCCGCTGCCTTTGGGTGCTGCAACAGGTAATCGCGGAAGTGAATCTCAGCCCATTCACCGGGGTATCTGACATGAACATGAAACGCCTGCCCGGAAAAGCCGGTTAGGGTATAGCCTTTGACGAACATCATGTGGGGTGGAGGATTCTCCGGTTTCTGAAGACAACGGTATCCCTCAGCCCCAAGCCCCTCTTTGATCAATGACAACTGGTTATCCTTTGCCATGATTTCCGTCATCATCATCTCTTTGAAAAAGTTGATCTCCAGCAAAATGTCAATGGTGGGTTTGGCCATGATGCCGGGAATTGCGGTGCTTCCGATGTGACTGATGCGTGTTGTGGTAATTCCGGCCAGTCTTAGTTCAATCTTTCCTTTCTCGTCCTCAAATACTTTCTTCCATTCAGGATTGTATCCTACCAGCTCTATCGGGAAAAGCCTTCCCAATTCTGCAGGCGACATTTCATGAAGTTCCCGTTTCCGGTTTTCCTGTGAATCCATGAACATAATTAAAGCACAAATGTACTATTACCATTTGTTCCTGCTCGCGTATATTTCGGCTTTTGAGTTTTCAAATCAAAATCAATTCTGAAAGCACCTCATAACCAATTCTAAACGAACAGGGTGGGTGCACCCCGTCGGGGTGGGGGTACCCCGTCGGGGTCTCAAACCAGGTTTCGTCATAAAATGATACCTTTGAAATAAATTATTTTCACCTGGCAACTACTCTTTATTCATTTTTTAAATCACTATTATTCAATCCATGTCATGAAATTAAAAACATTCCTGCTCATTTCTCTGCTTTTGTTCATGATCCCGGTTACGCTTACCGCGCAGGATCAAATCAACCTGAATATTCCGTGGAAATTCTTTCAGGGTGACAATCCCAACTATGCAAAATCCGGTTATGACGATTCGGGTTGGAAAACCATCCACGCCGACAAGATCTGGGAATCACAGGGGTATGATCCCTACGATGGTTACGCCTGGTTCAGGGTCCACATAGTCATTCCTTCTTCCCTGAAAAACAATGTTTTCCTGAAAGACAGCCTGCTCATTTACCTTGGGAAGATCAACAACTTTGACCAAGCGTTCCTGAATGGGAAACTCTTCGGGATCAACGGAGTGAACGCATCGTCGGATCTGGCCTCCGACACAAATTTCATCTATGCGCCGATCAATTTCTGGGATAAGAAAAGGAATTATACACTGGCAGTGAATGATCCGAGAATTCGCTGGGATCAGGACAATGTGATCGCTGTGCGGGTTTACGACCAGGGCGGTCAGGGCGGGATGTACACAGGTGACCAGTGTATCAGAATGAGGAAACTGACTGATTATCTCGTACTCGAAAACAATGTTTCACCTTTTCAGTTTACCGCAACATCGATTGAAAAGAAGATCTTTGTCAGGAATACCTCCTCATCCTACAAGGTGGAGGGAAAATTCAGCATGGTTGCCAAAAATAAGCTTACCGGGGAGATAACGTGGGAGATGGCGGAAAAACTATTACTGAACCCCGGTGATACGAGAGAATTCTCAATAAAACTGAAGAAGGAAGATCAATCGCAACTGGTATCTTACCGGTTCGAACTGGCTTCTTCTTCCGATATTCTTGAACTGTGCGACGAAACCCCATATATCACTACCCCACTCCCCGACGATGCCCCGCGGATAAACAGTCCGACTGTCACAGCAGCACGACCCGGGAAACCCTTTCTTTTCACCATCCCGACCTCAGGTGACCGACCTATAACTTTCGAAGCCTTCAACCTGCCTCCCGGTTTATCACTCGATCCGAAAACCGGGATCATCACCGGGAAAGTTGATCAGCCGGGAAAATACACTGTGACCATAAAGGCACAAAACAAAAAGGGTGTGGTCACCTCAGAACTGACCATCTCGATCGGCGATCGCATATGTTTGACACCTCCGATGGGCTGGAACAGTTGGAATTGCTGGGGACTGGCCGTTGATGAGCAGAAAGTAATTTCAAGCGCCAGGACTTTTCGCGACAAAGGACTTCAGGAACATGGCTGGACTTATGTAAATATCGACGATGGATGGGAGATCCCGAAAGACCGGGAGCCCAAGCGCGATCCATCCGGAAACATCCTTACCAATGAAAAATTTCCCGACATGAAACGGCTGGGCGATAGCATTCACGCCCTGGGATTGAAATTCGGCATCTATAGTTCACCAGGTCCGTTGACCTGTGGCGAATATACAGCAAGTTACCAGCATGAAATCCAGGATGCCCGGTCATTTGCTGCGTGGGGTGTTGATTACTTGAAATACGACTGGTGTTCCTATGACGGTATTGCCAAAGACACTTCGCTGCCTGAACGGAAGAAGCCCTATTTCGTGATGCGGGATGCGCTTTACCGGGTTGATCGCGATATTGTTTACAGCCTGTGCCAGTATGGTATGAGTAAAGTCTGGGAATGGGGTGATGAGGTGGGAGGTAATCTCTGGCGGACTACCGAAGATATCACCGACACGTGGGAAAGTCTTAAAGAGATCGGGTTCAGTCAGGTTGAGAATGCGAAATATGGCAAACCCGGCAACTGGAACGATCCCGACATGCTGATCGTCGGCTGGGTCGGTTGGGGTCCCAACCTGCACCCAACCCGGCTTACTCCCGATGAACAATACACCCATATCTCTTTATGGTGCCTCCTTTCAGCACCGTTACTGATCGGTTGCGATCTGGAGCGGCTCGATGAATTCACCCTGAACCTGCTGACAAACGACGAAGTGATCGCGATTAACCAGGATCCGCTAGGCAAACCGGCTACACCTGTTATTAAAGAGGGTGATATCCAGGTATGGATCAAAGAATTGTCGGATGGCAGTAAAGCTGTCGGCATCTTCAACCTGGGGGCTAACACAGTATTCCATTCCCTGAGTATGGGAAAAGCAGGACTGAAAACAGGCTTACCCGTTCGTGATCTTTGGCGCCAGAAATCATTGGGTAAATCCGGAAATATGATGGATTTCAAGCTTCCTTCACACGGTGTACTTTTACTGAAGATCGGGTAATTTCAATACGTTCCCAATACCTGATTTTGGATGAGAAGGGTTGGCAGGTTAACAAAATAAATGGTATGACCCCCAGGACAAGCCCTGGACCCAGGTTCCGACCCAAGGGGTGGGGAATTGACCCGATATGATTAAAGCATGTTCATACTTTGTCCAGTAACCAGATTTTAATTTTGCATTTTGGTTTTTGCCTTTTTCATGGTATTTCTTTCTAATTTTGCACGAAATTTGAAAAAACAGTAATTGGATGGACAAAATATTGGTAATCGGATGTGCAGGTCAAATCGGCTCGGAACTCACCCTTGAACTGCGAAAGATCTATGGAGACTCAAAAGTAATTGCGACCGATATCCGGCCTGCGCCACCCGATGTTGCCGCTTCCGGGCCATTTGAAATCCTGGATGTGCTGGATGCTTCAAAGCTCCAACTGATCCTGGAGCACGAAAAGATCACCCAAATCTACCATCTTGCAGCCATCCTTTCGGGTAATGCCGAAAAACGGCCCCTTCCATCCTGGGATATTAACATGCGCAGCCTGATGAATGTGCTGGAGCTGGCCCGGGAACTGAAGATCAGTAAAATTTTCTGGCCCTCTTCCATTGCGGTATTCGGACCCACCACACCCCGTTTTGATACGCCGCAATTTACCATTATGGAGCCCAACACGGTTTATGGAATAAGCAAACTGGCCGGTGAACGCTGGATAGAGTACTATTTCAATAAATACGGCGTCGATACCCGCAGCCTGCGTTATCCCGGACTGATCAGTTACAAGACCGAAGCAGGCGGTGGAACCACTGACTATGCCGTTGAAATTTTTTATGAGGCCATCCGGCACAAAAAATATGATTGTTTCCTGGGTCCCGAATCAGCGCTTCCCATGATGTTTATGCCCGATGCCATCAAGGCCACCATTGACGTAATGGAAGCCGATTCAGCAAAACTGTCGCTGCGATCGAGCTACAATGTGGCCGGTATCAGCTTTACTCCTGCCGTTTTAGCCGGTGAAATCAAAAAACACATTCCTGAATTTGAGATTACCTATACCCCCGATTTCCGTCAGGCTATCGCCAATTCCTGGCCTGCGCGGATCGACGATTCCGTGGCAAAACAAGACTGGGGCCTGAACTATCAGTATGACCTGTCAAAAATGACGGATGTTATGCTGAACGAAATAGCCAAAAAGCTGAGAAGCTGATCAATCAACCCGTTCATGAAATTTTTAGTCGTACGGGATAATAGAAAAAGTTGTCCCGAATCGGTCTATAATAGCGGGCGATTCCCCGGCGATGGGATATAAAAAGTTATTCTGGCGAAGGGGTATAGTCCAATCTTACGTAAGTGATTTTTATATCGCCTACGGGAGCATGTTCGAGTAAAACAACCTGTTCTTTTGATACTTCCAGTAGATCGATGGTGTATTTCCTTTTATTTTCGATGTTTTTCACAATCATCCGGGACCCTTTTCCTTTCATTTTCCAGGTTGCCTTGATCTCTTTCTGGGTATACTTTTTCACCACGGTCTTATCGGCAAAAACTTCCATTTCAGCTCTTGATTCAGCTTGGAACAACCGGTCGAGTGCTGCTGTAAGCTTATCCGGTGAAGTTCCCCGGACTATTTGATTTCCTTTTTCGGTCTTTTCGCCTGTAGTCGCCTGCGATGCCATGACAGCTTTATAAGCGGCTGAGTCGATGAATTTCTCGACTTTGAGTGGTTTCCACTTCCCCAGGATCATGGTCTCATAGGGATGAGAGGTAACCGAGCAGGAGGATATAACCCAAACTAATCCTGTAAAGAGAATAAAATTTAAAAGTGATCGTCTGTTCATGGTTTTCAATTTAAACACTAACGGAGTGAGGTGACACTTATTTTAAATATTTAATGACATCAACTGTTGAATCTTCATTATTGATACTGATTTCGAATCCTCTTTTCTGGAATACAGAGATCATCCGTTTATTATCGGTGGTAGTTTGCGCGACTATTTTTTTGAATGGTCCGGCACAGGCAACTTCGATACAGAAATCGGTCAGGATGTTGCCTAACTCTTTTTGCTGCCATGCATCGGGAATTAAAATGGCATATTCCACCGATTCATGGTCGGGATCGGCAATTAAACGTCCAATGCCAATCAGCTTCTTTTGCCCCTCTTCGAGAATTTCAGCTACGATAGCTATTTCGCGGTTATAATCGATATAACAGTAACGGGTAGCAACCTCGTGCGATTGCCAATGGAAGAAGTACCGGAAGCGGGAATACAGCGATTCCTTGGAACAACTGCCCAACATTTCAAGCCAGAGCGGCTCATCTTCAGGTTTAATTGGCCGTAGCGAAACACCGGTTCCATCCTGCAGGGTCGCGTTTTTGACATATTTCTCCGGATAGGGATGAAGAGCGAGATGGGAATAGGGATCAGTACCGGGTGAGACGGTCATTGCCGAATCATACACGACCCGGGCATCAAGTGCAATTACTTCATCGGGGGTCACCAGCAGCGGGTTAATGTCAAGTTCCGTGATCTCGGGATAATCGGCAGCCAGATAGGACAACCGGATGAGAACCTGAATGAGTTTTTCAGTATTTTTTGGTTGACTTCCCCGGTAGCCACTCAATAACGGATATATCCTGAGTGATTCGATCATGCGTCGCGCTAAACGCTCATTCAGAGGGGGAAATCCCAATGCCTTGTCGCTGAAGAGCTCTGCCGTGATACCGCCCATCCCAATCATTAAAACAGTACCAAAGACGCTGTCTTTCTTGATACCCAGAATCATTTCAACAGCATCTTTCGGCGACACCATCTTCTGAACCGTTACTCCTTCTACCCGGGCATCAGGACACCGGATACTGGCAGTCTCCATAATCCTTTCAAAAGCCGCCCTTACCTGTTTTTCAGTACCGAGATTCAACTGTACACCGCCAACATCCGATTTATGGGTTATATCGGGTGAATGAATTTTAAGTACCACTGGGAATCCGATCTTACCTGCTGTGTCAACAGCTTCATCGGCCGTGGCAGCAAAGACCGGGAGGGTAGTCGAAATGCCATAATTTTCGAGGATGGATTTCGATATGTTTTCCGCTAAAACGGGTCCTTGCCCTTTGATCAGCTCTTTAAATTCGGCCCTTTTTTGCTGACGATCGATATTGAATTCAACCGGAATATCTTTGGGGGTCTCATAGAGTGTGGCCAGATTCCGGTTGTATGCGACCAGGGTCATGAAGGCCCGGATGGCTTGTTCAGGAGTTTTGTAGGACGGGATTCCATTTTCAACGAGAATATCATCGGCTTCATGCATACTTTGTCCGCCAAGCCAGGCAGCAAGAATTGGTTTCCGTGTAGAGCTCACCAGCGCGCTGATCTCCTTAGCTGTTGCATTCGGGCTGGTCATAGCCTGGGGTGTCAGAATCACCAGGACTGCATCGACATTCGGATCATTTAAAACGATCTGAGTGGCTTTAGCGATCCGTTTAGCCCGTGCATCTCCCAGAACATCGACCGGATTTCCGTGAGACCAGAATTCCGGAAGGTTCTCATTAAGCAGGGTCATCGTTTCCGTAGAAAGTTCGGCAAGTATGCCATTTGAAGCAATCAGTGCATCCGTTGCCATAACTCCGGGTCCGCCTGCATTGGTGATGATGCCAAGCCTGGGCCCTTGCGGAAAACGGTTGCGTCCGATCAGTTCGGCCACACTGAAAATATCGCCGATTTCATAGACCCTTGCCAATCCGGCTCTTTGAAATGCGGCATCGTAAACGGCATCCTCCGATGCCATGGCTCCCGTGTGTGACGCTGCAACGTGGGCCGACTCGGGAAACCGGCCCGCCTTATAAACAATGATTGGTTTTTTCCGCGCGAAAGCCCGGGCGGCCGTCATGAACTTCCTGGGATTTTGTATCGATTCAATATACAAGATGATACACTTTGTATTTTCATCCTCACCGAAATAATCAATCAGATCACCAAATTCAACGTCAATGCTGTTCCCGATCGAAACAAACTGAGAAAAACCGATCTTACCTTCAATCGCCCAGTCTAAAACCGAGGTGCACAACGCCCCCGATTGGGATATAAACGCAATATTCCCGGGTTTAGGCATATCGGCAGCAAATGAGGCATTCAATTTCAAACCCGGCACGATAATACCCAGACAGTTGGGACCGATGATCCGCATATCCGGGATCTCCTTCAGAACTGCCCTGATCTCATCTTCCAGCTTTTTCCCTTCGTCCCCGATCTCTTTAAAACCGGCAGAAATGATAATGATTCCTCTGATCCCAAAGGCTCCGCATGCCTTCACCATCTCCGGAACCTTTACGGCAGGCGTACAGATAATGGCAAGATCAGGAACCCTGGGCAGCGAGGTCACGTCGGGATAACATGGAATTCCCATCACGGCTTCGTGCTCGGGATTAACGGGATATACCACTCCGCGGAATCCTCCGCTTACCAGATTTATCAATACTTTACCGCTGACACTGTTAGGATTGGTAGTGACCCCAATCAGTGCAATACGCTGCGGGTTAAAAATGTTGTTGAGTTTATGAATATTCATATGAATTAGGGCATGAAAAGGTCGACAGCGGTTCAACTTCACGGACCGGGCTGCGAAGTTAAGGATTTTATACCGAACCTGTGTTGTTTTAGCCCCTTTGGACCTTATACCCCCCGCAATTTCAGGTATTCTTGTTTTCTTTGTACCAGTTTTATAAGGAATCAAAATTCACAAAACCATTTCAACAATGAAAAAAATGCATTCTGTATTCCTGGCACTGCTGATCTTCTCTGCGACTACGCAGGCACAGACGACTGATACAATAACCGGCAAGAACGACACAAGAACAACAAAAGACAAGAAACCCCCTCTTTTTGGGATCGTGTTCTCGGGCTATGTCAAGACCGATTTTATTTTTGACTCCAGGCAGACGGTCAATTCCCGTGATGGCCATTTTCTTTTATTTCCTGATAATGAGAAACCCGACGCGGAGGGCAGGGATATCAATGCGAAAGCCAATTTCAATATTCTCTCGATACAAACCCGATTAGCCGGTAGCATCACCGGCCCGGATGCTCTCGGTGCAAAAACCTCTGCCTATTTTGAAGCTGAATTTTTCGGAAACATCAATCCGAATATCAATACCTTCAGGCTCCGCCATGCATGGATCAAACTAAACTGGCCAAAAACGGAGCTCATGATGGGTCAATGGTGGCACCCAATGTTTGTCCCGGAATGTTCGCCAGGTACCGTTTCATTCAACACGGGAGCTCCTTTCGTGGTGTTTTCACGCAATCCACAGATCAGGATCACTCAAAAGTTCGGGAAGTTCAGTCTCCAGTTCTCGGCCCTGGAACAGATCGATTTTATGAGCACCGGGCCCGACGGGATCAGTTCCAAATATCTTCGAAATTCTGTACTTCCCGAATTAAACCTGTTGATGCAATATGGTTTTAATAATCCGGTGAGGAAAACCGAATTTCTGATAGGCGCCAGCATCAATTATTTTATGCTCACCCCGCGCCTGCAAACTGAGATCACCTTGTCGCCCGCACATGATACGGTCATTAACAACATCGTCTACCACACCGAAGCCCAAACTTCAATTTACAAGACCTCGGAGAAGTCCCGGTCAATGGGTGGGAGCCTCTTCGTAAAAGTGCGGATTCCAAACTTCACTTTCAAGGCGGGAGCCGTGTACGGCGACGATAATTATGCGTACACCATGCTGGGCGGTTACGCGGTTAAAAGCATTAAAGATGCTGCTAAAGGATTTGTCGATTACGCCAACGTACGGTCCTGGGCGGCATGGGGTGAAATCCACACCAATGGCGCCCGCTGGCAGCCGGGATTGTTTGGCGCCTTTGGCCAGAACCTCGGGGCAACGAACGAAATAACCGGCCCCTATTATGCCCGCGGAAACAATATTGCCTATGCCTACCGGATTTCTCCCCGGTTGATTTTTAATGTTCAGAAACTTCGTTTTGCAGGTGAAATAGAATATACCGTGGCAGCCTATGGAACGGTCAATAAAAACGCGACCGTGTCGGATGCGAAGGAGATCGGTAACTTCAGAATTCTTTTCGGGGCCTATTATTTCTTCTGAATCTCAGGGTTTTCCGAATCTATGTTTTCCACCTGCTGCATAAGTACCCCAAAATTTTTCCCGTTAGATCATTGGCCAGAAAATGTTTCCTGGTATATCTTGCATAATTGATTGCCTGTTGCTGCTTTTTTAGATCGGATTACTTTTTGGAATTTCTCCGATTAACCATAAAAACCCAATGGAAAGCAATGTTGTGATACATCCGGATGAAATGGTGCATAAGATCTTCTCTCTAAGGGGGAAAAAGGTTATGTTTGATTTTGATTTGGCTGACCTTTATGGACTGGAGACCAGGATTTTAAAACAGCAGGTTAAAAGAAATTTCGAAAGGTTCCCAGGTGACTTCATGTTTCAGTTAACTAAAAATGAGTGGAATGAACTTATCACAAATTGTGATAAGTTCCCCGCAAATCTCCGGCATTTTCCAGTCACCCCCCTGGCATTCACCGAACAAGGAGTCGCCATGTTATCAAGTGTCCTTCGTTCAAAACAAGCCATCATGGTTAACATTGCCATCATGCGGGCCTTTGTCACTTTGCGCCAAATGATTGAATCAAACAAAGAACTTTTTCAAAGAATCGATGAACTGGAACGAAAATACGATTCACAGTTCCAGGTTGTATTTGAAGCAATCCGGAACATGATTACCCGAAAAAATGAACCCAGGGAACGAATCGGTTATAAGATTTCAGGTTCAGAATAAGTTCATATGGGAATTTATGTTATATTTGATTGTCTGTTTTAACTGACGTACATTCAAGCTGTATGAAGTATCCGGTCCTGATTATTCTGGTCATTTTTATGACTATACCATTGTACAATCATGCGCAGATGTCGGGGGTCTATACCATCGGCGCCTCCGGGTGTAACTTTACCACCTTCCAGGAAGCAATCAATGTATTAATCACTCAGGGTACATCCGGTGATGTTGATTTTCAAATCATGCCGGGAAATTACGCTGATTTTTACCTTGAGAATTTTGAACCAGCGAGTGCAGAAGATTCCGTGACTTTTCAAGCATTTTCAACCATTACCGGGATGCCTGTAATTCGGGGTGAGATTATGATAAATAATTCAAAAAGATTATTTTTTAATAATTTGCTGTTCGAACCCTTTGTCGGTCAGCAGAATTCCTGTGTGGAGATCTCCGGATCGTGCACAGTGACATTTGACTCCTGCAAATTTGTTAATCCTTATTCCAATTGCTTTACTACACAAGAGGCACTTCTATCCATGCATTTACCCTTCACCAGGGTTTATGGATCCGTCATTGTAAAGAACACTCTTTTATCATCTTCCGAATATACTATTTATGCTTCAGGGGCAAAAGGAGTGATCAGTTTCCTGAATGATACAATCAACGGCGCAATCAACATTTTCAACTCCGGTTTTATCTTAAAATACACGGGCAATGTATTTAATCTCACCAACACTGATTTCCTGTTCACCGGACAGACTTTCCGGGGAAATATCTTTAACGCAGGCTTCCTATACCTTCAGGGGGACTTTTATGACAATCAGTTTTATTGTAGTGTGGATATAACGGCCGGGAAAATCTACAACAATCATTTCATGGGACCATTTAGATTATCCCATAATTTGACAAGAATTTCGCACAATATATTCGAAAACAGCTTTTTTATTGTTTTTGCCAGTGGCTCCACCATTGATGGCAACCAGTTTTTCGGTGAGGCTGATTTTAGTGGCGGGCAAATGAATGTGATCGGAAATTTTTTCTTCGACTATACTGAATTCTCAACCGGTCCATCATTCAACATCAAACACAACAATTTTTACCCTGACGCATTGTTGTTTTTCTATGAGAACCTCAACGCTGTGGTGGAGAACAATAATATCGGGAACCTGGAGGTGCGAAATGTACAAGCAGTTGCTTTGTCAAACAACAACTACATCCCACATGAGAATGCTTTTGTAAACGCCACCGGTTCCAACCCGTTTTTTTATGATCCCAGGTACATATCCCTACAGGATTTGCATGCGACAAACCCGGCGCTGATCCGAAAATCTACCCGGCTCAACACAAGCATTCCTGGAATTACATACGACATCGACAGCAACATTCGCAAAGCAATCCCGACCATCGGAGCCAATGAAATCTGTTTTGATTTTCAAACCGATACAACGAGTTTGCTGTGCGATAGTCTTTGCCTGGATCTCTGTCCGGGAATTGACACCGGGTTTTATTGGTCCCCGGGTGTTCTGTTCAGTGATTCGACGAGCAGGGCACCGGTCATCTGTTCTGAAGTACCTGTCATGGTCTACCTGACCCAACCGGCTATTGGGAAAATTGACTCTCTCTTTTTAGACCCGGCTTTCAATATGCCTATTGCTAATGGAACAATATCCATTGCCAACCTGAAGGTTCATGTTATCAATACCTCCACCTGTTTTGACAGTATCAGGTGGGTTTTTGGTGATGGGTTCACTTCCTCTAAGGGTACCGACTATCATGTCTACGCGGATTATGGTTTCTATCGTTGTACCTTGTTTGCATACAATCATTTGGGAACTGATAGCATGTCGTTCCCAATTTTACTCAGTTGCCTGCCAATAGAATCGATGCTGGTCTGTGGCGACAGTCTTCGGCTTGAAACCTGTATTAACGATTTTTCTAACTTCTACTGGTCTCCGGGATACCTGTTCAAAGACTCATCCGTTGCCAATCCGGTGATCTTTCCCGAACATGATGATTATGTAATCCTCAACCACATTGGTACACCGGGTTTTGATTATATGCATCTCCGTGTTTATCCGGTAATTCCGAAAACATCTCTGGAATTTACCGTCGATTCTCTAACGGTTCACTTCACAAATACCACCAAGTGCGCCGACAGTGTGAGGTGGGATTTTGGGGATGGTATCTCCTCGACGGAAGGGAATCCGGTTCATCAGTATCCCTCCTGGGGCACTTACAACGGTTTTCTTTATGGCTTTAGCCTGGTGGGCAGCGACACTTCTCATTTCAGTGTAACGATGACGGGAATGGAATCGCCTGACAAAACGCTATTCAGGATCTGGCCAAACCCGGTACTGGATATCCTGAATGTTGCATCCTTGGAAAAAGATCATGAATGTGCAGTCCTGATACTGGATATTATGGGCCGGCAATTGTATGAATGTCCCCTGACTGATACGCCGCAGCAGATAAACCTGTCAGCCCTGGAGCCCGGTGTTTATTTCATACAGCTAAAAAACAAACGGGGTTCCGTTCAAAGAAAGTTCGTAAAACAATGATTTTTGTCGGAGGGAATCGCTCCTCCGGGTCATTTTGTAACATATGTCCCGGGATCCAGCGCCTTTGGCGTCCACATCGTAAGAAACCGTGCCACTTTCGTGGTATCATATCCTTTTACTTTCGGATCGGGATATTCGAAAGAATCTGAATCCTGAGTATTTAATCTTTTTCCTGATTTATCCAGGATCACGAAGACAGGATAACCAAACCGGTTGGGGTAGTCAAACTCCCGGAACAACTCATAATCACGTTTGTCTTTTCCCTTCGGCACATTCAACAGCAGGTATACATAATTCGCTTTCATCAGGGAATCAAGCCGGGGTGTTCCATTGACCAGCGCATGAAACCGCAGACACCAGGGGCACCAATTGCCGCCAAACTGTACAAGCACGTGTTTGTTCTCTTTCTTCGCCTGCTCAATAGCCTGTTTCAGCTCCTTCCTGACATCCTGGTTTTCGTTGTATGGGGTTGGCTTTGATTGGGCAAAGGAATTGACAATTGATAATTGACAATTGACAATGAAGACGATACAAAAGGTTATCCAATATTTTTTCATAGTTAAGTGTTAAAATCAGAAGGGAAGAATTTTTTTGCCACGGGTTTCTTCCAGGACTTCCGCCATGGCAAGATAAATGGCTGAAAGTCCGCAAATAATGCCTTCATATCCGGCAATGGTACCAATAAGACTTGATCCTGTCCAGTCGCGCAAGGCGAGGAGAAAGAAGAGGATCCACAAGGAGAGAAAGACAAACTGAAGACAAAAGGTCTTACCGAAAGTTCCGATCCACATGAAGAACGTGAAAAGGCCCCACATCAGAAGATACCAGCCCATGAAAGCCTCTTCGGTTCCGGCTCCTTTCCCGGCGCCAAGGTCGGGAAAAATCCAGAGTGCAACAAGGGTGATCCAGAACAATCCGTAGGAGGTGAAGGCAGTTGTTCCAAACGTGTTGCCTTTTTTGAATTCCATGATACCCGCGATGACCTGTGCGATACCGCCATAGAAGATTCCCATTGCCAGGATCATGGCACTGACCGGAAAAAATCCGGCATTGTGGATGTTCAGTAAAACGGTAGTCATACCGAATCCCATCAGCCCCAGTGGAGCAGGATTGGCCAGCTTTTGTTCCATAACCTATGATTTAAATGTCAGAAGCGAGGTGGCAAAAATTTCATCATTTTGCCACCTCGCAATCTGTTACATTCCGTAGCGTTCGATGATCTCCTGTTTGGTTTTACCCAGGATCTCATATTTTTTACCAACCTTTCTAAAGGCATCAAGTGCTTTTTCGAGATGGCAGATCTCGTGACCGGCGGAGATCTGTGTGCGGATACGGGCCTGTCCCTGAGGAACGACTGGGAAGAAAAATCCGATGGCATAAACACCTTCTTCATACAAGTCGCGTGAAACATCCTGAGACAGTTTTGCATTGAACAGCATAACCGGTACAATAGGAGTATCGCCCTCTTTCAGGATAAATCCTGCTTCAGTCAATCCTTTACGCCAGAAAGCGGTATTATTTTCCAGCTTATCGCGCCGGTCGGTCGAGGCCGAAAGAATTTCCAGTACCTTAATGACTCCTGCAACAACGGGGGGAGCAATGGTATTGGAGAAAAGATAAGGACGTGCTTTTTGACGGCACATTTCAACCAACTCGCGGCGACCCGAGACACATCCGCCGGAAGCGCCCCCGAGACCCTTTCCGAAGGTAGTAGTGATAATATCCATCTTGCCCATGACCCCGCATTTCTCATGCGTACCGCGACCAGTCTTCCCGATAAAACCACTGGCATGGGAGTCGTCGCAGAATAGAAGCGCGTCATATTTCTCGCACAATTCAGCCATTTTATCCAGCTTGGCAGTGTCGCCATCCATGGAAAAGACGCCGTCGGTAATCACCATTTTCAGCCGTTTGTCGTTATGGAGCTGCAATTTCTCTTCCAGGTGTTCCATATCGGAATGCTTAAAGGTGTCGTGCATGGCGCTGCAAAGCCTGATTCCGTCGATAATGGAAGCATGGACCAGCCGGTCCGAGATCATCACATCATCCTTGGTAAGAACAGCTTCAAAAACACCTCCGTTGGCATCCATACAGGAGGGGAACAAGATGGTGTCTTCGGTTCCCAGAAATTCCGTAACCATCGACTCCAGTTTTTTATGGATGTCCTGAGTACCACAAATAAACCTCACCGACGACATTCCGTAACCATGCGAATCAAGTCCGGCATGCGCTGCTTTAACAACTTCCGGATGGCTTGATAATCCCAGATAGTTGTTGGCACAGATGTTAATGACCTTTTTGAGCGAGGATCCGGTAGGGAATTCCACCTCTATGTCAGCGGCTTGTGCAGAATGAATGAACCGTTCCTGCTTAAAGATCCCTGCCTGTTGCAGTCCGCTCAGGACCTCGTTGTAGATCCCACGAGTTTTTTCAGTATAAGCCATGACTCCTCCTATTTTACATATTCATTAACCAGCACACAGATCTTGTTAACCGAATCGAATGCTTCCGGTGTTGCCTTATCATCGGGAATAGCGATCTGATACTTGTTTTCCAGGAAGCGTTTTAACGATACCATTGAAAAGCTGTCAACGATGCCGCCAGAGATCAGGGGAGTATCGTAGGTGACATCGGTATCGTCTTCGACATATTCTCTGATCACATAATTCCTGATGATTTCTTTCATTTCGTCCATAGTTTGGTCTCCTTTTAAGTTTTCTGATTGATTGTTTGATTGATTTAACGTTAATTTTTTTCTATTCGCCTTTAATCATTTTCCAGGGTACTGGTATCCCCGATCTCTTCTCCCCACTCTTTGGCATGGAGAATTCTGCGCATGATTTTACCGCTTCGGGTCTTGGGAAGCGAATCGATAAATTCAATCTCCTGCGGCATGGCGAGGGGCGAAAGTTTTTTCCGGACAAAGTTCATGATATCGAGGTCCAGGTCTTTACTGGCCATAAATCCGGGTTTCAGTGTGACAAATGCCTTGACGACCTCCATATTGACGAAATCGGGTTTAGCCACAACGGCCGATTCTGCTACGGCAGGATGTTCGAGTAGCGCCGACTCGACCTCAAAGGGGCTGACAAGATGTCCCCCAGTATTGATCACATCGTCATCGCGGCCCACAAACCAGAAATAACCTTCATTATCGATACTGGAACGATCGCCGGGAAGGTACCATCCGTTCTGAAATTTCTTTTTATAGGTTTCTTCATTCCGCCAGTACATTCGCATCATCGATGGCCAGCCGGGTTTCAGCGCTATCAGTCCGATTTTACCGGTTTCGTTAAAGGGTTCATAGGTTTCGGGATGAATCACTGTAGCGGTAATGCCCGGGAAAGGTTTTCCCATGGAACCGGGTTTAATTTTCATACCGGGATAGTTCGAGATCATGATGGAGCCGGTCTCTGTTTGCCAGTAAGTGTCAAGAAAAGGTTTTCCGAATACCCGCTCGCTCCAGATCACTGCTTCGCTGTTCAGCGGCTCGCCAACCGAAGCGAGATGACGAAGGGATGAGAGGTCGAATTTTTTAATGATCTCATCGCCTGCCTTCATCAGGGAACGGATGGCAGTAGGGGCCGAATACCACATGGTGATCCGGTACTTCTCGATGAAACGGTACCAGTTTTCGGCTGAGAAGCCGGCATCGAGCACGCATTGTGTAACCCCATTACTGAAGGAACCGATGATTCCATAAGATGTTCCGGTAACCCAGCCAGGGTCGGCAGTGCACCAGTAAATATCAGAATCCTGCAGGTCGAGAACCCATTTTGATGTCAGGTACTGTGAGATCAGCGAATAATGAACATGCTTCACCCCTTTGGGTTGGCCTGTGGTCCCGGAAGTATAATGGAGCACTGAAGGAGATTCGGCTGTGGTGGGGTGGATTTCGAATTGGTCCACTTTGGGAGCGGTCTCCAAGTCAAAGGCGGTTTCACGTTCGCCCAATGGTTTAGCGGGATCTGCATCGACGATGATGATGTGTTTCAGATATGGCATCTTGTCGAGGATCTTACGGATTTTCGGAGCGTGTTTGCGTTGGGTTATGATGGCCTTTGTTTCGGCATTATCCAGCCTTATAAAAAGTGACTCATCCCCAAAAGCCGAAAATAAGGGTTGTACGATGGCGCCGATCTTTAAAACTCCCAGAAAACCAAGATATAGTTCCGGGATTTTATCCATGAAAAGGCAAACACGATCCTCGGGTTTTACGCCAAGGTCTCTAAGAAATTGTCCGATGGTATTGGTCGCCAGCCGGATGTCGTTATAGGTATATTTTTTCGTAATCCCGGTTGAGCCTTCCCAGATTAATCCAAGTTTTTCGGCTTTTCCCATCTGGCAAATGCGATCGGAACAGTACCAACCGATGTTGATGATATTTCCGGGTTTGTAATCAAGTTCCTTTTCGGCGATATTCCAATCAAAATTTTTGATTTGTTCGTCATAGGATCCAATGTTCGACATAGCTATGATTTTTATTGGTTATGGGATAAAGAGAAAACGGGAAGACGGGAAAACAGGAAAACGGGAAAACGGATTGATTGCTTTGTCAGGTAAATTGGTATTTTTAAAAAACGAATGGTGGTTAGCACAGTAGCCCAGGGATATTCCTTTATGCATTGGTATTCGCAGTTTCACATTCAAGAATGACGACAGCGGTAGCAATCTCCTTTAAATGGGATAAAGATACATGGATTTTCGAAACTGACAAGCTGTCGATCAATTCTTTTGCTTTTCCGGTAACTTCAATATGAGGTTTTCCAAGCTCGTCGTGATAAATGCCGATATCGACGAACCGGATGCCATAACGCCAACCGGTGCCTATGGCTTTTAAAAAGGCCTCCTTGGCCGAAAATCGGGCAGCATAATGCTGAAACTTATTTTTTTTCGCTTCGCAATAAGCAATTTCAACCGGAGTGAATATTTTATCACGAAACCCGGTGTCGCGGCTTATCGCTTTCTCGATCCGGATCACTTCGATAATATCGGTGCCGATTCCAACGATCATACGGGGATGCAAGGTACAATTTCTTTCGGAACCATTACCCGAATTCCATGCAGCACTGATGCTGTCGACATCCGATTACTGCCGATCCCGGAACACGTTGTTCTAATCGGTGATTATGAAGGATCTTTTATTGGCTCGGGTCCCAACAAACCAGTCGTACCTGCCTGGGATAAAAGTACGCGCTGGTAAAAGATATTCATGAATACCCGGTTTTATGCCTTTCCAATAATAGATTTTTTTTCCTGAAACCGAGACAATATAAAAGTTAGTCGAACTATCCGTTGCCTGCTCCCATTGAAATAAAATGGCTTCATTCCGGCTGAAGGTCTGTTCATGCTCGGGTACAACCAACTCGATGGCATTTGTTCTATACAGCAAGGTTGGTCTAACAGTGTCGATGGTTCTGGGTTCAGGATCGGATGGCTTTGTAAACGCGGGATTCTTCACAACGCTATCTGTCCCAGTCAGCGATGGCTCGGATTTTTTCCAGGGTTGATTCAGGGTGTCGGAAGCGTTGTTATTTATCCTTTTCGATGAAAACAGAAATATGATTACGATCAAACCGACTACCAGGAGTGCACCAATTACCGATAAGAGTATTTTGAAGAATCTTCTGGAGCCGGAAGCAGGCGCTTGTGAGTTGGCCTCCGTATCCGGAGTGAGAGATCTGTCATCAGCCGGTTCTGTAAGCAGGGTCGGGAAGGTCTGCCGGATTCTTACTTTTCGTGCAAATTCACGATCTTCATCTAATCTGCGATTAAAATCGCGAAGTTCCTGATGGTCCAGTTTGCCTTCAAGATATCGTTCAATCAGTTCTATATCTTCTGTTTCAGAACCCATCCGGGAAATTTCTTAGAATAACCTTTTTTTAACAAAGATATTGAATCCCCTGAAAGATTTTCTTCATCCATGTTGTTTGAATCCGGTGAAATAGGATGACTGTAAGTTTCAGTGAGAAAAGGAGGTTATTGTATCCGACTCTTTTTTCTCCCCGAAAAATAATAACGCCAATCGAATGACATTCGCAGTCCGGCAAACCAGGTTGTTTTCACATCCGGTAGTGGATAATCGGAAGGATAAACCGAGGTTCTTTTCCCCGGAATATCAAAACCACCATAGAGTTGAAATACGAGACTCGCGCTTTGCCCGGATGAAAAGGAACGCATGGGACGATATTCAAGAATCGGAAAATCGAACTGTGTTGTGTAGAGTGAAAAAACAGCCTGATCTTTAGTGTCCTGATCTACGGTCATCAAAAATGCATCCGGTCCATTCCCGGTTCCGTACATACAAATACCAACTTCGCGGCCGATGACGAACTGAAATCTGCCAATGGGCGTTCTAATCCCTGATTGCCAAGGTATCAGGCCGCCGTTTCCTGCCGCGACAACCATTTTGTTGAATGTCTTCGGGGAAGTCAGGTACAGGATCGGTCCGGCAACAAGGATATCGCCGGGAATCAGGAAAAACGGCAATCTCAATCTGACAAAGTAGGCATCACGACTCGGAATGGCAGCCGAAAACGTACCGAAATTCTTGATGGCAGGTTCATCATCAAATCGCATTGAAGAGGCGCCATCGATACGCCATCCCAAATCAAGAAATACCAAGCCGTCGCCCGATTCATTCAGCACGCCTTCCATTCCGAGACCAAGACGCAAGGCAAGTTCCAACCCTGCCACCACCCCCGAAGTCGTTTGGTAATCGGCAAATCCACCATTGTACCATCCGCCCCTGACTGCAGAGGCGATTCCGATAAATGGACCCAGTTCGCTCCGGAACCTGGGAAGTTCACCCCATCCCGTTGCCAGTCCGGGAATAGGGGTCAACAGAAGAGTCTCCCGGCATGATTGCAGTTCCCCTTCCTGAACCTCCCGGGGGGGCATATACTTCGTCTTACTTACATTAAAAGTATCAGGTTCTGCGAATGAACATGGCGCTGGAGCTATTGTTCCATCCATCTTACCCATCGCGGCATCAAGGAATTGTGTGAGACTTTTCAGCACTGCCTCTGCTGCATGGTCTGCATCTTCCGGACGCATGTACGCATCACCCATCAGCACCATACGGACACCTTGCCAGGTTGTAATTTCAAGTCCTTTTTCATTGTAATAGTCATGGGTCCCCTTACGCTGAGAGGCATCGCCCCATATTCCAGCAATGTGCCCCGATGTAAAACTGTCTTCCAGAAAATGAATGGCAAATGCTTCATCGGCCAGGGCGGAAAGCGCGTAAGCCGTCTGTTGTTCGGGAGTCAAGCGCTGTGAATACAGACAGGCAACTTTACGCAAAGCGCTGATATGAAACCAGGTATATGTGCCAATGGTATTAAGTTCGCAACCTTCGTTAAAGCATTTCGTGAAATAATCCGTAGCGGAAATATTCACATCCGGTAATGCCAATAAAAAATGGCCGTTATTTCCTCCGGCTCTTGATACATACTCCGGATCGGCACGGAGAAGTTTGATATCCGAATCCCTCATGCTATTAACCCGTTCACTCTGGTTACGCGCTTCATCCAGACCTTGTTGCAACCGGGCCGCAATGCTGGCAACTTTCAATATCCATTCCGTTTGAAGGATGTTGTATCTCATATTCTCCGATGAAGTTGAATGATCTCCGGCGATGGCTGGCCATGCAGTATAATCAAGCAGAATCGGGGATCCAGGTTGGTCTGGTGTGATGACATTGTCTGAAAGTCTTGCCTCATTTCCTTTCCGTGCTGAGTTCCATAACTGTTCGAGCATGAGCCTGCGACCAGGATCCAGTTTCACGATGGCCTTACAGGTTATTTCCCGGTGCTCGGGGTAGAGCCAGGCAAAAGCCGGCACAGCCCGAGCCATCAGGATCAGGACGAAGAGAAGAACTTTTCTGGTCATAATTACGTTCAAATTGCTCCGAGTTTTTTACCCACTTTCCTGAATTTATCCAATGCGAATCCGATATTTTCCATTGTGTGGGCGGCGCTGATCTGTACCCGTATCCGGGATTTTCCTTTCGGCACAACAGGATAATAAAATCCAATCACATAAACACCTTCTTCGAGCAACGCGTCGGCAAACTCCTGTGATAATTTTGCGTCGTTGGGAAGGTGTCCGAAACATACCGGCACGATCGGATGGATTCCCGGAACGATCTTAAATCCTGCATCTTCCATTCCCTTCCGGAACAATTGGGTGTTCTCGAAAAGTTTATCCCGCAACTCGGTTGTCTCCGACAACATGTTCAGTACCTCAAGGGTGGCGCCGGTTATGGCCGGTGACAAGGTATTGGAGAAAAGGTACGGCCGAGAACGCTGACGAAGGATTTCCACGATCTCTTTCCGGGCCGAAATACATCCTCCCGATGCGCCTCCTAATGCTTTACCGAAGGTCGTCGAGATGATATCGACCCGCCCCTGTACATTACAATGTTCAATGGTCCCCCTTCCGGTCTTGCCAACAAATCCCGTGGCATGCGAATCATCAACCATCACCAGTGCATTATATTTATCCGCCAGATCACATATCTGATCCACCTTTGCAATAATTCCATCCATTGAAAAAACTCCGTCGGTGACAATCAGCTTAAATCGCGCTTCACCGGCATCCTGCAATACCTCTTCCAGATCCTCCATGTTATTGTTCTTGTACCGGAAACGCTGTGCTTTACACAACCTGATGCCGTCGATAATGGAGGCATGGTTTAGCTCATCTGAAATGATGGCATCCTGCTCTCCCAATAAGGGTTCAAAAACACCCCCGTTAGCATCAAATGCCGATGAGTAAAGAATGGTATCTTCCATCCCTAAAAACTCACTGATTTTGGCTTCCAGATCTTTGTGAACTTTCTGGGTTCCACAGATAAACCTGACCGATGATAATCCGAATCCATATTTGAAAAAGGTATAATTGGCGCCCGACATCACCCGGGGATCATTCGACAGTCCTAAATAATTGTTGGCACACATATTCAGAACTTTCTTCCCGTTGGTCATGATCTCGACACCCTGGGGTGTTGTAATTATCCTTTCGTTTTTATAGAGTCGGTCATTTCTTATACCATCGATCTGATGCTGTAAATGTTGCTTAAAAGAACCGTACATCGCTGCTGTCAATTAGGTTTTAAAATTATGGATAAAATTATACTAAAATTATGGATTTTGAGTCTGTGTTTTTATGGATTACAGTCTGAAATCCGATCAGCGGTTCAGATCCGGTTCAGGTTCAGTTTTCTCAGTCTGGGCGCAAACCGGGCTATAAGTCCGACCGTAAGCAGGGTCATACAGCCGCCAAAGATCACCGAGGGTATCAACCCTAATAGTTTTGCAGCGACGCCTGATTCAAAGGATCCGATTTCGTTGGATGATCCGATGAAAATTGCATTAACGGAGGCCACACGCCCCCTCATTTCATCCGGCGTAATCAGTTGCATGGCTGTGGCCCTGATAATCACGCTGATATTGTCGAACATACCGCTGAGCATCAGCAAGGCAAGCGACAGATAAAAATTATGTGAAAGTGCGAAGCCGATGATGCTGATTCCGAACCCGGTCACACCAATCATGAGAAAACGACCTGCCTGAGCCATTGGAGGCCGGTGGGCAATAAACAGCGACATGATCACGGCGCCTGCCATGGGGGCGGCACGCAGGAATCCCAGACCCTGAGGCCCCACCAGGAGGACTTCTGCAGCGAAGACGGGTAACATAGCGACTGCTCCTCCGAACAACACGGCAAACATATCGAGCGACATGGCTCCCAATAAAACCTGATTTCTGCAAACGAATTTTAATCCGGAAGACAACCGTTGCAGCAAGGTTTCCTCTTCATTCACGGGCGGGGCGGGACGGTTTTTCACGAAACTGAGCAGTAGCAGAGCCAGAAGTAAAAAAAACAAGACGGTCAGATAGGCGTTTCTGACCCCGAAAAAGCCATAAACCAGTCCGCCGATAGCCGGACCGGTAATTGCGGCTATGTGCCATGCAGTACTGTTCCAGGTGGATGCATTGGTATAAAGATATCTCGGCACCAGTTGCGACATAATGGCAATGATGGAGGGATACAAAAAAGCTCTGGAAATTCCTGATATCATGACAACTCCGTAAATCGGCAAGACGCCTAAAGCCGAAAGGATGCCCAGATTTCTGATGGTAAAGAGAAAAAGCAGGGCTGTTCCCGTCAAAAACAGCAAGGTGAACCAGACGATGATCCTCTTCCGGTTATACCGGTCGGCGGCATGTCCGGCATACAAAACAACAGATATATTTGGCAACGCTTCAGCAAGGCCGATCAATCCAAGGGCCAGTGGATCGCGGGTGAGTTCGTACATCTGCCACCCCACGATGATGCTCTGCATCTGGAATGCGATGGTTGTGAAAAAGCGAAAGGTAAGGAAAAGTCTGAAATCACGGACCTTCAACACAGCATAGGCATCGTGTTTTCCGTTTAATTCTTCATCCATACCCGGGCATTCTTACGCTTACCAACCCATTTGATCCCAAAAAAACCCGGCATTGGCCGGGTTTGATGAAAGATTAATCTAAATGTTCTATTCTTCCTCTTTCTCTTGTTCCTCGTATGCTTTGAGGAGCTTATCCTGAATATCGCCCGGAACCTGAGCATACTCGGCAAATTTCATGTTGTAGGTGGCACGGCCACTGGTAATGGAACTGAGCGCGGTGGAGTACCGGTTCAATTCCGCCAGCGGCACTTTTGCAATGATTTTCTGATAATTGCCTTCACTGTCCATGCCCATGATCACCGCCCGGCGGCCCTGCAAATCAGTCATGACTTCTCCCATTTTCTCTTCCGGAACGATCACTTCCACATCACAGATCGGTTCGAGGATTTTTGGACCTGCATTTTTGAAAGCCTCCTTAAAGGCATTCCGTCCGGCAAGCTTGAAAGAGATTTCATTGGAGTCAACAGGATGCATTTTGCCGTCATAGACGTTGAAGACGATATCGCGGGCATAGGAGCCGGTAAGCGGACCTTCTTCCATTTTTTCCATGACCCCTTTAAGAATGGCAGGCATAAAACGGGCGTCGATGGCCCCCCCGACAATGCAGTTGTTCATTTGTAGTTTTCCTCCCCATTCAAGGTCAATGACGTCGCGTCCACGGATGGGAAACTCGTTTTGATCGGTCATCCCCTCTTTATAAGGTTGGATCATCATGTGAACCTCTCCGAACTGTCCCGACCCTCCCGATTGTTTCTTGTGACGGTACATGGCTTTCGCCGCTTTGGTAATGGTTTCACGGTATGGAATACGGGGAGCGTAAAATTCGATGGGGATTTTCTCAATAGTCTCAACATGCCATTTTGCAAGATTCAGGTGCAGCTCACCCTGACCCTGAAGGATCATCTGTTTCAGCTCTCTGGAGTAACCCATGATCAGCGTCGGATCCATTTTTGCAAGTTCGTTCAGGATACTACTGATCTTTTCATCATCAGAAGTGCTTTTCGCCCTGACGGCAGTTCTGAACTTCGGATCCGGATAGATGATCGGTTCAATAATGTCGTCGGGATTTTTAGGTGAATTCAGGGTGTTGTTTGTATAGCAGTTTTTCAATTTGATCGTGGCGCCAAGATCACCGGCCACCATTTTTTCGACCTTTTCCCTGTTTTTACCATTGATGACGAATAGCTGGGATAAACGTTCCTTCGATTGGCGTACGGGATTGATCATATCCATGGCCTCGGTAATCTCCCCTGCCATGACCTTAAAATAGGAGATCTCGCCAAGATGCTGCTCAAGCGATGTTTTAAAGATCAAAGCAGAGGTGGGGTCTGTACTTTTGCATTTTAATACTTTACCTTCCTTGGTTTTGATTCCCGGCATTTCGTCGGGGGCAGGCACAGAACCGGCAATGAACTCAAGCAAACGGGCCACACCCATATTCTGCCGGGCACAGACACACATTACCGGGAAAATGGTCCGGTTGATCAGACCGGTCTTTAGTGCTTGCAACATTTGATCTTCTGAAAGTTCGCCTTTATCAAAGAAAATTTCCATCATCGCTTCATCTTTGGAGGCAAGTTCTTCCATAAGGGCCATGTACATCTCCTCTGCTTTATCTTTTTCACCGGCAGGAATATCGCTGTATTCAGGCTTTCCGCCACCCGATGAAAATTTTATCTGTTTCATTTTCAAAAGGTCGATGATAGTATTAAAGCCTGATCCGGCATTGACAGGATATTGCAGAAGGGTAACATTTTTCCCAAATTGGGCTTTCATCTGACGGAGTGTTTCCTCAAAATTAGCATGCTCCTGATCGAGATGGTTAATGGCAAAGATCACAGGGATACTGGCACGCGTCGAATACCGCCAGGTGATCTCCGTTCCCACTTCCACACCATTCTGACCGTTAACCACCATGATGGCGGTATCGGCAACCCGGAGGGCAGAAATCACCTCGCCGCAGAAATCATCGAAGCCAGGAGTGTCGATTATATTGATTTTTTTATTATCATAAAGCGTATATAGCACGGAAGCAGAAACCGAGTTTTGTCGCTCCAGCTCGATCGGGCGATAGTCTGAAATGGTGTTTTTGTCTTCTACCGTACCGCGGCGATTGATTACTCCTCCTTCGAATACCATGGCTTCGGCCAGCGTTGTTTTCCCTGTTTTGGCACCTCCGATGAGGGCAACATTGCGGATTTCATTGGTTTGATATACCTTCATGACAACTGAATAATGATAGTAAGTTATTGAAAATTATTATCTTTCTGAAAGGGCAGCAAAATTAGGAAAAAATATGAAATAAACCAAAGGAGGCCGGCAAATAGAATATCGAAATTAAATATTCAGTATCAATTTCTTAGGAATATATCCACCGGGATAGGATCAAAGCAGCTGATCCCTGCCAGCCGTTCCATTAATCCGCTCTCTGATGGAATCCCATGCCGGAGCAGGCATCTTTGCCCCAAGATGCTCAATGATGTTACCGGCTAACAAGGCGCCTAATTCGCCGCATTGTCGAAGCGAAAAATTTCGTGAGTGACCATACAAAAATCCGGCCGCATATAAATCACCGGCCCCGGTTGTATCAATTGGATTTACGGGAATAACACCGATTTCGAAGGTATCTGCAGAAGTCTTTATCAAAGAGCCTTTGCTTCCGGTTTTTACAATCGCAATATCCACCAGTTCCGAAATCCGGTTTAGTGCATCTACCGGATCCAGTCCGGTGAACGCACGGGCTTCTTCTTCATTGGCAAACAAGATATCCACGAATTCAGCGATAACCTGCCTGAGGAATTCAAGGTTGGCTTCCACAACATTATAGCTTGCCAGGTCAAGCGAGATAACTAATCCCTCGGCCTTGGCAAGTTCAAGTGCCCTGCGAATCAGGTCATGGTTCTGCACCAGGTAACCTTCGATGTGAAAGTAATCATACCCTTTGAACATTTCAGGATGGAGATGGGAAGCCGACAACTCGACGGCCGCACCTAAAAAAGTGGCAAAGGTCCTTTCCGAATCTGATGAAACCAGAGCCACTGCCCTGCCCGTCTCATTTTCACTGTGGATCATCCTCGGATCCACGCCGGCACGGATCAGATCCCTGACAAAAAAACCGCCCAGTTCATCTGTTCCCACAACCCCGATATATCCGGCTGTGGCACCCAGCATTGCCAGCCCATGAATGGTATTGGCCGCCGACCCACCTGCAGAATGACTTGTCGTATGATCCTTTAACGCAGCGAGCACCCTTGCGCTTCTTTCACGATTAACCAGTTGCATACTTCCTTTGGGAAGATCGAGTGTTTCCAGAATCTGGTCATCCTTCAGGGTGATCATAATATCAACAAGGGCATTGCCTATGGCTAAAAATTTCTTCATGATTCAGGATTTATCGGCAAAAGTACTAATTCAATTAGAACACACCTATTTTGTTGCACTTTTCGTCACATTTCCACACAAATGGCTTGAAAACAAACACATCTACGAAATAAACGTTACAAAACCGAAACCCGACGCCAGTTTGCTACGTAGAACCCATAAAAGAAAAAATGTATGTCCCTGAAGATTCGAATCAAACCATCTGTGAACGCAATCCTCATGGATATTCCATCTGACCAAATACATATTGACAAATGAAAACACGTGTTCTGTTAGCTCTGGCCCTCATGTTTGTTTTTTCGCTTCCTTTACAGGCGGTCGATGATGATTGCCCATGCAGGAAGAAACGGATTGTAATAAAGGTCGAAAAACCAAAACCGGTTGTCAAACCTGCACCCAAACCCAAACCCCGCAGTGTCTTATTCGAAGACTATCCCGTCCCCTATGAAAACCTGTGTAAAGGAAAAACCCGCGAATACCGGAATATGAAAGTAAAGATCATGCCCAATCCGGTTCTGAAATATATCAACGTTATTTATGACACTGAAAACGGTCAAAATGTTAAAATCGAGTTGCTCTCCTGCCAGGGTAAATTGATCAAAACCCTTATGAATGAAGTGGTTTACGGAGAAGGATTGAAAGAAAGCACCTTCGATATCAACGGAACGGTAGGTCGCGGTGATGCCTATATCCGTCTCACCTCAGGTGTGATTACTAAACTTGAAAAGATTTTCATCCTGTAATTAACCCATCATTATCCCCGTGAAATATCCGGAAAGGTATCCCGGATGTAATAACATTTTCTCACCTTTGCCGTTATAGAGTCCATAAAAGGATTTACTGGACCACAAGACTTTAAATAAATACCAATTTGACCTTTACAGGCAGAAATGGCCGCATGCTTAATGTTATATTATGGTGTCTGTTTAATTTTATTTCAATTTCCGGGTTATTACCCGGATGTTCAACGCAACACCGGAACCCTGAAATTAATACTGAACATATTATGAAATTCAGAACATTATCCTCCGACGAAGAACGGGTCATGATCCATAAAGGTACCGAAGCACCATTTACCGGGAAATATGAAAAATTTAATGAACCTGGAATCTACGTTTGCAAACGATGCGGTAGTCGGTTGTACCGCTCTGGCGATAAGTTTGATGCACACTGCGGTTGGCCGGCATTTGATGATGAAATTGAGAACGCCGTTAAACGCATTCCCGACGCCGATGGAATCCGCACCGAGATTCAATGTGCTGCATGTGGAAGCCATTTAGGGCACATTTTCGAAGGAGAGGGCTTTACCCGAAAGAATATCCGACACTGTGTCAACTCCATTTCACTCGATTTCATCCCCGCGGAATCCATTGGAACAACTGATACTGCAATATTTGCAGGAGGCTGTTTCTGGGGGGTGGAATATTATATGAAAAAAATCGACGGGGTCATTTCCACCGAAGTCGGCTATACCGCCGGACATAAGGCGCATCCGACCTATCAAGAGGTGTGTGCCGGCAAAACCGGGCATTATGAAGCCATCAGGATCGTCTTTGACACGCGGCTGGTATCATTCGAGACAGTGGCAAAAATGTTCTTTGAGACGCATGACCCCACGCAATGGAACCACCAGGGACCGGATTGGGGGGAACAATACCGGTCAGCCATATTTTACCAAACAGAGGAACAAAAAGAGATATCAATGAAGCTTATCGGTCAGTTACGGGCAAAAGGGTTTGATGTGGTCACCGAACTGAAACCTGCTGCTGAATTCTGGATCGCCGAGGATTATCACCAGGATTACTATGATCATAAGGGACAGACACCCTATTGCCACGGTTATGTAAAGCGGTTCTGATTCAGGAATCTTTAACTGATTTCCGGCTCCATGGCGTCGATCTATTCAAAATTCCCCCACCAGAAATTTTTACATCTCCCTTTGAAATCCTAATAATATACCTTGTTAAAAGTTATCCCGAAGCAAAGATGGGCTGAATTGTCATACTTGGCAATGGCTACCTGTCCCCCTGTTTTTATATCATTCCCGATAAAGAAGAACTTTTGCAGTGATTCTCTTTTTTATAAAAATATAACATAAATGGTTAAATTTGACCGATATTTGCGAATTCATAAAACTGATTCCATGAGAAGAAAGCTTCGTTTTCTGATCCTGACCATCAGTATGGTTTTAATAGGATTTCCGCTTTGGTCGCAGATCCTGGAGCTCCGTGAGATTTGTCATTACGATTACAAAACCGATTTTACCTCCATCGCCGACCGTAAAAAAGATGATCTGTTTCCCAAGGGAAATACCCGGGGCTTCGTACATTTCTATCGGGGAATCAGTTTATTGCGGCAACGGTCATACCGCGAATCGATTCTTGACTTCAAGAATGCATTGTCAGATACGACTGTCAACCGGTCGCTTTGCAATCTGTACCTGGGTATTGCTTTCATGCAACTGAAGATGCCCGACAGCATTCTATCAATGTATAGTAAGGTACTTAAAGTTCCCGTTTCCGAGCTCAAGAAACCTGAATTCTGGGACAATATGCCCTACGAAAAAGATAATACATTCGGGGCTTACCTGATGGGGACAAACAATGCCATCAATAATTCCACCGATACCCTCCTGATCGAGGCGTTGTTCAATTATGCCACCAAGGACCCGACTTTTTACGATGCATTTGTTAATTACGGATATTATTGCTTTTCGACACAACGGTATGGAAAGTCCATCGGTTTATTGTTAAAAGCCCGCGAGCAGGATAAAAAAGACGACAGTACCATGCTGCTTTGTATGGGATACCTTTACCGGCTGGTAGGCGACAATCAGCAATCGATCAAGTCATATGACCTTTTGATCAACAAGATTCCCGACCATGCTGCGGCCTTTAATAACAGGGGTTGCGTTTATGCCTATCTTGAAAAATACAGCCGGGCCATCAACGATATCGGTAAGGCGGTTTCCAAAGACTCAAGGTTGGTCGAATCTTTCTGGAACCGGGGGTTGATCTATCTTAAGACTGAGAAATTTGAAAAGGCAGTTAATGATTTCTCCGCCGTAATCATGCTTCAACCGGGTTGGGGAGACGCCTATTATTACCGTGGATTTTCCAAAAAAGCCAAGGGTGATCTGCCGGGCTCTGTAGCCGATTTCACAAGGGCCCTTGAGTTAAAGAAAAAGTAATCCCATATTTTTTTGTTAACCAACTTACTCAGACGTAACCTATCTGTTTCAATTCTCTATTATGATCGCGATTGGAAACACCCTTATCTCCGATGAAATAAAAACAGTAAACTTTTCATGCGATCTTTCACGGTGCAAAGGAGCCTGTTGTATCGAGGGTGATGCCGGAGCCCCGTTAGAGGAGGAAGAAATATCGCTGCTGGAAGATCATATTGAGGTTATCAAATCTTTTATGGTGGAAGAAGGGATCAGAGAGGTTGAAGACAGCGGAGTGTTCGATTACGATTCGGAAGGAAAATTTGTGACGCCCTTAATCAAAGATGGGGCGTGTGTTTTTGTCTATTTTGAGAACGGAATTGCCCGTTGTGCAATAGAAAAAGCTTTTCTTGAAAAACGGATATCATTTGCAAAACCCATTTCCTGCCACCTCTATCCCATCCGGATAAAAAATACCGGATTCAATGAGTTGATAAACTATCATAAATGGCCTATATGCCAGAAGGCGCTTGAGAAGGGGTACAATGAAAAGACGCCCCTTTACCGGTTTCTGGAAGGGGCGTTGATCCGAAAATACGGAAGAAGCTGGTACAACAAGCTGGTCAGATTACTGCGTTAGCCCCACCCGTTTGGGCAAGTGAATTTCGTTTAGCAACAGCTAAAGCTCCAAATTCCTTGTCCATCAGGAATAATCCACCCTTTTCCGGCCCGGCCAGTTTGATCTGATCCAGAATACTGCGCACGTTGCTCTCTTCCTCGATTTGTTCATTAATATACCACTGCAGGTAGTTGGCCGAAGTGTAATCCTTTTCTTTCACGCATACGGCATACAAGTCATTAATCGATGCCGAGATATATTCCTCGTGTTTGAGTACCTGCTGAAACATTTCGGTCAGCGTCTTGTATTTGGATTCAGGCGCTTCCAATGCAGGAATCACGGCGCTACCTCCGCGGTCATTCAGATAATGAACCAGCTTGAGCATGTGGATGCGTTCCTCCTCGGTTTGCACATAGAGCCAGTCGGCAGCTCCCGGAAATCCGTTTCTTTCGGCCCAGGAGGCCATTGCCAGATAAATCCGTGAAGAATGCTCTTCACGTTTGATCTGTTCGTTTATTGCTTTTTCAACATTCTTAGCTATCATGGTCTTGGTGTTTTACAAAATATAAATGAAACTTATTGATCGTCTGATGCAGGGACTACCCTTTTAATGCCTCAGCTCCGGAAACAATCTCCAGGATATCGTTGGTGATCGCATTCTGACGGGCTTTGTTGTAAGAGATATTCAGTCCGCGAAGCAATTCCGTTGCATTATCGGTCGCCTTTTGCATGGCAGTCATCCGGGCTCCCTGCTCAGAGGCAAATGAATCCAGCAATGCTTTGAACAACTGGATCCTCAGGGTTTTGGGAATGAGTTCCCTTATAATAGTTTCCCGATCAGGTTCGAAAATATAGTCAGGGGCCGTTTTCTGTGTTGCCTGTTGGGCTTGTGACGGAGCGATGGGCAAATACTGTTCAACAACAAGCCTTTGCACTGCTGCATTTTTAAATTGATTGTAAATCAATTCAATCCGGTCGAATTCTTTAGCCGTAAATCCCTTCATGATTCTTTCAGCCAACGGTGCAACCTGATCGAAAGTCAGGTGATCAAATAATTCATCATGGGATTCGATTACGGAAAACTTCCTTTTCCTGAAGAACTCTGTTGCTTTTTTCCCGATGGTGATAAAATGGATATTCCCCTGACTGAATGATTCGCGATATGTATCAGAACACAGGGCCAGTGCTGTTTTTATGATGTTGGAATTGAATGCGCCACACAATCCGCGATTAGAAGCAATCACGATCAACAGGATTTTTTCAGGTTTCCGTTCCTGTGAGAAAACATTCGTTCCTGATACTTCGATGCTGGAACTCAGATTCTGTAAAATCTCACGCAGTTTGGCTGCATAGGGCCGTAATTTGATGATCGCGGTCTGAGATTTCCTCAATTTGGAAGCAGCCACCATTTTCATGGCGTTGGTGATCTGCTGTGTTGATTTAACCGACGCGATCCGAAGTCGTACTTCCTTTAATCCGGCCATTTGAGAATGCTATTTCTTTTCTTCGTATTTCTTGGATATTTCCCGTGCGGCAGTTTCCATAGTTTTCAGATCTTCATCCAGAATCTTGCCAGCCTTGAGGTTGTTAAGAACCGTTAGATGATTCGTTTCCATAAAATGAAGATACTCCGTTTCGAAATTGCCGATATTTTTTACGGGAACATTCCGGAGAAGGCCTCTTGTTCCGCAAAAGATGATGGCAATCTGTTTTTCAACGGGCATGGGGGTGTACTGCGGTTGCTTGAGAATCTCGACATTACGCGCACCCTTGTCAAGCACTGCTTTAGTTGCGGCATCCAGATCGGAGCCGAATTTAGAAAAGGCTTCCAGTTCACGGTACTCAGCCTGGTCCAGTTTCAGGGTACCGGCCACCTTTTTCATCGATTTGATCTGGGCATTTCCGCCAACGCGTGAAACAGAGATCCCCACATTGATGGCCGGACGGATTCCGGCGTTAAAGAGACCGGTTTCAAGGAAGATCTGACCGTCGGTGATAGAGATTACATTGGTCGGGATATAGGCTGAAACGTCGCCAGCCTGGGTCTCGATAATGGGTAATGCCGTTAGGGAGCCTCCGCCCCTGACTTTATCTTTCAGGTTTTCGGGAAGGTCGTTCATCTGGCGGGCAATTTCGTCGGACGAGATAATCCGGGCAGCCCTCTCTAATAACCGTGAATGCAGGTAAAAAACATCGCCAGGGTAGGCTTCCCTTCCGGGCGGACGGCGAAGTAACAGGGAGACTTCACGGTAAGCCACTGCCTGCTTTGAAAGATCATCATAAATCACCAGGGCAGGCCGCCCGGTATCACGGAAGTACTCCCCGATGGCAGCGCCGGCAAAGGGCGCATAAAACTGCATGGCAGCAGGATCTGAGGCCGTAGCGGCAACCACAATGGTATAAGCCATCGCCCCCTTCTCCTCCAAAGTCTTGACAATATTTGCAACCGTTGATCCCTTCTGCCCGATAGCCACATAGATGCAATATACAGGCTCACCCCGCTGATAAAACTCTTTCTGATTGATGATTGTATCGATGGCAATAGCGGTCTTTCCGGTCTGCCGGTCGCCGATGATCAGCTCACGTTGCCCCCTGCCGATGGGGATCATGGCATCAATAGGTTTAATTCCTGTTTGTAACGGCTGGTTGACCGGCTGCCTGAAAATCACTCCGGGAGCTTTCCGTTCCAGGGGCATTTCAAGGCGCTCACCTTCAATCCTGCCCTTTCCGTCGATGGGCTCACCGAGGGTGTTGACCACACGACCCAACATACCTTCTCCCACCTCGATAGAGGCAATCCTTCGGGTACGTTTTACAATATCTCCCTCTTTGATTTCATAAGACTCACCCAGCATGACCGCTCCCACGTTATCGGCCTCCAGGTTCAACACGATTGCCTTCAATCCGTTTTTACCGAACTCGATAAGTTCCCCGCTCTCTGCATTATCTAAACCATAAATACGGGCGATTCCGTCACCAACGGTAAGGACTGTCCCTACCTCTTCCAATTCGTGCTCGCTATGATATCCGGCTAATTCTTTTCGTAAAATTGCGGTAACCTCAGCAGGCTTGATTTCAGCCATATTCTATCTTGTTTATGTGTTACAATTAATCAGAAAATTGCTACAACAACTTCCGTTTAAGATCAAAATCCTTTTTTATACAAATTTACTTTCCCAACCGCGCTTCTCAGGTTCTCGATTTCCCTCCTGATGCTGGCATCAAATTGTTTATCTTTCCAGGAAAGCACAAAGCCACCGATCAGGGAGTCATCGATAGCAACTTCCAGGTCAATATTCGACCGGGTGTAATGGCTCATGATAGCCATGACGCTTTTCCGGATTTCATCATCAGGATGAACCGGTGATGAGAAAAATACTTTCAGGATATTCTTATAAATCAGATAGCGGTCCATACACTCCAGTGCGATCTCATGCAGAAACGATTCGCGCCTTTTTCTGACCATGATCAGCATATAGTTCAGGGTCAGGGTCTGAACCTTTCCGGAAAAGATATTCCGGATAACAGCTAACTTTTTATCGGTATGAATAACCGGACTCTTCAACAACAACCTTAATTCGCGGTTCTGGTCACAGGTTTCCGACACCAGTATATTATCCCTGTAAACCTCCTCAACGAGATTTTTCTCGACGGAGAGATCGAAAAGGGCTTTTGCATATCGTTTGGCTACCAGAGAGATCTTCATAGGGTCACCTGTCAGTTGAATTTAATTTCTTTTAGTAACCCTTTGATGTAGGCTTCCTGTTTTTCGGGATCCGAAAGTTCTCTTTTCAGGATCAACCTGGCCAGGTCAAGAGCGCTTTGGGCAATCTGGTTTTTTAGTTCGGTCATGGCGGCCATTTTCTCATTTTGGATGCTTTCTTTCGCGCTTTCGACAATTCGGGAAGCTTCCTCTCCGGCTTTTATCCGTGCATCTTCAATGATTTTCTCCTTGATTTTCCTGGCTTCATTTAACATGTTATCCCGTTCATTTTTGGCCTCCTGAAGCAGTTGTTCATTGCTGAATTTAAGCTTCTTCATCTCCTCCTTCGCCTGGTTGGCAGCATTCAGCGCTTCATGGATCGAAGTTTCACGCTCACGGAGCATCTTCAAAATGGGTTTCCATGCAAATTTTCCCAGGATGAATAACAATAACAGAAATGCCAGCGTCATCCAAAAAAGCAATCCCAGTCCCGGCGTTATTAATTCCATGTTGATAATTTTTGACGGTTCATGATTTCAAAGCTCTTCACGGTGCAACCGATCGTTGAACCGTGAAGAACTTGATTCTGCTAGATGAAAAGTATCAGCAGACAGACAACGATGGCGAAAAATGCGACGCCTTCGACAAGAGCGGCTGCGATGATCATATTCGAACGGATGTCACCTACAGCTTCGGGCTGCCGGGCAATGGCTTCCAGAGCGCTTTTACCGATGTTTCCGATACCGATACCAGCACCGATCACCGCGATCCCTGCACCAAGGCCTGCTCCCATTTTAGCAATTGCGGCGAAATCGCCGGCTAATTGCAGTAAGATGGCTAATAAATGCATAAACAATTGGTTATTTAATGTTACTACTGATTTGTTCCTATTACGACAATGCGTTAATCGTAAAACATGCTTTGTTTAAGCGTGTTCCGGTTCAATGGTGGCCAATCCGAAGTAGAGCGCCGAAAGAAGCGTAAATACATACGCCTGGATAAAGGCAACCAGAAGTTCCAGAAGATTCATGAAAACCATAAAAGCTACCGAAACGACCGACACTCCCACTCCCAAAGATGCGCTGATCGCCCCGAAGATGAAAATAAGACTCACGAATCCGAGCACAATGATGTGTCCGGCAGTAATGTTGGCAAAGAGTCGGATCATCAGAACGAACGGTTTTGTTATGATACCGATAATCTCGACAACAGGCATGAGTGGCAATGGAATTTTTAGCCACCAGGGTACGCCCGGTGTGTTGATAATGTCGATCCAATAGTGTTTGTTCCCGTTAATGGTGGTGATGATAAAGGTAAACACCGCCATAACCAGCGTTACTGCAATGTTGCCAGTGACGTTGGCGCCTCCAGGAAAAAAGGGGATCAATCCGAAAAGATTGTTAAAGAAGATAAAAAAGAATACGGTCAGCAGAAAAGGCATATACTTCTCATACCGTTTCTCGCCGATTGAACTTTTGGCAATGTCATCCCTGATAAACAAAATAAGTGGTTCAAGCAGGGATTGAAGCCCTTTCGGGGCCTGGTTGGGATTGCGTTTATAGCGGCGTGCAACTGAAACAAAAATCCAGATCAGTAAAAAAGAACTGATGAAAATCGCCAGAACGGTTTTAGTGATTGAAAAATCATAAACCTTCCCGACAACCGATCCGGAGGACCCCTGGGTTGTGATCCTGACGATTTTTCCCTTTTCAGGCCCTTCCTGTTCCAGTCTGAACCCTAAGTAACTGTGGGATTCATTGTGAAACCGACCCGAGGAAAAAAGATAGATTTCACCATCATACAGCAAAATGACGGGTAATGGAATGGTAAGATGAAAGTCGCCGATTTCAGCAATATGCCATTCGTGATTGTCAACTACGTGCTCCATGATCATCGTGCCAGCATTAAATGACCCGGACTTCCCTGATTCAGGGTGATTCTGTGCGCCAGTACTGAGAGAACAGGCAAAAAGCAGCGCGAAGAGAATCGGTACGGGCTTCCTAAAGAATAATCCAATATTGTATATCACAGGCATCATGAATGGCAGGGAATCAATAATGAAGTGCAAAATTAGAAATTTAACTTTAATTACAAACCATATCACAAATATAAGCGTTTTCAGGGTTGTAACCAAACTACAATTTCATCGTCTTACCTCCCTGATGAATGTAAAATCACTACTTTTGAAGCCTTTAAAATTCCGCACCATGCAGATGCATCGTTTTTCAACCCTGTTCCTTTCTTTGTGCTTCCTTTTCACTATCTGGTCGGGGGAAAGGGTAACAGCTCAAAAAATATGGACCCTTGAGGATTGTATCAATTTTGCACTTGAAAACAACCTCGATATCAACAAGCAAATGCTTACCGTTGAAAGCAATAAAAAGGCCCTGCTCCAAAGCGGTCTGAATATGCTCCCCAACCTGAACGCGAACGGAACCAATTTCTGGAATTTTGGTCAGACCATCGACCAGTATACCAATACCTTTGCCACCACAACTGTCAGATCTAACAATTTTTACGTTTCCAGCAATGTCACGTTGTTCGGGGGGCTTCAAAAACTGAACACCCTCAAGGCAAATAAGATCAATTTATTAGCCAGCCAATATGACCTTGATGTCATCAAGAACAACATCTCACTGTCAGTTGCCGGTTATTATCTCGACATTCTGTTTAATCTTGAGCTCCTCGGCGTAGCCAAAGAACAGCTAAAGATTACTACGGCCCAATCGGAACGTATACAGAAGATGGTCGATGCCGGTTCCTCGGCCCGGGGAGATCTACTCAACATCAACGCGCAGAAAGCCACAGAGGAACTGAATGTGGTCGATGCCACGAACCGCCTGTCGATCTCCAACCTTTCCCTGCAACAACTCATCGATCTGACAGTGACCCGTGATTTCACTATTGAAAAACCTGCACTGATGGATGTAAAAGCCCCGTTGGATCAAATTACGACCGAGGTAATCTTTGAAAAGGCCATGAAAACCAGGCCTGAGGTTCGTGCGGCTGAACTTCGCGTGGAAGCTGCCCAGAAGCGTCTCGCGATTGCCCGCGGTTATGTACAGCCTGTGTTAAGTCTAAGCGGGAGCTGGGGTACAGGTTATTCGGGCGCTGCCATGGAGGTCGATCCCGGTACACTTGGCGATACCACCTGGAGGGCGGTCGGAATAACCCTACAGTCAAAAGATATCGTTCTGATGCCTCAGGTTGATTATAAATACCGGGTAAAGGATTTCTCGGAACAATTAAAAGATAATAGCAACCAGTCTGTTGGATTTTCGTTGACAGTGCCGATCTTCAACGGATGGCAGGGGCGTAATGCCATCAGTCAGGCTAAAATTCAAAAAACACAAGCAGAGATCGATCTGGATATTAAAACACGGGATCTCAGGAAGTTGATCGAACAGGCATTTGCCGATGCCATCTCAGCCCTTCAAAAATACAACGCCTCCGGCGAAAAAGTAGCAGCCCAGAATGAAGCTTTTAAATACGCCCAGCAAAAATTCGATGTCGGTATGATGACATCTTTCGATTATAACAATACCAAGAAAGATCTTACCAAAGCTGAATCTGATTTACTTCAGGCCAAGTATGATTTTATTTTTAAGACCACCATTCTCGATTTTTACATGGGAAATCCAATCCGTATCAATCGTGAATAATCTAAAAAACTGATTTACAACCATGAAGATTTCCAGAAAAAAAACGTGGATTATTATCGCTGCCGGAACAGTGATAGCTCTTGTCATCATTGCTGTTGTAGTGAAAAATAACCGCGAGGTGGGCATACGCATAGCCACTGAGAAAGTAACAAAACGGTCGATCATCCAAACGGTGTCATCCAACGGAAAAATCCAGCCTGAAAAGGATATCAAGATCAGCCCTTACATTTCGGGGGAAGTGGTCGAACTTTATGTTAAGGAAGGAGACCAGGTAAAGCAGGGGGATCTGCTTGCCAAAATCGATCCTGAGATTTACATCACGCAATTCGATCAAAGCGAGGCTGCTCTTAATTCCCAGAAAGCGAACCTTGCCAACTCAAAAGCCCGGCTTGCCCAGTTAAAAGCACAGTATGAAAATGCCCGGCTTACTTATGAACGGCAGGATAAATTATTTCAGCAGAATGTGATCTCCAAAGCCGATTATGATCAGGCAAAAGCCACCTATCAGGTTGCACTGGCACAGGTTACCGCAGGCGAGCAGGACATCAGTGCATCTGAATTTATGGTTAAAAGCGCCGAGGCCGTCCTGAAAAAATCGAAAGAGGATCTGAACCGGACCGCCATCTTTGCACCAAGTGATGGAACTGTTTCCAAACTGAGCGTTCTTAAAGGAGAGCGGGTCACCGGCGCCTCACAGTTTTCAAGCGGAACTGAAATCATGCGGATTGCCAACCTCAATGAAATGGAAGCCCAGGTGCAGGTCAACGAAAACGATATCGTTAGGGTAAGTCTCCACGATACCGCCCTCATTGAAGTTGACGCCTATCTGAACCGCAAGTTCAAAGGAATCGTCACTGAGATTGCCACCTCGGCTAATACCACCGGAGTGAGTGTGGACCAGGTAACCAATTTCAATGTTAAAATCCACCTCATCAAGGAATTTTATCAGGACCTTCTTAATGGGAAAACCCCCGACTATTCGCCGTTCCGCCCCGGAATGTCATGTACCGTCGATATCCAAACCGAAACCGCCGATAACACGCTGACGATCCCGATCCAGGCGGTCACTACACGTATCGACAAAGATACCCTCGATAAGATCAACGAAAAAAATAAGACCCGGAAGGATGATAATGATGATGAGGTAGAGATGGTATCAGTTAAGAAAAAGACCGACCAGATTCAGGAATGTGTTTTCCTGCTCAAGGACGGAACGGCTAAAAAAGTCGATGTCAAGACCGGAATCCAGGATAATACCTACATTCAGATCCTGAGCGGGTTGAAGAATGGCGACGAGATCATTACAGCGCCTTACTCCGCAGTGTCAAAGCTTTTAAAAGACGGCGATAAGGTCAAGAAAGTTGACAAAAAGGACCTGTTTACTAAAGAAAAAGAAAATTAGTTCATGGGGTTGATCCTCAGCCTTGAAACCACGTCGGCAACTTGTTCAGTTGCCCTTGCCGCCGATGGTGTGTTACTGAAGGAACAGTCGGACCATGCCGTGAATGTTCACGCTTCGAGGCTCACTGTTTTAATGGAATCGGTCCTTCACGAATCAAGCCTCTCCTTCGTTGATCTCGATGCAGTCGCAGTAAGTATGGGACCAGGATCTTATACCGGTCTTCGTATCGGCACCGCCGCCGCCAAAGGAGTGTGTTACGCAATCGGGAAACCCCTGATTGCTGTGCCAACCTTGCAAGCCCTTGCATGGGGTATGAAACAGCATGTCGAAAAACTGCAGGGACCTACTCGTCCTCAACCGGAATTATTCTGTCCGATGATGGATGCCCGGCGCATGGAAGTGTACTGCGGGCTCTACAACGGTGATCTTGAACCAATCAGAGAAGTCCGTGCCGAAATCATCCATGAAAGCTCATTCGCTGAGTACTTGAGTCGGTATCGGATCCTTTTCGGTGGCCCGGGTGCTGACAAATGCAGTCTTCTGTTTACAGAAAATCAAAACGCTATTTTCTTTGAACGGATGGCGCTGTCGGCAAAATTTCTGATCTCATTTGCAGAAGAAAAGTACATCGCTGCCCGATTTGAAAACCTGTCCGGTTTTGAACCATTTTATCTGAAGGATTTTATCGCCGGAAAACCTAAGGTAAAGGGGTTGGAATGATATCGATATTTTCCCATTCCGTCAGAATTCACATTTTCGTTTATGTATTTTTGCATGTTGAAACACTCCCGTGTCACATTGAGCGTGACACGATGGAACAGGAATATGAGACATGGCATCCAAAACAAGGTTGAAACGTTTTAAAACCCGCGTAGTTACTGTCGGCGACTTGCCCATGGGGGGAAACTATCCGGTACGGGTGCAATCCATGACCAGTACCCCGACCCTCGACACTGGTGCTACAGTCCAACAGGCAGTAAGAATGATAGAGGCCGGTTGTGAATATGTACGGATTGCGGTTCCGGGAATGAGGGAGGTCGAGAATCTGGCAGAGATTAAAAAAGTATTACGCCGGCAGGGTTTTAAAACGCCTTTGATCGCTGATGTACACTTTAATCCCAAAATCGCCGAGGTCGCTGCAACCATCGTTGAGAAGGTTCGGATCAATCCGGGAAATTATGTTGATAAAAAATCAAAGGAACGGGATCAAAAGTCAATTAAGCACCAGGCTGAAAGCGAGATTGAAAGGATAGGCAGGAGGCTCAAACCTTTGCTAAATATCTGTAAGGATCACGGAACAGCCATCAGAATAGGAGTTAACCACGGATCTCTGTCGGAACGGATCCTCGAAAAATATGGCGACACTCCGGAAGGTATGGTCGAATCGGCTCTCGAATTTGCCAGGATATGCGAGTCCAATTCTTTCCATGATTTGGTTTTTTCGATGAAAGCGAGTAATGTCAGGCTGATGATTGCCGCAAACCGTTTACTGGTCAGGGAGATGACCCTGGCCGGGATGGATTATCCGTTGCATTTAGGCGTAACCGAAAGTGGAGCGGGAGAGGATGGCCGTATCAAATCGGCCATCGGGATCGGGAGTTTACTTGCTGATGGAATTGGCGATACCATCAGGGTTTCTTTGACGGAGGATCCGGAATTTGAGATTCCGGTTGCCTATAATATCCTTCAGGCGACTGGTACACGAATCACCAAAACAGAATATATTGCCTGCCCCTCTTGCAGCCGGACACAATTCAACATACAGGAGGCGTTAAAAAAAATCGAGAACTCTACCGTACATCTTGCGGGATTGAAAATCGCCGTGATGGGCTGCATCGTAAATGGTCCGGGCGAGATGGCCGATGCGGATTACGGATATGTCGGTGCCGGTAAAGGCATGATAAGCCTGTATAAAGGACATACTGTTGTCCAAAAAAACATAGCCGAGGAGGATGCTGTTGACACCCTGATCCGGATTATTCAGGAATCGGGCGATTGGAAAGAGAAAATCAATTGATCCGGTTTTATTTCACTGCCTGCGACAGTTAGTTGTTTATTCCCCTGTCACAATTCTGAGACAACGCGGTAAAATTTCAAAGGTGAAGGGTGAGTTCCCGAGCGATTCGCCATCCGTTTCGAGGTAAATTTTGCCTGTCGAGCGTATCCTGATGTTCTCACCGCGGAAGGTTTCCACGATAGGCAAATCGACCAGTGAACCATCGAAAAGTTTACGGGCATATTTGACTACCAGCCATTTTGAGGCCTTTTTAATAAGGGTGACATCCAGCAACCCATCGTCCGGAACCGCGTAGGGTACTTGTTTCATACCTCCGCCATTAAATTTGCAAATCCCCACATTCATTGAAAAAATCTCTCCTTTGAATGCTGTAGCTCCATCCACTTCGATCACCGCTTCCATAAACTGGTACTGAAACAGGCCGGCAAAGACGAAATAAAGATAGGTCAGTGGCCCACCTTTTCCCTTTTCTTTGAGTAAATTGGTCTTCTTGGCCACCAGCGCATCATATCCCATCCCGGCGACATTCATAAAATATCGGTCTTCCGTGTTTTCGTGGTGATAATAGCGAACCAGACCGGCATCCTGATACCGGATCTTTTTTCTTTTTAACAAGTGGATCGCCTGAAGGTAATCAAACGGGACCTGAAACATCCGGCACCAATCGTTCCCTGTCCCAACAGGGATCATGGCAATGGTGATCTCGTTCACCGGAACGGACTTTTGAAGGAAGAGACCATTCAACACCTCATTAAGTGTACCATCCCCTCCGATGATGGCTATATTTCGGTACCCATTTTCAACAGCCCGGGCGGCGAATTCAATGGCATCACCCCTCTTTGTGGTTAAAATGTGGTCGAATCCCACCTCCTCTTCCTTCAGAAGTTTGATGATCCTGGGCCAGTCTCTCAGCCCTTTTTTCACACCGGCGTTGGGATTGACGATCATCATCCAATCGGCTCTGACGGCCGGGGTATTTTCATCCATAAAGCGCTTTTCCAAAGGCATCAGTTTTAATAGATAATCATTTGAAAAGAGGATCTTCTCGCTGGCGGGCAAAAAGGAACAGGGTATAAAAGAATGCGAAGAACGTCACCCCCGTCTGCGATTCAATGGTATCTTCAGTTAACATCGAGAGAAGGGCAATAATCAAAAAAATGTTCATAAAAAAATCATGGCGGAAAGATCGGAGAAACAGCGGATAAAAAATAGCAAGGAGAAACCACACCAGACCCGGAATCCCGAAACCGACAAGGACTGACAAAAACTGGTTATGGGACCGCCAGCGTTGATCGGGCGAGAGTTTCGTATCCATCATTTCATACTGCCGGTCGAAGGCAATATTCATGTCGCCTGTCCCGACTCCCGTTACCCAGTTCTCTTTTATGATCCCCAGCGAGGCTTTCCAGAATTCAAAACGCTGCATTACGGTCGAACCGGTAGGGTTGCCAGTTTCACGATAGGTATCGAATCCCCATAAAAATTCATAGATCCTTTCGCGTAAGCTTAGATTATTGATGAAAAGATAGTTGGGAACTCCCTTTTCTATTGCGCTGATTTCCTCACGTGTTAATCGCTCAACTGCATCGCCGTCCTTGCGCCAACCCTTTGACGACAGAAACCGGATCACCGTAAAGGCACATACTTCCCGTTTCTTGTTGAGGCTGTCGAGGGGAATACGGCTGCGTTTATTCCATGCTAATCTCATTTCATCCATCTGAACATAGATCCACAAGTAATTTCCGTTTTCGGTCTGACGTGAAAGAGAATCATTCAGATAGAGATTCCCCCTGGCAGAGAACTTATCCAGCGATTTAAAATCTACCGGATTGACCCTGTAATAATCATGAACGATCGATCTCAGCGACAGAAACAATGTAGTTGAGGTCGCAATGATTGCCAGAATCAGACATACACGCAACCATCCGTTGTGCGTATGGATAATCTGTAAGAAAAGGTATAAAAGCAGGAGAATTACCAGAATGGATACGCCGGTAAATGACTGTGAATAAAACAAATAAAACAAGAACCACACAGCAGTCAACCTGAAAATCCATCGCAATCCCGCTGGGAAAAATAGTTTCTGGAATGAAAGATAGATCAAGGAAAAAAACGAAAGAACGATCAAAAGACTAAGAATGATATGCGACACGTTTCTCGAAACCTCCCGAATATCGATGAACTTTTCATGCCATATCAGAAACCCGTTGAAGAGGGTTCTGCACAGTACTGCCGACGCGAAAAGTACCATCAGATAAAAGAATCCCTTCCGGTCGAAAGGTTCAGAGGTTGCAATCAGCAAGGGAAGCAGCAATAATGGTAGTTTGGTTCGAAGGTCTTTAAAAGCATAATCGAAGTCGGTTGTAATGATTAAACCGGTGAGGTGTAAAATATATACCGAACAGAAAATCAGGGCAGCTTTCTGGTTGAAAAACTGCCTGAAACCCTTTAGAATAGACACCAGCATCATGAAAAGAGCGGAAGGTAGGAAAATCCAGAAAGTCTGGCATTTTGTCTTTGGTGCAAGATATCCAAGGAATCGCTGATACGGAAACCGTTCAACGACCCATCCGCCGGCTAACATGATCTGGCCAATACTCAGCCCGATCTTTGAAAAGGGCAGCGAGACAATAATCACCGACAATGAAAAGATATACCAGGTTCTGAAAAACTGGTTACCCGAAAAAATTCTGCCGGTGTTATGTAAAAAGGTGGGCACGACCTTTCAATAGCTTGGTTTTAAAAATAAAGAAACGATCTGATCCTTTGATATCAATCCGTTGAATCTCATAGGGTTGTTTTATTGGCCACCGGTTGATCCGGTTTCCGATCCGGAGGGCAAAATCCAGTTTCATTTCATCAAAAAGCTCAAACAGTTGACGTTTCTTTTCAGGATCCTTTTTTGGATATCCCCCATAGGGATAAGCCAAAACTCCCCCATGAGGTATGGCATAAAATGACAAAGTTTTCCTGCAGTTCCGGATATCCTCTGCCGCTTCCTCCTGGGTCATATCCCGGTAATTGTGATGCAAAAATGAATGAAGCCCTATTTCTATGTTCTCCTGCACAGCGATCCTGCGGAGCTCCTCCCCGGTCATGAGGGGATCAGTACCCTGATCCCATACGTTGGTCTTACCAATAAATGCAACCGGGACCAGCACGGTAGCGGTAAAACCATATTCTTTCAGTAAAGGAAAGGCTTTTGTCAGAAAATTGCGGTATGCATCATCGAAAGTAAGGATCACGACATTGCGAGGAAGGGGAATCCCCCGGGCAATTATTTGTTTAAGGCCGGCGAAAGAGAGAGACGAATAGCCTTTATTTCTAAGATAGGCAAGGTGTTGTCGGAACTGGTCCGATGTGACAGTCAAACCATCTGGTGTACCATCTTCAATTTTATGATACATCAATACGCGAAGACCCTTCGGGGGCAGAGTAAACAGGTTGTATTGCAATTCGAGAAAAACCGCAACGGCCGCAAACAGTATCAAAGCGAAGATTAATGCGTTCATTGGTCAGATCTCATTTCAATGGTTTTGGCGACTTTCAGTGTGGCATAAACGGCCGCAAGGAAGGACCACATGAATCCCGGGTAACCATCCAGGAATCCTCCTTTGATGAAATAAAAAGCGAAAAAGCTGGTGGGGAACTTCAGGGGAACCCAAAGTCGTGAAAACCGTTTCCCCCGGCTTACATAACCTTCTGCTGCCCGGTTTGTGTAAAAATTGATTTTTTCAAGATGGTGGCTGATGTCCCGGTAGGAATAATGAAGTATCCTTCCGCTCATTGTTCCAACGGTCCCTTCCACCCTTATCTCCTCGTGCACCGGAACCTTCGTGAATCCTCCGCTTTCCTTATTGAACAACCTCAAGTGCATCTCCTTTCCAACGCCGCCATGCCGTAAAATCCGACCCATAAAATACAACGAAAACGGGATTTTAAATCCCTGATAGGGTTGATCCCCGTCATTCTCTTTCCATTTTAGGATCTCATCCTGTAACTCCCCGGTAATCACCTCGTCGGCATCGATGGAGAGGATCCAGGAATAACTTGAACATTCAACTGCAAACTGCTTTTGAACTCCGTACCCGTCGAAAGCCCGCTGGATGACACGGCAACCGAGACTGCGACATATCGCAGGCGTTTGATCGGTCGAATTGGAATCGATTACTACGATCTCATCGGCAATGGGTTTCACCGATTCGATACAACGAACAATGTTTTTTTCTTCGTTGTGAACAATAACCGTAGCCGATAATCTGATCATGCTTTAGATGTTGAGGTCAAGGGTAAAATGATCCCAGTCAAGTCCTACCGTCATCGACTCCCTGAATATTTTCAACTCCTGTGCAGGCAATGTTACGGAGATCACGCATTCTTTCCCTGCTTCGGCCTGCGACAAAGCCTTCCCTTTGGCATCGATCACCATGGAGTCGCCTGTATGCGCTGTACCATGGCCGTCGATACCAATCCTGTTCACTCCGGCCACGTATACCTGATTCTCGATCGCCCTGGCCATCAACAGGGTTTTCCAGATGTGGGCGCGGCTTGAGGGCCAGTTTGCAAGACACACCAACAGGTCATACCCATACTGACCAGCTGAATAGGTGTTCTTGATCCAAACCGGGAACCGCAAATCGTAACAAATCACCGGTTGAATGTTCCATCCTTTGACGTTGAAAAAAGGCTTTTGCTTACCGGCCTCAAAAATCCGGTACTCTTCACTTAAACGGAAAAGATGTCTTTTATCGTATGTTTGAAGGTCGCCGCCGGGATGCGCACAGACCATTCGGTTAAAATGGTCGTTACCATCGCGGACTATCAGGGTGGCCATGATAGCAGCCTGTGTACGCTCCGCCATTTCCTTTAAAAATTGGACGGAAGGCCCATTCATATCCTCGGCACAAAGCGCCGGATTAATTGAAAACCCGGTATTAAAAGTTTCGGGCAGCAGGATGAGATCGGTCGGCTTGGTTATGGAGGAAAATATCTTTCGGAAATGCTTCAGATTCCCGGCTGAATCTTCCCAGTGAAGATTCGATTGTATTAGTGTCAGACGCAAATCTTTCATAAATTCACTGTACCTGTTTTGTTTAGCCGTCTTTACCGGTTCCAGTGGCTATACCCGGATCATCCCGGAAATGGCGCCGGCAACAAAAAGCTGTTTTTCTCGTTCAGATTACATAAACTTCAGTATTCATGCCCCTGTGATTAAGTCCGGACCGGTTTAAAACAAAGGTAAAATTAAAAATATATGTGTTGTGGCGCCGAAAAATTTTAATTTTGTTCCCTAATCAAAATGAACAGTTTATGCATACGATTGATCAATATTCCTTTAAGGATAAAAAAGCGCTGATCCGGGTCGATTACAATGTTCCACTCGATAATCAGTTCCATATTACCGATACAACCCGTATCGATGCCACACTATTGACTATAACCAAAATCCTGAACGACGGTGGCTCCATTATTCTGATGTCTCATCTTGGGCGTCCAAAATCAGGGCCAGAGGAGAAATATTCGCTAAAACATTTGCTTCCGTACCTTTCTGAAAAACTCGGACGTCATGTTCTATTTGCCGACGATTGTATCGGAGCCTCTGCGATTGATTTGTCCGGATCATTGAAACCCGGTGACGTGCTGTTACTCGAAAATCTTCGGTTTTACAAAGAGGAAGAAAAGGGCGACGCGGAATTTGCAAAGAAACTGGCCAAGTTGGGCGATGTGTATGTTAACGATGCCTTTGGAACCGCGCATCGGGCCCATGCTTCCACGGCTGTCATCGCGCAGTATTTCCCAGGGGCGAAGATGTTCGGATATGTTATGTCAAACGAGATTCTTAATATCGACCGGTGCTTGAACAACAGCAAACGTCCGTTCACAGCCATTCTTGGAGGCGCCAAGGTTTCGACCAAGATTGAGATTATCAACCATTTAATGGATAAAGTGGATAACCTGATCATTGGCGGTGGAATGATGTTCACCTTTATCCGGGCGCTTGGAGGTGAAACCGGCGCTTCCATGGTTGAAGAGGAGTATGTGGAGCTGGCCAAGAATATCATCGAGGGCTCCAAGTCAATGGGAGTGAACCTGTACATTCCGCCCGATGCAATACTTGCCGATGCCTTTTCGAACGATGCCAATAAGAAGATGAGCAGCGCCTACGATATTCAGGTTCCCTGGATGGGACTGGATATCGGCCCAGCTGCTTGTCAGAAATTTAGGAATGTAATAGAACAATCGGGTACGATTTTATGGAACGGTCCGATGGGCGTTTTTGAAATGAATAATTTCGAAGCCGGTACCAAGTTCATCGCTGAGACCCTGGCAGAAGTCACCGAAAAAGGCACCTTTACCCTTATCGGAGGCGGCGATTCCGTAGCAGCCATCAATAAGTACGGATTGGGCGATAAAGTCAGCTATGTTTCAACCGGTGGAGGCGCTATGCTGGAATATATTGAAGGAAAACAACTTCCGGGTATCAAGGCAATTATGGATTGATGCGAATCATTCTGAGCAGGACCGACAGCATCGGGGATGTTGTGCTGACCTTGCCCATGGCTGGGGTTCTGAAAGAGGCCTTTCCCGGCTGTAGTATTATTTTTTTAGGAACCTCCTATACACGTCCGGTCATCGAATCCTGCCGGCATGTTGATGAATTTGTTGACTGGCTCCAAATCGGGAACTTGCCTCGAAATTCTGAGTCTTCCCCATTTGCTTCCATCGCTGAACCCTCTTCCGGCAATCTGGAAGCAGCTTTAGCCGCCCTTCATGCAGATGTGATCATCCATGTTTTTCCGGTCAGGGAGATTTGTAAAGCCGCAAAAAAAGCCGGTATCCGGGAGCGTATTGCCACTTCTCACCGGATGTTCACGTGGCTAACCTGTAACCGGCTGGTTCATTTATCGCGCAGAAGATCGGATCTGCACGAAGCCCAGTTGAACCTGAAACTGCTTCAGCCTCTGGGAATCCGCCTGGAATTAAGCAGGAAGGAAATTCCGGATTATTACGGGCTTCAGGTTGAAACACCAAAAGGATGGAAGGATGGCGGAAGTGACGCCTTGAAAGAGGGATTATTTAATTTGATATTACATCCGAAATCGAAGGGAAGTGCACGGGAGTGGGGTCTGGAAAATTTCGGAAAGCTGATCGAACTAATACCAGCCGACCAGTTCAATATTTTAGTCACCGGTACGGCAGCCGAAGGAAGTTTAATGAAGGATTTTTTACAGAAATATCAAAACCGGATATCTGACCTTACCGGTAAACTATCGCTTGGGGAATTAGCTGCATTGATCTCCCGGAGCGACGGGTTTATTTCGGCCAGTACAGGGCCATTGCACCTTGCTGCAGCCATGGGGATACGCGCAATAGGACTTTATGCTCCGATGCGACCCATCTTCCCGCAACGATGGGCCCCCCTGGGCAAACAATCTTCTTTTCTGGTACAGAATAAAAAATGTAATAAATGCCGTCATTCCGGCGATTGCGTCTGCATTCAAAGCATCTCTCCGGAAGCGGTTTTTGACTGCCTGACTAAAAGAAGCAGTACCGGTTTGTAGCGTTGAAGAACCTTTTTTGTAGCCAATTCACTTGTTCCCCTCTTTAACCACCGGCCAGCTTGGAAATCTTATCTCTCCTCCGAACTCTTTCATCAGATAGGGAAATATCAATGAAACCGGTCCGTAAAACTGAGATCCTTTCTTGTCGGCGGCAGTAATGGTATTTTCCTTGCGATCGATGCTGTTGGTAATGAAGATCAGGATGGAGACCATTATCATTCCCTTTACAACCCCGAGTACGGCGCCACCCAGTTTGTTCAGAAATCCCATTCCCACCACATCCACTAGCTTTTCAACAAGCTTAGCCACGATGAATACGATGAAAACAACCAGTAAAAAAGTGAGCGTGAAAGATAGGACCGGAAGCCATTTACGCGAAGGCCGTAAATGTTCCATCAGGGTCGCGTCCAAATAATTGGAGAAAAAGACAGCGCAATAGATGCCAAGGATCAGCGCGGCAATGGAGGCCAGGCTAATGATAATCCCTTTACGGTACCCGTTTATTGCAAAAAGAAATACCAGAATCAGAATGGCAAAATCGAGGTAATTCATTTATTGAATCCGCTTTTACTTTTTCAACCTTGAGGTCAGCTCTGTTCCGAAAACGAAGTCGTTGAGTTTCTGGTTATCGGTATGCAGGATAGTCGATTTATCACCCTGCCACCATAACTCCCCCTGATAAATAAATACTACGCTGTCGCCAATGCTAAGCACTGAATTCATGTCGTGAGTATTGACGATAGTGGTAATATTATATTCCTCGGTGATCTCCTGGATCAGGTGGTCGATGACTCCCGAAGTTTGAGGATCAAGTCCTGAATTGGGTTCATCACAAAACAAATACTGCGGGTTCATGGCGATAGCTCTTGCAATGGCGACACGCTTACGCATCCCGCCGCTGAGTTCCGAAGGCATCAGTTTGTTGACATTTTCCAGATTCACGCGTCTCAGAACAAAATTGACCCGGTCGAGTTTTTCATCCTCCGGTTTTGAGGTGAACATATTCAGCGGAAACATGACATTTTGCTCCACATTCATCGAATCGAAGAGTGCGCCGCCCTGGAACAGCATGCCGATCTCCTGACGGAGCCTCTTTCGCTCTTCAAAATTCATCCCCGTAAAATTTCTGCCATCATATACCACCATTCCTTCATCGACTTCAAAAAGCCCTACCAGACACTTCATCAGGACGGTTTTCCCCGAACCGCTCTGCCCTATTATCAGGTTGGTTCTCCCTTTCTCAAAGGAACAGGTGACATTTTTCAGAACCTGATGATCTCCGAAACGCTTACTGATATTCCGACCCTCGATCATGTCAGTAAAAGTTGTGTAAGCACCAGGTTAAACAGGATGATGGTGATGCTGCTGAAAACTACGGCCTTGGTGCTGGCTTGACCGACTTCAAGAGCCCCGCCGTTGGTCATATAGCCGAAAAAACCCGAAATGGAGGAGATGATAAATGCAAAAAACACAGTCTTGGTGAGGGCATAAAAAATGGTGTAACCTTCAAAATCAATCCGGATACCTTCAATAAAATCATTAGTAGAAACCAGTCCCGAAGCCGACATGGCAAACCATCCCCCTAAGATACCTAGCCACATGCTGAAAACGATCAGTACCGGATTGATCAGGACAGAGGCCGTTATTTTCGGGAAAATCAGGTAATTAGCCGAATTGACCCCCATAATCTCAAGCGCATCGATTTGTTCAGTCACACGCATGGTGCCTATTTCGGAAGCTATCCGCGAACCGACTTTGCCGGCAAGAATCAGACTGATTACTGTGGGTGAAAATTCGAGAATGACCGACTGTCTGGTCGTGAACCCTACCATCGACATTGGAATCAGTGGGCTGTCAATGTTATAGGCCGTTTGAATAGCCACTACGGCCCCCATGAAAATCGAGATAAATGCCACAATACCTAATGATTCAATTCCCAGGCTGTTGATCTCATGGATCAACTGTTTCCAGTAGATCTGTCTTTTCTGCGGGCGGCTGAAGACCTTCTGCATCAACATGACATAACTTCCGATATTGGAGATTACCTTCAGCATAAAATGTTTTTTGCTAAGATACCAAATTTCAGAAAACCCTCGTTTAAAATCTAAGATTTACGATGTAGGGAAAGCAGGCTCTGTGAACCCTTGAAAGTAATGTACGAATTTATCGTACTTTTGTCGGATCATCGCCTGATATTTGGGGCATTCAGGGATAATGCAATAATTTGATAAAGAAATCGTTACAAAGAAGTCCGGTTTTGTTCATAAACCGATAACAATGGTAAAACAAAGATGGTTCCGATTTTTTTTTGTGGGGATGATGATGGTTTTTACCCTTGTAGCCGGTTCCTGCAGTTCGACAAATCAAGCTTACAAAGGAAACCGGCACCCGAAAAATTGTGATTGCCCAAGATTCAAATAAATTCTGTCACCTCCTGTGCAACTGTCCCTGTTTCCAGGTATTTTCACCGATCACCTTCCGGGATTAAAAACCTCTGAAGAAGATTGGTCGTTCCTTGAGGAATACCTTCCCCCACTTGCCTTTGAACGGGTGGCATACCTGTTGAACGCAAATCCGGTACAGATCCTCATTGCCCGAAACCGGATATCGAAATCAGGCGATTTCAGGGCATCCCACCGGGGCAATCCGGCCCGCATTACGGTGAACGGGAATCTGAACCCCTATGCTTTCCTGATTACCCTCATCCATGAACTGGCCCATCACGCGGTATGGAGTGACCAAATGAGCAATTCTCGGCGCTTTAGCCTTCGTCGACGGTCGCGGCCCTTGCCGCACGGCAAAGAATGGAAATCCAGGTTCCGGAATTTGATGCATCCCTTTCTTGCCTCCGGAGTCTTCCCGGTGGACCTTTTTCAGGTCCTCTCCTCCTTTCTTGATAATCCCAAGGCATCCTCCGCTGTCGATCACCGGCTTTCGGTGGCGCTCAGAAATTATGACCCGCCCGATCATACCGTACGGCTCGATGACCTGCCCTACGATAGTTTGTTCACCCTCCATGGAAAAAGGACATTCCGTAAAAAAGAGAAACTACGTACCCGCTACCGTTGTGTCTGCATGTCGACCGACCGGATCTACCTGGTCAATGCTGGCGCCCGGGTTAAGGCGCTTTAATTACCTTCGCCGAACTACAGCTTTTACCTTCGGAAGCAACGAGGTAGTAAGTTCCCGGTAAGAGGGATACCAGGGATAACCGGATGGTGCGGCGACCCGGTTGAAAGACGGTTTCAGACCAGCTCCTTACCTTTTCACCAGCCTGGTTATAAAGGATCAGATTCATGACGCCCGATCCGTGATGCATAACCTCTACCATAGCCTGATCTGCTACGGGATTTGGCAGTACGCGCAGACCTGAAGCAAGCAGAGAACCATTCTGATTACTGATCCCTGCTGCAGGATCAAAGAGAGCGCTGTAAACACCATTTCCGTGAGTGCCAATCGCAATGAAACCATCGGTCATGCGAACATCAATATCATCGACCAACACGGTTCCGATGGTGGTGACGCCTTCCCGGACCCAAACCGTCGAATCACCCTTAAGCTCCCGGGTTGAAAAAAGCCCGCATGAAGTTCCGGCAAAATAGATGGTATGTCCCTCCCGCGAGAGTTTCCTTACACACCTTACCGAGGGTCCTGATCCGGTACCGTCGGGATGTTCTTCCAGATTACCGGCAACCGACCGCCAGGTCATCCCGCCGTCGGTTGTTGAAAAAAGGCTTTTCACTCCGTAATTGGAGAAGACGACTAACACATGATCGGCATTTTCGGGATCAATGTCGATGTATGCCACGAATGCATTATCCGGGAAATCCGCGCCGGTAACTTCAATGGGAGCTGGGTCGCCGGTGTTGGCCTGGTCAAGCCGGAAAAGCTTGCCTGTACTGGTCCCGTAATAAAGCCTGTTTGAGGGAAATACCGAAACGGAAAGGTAGCTCAGTTCACAGGCAGCGCCCACATCGACCCGGGTCAAATGATTCCATCCCGCATTTCTCAACCCGGTATCGTATGCAGCCGCTTTCATATTGTCTTTTCTCCATATTCCCGAAACTGTCGGGAGGTAAAATGTCTCGTTCGATACCGGATCCAGTGCAAAATTCTGGTAAAATGGGAACAGGGTGTTACTCCCCATCACCGGATCGTAATATTTCAACAGGGTGTCGGGTAACTGCGGGAAAATATCCATCGTATGCATGGCGGCGTTGAATCGCGACGTCCAGATATTGCCGCTGTACGCGGATATAACGCAATATTCCCAATGTCGCGCTACTGCTGTGGCAAATCCGTCATAACAGATATCAATGTCGAACCAGAAGGCGCCCGGATCATCATTTACTGTGTAGTACCAGTTGTTGTCCTGTAACCCCCCAAGAATCCAGTCGTCCGTAACCGCACCATGGTCAATGGCAACACTGTAAAACTGCGTGGTGGTAAGCTGGTTGTTAAGCCGATTCCAGATCATTCCTGCGCTGTCGGCCATACAGTTGTCGGTCCGGCAAATTCCACCATCGTTCGAAATGAACATCACCGACGCATCGGAAGGCAGAAATGCCATTCCGTGCTGATCGGGGTGGAGCTGAAAAACCGAATCCATGTCGTAGGGATAACCGCCGGCATAAGTGGAGTGCAGGCTGTCGGCAAACCCGTTGTCGGAACGGTAAACGCACATTCCGCCGAGAAAAACCACGTTTTCATTGTCGGGTTTAACCGCCATGGTAAAAGTATATCCTCCGTAAACAACAAATGAAAAAGGCCAATCGTTGATGCTGCCGCTCCCGTGACCCGGGATCCCACGCGTGCGGTTTTCCCACACAGGCGATGCAGCTATCGGGTTCCATGTCATCTTCCAAAAAGTATTGATAGAATTGGTGTAGCCGTTGAAGGGGTTTAAATCGGGATGCTGCGACTCGGTAAAAACATACAGTATATTTTCGTTGGATGGGGCCAGGGCCAACCGTGTGACCCGGTTGTCGGTCGGAAATCCGTCGGGCGTTATCTTTTCCCAGTTGATCCCGTCGGTCGACCTCCAAATCCCGGCTTTTAAGGGAGGTTCCACAGAAAAACAAAAACTGCTTAGGGCAGCGTATAAAACGCCTGTCGGGGTTATCGCAAGGTCTGTGCAATAAGACTTATTGGCCAGATCGCCCAGTACAACATTCCAGGTTGCTCCCCCGTCATCAGAACGCATGATGGCTCCATAACAGGCAGCATAAACAATATCCTTATCCATCGTTACCGGATCGGTCACCAATCGCCAGATTCCCTGGAAAATTTCGGTAAGAACGGCCGGTGTGCCCACCTGAGTAGCCTTCAGGGGCTGCCACGTCGCACCATGATCGGTCGATTTGAATATTCCATTCCCGATTCCCACGGTACGGGCATTGGTACTTATATTGCGATTGGTTGTGCTGAGCAGTTCACCGGTTCCGTAATACCAGATGTGCTGCTTCCCGGAACGGGTATCCTGGACAAGGCATGTGGCGCTCTGTTCGGCATCGGGGGAGGTCGTTTTATGCCAGTGTTGCCCCTGATCGCCCGATTCCCACATACCGCCTGAGGCGCTTCCGGCTAAAAGATGATTTTCATCGGCCACATCGACGGCGATGCATAACATCCTCCCACCAATATTCACCGGTCCGCGCCATACCCAAGGTTGCCCATCGCCTTCACCCGCGAGTGGCATTTCCGCGACAAAACTGAGTTCGCGCGACCTGATCCCGGGTGGAATGACTCCGGTACGCGGGTTGTGTTGCATGTTGAAATTGTGATCGGCAAGCATGGCCATGAACCGGCTCACCGGCATTTTCTTCGGCTGACTTTTTACCGTTGCAACGGTCGAAGGTTCACCCGGTCTGGAATAATAAATCACGATCCCCACTAATCCCGCGAGGAACAAAGCCCAGATTACTGTTTTCATACACATCTTTTCACAAAGATAATGCAAATTCCCTCAAAAAGTACTGACTTTCTGATATTTATATGATCCTGATAGAGGCGTACGGCGATTAAAGAAACAATTTCATTTGTTAATAATTTATATGTCGTTGGCCAAATGGAATATCAATTATGATCATTCACGATTTGCATGAATATGGTTCCTATGGATATTTCATGGAATTTTATTTCAGGTTTGACCGCCGACGGCTGGATTCATTCCTTCAGTGGGTGTGAAATTAATGGGTTTTTGATCTCCGGAAAACTGAAGCCACAATTTCAATAAAGGTCTTATCAAAATCTTTTCGCAACAAATAAAACTGTATGGCAGAAATTCCCAGCCAGGGTAATTGAATATACCCAAATGGAGTTATGAGAATTAAAAAGATTGATGTTCCAATGAGCCCGACTTTTACTTTTTTATGCTTATTAAGAATCAATAATCCCATGATCAGCTCGAACAACGCTATTACCAAAATAAAAAACGCGGGAGCCTTTGATACAATTTCTGAAAACAGGATCCTGTATAATTCCAGAAGCGAGGCTTCTCCCATTTAAACCGTAGATTGTAAATAGCCCATCGATTGGAATTTGTTTCTGATCCAAAGCGCAACATCCCTGTGGTTTGAAGCAAGTTTGAACCGCGTTCCCATCGCCTGCAAGTCTTAAATATACCTTCCGATGCTGTCGCTGTTCAAATCATTGATGCATTTCAAGATGATTGAATCAGTCGCGGGACTGTCACATCCGATACGACTTAAATATTCAGGACCCGGGAAACAGATAATTTTTTAAAAATTCCCGGTGGCCTTCAGTGCGGGGAAAGCCGACAGTAAAGCAAAAATAAGTAACGGTATTTCTTTTACTCCGATAACGGAAACCGTATGGGACTTATATCGATTCATTGGTTTTACACCGGTGAATTTCGATTGGTTCCAAACGAAGAGGTTACCTATGGCAGAATTAAGATTTGAATTTTATCCACAGCTCCTAATGTGAAAATGTGGGCACAGGACAGGCAGAAAGGTTCACATTTTGCACAAAGACATAAATACCTTCCCGAATTGCTGCTTAAAAACAATTATTGTTTTACGAATTTTTTGATTGCTGTTCCCGAGCGGGTCTTTGCTTTAATGATATAGATGCCACCAGAAAGATCCGACAGATCCACCGAAGTGTTAAGATCATGGGTTGTCAACTTTTTAGTAATTTGTCCATCAATAGTCAAAATTTCTATATCGGAGGGAACTGGGCATTCAATCATGAGTTTTCCATAAGCCGGATTTGGGAAAAGAGCGATGCCATTTTGATGGTCGGGATGATCAGTGCCGGTGTTTGTACAGCTTCGTAATGGGGCGCTTACCGTTACGTGGGATGAATCAACGGTAATAATACGGTATGACCTGTTAAAGGCTGCGGCGGTTTGTATGTAGCGAGTGCTGTCGGATCCATTTTCAGTTATCACCTTCCCGATTCTGTTTGCGACTACATTCTGATGTTCGTGTCCGTCAAGCACAATGTCAACATGGTTTGAATCGCAGATATTCAGGAATGTAGTTCTGTTGTTCGCGATGGAACAGTCCTCGGGGCTGTTGATCACGCCTGTAAAAGGGGTACCGTCTGAATTTGTGCCTATTGCATTGACGGCAGGATGATGCATGACAATGATCTTTCGTTTGTCGCTGTTTATACGTAAAATATCTCTGAGGTAAGCACATTGTTCATCCGACAATCCCCTTCCTTTCTTATTCTCGGCCGTGATCGTTGAATCAGAACCCGAACGGAGAAATACGATAACCGCAAGATTGGTCGTAATTGCATAATCCATATCGGGGATTAAAAATTTCTTGTAATAAGTAAGCGTATCATTCGACACAGGTGGGTTAACGAGGGCCGTCCAATACTCATGGTTCCCTGGAACAAAATATATGGGGATCGTTTTGGCGGAATCAATAAAATAATCACCAATCCCGGGATTGGTCAATGAGGGTGGAAACATGTACTGTGTAACAAGAGGGTACATTCCGTCGGGCGGCTGATTCCCTACATTCGAAACATCACCGCTTACAGCAACAAAGGCCGGTTTGGGATTAAGCGCGGCAAATTCTTTTGCATAGCATCGAAAGTATTGTGCATTCGTATCGCTATCCTCGAAAGGAATATTGGATACATGCATGTCCGAAATATGAATGAACGTGAACTGGGCAAAGGAGCTCAAACCTAAAATCCATATCAGGGAAGTAAGTAAAATTTGTTTCTTCATATTATCAGATGTTTATCAAATTGTTAACCGCCCTTCATAGTTCGTAATCAATCACTTTTATTCCCACTTTCAGCTCTTTTTTTGATCCCATTCATGCACTTCGTCATCATGATAATATCTCCAATATCATAAATCAGGTAATAAATTATCCACAGGCTGTTCCAGACATAATTGGTCTTAAGTCGGGTAAAATAACAAAAGAACTTTGAATACCCCCGTTATCCATCCAATCAATGCTGTACCAACCGGCTTTCTTGCTGCCGATTTGGATTATCCACTTCCATATTTCATGCGGCGGAGCAGCTATTGAAATGCCCCTTGTGGCATTAAAATCAGGCTTTTTTACAATGTCATCACCCGGTAATGAAAGGCTGACCTCCTTTTCTGTCGCCCCCCATTTCAGATGCCAGGGTCTGATAATAAAAATGTAGCTTATCAGAAGCAGTATCAGGATTCCTATTGCAACCATTTATTAAAGGATTTAATTGTTTAACGTGTGTTATTTATCAATTCACAATGGTATAGGAGCCTGTTCCGACATATCTATAGCCAATGTTTCATCCTTAATGCAGGTTATTTCATGGTTAATAATTTGATTTCAGCGGTCAGATGGAATATCCATTATGATCATTCGCGTTTTGCATGAACCTGGTTTCCATGGATATTTCATTTTTGATGGTAAATAGGTTTATTCGCCAACTTTTCGATTTTGTTACTATTTCTTCACTATTTCAACGCGCCTGTTCTTTACTCTTCCTTCCTCCGTGCGGTTGTCGGCAACAGGTTTTTCTTGTCCCCAGCCAACGGAGGATAATCGTTCCTTCGTGATTCCTTTAGTAATCATGGCATCCATCACAGCTTTTGCACGCGCTTCAGATAGTTTTTTGTTTGATTCGGCATTACCTACATTATCAGTATGCCCTTCAATTGAAACCTGTAATGTCGGATTTGAGTTCAGCAACAAATAAATCTGCTCGATGATTGGCTCTGATTCGGTTTTAACCGTCGATTTTCCTGTATCAAAAAGTATGTTCAGGGCAATATACCCATCGGTATTAAGGGCATTCAGCATTTCATTTGCCTGAATAACCTGCTCCATATTGTCTTTCTCAACAATGGTAATGTTGTAATCAATCCGGGCGCCATCTCCTGCATCGATTCTAACCCAGGTTTCTTTGTTCCCTTTCGAAATTTTTGCACATAAAAAATTGTAAGAATTTCCGGGTTCATAAACTTTTGCTATGATTGTAGCATTAATATTCTTTAACGCATTTTCATAATTTCGATAAATTTGTAATGCAGAAGGCTGTGTAGATCCCTCCTTTAAAGAATATTCGTAGTAATAATACTTTCCTTCAACTGTTTCGGTTTTAATATCTCCGTCGGTGCTGTTTTCCAGTGGAAATTTATAGGCATCAAATTCCCTGAACTCGCACGAGTTAATAAAAAAATTCGTCATTTGATTAAATAACGGATGATTCTTGCAACCTTCTGCATTTTCATTCTGCGAATGCAGTGAAACGGGAGCCGACATTAGTATCGCCAACAATACAAGGCAAACATTTCTTTTCATAAAATTCTCCATTAATTTAGTTAATATTTATTGAATTCAGCATCTTTACAAAGACTCTTCATTTCTTGGATGGTTATTCCAATTCGTACTTTATCCTTAATATTAATTCCTTTTTGAGGATTTTGCCTTGTATCGTGTGAAAACACTTTTCCTTCAAAAAGATCAGTTAAGCATTTTTTAATTGAAGCCTGTTCCTCTTTTGAGACTTATTTCCACCAATCAGATTTGGATTGTGAAGGAATGTTAATTATATTTTGTATAAGATCAAGAAGATACGAATCCTGAATTTCACAGATCTTTTGAATTATATTAAGTTTTTCAGCTGTGATGTTCATTTTCTTTGGCTTTTCACAAAAATAAGATATTTTGAGTATCAATGCATTATCTATTTGTGGTTTTGGGCTGAATTACTGATTTTGCCTCCAGGATCCCCTGCTCGAACTTTTCGATCATCTCACCCGCGATGCTCAGGACAGGCGGGTGCCGCGGAAGATTTCCGCGCCTGAACCAGGCTGCTTCGGCGATCTCCTGGTGATCCACCTCGATGGGCTGGTTCTCATCTGCTTCAGCCGTGAATCCGATCATGATCGAACCGGAGGGGGGCCAGGGCTGACTGCCGTAATACCGGATATTATGAATGGCAATTCCTACCTCTTCTTTTACCTCACGCACCAGGGCCTCTTCAAGCGATTCGCCGGCATCAACGTACCCGGCAAGGAGGGAATACCAGCCTCCAGGAGCCTCCGAACCCCGGGCAAGCAGGATCTTGTCGTTGCAACGGATCGCAACAATCACAGCGGGGGCAATGACCGGGTAAAAAACCTGTGCGCATTTCGGGCAAAGGAGGGCTCTTTCGTCACTTTTATGGATCGTCAGTTCACCGCATGTTCCGCAAAAACGGCGCTGCGCGTACCAGTTTGCAAGCTGGCGCCCCGCCAGGCTTACCCACGCGATCTCGGGCTGCCGGGTTGTTCTAAAAAAACCCAGTTCAACAAAGACAAGTCCCGCATCACAGGCTCCCGGATCATTCTGAAGCAGAAAACAGGGGGCTTCATCAAGGGTGAACAGGAATACAGGTTCCAGTGTTTCCGGGAAGTCGGTAAAATCGGATTTTCGTGGTAGTTCATATCCATTGCCTGCTTTTTTTAAAAGGACGGTTTTCTCCTGGTAAAAAAGCACGAAATCCGCTGCTGTAATCTTTCGTTCCGGCAGATATTTGTTGTTGAATCGGTGTGGGTGAATCTCCTGAATCATAACTCTGAAACTGTATGCTCCTTTTTTATTTCTTTTAATGTCGTAGTCATCATTATACCGAATCGGAACCTGTTATTTTTGAATAATCATTTTAGCTGTTGCTTTTATGCCCTTTACCCGAGAATTGATAAAATAGATGCCTTCGGGTATTCCAGTATTATTAATTTCAGCTATGTTACCCGATGATATATATGAATTGATTAATGTACCATTTGCTGAATACAAATCAATAACCTGTCGTTCTTATTCTGCCAAACTACATTTCTCCTTTTTACCTGTAGCGATCGGCCGTCATTAGTCTCCCCGTCTGTAAGGCCAATATGGAGGAATACCGGTTTGAGATTTAAAGCATCCACCTTCAAAGAAGGTGGACTTGAAAAGCCCCTATAAGGGGCCAA
>CAZGIM010000002.1:86288-270672 GCA_964525995.1 uncultured Prolixibacteraceae bacterium | reverse complement strand
AAAATAAATATTCATCCGCGGTTTGTATGTCTTGGCCTTATGGGTATTTCCATTGATGATCCGCTCGCGTAAATAATAAAGCACGAGTTCCTGGAATGCTTTAGCATTCAGGTTATCCTTTTGGATCATTTCTGATTTATTTCCGGGCTTTTTGACTTCAATCAAAACACCGGGAAGGCTTTTGGAATCTGAGCCACTGTGGATGACCAGGTCGTTGCGGTCTTTGGTATTCAGGTAATATCCAGAAGAATAAAATGTATTCCTGAGAAAATCACATAAATCATTTTTATTGTGTTCTTCCGACTCATTTTGGTCAAGTCCATCGAGCAATCTGATAAGGTTATTTTTAAAAGTCTCAATTCCCTGACGTGAGGGTTTGACCTTGAGGAACGCTTTATTCAGTGATTTTCGGGGAGTAAGAATATTTAATAGCATAACCTGATTGTAATCCACCTTCAAAAGTAGGAAAAGGGAATGAATACCAGGTAAAATAAAACCTAAGTAAATAAGGTATTACCCTAAACAAAGAATCAACTTTAAATTTTAACAGAGAAACGCACCACTACGACAAGTCTCATCCGTCAAGAAGGCATTCCCCGGTTTTTGCCATTTTATTTTGTAGTGAAAAATTAACTATAAAGTTATCCAATAAACAGACCCTCAATCCTGACGCGATATCCGCCATCTTTCAGACGGGTTACGGAGTTGACCAATCCGCTGTGCCGCCACTGGAGCATGCACCGCCGGGGCAAGAACCAGTAACGCCTGCCAAGTTTGATTTCCTCTTTTGACTCTTTGATCAATCCTTCATAAGCCTGGGCAACATAATAGCCGATATCAATGAAACCCTCGGAACGTGGTTTCAGAGGGCCGGTCACACACCAATTGATAATCCCATTACGGGAATCGACTCCCGATACCACTCCACAATGTGTTATTGGGCATCCACACGACATCCCCATGGGCCTTCCAATCATAATATCGCCTTTCTTGACACCCAGTTCCCTGACTAATGCCGGATTGTATGGAAGAATTGTTTCCCTTGGACCCGGTTCATTTTCAAAACAATCGAGAATAAAGTCGAACGGTCGCTGGAGATTGTCAATCCACCCCATCTTTTCTCCCATACCTGATCTGAGGTGCGATGACAACAGATTTTTATCTTTCGCATTATGATGGCTCTCATTTATATGAACACAGCGTTTGATCTCATCCGGTTCGGTCAGTAAAAGGAGCGAAAATTCATTACAGGTCTTACATCCACACGCACCGCAATCCAATGATGGAAGCGAAAACTCTTTTATCATTTCTGATTTCATATTTCAGATTTTATTTGACTATTTAGATTGAAAAAATAGGATGAAGTTCTTGCACAACACCTGGCAGAACATTCAGGAACGCCTCAATATCACTTTGTGTGTTGAATTTTCCGATGCTTAATCTGAGCGCTCCGCGAGCCTCTACCGGATTCCGGCCGATAGCTGTTAATATTCGTGAACCCGTATGATTATGGTGATTGGAAGAGCATGCAGAGCCGGTGGAGACAGCAAATCCACGTTCATCCAGCAACAGCAATAAGCGAATAGCTTCACCTTCGAGACCGGTCAACCCGACATTCAGGATGCCAGGTATCTTTTTTGTCCTGCTTCCATTTAAGTACAGACTCGGAAATGCATTTTCAAGGGATGTCAGGAGGCTTAATGCAAGGGTATTCACATGGTCAAGATTGTTGATCATTTCTATCCCGCACAGTTCGACTGCCTTACCAAAACCTGCGATCGCCGGGATGTTCTCAGTTCCTGATCTCAATCCTTTCTCCTGTCCTCCGCCATGAAATAGCGGATCAATACAAATACCTTTCCGAATATACAGTGCTCCTACCCCTTTTGGACCATAAATTTTATGACTGTTGATGGAGATCATATCGGCATTCAACTCATCAGGCAAAACATTGATTTTTCCGAATGATTGGCAGGCATCGGTATGAAAGGCGATGTTGTGTTCGTGTGCAATGGCTCCTATTTCAGATAGGGGTTGTATGGTGCCGATTTCATTATTCACATGCATCACCGATACAAGAATTGTATCCCGGCATATGAGCTTTTTAAAATCATCAGGATCAACCAGACCATCGGAATCGACCTTCAAAAAAGAGATTCTGAATCCTTGTTGCTGTAACCAGTGACAGGTATTTAAAATGCAGTCATGTTCAATGTCAGAAATAATTATGTGTTTTCCTTTTCGAATGTTCCCGAATGCAAAGCCTTTGAGCGCCCAATTATTTGATTCGGTGCCACCTGAAGTGAAGTATATTTCATTATTACTGCACCTCAGAAGTCCGGCAACCAAGGCTCTTGCATCCTCAAGTATCCTTTCCACGATGTTACCTTCCTCATGAAGGCTTGAAGCATTGCCGAATTGTTGGTGCGTGCACTGGAACATTGCCTCTATGACCCGTGGATCGACGGGGGTGGATGCGGCATTATCAAGATAGATCCGTTTCATTTTTTATTCACCGACATAAAAAAGTTCCTGATCCATAGTACGGAGTACACCGAAATGGTTTTTAGCTCCGATTTCTTTCTTTCCAACACAGATGGTGCAGGTTCCGACTGGAGGATTTCCCTTTAAAAACATCGGACTTTCTATTTCCTGAATCTTTTCTATCCTTTTGACGATCGGATCAATCCCGATTCCATACAGCGCATTGCTTTCCATGATGGTGACGCCTGAAGCTGATTCGGCGACCCTGTAACGGAAGACTTCCCGTTCGGCCTGTGAGATCAAATCGATTTTTGTAATAACCGCCAGATCGGCTAAAGTAAGCATCGGTCCCACTTTCCGGGGAAGGTTCATTCCGCTTGTTGCTTCGAGAACAACGATACCCAGCGAGTTTTCCAAATAGGGTGAGCATCTCAGGCACAAACCGGCAGTTTCAACAAAAAGGTAATCGGATCCTTCTCTTTCAGCCCATTCAACGGCCTCATCCATCACAACGACATTGCAATGATCCGGACAAAGCTCTCCCGAATAGATCTTCTTCGATGGAATATCAAATTCACCAGAGATCATAATATCTTCATCTGCATAGAGTACATCAATTTTTAAATAGGAAGGCTGGTAGCCTTTTACAAGCATTCGCCTGATCACCTGCCTGATTACGGTGGTCTTTCCACATGTCGGAGGACCGGCAAAAATTATAAGTTTCATGTATCGATAATTTTTAATTTCAATGATCACATGGAATACCCATAAATCAACATTCGCGGTTAGTATGAACGTTGTGCTTATGGGTATTTCATATCATTTCATTATTCAGATATACAAGATGTTTCTCAGTCAACTCATTCCCGTCGCGGATCAGTCCCCGGAAAAATAGAATGGTGTCATCCATTTTCCTAAGGATTCCGGCTGCTGCCTTTTCCTCCGGATTGGATCGGATAAGCTTTTGCATCCCGCCATTCTTCATCACGATCCTGCAATCGGAAAGTAATGCGATCGTGGGATCATGGGTTACAAAAACAAAGAGTTTCCGGTATCGCTTCAGCAATTCCAGCGCTTTTGTTTTATGAATGCCGGCATTCTCAATTTCATCAAGAAGGATAATGGGCGAATTCCCGATTATAACGGCATCAGCGATTAACAGCGATCTGGTCTGACCTCCGGAGAGCTCCGTCATACAGGTTTCCCTGATTATCGCCTCACCCGTCAGCTGGTTGGCAAATTCAATGGTTTCTTCAATGACTTCATCCACCCTATGGGATCCTCGTACCTTTGCATGGATAGAAAGAAATAATCCCACCGGCAGGTCGCTCAGAAAATTTGTATGCTGAGAGATTAAGGCAATGGGATGATGTGAAGGGTCCAGAGAATAGTCTTCAGGCAATGGTTCTCCGTTGATAAGTACCTTCCGGCCGGATGGTGTATTACGATTGGCAAATAGTTCAATATCGTTAATAAGAGTGGTCTTCCCGCAACCGGTAGGCCCTACAATACTAAATATTTCACCTGTCTTCATCTCGACAAAATCGACCTGCTCTTTTGTCTTGTCCTTGCCGTTCCCACCAAGAATTGTTATGGTATTAATTTCCATAAATTGACTTTTCTGCAAAAGTACGTTGTAAGTTCACTGATTTGGTGTAGATTTGTATTGCCTTTCTTATGATCCGGGCTTAAATATTTAATATTCTGATCTCGATTATTGTAATACTGAAATAAATGGGTGAAGCGAACCATTCCTTGTATGATTGTGAACAATGTATGTTCAGAATCCTCTCATTACATTACATGGGGGAGGAAGATTTTGAGATAATACGCAGAACTTCGGCTCAACTCAGATTTGATAAGGGAGAAACCATCCTGAAACAAGGAGCGCGTTCCCATCAGTTGGTGTTTTTGCACCGGGGTGTCGTCAAATTCGTTTACCAATATGGAGGAGGGAAAAATTATATCATGACCATTATTTCAGGGCCTAAATTGCTTGGAGCAGCGAATCTTTTCTTCAAGGAATCCAATATCTTCTCGCTTGTAGCAATGGAGACCTGCGAAGTTTGCCTTATCGACAGTAAGGCCATGATATCAGTTGCGATGAAGCAAGCTCCTTATGTTCTTGCCCTGGCTGAGCGTACCATGGAAATGTTCCAGGCATCAATATTAAACTTCATCAGCATGGCACATAATCAGGTAAACGGCAGGTTGGCTGATATCCTGATCTATTTATGGGAGGAAGTTTATCACCGAAACCCTGAAAATTTCATCGTAACCAGAAAGGAATTAGCTGAATTCGCTGCCTGTTCACACGAAAATGTAATCACAACACTATCCAGGTTTAACAAAGAAGGGATTATTACTCTTGAAGGAAAAAGAATTATTATAAACGATTTGAATAAACTGAAAGAGATCAGTAAACGAGGATGATGGTACTGCTAAAAAAAACACGTTATGCCATGCTTGCACTTACCAGGCTGGCAAAAGAGTATGGAAACGGTGTACTTTTGAGCACAGAGATATCCAAAAGTGAGAAAATTCCCCAGCGGTTTCTCGAAAATATCCTTCACGAACTAAAGAAAATAGGGATTGTCGGAAGCCGTCAGGGAAAAAACGGCGGATATTACCTATTACATGACCCCAAAACAATTAAATTGGTAACCATCATTCAACATTTTGAAGGAATGATTTCGATCGTTCATTGCGTTTCAGAAAATGAATACCATCCGTGTGAATTCTGTAAAGATGAGAAGAATTGCAAACTCCGGCAGGTTTTTAAAACGATTCGCGATAACACCTATCATATTTTGGAAGAAACATCCATTCATTCTCTCATCTTTTCAGAATGATACCCTGATTTTTTTCTTAAAAAACGATCGACCGTTTACTTCAGTGACCCGGGTTCCCTGATCCTGAATTGGCGAACATTGAATGACGCTGCGCTCTTTGTGTATCGCAATTATTTTATCTTTGCAAACGCTTACTCTTAACTGCGTTTAGACTTGTGAATACTTCAAACAATAACATTTTTCCGGTTCACCATGAGATACTCGGAAGGAATGAAAAGGAGGAACGCCTGTGCCAGCATGCCCGGGTGATCTGGCTTACGGGATTGTCGGGCGCAGGGAAGACCACCCTTGCAAAGCATCTGGAACAACAGCTCTTCGACCGCGGATTTCTTACTCAGATCCTCGATGGCGACAACATCCGTTCGGGGATCAACAACAACCTCGGGTTTTCGGATGCCGACCGCTATGAAAACATCCGCAGGATTGCGGAGATTTCAAAGCTCTTCGTGAATTGCGGCATCATCACCATCAACTGTTTCATCAGCCCGACCGAAGAGATCCGTTCCATGGCACAAAAGATCATCGGCACGGAGAATTTCACCGAGGTCTTTGTGAATGCGCCCATTCAGATATGCGAAAAACGTGATGTCAAGGGACTCTATTCCCGGGCGCGCCGGGGCGAAATTGCCGAATTCACAGGGATCACCTCCCCTTTCGAAGTCCCCGTTCATCCTGATATCGAAATCCGCACCGACCTGCTTACCATCGAAGAATCGGTTCAGAAACTCCTCGATTTCATACTTCCCTCGATTAGCGTCGGGTTTTCGGTAACATGACATTTTCGCTGCATCCTCGACCATTAACCTGATTTTTCTCAGGCAGAAAGATTTTTCCTCGTTTTCTGTGAACCTCTGCAGTTCCCCGGTGAAAATCTGTGATTATTATTACACAGAGGACCACGGAGAAGTACACAGAGAGCGATGGAAAAAACATTCATTTAAAAATATGTGAATTTTGGATCAAACCATAAGATCTATTTTCATTCGTAAATCGTAGATCATGTTCAATCGTAAATCGTAAATCTTGTTCAATCGTAAATTAGTTTTAATCGTAAATCTTGTTCAATCGTAAATCACTTTCAATCGAAAATTGAAGGTTTTTTGTAAGTTTGAAACCGTTAAGTCAGCCATTATGAAAAAAACCTTATTGCTTTTATGTCTGCTCTTTCCGCTGTGGGCGCTGTCGCAGGGAGAACAGCCAGTTTTATCCGGGAAAATCCGATCGATCACCCGTAACGATCACGCGGTGACCATCCGTACTACCAACGCGTACGCCGAAATCCTTTGCTATTCGCCGACCGTTCTTCAGGTGCGGTTATCGAGAACGGCTCCGGCAGAAAATTTTTCGTACGCGGTGATCCAAAAACCAACCGTAAATTTCACCGGTCTCAGGGACGACGGGGCTTCTGTCACTCTTAAAACCGATTCTTTACAAGTAACGATTCATAAAGATCCCTTCAGGATCGTTTTTATGAACAGGGAAGGAAAGGTTCTTTCTGAGGATTATGAAGCGATGCCGTTTACATGGCTGGGCACCGAGGTGACTTGTTACAAAAGGCTCTTTCCGGATGAAAAGTTTGTCGGACTGGGCGAGAAGGCCGGTCCCCTGAACAAGCGCGGAAATTCTTACAAAAACTGGAATTCCGATGTCCCGGCTTACGCGACCAATCACGACCCGCTGTACCAGTCGATCCCTTTTTTCATGGGAATCCACGACCAGGTGACCTACGGGATCTTTTTAGACAATTCTTACCTGACAAAATTCAATTTCGGCGCCTCTACCGACGAGCAATTTTCTTCCTTTTCGGCCGCCAACGGAGAGATGAACTACTATTTCTTCGGAGCCAAAGGGTTAGCGGGAATTTTACGAGATTACACCTGGCTTACCGGCCGGATGCCGATGCCACCCTTGTGGAGCCTGGGTTATCAGCAGTGCCGGTGGAGTTACTATCCCGAATCGGAAGTCATCGGACTTGCCCGCAAATTCAGGGAGAAAAATATCCCTTGCGATGTGATCTATCTCGACATCGATTACATGGATGCCTACAAGATCTTTACCTGGAACAAAGACCGGTTTCCCCGGCCAAAAGCCATGACCGACCAGTTGAATGACCTGGGATTTCACCTTGCGGTTATCGTCGATCCCGGGATCAAGGTCGAAAAGGGATATTTCGCGTATGATGAAGGAATTGCCAACAATTACTTCGTGAAATACCCCGACGGAAGGAACTACATCGGTAACGTATGGCCCGGCCGCTGTCATTTCCCTGATTTCACCAGCGAACCAGTGAGAGCATGGTGGGGAAATTCATTTTCAAGGCTCGTCGATGCAGGTGTGGAAGGGTTCTGGAACGACATGAACGAGCCCAGCGCCTGGGGACAGACTATTCCCGATGTGTTACAGTTCTCTTTTGAGGGAAAGAATACCACCATGGCCCGGGCTCATAACATTTACGGATTGGAGATGTCGCGGGCAACGTTTGAAGGTACCCGGGGATTGCTGCAAGGACGGAGGCCCTTTATTCTGACACGTGCCGGGTACGCTGGTATTCAGCGTTTTTCGGCCGTGTGGACAGGCGACAATGAGGCTACCGACGACCATATGCTGCTTTCAGCACGGATGACAACCGGGATTGGACTTTCGGGCGTTTCCTTTGTCGGCCCCGACCTGGGCGGATTTATCGGGAACCCGTCGAAAGAGCTGTATCTGCGCTGGCTTTCGCTGGGTGTCTACACCCCGTTTTTCCGGAATCATTCGGCCTGGGATACCAAGAGTAAGGAACCCTGGTCATTTGGACTGGATATCGAAAACCTTTCGAAGGAGCTGATCTCCCAACGGTATAAACTCCTTCCCTATATCTATTCGGCTTTTTATGAGTCGACCCAAAGCGGAATGCCCGTCGCCCGGAGCCTGGCCATTCCATATCCATTCGATGAAAAAGTTTTTTGGGAGAAATACCAGAACGAGTACCTTTTCGGTGATAACCTGCTGGTTTGTCCGGTTTCGTGTACCCAGAATGCAGCAAAAGTGTACCTACCCGTCGGGCAGTGGTACCGCCTGGGCTGTGATGCTTCCTTCGAGGGTGGTTCGGAGATCACCGTCGACGCCCCATTGGACGATCTTCCTGTTTTCGTCAGGGCCGGGGCCATCATTCTCCAACAAAGCGTCGTTCAATTCACGGATCAGAAGCCCGACAGCCGGTTAGAGGTTCATGTTTACGCTGGCAAATCGGGAAGTACGTTCCGGTATTATGAAGATGACGGGGTGACCTATGATTTCGAGAAAGGATCGTTCTATAAACGGGATTTCATTTACGATCCCGCTGCAAAAACAATAACCCTGGCCCCTGCCGAAGGATCTTTTGTAACGAAGTTCACCGGGATCAGGCTTATCCTGCATGGTTTTGATGAGCCCATGAGCGTGAAGGTAAATGGAACTGATCACATGATGAAGATGCGATCGGCTCAGGAAAAGGTGGTGGAGTTGCCGCTGAATAAGGAAGAATTGACCATCCGGTACTGATCCGATAACCGGGAGGTTTAAATATCTGTAATTCGGGCCTTATCTGAAAAATCTTCATCACGACTGCAGTCGGATTAATGTAAGATTATAGCCTTTCAAACCATCATAAGAATGTTAAATATCCCAATACCAAGGAAAATGAGGAAAAACATTTTGCTGTTCCAATCGTTGTTGGTTGTTGTACTTGCGCTGACATCCTGCAAACGCGATCATTTCATCACCGACCGGGAATACCGGAAAAAGGTGGAAAAACAATTTGAGCTTCAAAAATCGTTGGCTGCGAACCGTTCGGAGCAGTTGTTCGCGGTTTTTGATCAGGGACTGCCGCTCCATGAAGAGGAGGCGTTGAAATTTTTATATGCCTACATGCCCCTGAGCGATCTGGCCGATTACGACGGTTCCTTTTTCCTCGAAAACGTCCGTGCTTCCTTTGCTGCCCGCGATACTTTTGCGTGGGGGAAAACCGTTCCCGAGGCGTTATTCCGTCATTTCGTCCTACCCATTCGGGTCAACAATGAAAATCTGGATTCGGCCCGATGGGTTTTCTTCAGAGAATTGAAGGATCGTATCAAAAAGATGACCATGAAGGAGGCTGTTTTGGAGGTCAACCACTGGTGTCATGAAAAGGTGACCTACCGCGGCACCGATGGCCGGACATCGTCACCGCTTTCGACCGTGAAGACGGCATATGGCCGTTGCGGTGAAGAGTCGACCTTCACCGTTGCCGCGTTGCGTTCGGTAGGTATTCCTGCCCGCCAGTGCTACACGCCGCGGTGGGCCCACAGCGATGACAATCATGCCTGGGTTGAAGTCTGGGTGGATGGGAAATGGCATTTTATCGGAGCCTGCGAACCCGAGCCGGACCTCGATCTGGCCTGGTTTACCGCTCCCGCACGAAGAGCCATGCTTGTCAATACCAATGTTTTCGGCGATTACGAAGGACCGGAGGATGTTTTGCTGAAAGACCCGCGTTTTACCCGGATCAACATCCTTGAAAATTATACCCGCACCAGGCGCGTGTTTGTAAAAGTGATTGACTCTGCCGAACATCCGGTCGACAGCGCCACCGTGGAGTTTCAACTGTACAATTACGCCGAGTTCTACCCACTTCATAAAGCGTTGACGGGTAAAGACGGCGTGGTCTCCTTTTTGACCGGCAGCGGCGATCTCCTCGTCTGGGCGGCAAAAGGCGACCTGTACGGTTATCAGAAAGTCCCGGCTTCCAGGACCGATACGGTCGTGCTCACACTTTCGGTTCAACCCGGAGGTGAATTCTCAGAGACCTTCGATCTGACGCCTCCCCCTGAGGATGCCAATGTTCAGGAAGTCAGCGATTCACTGAAAAAAAACAACGCAGTCAGGCTGAAATTTGAAGATGATCTCCGCGGAAGTTATGAGTCAACCTTTATCGATTCGGCAAAAGCTTACAGGCTGGCGCCTACCCTTCACTTGAATCCTGATACCCTGTGGTACCTGTTGAAAAAATCGCGGGGAAACTGGCGGGAACTCATTGAATTTATGACCGGTGTTGCGAAAGACAAGAAAAACCTGATCTTTCCGTTGCTGAATACCCTTTCTGACAAGGATCTTCGTGATGCGACGCCCGAAGCGCTTTTCGATGCAGTGGCTTATGCAACGGTTCATTCACCCTTGTGTTCCGGGAATGATATTTTTTACTCGTATGTCCTCGCACCCAGGGTGGATAATGAATGGCTGAAACCCTACCGGGAACTTTTCCTGCAAAAGCTTGACCCGGGCCTGATCCGGACGGCACGAACAGCGCCCGACAGCCTGGTAAGCTGGGTTCTCGCGAATATCGCCATCGACAAGACTGCCAACTGGGGCCGTGTGCCGTTGACGCCCGCGGGATCCTTTGAATTGCGTGTTGCGGATGATCATTCACGTGATATTTTGTTCGTCGCCCTGTTCCGCACCATCGGGATTCCCGCCCGGTTGGAGCCAGGATCGCGGGTACCGCAATATTTTTGGAAAGAAGGATGGGTTGATGTCCGTTTTGAGAAGATCATCCGGGAGCGTACTGGCAAAGCGCAGTTAGAACTCGTTTCTGATCCGCGCAACGACCTTAAGCCCGAGTACTACACCCATTTTACCCTGGAGAAATATAAAGACGGTTTTTTCAGATCGCTTGATTATGAAGGAAGTCCGCTGGTACAATCATTTCCCTGCACGCTGGAGTTGTCGCCGGGATATTATCTGATGGTTACCGGAAACCGGATCGGGGGCGGAACAGTTCTGGCCTCCCTGAAATTTTTCAATCTCGTTGAAGGAAAAAAGTCACAACAGGTTATCGGCATCCGGAAGGAGCAGATTTCCCTGAAAGATTATGGAAGGATCAATCCGCAACTGTTCGGATTCAGCATTAAGGAGGGAATGGTGCTTGCCTGGATCGATCCCGATAAAGAGCCCACCAAACATTTCCTCAGCGATCTCAGGATGAAGAAGCAGGAGTTCGGAAGTTGGGAAGGAAGGTGTGTTCTGATCTTCAGCACAGAGAAAGAGATGAAATCGTTCGTCGCAAAAGATGCCGCCGGGTTGCCGCAAACAGTGACCTATTCCTTCCGCGACACCTTCCCGGTGCGCCTTTCAGATATTAAATCGGAAAAAGGCGCGGTGAAAAACCTGCCCGTTGTTCTTTACCTCAACGGCTCCGGAGTCATCAACTATTTATCGGAAGGGTATCAGATCGGCATTGGCGACGATTTATACCGGATCATCTCCGCGACCGTGAAAAATTAAGCTGCAGGTGGCTGGATTTGTCTGAGATTAGATTGCTGCCATTGGCTAACTCGTGATCCGGTGGTGAAACCGGGTACTGCTAATCTATCTTTTGTAATTCGCCCGGGATTCCCGGTTTAATCACATGGGGTCAATTCCCCGCCCCTTGGGGCGGAACCTGGGTCCAGGGCTTGCCCTGGGGTTCATACCATTTAATGTGGATCATTGATCAACGGGCGGTTTCCCTTCAACCGGTTGTGCGTCGCGGATACAACGTACTGAAAAGCCGTTCGATTTGATGTAATCATCCCGGTTTATCTTATCATCAAAATAGTGAAAACTTCTGATCCAGGCATGGGCCGGACCGCATTCGGAGGAAGTCCAGAAAAACCCGATATAGGCGCGACTGCTGAAGCTTCCGGGATAATCGCGGTGACCGCCGGGCATGGCTGAAAATTCGCTAAAATTTGTTGCGCCGTCATTGGGGGGCGACCAATACGTCGTCCCGGTCACCTTCATGGCCCCTCCCCCGTCGTTCCCGCTTGCACCGATAACCTGGCAATCGATTTCAGGATCGATGACCCGGGTTGCGACACACCATTCGGAATCGGTGGGAATGTGCCAGCCTTCGGGGCACAGGCCCCGGGTTCCCTCGGAGGTGGTATATTTCATCAATTCATCCCACTGGTAAAGTCCTCCATAGATATCGCAATTGCTTTTGTTGCCCAGGTAACAGTACTTTTCGTCGATGCCGTTTTTTTTCTGGTTCCACATGTAGTTGATCTGAGTGCCGAAATTGAGATTCTGAGCCATCCAGCATTGATCTCCGATCGGGACGGTGCGGTAGGACTGTGAATCGCGCCGATCGGTGAATGGCATCCCGCATTGCCAGGGCGCTACCCTGATGGTGAAGGTGCAGAAACTGATGTTTCCGGCGCCGGTGACGGTAAAAGTATCCATTTGTCCCGACAGTGGGATGCCATGTCCTTGCAATGCGACCAGTTGAATGCCTTTGGTCGAAAAATAACCGGTGGCGTCGAAATAGTAACCATTCACCGTATTGGTCCGGATCGTATAGCTCCCCGGCGCCGAAACGTCGGCCTGAAACAGTACTTTTTCGGCGGTGGTGAGGGGGCGTGAAACCTGGCAGGATCCGGTAATCAGCATCCCCGGGCATTCCGATCCGGCGCCCAGGTTGTACGCGGCAACTCTCTGGTTCACCTGCGACCGAAGCGTGTACGGAACAACCAGCAGTGCGATTATCGCAGGCAACAGGAGCAAGCTGAAGTTTTTTCGATCCGGTAGTGAAAAAATCAACATAAATCCTTTTTACGCGATGACATTAACTGAAACCTCATGGCAAAAAATCCTATTTCGGAACTGTACTTCTTTACAAATGTCACTTTTTTTTAAGATGGATCAAAAAATACAAAAATAGTTCTAAAATCCTTGTATTTAAAATTTATATATTTGTAGAACACAATAAAAGAGCATCCAAAATACTTAATTTTTACCTATAGATAAACTGATATAAAAAAGACGAGTTCCATCTCTGGAACCCGCCTTAAATGTTTTCACAACGGAATAATCCTTATTGTGAATTGCTTCAGATTGAATTGCAAATATAATACATAATATTAATATGTCAAGTATGAAAAATATTCTCGGATTGGACCTGGGCACGAACTCGATTGGCTGGGCACTGGTTGAAGATAACTTTTCTGAGAAAGAAGGCCGTATTTTAGGAATGGGGTCGCGAATTCTTCCGATGGACCAGGCAATGCTTGGAGATTTTGAAAAAGGAAATTCTGTGTCACAAACCCGTGAAAGAACAGTATTCCGCGGAGTTAGGAGACTACGTGAGAGGCATCTGTTACGGAGAGCGAGGCTGCATGTGGTCTTGAATACTCTTGGTTTTCTTCCGGAACACTACACCCAGGCCATTGATTTTGAAAAACACTTTGGACAGTTCAAGGATTTTTGCGAACCTAAAATCGCATATAAACTGGATCCGGTAACAGGGAAATCGGAGTTTCTCTTTAAAGCCTCTTTCAATGAAATGATGAATGAATTTAAGGTTTACCACCCCGAATTGCTGTCTAAGGGGGTTAAATTACCCTACGACTGGACAATTTACTACTTGCGAAAAAAAGCTCTGAATGTAAGAATTGATAAGAACGAGCTGGCCTGGTTAATACTGAATTTCAATCAAAAGCGAGGATATTTTCAATTGCGGGGAGAGGAGGAAGAGACCATAGAGAATAAACGGATCCAATATCATGCTCTTAAGGTAGTTGAGGTTATCGACAGCGGCGATAGAAAAGGCAAGGATGATATTTGGTATAATGTGGTGCTTGAAAATGGATGGATTTATCGTAGGACCAGTAAAACGCCACTTGATTGGGTCGGTAAAACCAAAGAATTTGTTGTGACTGAGGATTTAAATGAAGATGGGAGTGTTAAAAAAGACAGAGAAGGCAACGATAAAAGATCTTTCAGATCTCCATCTCCGGATGATTGGACCTTGATAAAGAAAAAAACTGAGTTTGAGATTGAGCAAAGTAAAGAGACTGTTGGGTCATATATTTATAAAGCTTTATGCGAAGATCCAAAGCAAAAAATACGAGGTAGGTTGGTGAGTACTATTGAGCGTAGGTTTTATAAAGAAGAGCTTCGCTTGATACTTGAGAAGCAAAAATCATTTCATACAGAGTTGAATGATTACGAGCTACTTGCGAAATGTGCAAAGAAGCTGTATAGTAACAATGACAGCCATCGCTTTAGTCTGGAGAGAAAGGATTTTACTCACCTGATTATGAATGATATTATATTCTATCAGCGACCATTGAAAAGCAAAATTTCTCTTATCAGTGATTGCCGGTATGAATCAAGGGCTTATAAATTCAAGGATGGCACTGTTAAGTTCCAGCCGGTAAAATGCATTCCCAAATCCCACCCACTATTTCAGGAGTTCAGATTGTGGCAGTTTCTGCAAAATTTGCGTATTTATAGGAAGGATGCCGAGATAGATGGTAAAATGTATACAGAACTGGATGTTACCAGGGAACTGCTTCCTTGTGATGAGGATTGGGTGGCTTTGTTTGATTGGCTGAGTGAAAAAAAGGAGATCAAACAGGAAACCCTGCTGAAGTATCCAATCTTTAACCTGAAGAAGAAGACCGGAGAGTATCGCTGGAATTATGTAGAAGACAAATCCTATCCGGCAAATGAAACAAGAGCCATGATATCAAACAGGCTGGATAAGGTCAAAGATTTGCCGGAAAATTTCCTCACCAGGGAAATAGAAGAGCACCTTTGGCATATATTATATTCTGTTGAGGATAAGTCAGAGATTGAAAAAGCCCTGAAAAAATTTGCAACTAAGCATGATCTGGATAAGAATTTTATTGAAGTGTTTAAAAAGTTTCCCAAAATTGAAAGGGATTATGGCGCATATTCTGCCAAAGCAATTAAAAAGCTTTTGCCATTAATGCGAATGGGAAAATATTGGAACGAGCATGAAATGGGAGCTGACGTAAAACATAGGATTGACCAGATTAAGCATCGATTGGATTCCATTGCACATGATCCTGGCAGAATCGATGAAATCACGGATGATGATATTCCAAAGCAGGTGCTGAAAAGCTTTATAAATTGTGAACACCCAATGATGGGGCTAAACACTTATCAGGCGTGCTATGCTGTTTATGGAAGACATTCTGAAGAAGGCGAGGTTGTAAAATGGAGAACCCCCGAAGAGTTGGATCATTATCTGCAACGTATGTTTAAGCAACATAGTCTCAGGAATCCAATCGTTGAACAGGTAATTGCAGAAACACTGAGAGTGGTAAGGGATATCTGGCATCATTTCGGACAAGGGAGAGAGAATTTCTTTGATGAGATTCATGTCGAAATGGGTAGGGAAATGAAGAACCCGGCTGATAAACGCAAGCGGATTTCAGCACAGGTTACAGCGAATGAGAATACAAACTTGCGTATAAAAGCTTTACTTGCGGAATTGTCACTTGATCAGGGAATTGAGAATGTCCGTCCTTATTCCCCGGCACAACAGGATATCCTTAAGATTTTCGAGGATGGTGTAATTAACTCAGGCATTGAACTCCCTGAAGATATTTTAAAAATCAGCAGAAAAGGTCAGCCAAACAGGGCAGAATTGACACGTTACAGATTGTGGCTGGAGCAAAGATACAGGTCTCCATACACTGGCGAAGTTATCCCTATAAGTAAACTGTTTACCCCCGCCTATGAAATTGAGCATATCATTCCACAATCAAGATTTTTCGACGACTCCCTGAGCAATAAAGTTATTTGTGAAGCTGAGGTCAATAAGGATAAAGACAATGCAACAGCTTTTGAATACATTCGGGATCATTCAGGAATGATCATTGACCTTAGCATGGGTAGGTCGGTTAAATTGTTTTCTCTTCAGGCGTATCAGGATTTTGTTAAAAGTCATTATTCCGTTAACCGGGGAAAGATGAAAAAACTGCTCATGGAGGATATACCGGATGGATTTATTGCACGACAGATCAACGATACCAGGTATATCACCAAAGTTGTTAAAAATTTGCTATCAAATATTGTGAGACAAGAAGGAGAGGTGGAGACCACTTCAAAGAATGTACTTGCAAGCAATGGTTCTATTACGACTACGTTAAAACGTGATTGGGGTCTCAATGATGTTTGGAATGATATTATTGCCCCCAGGTTTGAAAGGTTGAATAGGATCACTGGCTCGAATCAATTTGGAGAGTGGACAAACCGGGAGGGCAAAAGGTACTTTCAAATTAAGGTGCCGTTGGAACTGCAGAAGGATTTCGATAAAAAAAGGATTGATCACCGGCATCATGCGATGGATGCCTTAGTAATTGCTTGTGCCACGCGAAATCACATTAATTACCTCAATAATGAATATGCAAAATCATCTTTGCGGTTTGACCTAAGGTCATCTCTATGCAATAAAGACAAGAGCGCAGGAAATGGCAACTACCGCTGGACTTTTACAAAGCCATGGGAAAACTTTACAGGCGATGCAAAAGAAAAACTTCAGAGTATCATTGTGAGCTTTAAACAAAACAACCGTGTTATCAATAAAACTGTTAACAGATATCAGAAATGGCAAATAACCGAAGATGGGAAAAAGCAGAAAATTTTTGTAAAGCAGGAAAAAGGAGATCATTGGGCAATCCGTAAACCGATTCATAAAGATACAGTAGCAGGATTAGTGTCATTAAAATTTAAAAAGACCGTTCAACTCGCTTTGGCTGTGGATCATTGTGAAATGATTGTGGATAAACCATTACGTAAATACATCCAGTCGATGATTGCTTCGGGATCGGATAAAAGGATGATAATGAAACATTTTAAATCTCTTGACTACCTGTTCAGGGATCGCAACATTTCACGTGTTGAGATTTATTTTATCGACGGTGAGAATGTGGCCAGCAGGATAGCAATTGATGAGAGTTTCAGTTCGAAAGTAATAGATAACATTACTGACACCGGAATACGGAAAATTCTGCTGAACCACTTGGCTAAATATGACGAAATCAAAGGCGAACAGGTCATTGAACATCCTGAACTCGCATTTTCTCCTGATGGATTGGAAAAGATGAATTCTGATCTTTTATCCCTGAATGGTGGTAAGAAGCACAAACCCATTTATAAAGTCAGGAAATTTGAACCTATGGGAAATAAATTTAAAGTTGGATATAAAGGGAATAAATCAACCAAGCATGTGGAAGCGGCAAAGGGAACCAATCTGTTTTTTGCGATTTATTTGGATAAAGCAGATAAGCGTTACTATGAAAGTATGCCGTTAAATATTGTTATAGAACGATTGAAGCAAGAGCTAGCGCCTGTCCCTGAAAAGAGTGAAAAGTCCGGAGAATTATTGTTTTACCTTTCTCCGAATGATCTTGTATATGTTCCATCAGATGATGAGTTGTCTGACAATACTCTATCTGGTAAATTACCGATAAGTGAAATGAAAAAGCAAAATATTTACAAAATGGTTAGCTCATCAGGTACGCAGGCCTTTTTTATACGAAATGAGATATCCAGTATTATCTGGAATAAAGTCGAGTTTTCACCACTCAATAAAATGGAGAAATCAATTGAAGGAGTTATGATTAAAGAACGATGTAGGAAACTTTATTTGGATAGACTCGGAAATATTTTGAATCTGTAACTAAGCTTGTACATATCAGAAAATTCTTTAACAGCATGATCAAGCGAACCCTCTATTTCGGCAATCCTGCTTATTTGGGTTTGACAAACAAGCAACTGGTTGTAAGACTACCCGAAGTGGAAAAAAATTTGGAATTGCCTGAAGCATTTAAAAGGGAATCGGTTGCCAAAATTCCGGTCGAAGACATCGGGGTCGTCATTCTGGATCATCAGCAGATAACCATCACCCAGGGACTTCTTGCAGCGTTGCTGGAGAACAACGCGGCTGTCATTGCATGCAACGATACGCATCATCCGGAAGGAATGATGCTGCCGCTCGATGTTCACCATATTCAGCAGGAAAGATTCAGAAATCAGATTGATGCCTCCGTACCGCTGAAAAAACAGCTCTGGCAACAAACGGTTTCGGTCAAAATACAGAATCAGGCAGCTCTATTGGAAAAAACCGGAATTGATGCGGGAAGGATTAAAGCGCTTATCGGTAAAATGAAATCGGGTGATCCGGAGAACCTGGAAGGACAGGCCTCTTTTTTTTACTGGGGTCGCATCTTCCCGGAAAAGCTAAACTTTATAAGAAAAAGAGACGGAAACCCTCCGAACAACCTGCTTAATTACGGATATGCAATTTTGCGGGCTATCACTGCACGATCACTCACAGGATCAGGATTATTGCCGACCCTGGGAATCCATCATTCCAATAAATACAATGCCTTCTGCCTTGCCGATGACATCATGGAGCCATACCGACCCTTCGTGGATGAGATCGTTCTGGAAATTGTGGAGGGAGGAACCGATTATGATGAGCTGACAACCGATCTGAAAAAACAATTGCTCGGTATCTGCACAGTTAACGTTTGTTTTGATGAAGAGCACAGTCCGCTTATGGTCGCGATGCAACGCACCACCGCCTCACTGGCTCAATGTTTTGAGGGAGAAAAGAAAAAAATCATCTATCCGGAACTTAAATAACGGTGTATGGGTGAAAAAGAATCACCACTCTCACGTTTTAATGAATATCGGATTTTGTGGATTCTTGTTTTTTTTGACCTTCCGGTCATCACAAAAAAGGAGCGGAAAATTGCTACCAGGTTCAGAAAAGAGATCATGGGGGACGGCTTTTCCATGTTCCAGTTCTCTATTTATGTCAGGCATTGCCCAAGCCGGGAGAATGCTGATGTTCACATAAAGCGTTTGAAAAGGATCCTTCCTGAGAAAGGACATGTGGGTATCCTGACCATCACCGATAAACAATTCGGCTCCATGGAGATATTCTACGGGCAAAAGGAGACGGACCCACCCGGAACTCCACAGCAACTGGAACTTTTCTGATTAAAATGAACATCAGAAATGAAAAAATCCCTTCCCGGTAAGCCGGAAAGGGATTGGAAACCTGCTTTTTTTATCTTAAAAACCACAAAATCTTCAGTAAAATCAAGACTTTCAGTAACAGATGTTGTGGTTTCCTGTGTCAAAGATACAATCTGAAAGCAATTCACAACTCTTGTTCTTTTGTTAATTGATATGCCTTGGTTGTGGTTTCCTGTGTCAAAGATACAATCTGAAAGCAATTCACAACTTAAAATAAACCCACTTGAATCTGCAAATGGTTGTGGTTTCCTGTGTCAAAGATACAATCTGAAAGCAATTCACAACCAGCATCGCCGGCGGCAAAGGTGGTAGTACGTTGTGGTTTCCTGTGTCAAAGATACAATCTGAAAGCAATTCACAACTTGTTGATAGTGCTTCCATTCTCAAATGATGTTGTGGTTTCCTGTGTCAAAGATACAATCTGAAAGCAATTCACAACAGCGGAGACGTGGAATTGAACCACTCTTTGGTTGTGGTTTCCTGTGTCAAAGATACAATCTGAAAGCAATTCACAACAGATTAACTGGCGGTAACAAGGGCTAAAAAGTTGTGGTTTCCTGTGTCAAAGATACAATCTGAAAGCAATTCACAACAACTAAATTAATTTTATTTTACACGTAAATGTTGTGGTTTCCTGTGTCAAAGATACAATCTGAAAGCAATTCACAACAATTTCAAGTGTATTTACAGAGTCAGATTTGTTGTGGTTTCCTGTGTCAAAGATACAATCTGAAAGCAATTCACAACGTTAACACCTTCTTGGTTTCACACATGACCGTTGTGGTTTCCTGTGTCAAAGATACAATCTGAAAGCAATTCACAACATCAAGCGTGAAGGTCACTTCATCGCTGAGTTGTGGTTTCCTGTGTCAAAGATACAATCTGAAAGCAATTCACAACTGGAAGGTCGGAAAGGAGATACCAATTATCGTTGTGGTTTCCTGTGTCAAAGATACAATCTGAAAGCAATTCACAACAATACGGCTAAGAAAGATTGGCCGGAGTTGGTTGTGGTTTCCTGTGTCAAAGATACAATCTGAAAGCAATTCACAACGTATGGTTCGGTATGGTGCGGTCAGGTATGGTTGTGGTTTCCTGTGTCAAAGATACAATCTGAAAGCAATTCACAACAAAACTTGTATCTATTGTTCAAAACAAAAGTTGTGGTTTCCTGTGTCAAAGATACAATCTGAAAGCAATTCACAACTGGTGGACGGCAAGGGAAAAGCGTCACCGGGTTGTGGTTTCCTGTGTCAAAGATACAATCTGAAAGCAATTCACAACTAACAGAAAGAGGATTAGTTATTAAAATTAGTTGTGGTTTCCTGTGTCAAAGATACAATCTGAAAGCAATTCACAACTACGTAAAAGGTGCCGTATTCAACAAGCATGTTGTGGTTTCCTGTGTCAAAGATACAATCTGAAAGCAATTCACAACACCGTTATTGCTCTTAATATATGACTTAGCGTTGTGGTTTCCTGTGTCAAAGATACAATCTGAAAGCAATTCACAACGGCCGAAAGCTTGTTGCATCTGGAAATGCAGTTGTGGTTTCCTGTGTCAAAGATACAATCTGAAAGCAATTCACAACTCAAGGCGATGATGGTAAAATTTGGGTCGTGTTGTGGTTTCCTGTGTCAAAGATACAATCTGAAAGCAATTCACAACTAAAACTCGTTAACATATAAATCATAAGGAGTTGTGGTTTCCTGTGTCAAAGATACAATCTGAAAGCAATTCACAACATGCGAGAATATAATACTCGTCTCTCTCTGTTGTGGTTTCCTGTGTCAAAGATACAATCTGAAAGCAATTCACAACACAACGAAACACATACTGACTTTGCAACAAGTTGTGGTTTCCTGTGTCAAAGATACAATCTGAAAGCAATTCACAACCGACAAGCCGACAGATCCTTCAAACTATTCGTTGTGGTTTCCTGTGTCAAAGATACAATCTGAAAGCAATTCACAACTACTTCCCGTACCGGCATTGATCGGTATTCGTTGTGGTTTCCTGTGTCAAAGATACAATCTGAAAGCAATTCACAACGGCCAGCAGTTATCCCTTTCGACCGCTACAAGTTGTGGTTTCCTGTGTCAAAGATACAATCTGAAAGCAATTCACAACGACTGGACAATACATAGCAAAAGAAGGGTCGTTGTGGTTTCCTATGTCAAAGATACAAAATTCGTTGTTTTAAAGGAAAGGTCGAGGACAATCTCAGCTGATTTTCAGGCTTAAAATGATTATTTGGTCACAAATTTCATTCATACCCGGGCCGACAGCTCAAAAGAGCATATGGGTTTACCTTCATGGAAAAATGCATCAGTCGGCAGAATCAGAAAAACGGATGTGGGCATTGCCGCATAAGCCAATTCGGCCCGGATCCTGACACGAATAATGTACTACACTTACTAATTCAATAGAGACGGTTCTTGCGAAAATCACCTCATTTAAAAAGTACAGGTTGTATATTAACTGCGCTTATTTTACTTTTGTTACTGAAATAGAATACGATATCTAACAAAAAATTGATTTTATGAAAAATATAGCTGCAATATTATTGATAATGGTTTTTTTTGCCTCCTGTAACAAGTCAAATGAAGAAGTCCAGCCTGAAAAACCTGTACCAATGGCTGAACTTAAAGTTTCAAGTGATTTTAACTGGAAGACCACGCGTGAGGCTGAAATCGAGATAAAAGGATTTATGAACGGCCTTGTCGAAGTAACCTCATCGAAAGGCAAGGTTTACCAGAAAGCATTTTATAAACCGGGAGTACCATTGGTACTGAAAGTTACTCTCCCTTCTTATGAGGAATCGGTTTTCCTGGTATACCTGGGGCAGAAAGCGGAACTGAAACTAACCAGCGCGAAGCTGAGTTATGAATTTAAAATTCAATAGTAAGGCCTCAATTTTTTGATCATTTCACAGACTTAACCAAACTAAAAAAAATGAAGAAAATAAGTTCCGTGGTTGGATTGAATAACATGAAAGCCGCTGTTTTGTTATTGCTGTTCCTTTGGATAACCTCCATTGCCATGGGGCAGGTGTACATTCTCAACCTGCAGTCGAATACCCTGAGTTTCACAAACGGGCAGCGTACCGTAATTACAAATACAGGAAACAACGGAACCAATGCCGGCTCCGTGCACAAGTACAGCAATGTGATCACCAAGGATGGGATCGTTGTATATGCCAAACTTACCATTCTTGAGAAAAACAATGCGACCATCACCAATTTCGACGATGATGCCATCACCGGGGAGATGCATCGCTTTCAACCCAGGATCGGTGCCGGGACAGGGGGTGGTAATATCCTGTATCAGCTGGAGTTTTTTAACACCGCCGATAACCAGTCGGTGTTTTTGTACAACTATTTCATGACGGGTTTTGATATCGACGGCGATAACAGCAGTAACCGTGAATATGTGGAAGTGGGAGGATACACGAGCTACCAGAAAAGTAATTTTTGTGAATTAACCATCACTACCAATAATTCAACAGGCAGGACAAAATTTTATGGGATCCCTTACGGCCTGAATGGAGTGACGTTTGAAAACAAAGCCTCCTTTATCGCTAATTTTCTGAACGCCAACAATAAGATCACATTCGTCCTTGGTCAGTCCGGAAAAAATGACGAGCGATATTATTCAGTTCAGTTTGGCGTTCCCGGCGGCGTGTTCACCGGCGGAACAACCACGGTTAACAACCCTGTTCCCATTGCCGTTGACGATGTTGGTACACCTGTCAATTCGGCGTCAGGAGGTACGGCGGTTACAAATGTTTTAACAAATGATCTTTTTAACGGCGTGGCCGTGGTGGCATCGGCGGTTAATATTTCACTGGTAAACCCGGCATCCAATCCGGGGATCGTTTTAAATACCACGACGGGAGCGGTAACCGTTGCCCCGGGGACCCCGGGAGGCACCTATACGCTCGATTACCAGATCTGCATGCAAGCCTCTCCTTCTGATTGCGACATTGCAAGGGTCACTGTGAGAGTGCTTCAGGCCGACCTTGCCATTACGAAGACAGTGACTCCAGGCCTCGTCACTGCCGGCCAGAACATCACTTATACCCTGACGGTTTTGAACAATGGTCCCACGGAAGCAACAGGAGTGACGGTTCAGGATGTGTTATCCGCGAACCTGACCCTGGTGAGTGCCACTCCTTCAACCGGTGCATGGATTACTCCAGTATGGACCATTGGAGACCTTGCAAACGGCGCTTCGGTCAACATGGTCATCGTAGCCACTGTCAATGCAACCACCAACGGAGTCTTAGCTAATACCGCAACGGTTTCCAGCCCGAACGGAGATCCGGTCACATCCAACAACTCCGCTTCTGTCAACGTTACCGTGAACCCATTAGTTACGGATGCTGATGTGCAGATTACAAAATCAGTGACGCCAAATCCAGTCATTGCAGAACAGGGCATCGCATATACTCTTGTGGTCCGGAACAACGGACCTGCCACGGCGCTCAATGTTGCCGTTCAGGATGTGCTTTCGTCAAACCTTTCGTATGTAGGTGCCTCTGCAACAGCCGGCACGTCGTGGTCAGCCCCGGTGTGGACCGTCGGCACGCTGACCAAGGATTCTGAAGTCACGCTGACCATCTATGCGACAGTAAAAAGCGGGTTTACCGGCAATATTGATAACACGGCGGTTGTTACAACCTCCAGCACCGATCCCAATCCGTCGAACAACACCATGACCGTTCCGCTTACGGTGGATCCCGTTGTGCCCGTTTCAAATTTATTTCCCGTGAATGGGCCCGGCACCCTTGCGTTTGAAGATCTATGGCCCAGCAAGGGCGACTATGACTTCAATGACATGGTTATCGATTACCAGTTTGAAATCACCACCAATCCTTCCAATAAAGTCGAACGGTTGAAAGGCACCTTCACGCTGAAGGCCTTTGGCGCATATTACCACAATGGGTTCGGATTCCAGTTACCAGGCGTCATCCAAGCCGACGATCTCAATGTAACCGGATACAGCCTTTCAGGAAGCCTTATCTCCCTCTCAGGAAACGGCACCGAAGCAGGACAAACAAAACCCACCATCATCGTTTTTGACGACGCTTATGCCATCATGCCGCATCCCGGCGTAGGTATCGGAGTGAATACCGAAAAAAGCGCGCCTTATGTCGAGCCTGTTACACTGGAGATCATCATCACTTTCAAACCCAACACCTATTCGCTCAATGATCTTGACATTGCCAATTTCAATCCCTTTATCATGACCGACCAGAAAAGAGGCGTTGAGGTGCACCTGCCTGATTATCCTCCAACCAGCCTGGCCGACATGAGTTTATTCGGCACCCAGGATGACAACAGCATTCCCTCATCTGACAGATACTATAAGACCAGCAATAATCTTCCATGGGCGATCAATATCTATGAATCTTTCGCTTATCCGATTGAGAAGGTCGATATCACCACCGCCCACCTGAAATTTGCAACATGGGCGACAAGCGGAGGACAATCATTCCCCGATTGGTACCAGGACAAACCCGGCTACAGAAATAATGCAAATATCTATTAATTCTGTCGATCTGTTAATTCATCAATATTTCCTTTGTTGAAAAAGAGCGTGTCTAAACATTACGAGACACGCTCTTTTTACCTGCAAGCCTTGAGCCTGATGCATGACACTCTTGGGTAACACCTGGATGATGCTTTCCTGCAATTTAACGAAGAGGCTATTTTGAATCATCAGGGAACAATCTCCCATGAACTCGCATTTTCACCGCTTGACAAACTTTCTCGTGATGATGGAATTATTTGTAGTTATCCTCACAAAATAGACCCCGCGGGGCAAACAACTTACGTCAAATTGCATCTCACCTGAATTGCATGTTCCTTCATACAAATCTATTAACACGACTCCGGAAAGGTCAATGACCTCGAGTTTTACAACCGGATTCTGGGGTCTGAAGTTCGAAGCCTGAAGTCCTAAGTCCGGAAGGCGAACTGTGAGGTGCGATGTGACCGGGTTGGGAAAGAGGGTGATCTCCGGTTGACAGGATCCGGCCGGATCGTTCCCGGGAACTGAAGTATAGCCTCCGTTGGAGGTATGCAGCAACATCCCGCTGTTCCCGGCGATGAAGCCATTGTCATCATCGAAAAAGTAAACGACATTCTGGTTTTGATGGGTTCCCACGAATATTTCTTGCCAGTTAATTCCGCCGTCGGTCGTGTGTAGCATATACCCGCCGCTTCCGCTGATCCATCCGGTAGTGGCGTTGGTGAAACAGATGTGGGTGTACTCGCGGAACGAGCCCACCTGACTGACAGACCAGCTCTCTCCCCCATCAACGGTCTTATAGATTTTACTATGGCCGGAAACTGCGAAACCTTTGTTCTGATCAAGAAAGTAAATGTCGGAGATCTGCTCACTCGATTCCGAATGCTTTTCGATCCAGGTCACCCCGCCATCGGTCGATTTCACGATCTTTCCCCAGGCTGTTCCTGCGATCATCGTGTTTTCGTTAAATACATGCGCACACAGGAAATGAAGGGACTGTGGACATGGTATGGTTGTCCAGGTATTGCCCTGGTTGGTTGTTTTGGCGAGATAACCATAGGTGCCGAAGATGTACCCGATATCCGGCGTGATGAAGGTGAGATCCATCAGGTTCGAGGTGGTCGAAAGGCTGACCTGATTCCAGGAAGCGCCTCCGTCGGTAGTTCTGTAGCACCCTCCGTAACCGCCGGCAACAAGAATATCCTGGGAAGAAAAATAGTGGATTCCGTAAATGATCATGTCATATCCGGGAATGCCTCCATAGGTCCAGGTGTTTCCTCCGTCCGTTGTTTTGAAATAACTTCCCCAGTCACCGCCTGCCATACCATGAGCGTCATCGAGGAATGAGATGGAATGGTAATCATAGGTTGAGATATCGGAAATGAGATCCCAGTTGCTCCCACCGTCGGTTGTCTTTAAAAGCCGGCCATAGTTGCCGCACATCCAGCCGGTGTTTCCTGAAAAGGAGATCATGGTCCAGCATCCGCCTTCAGCAGCGCCCTGGTGAACAACCCAGGTAGCGCCACCGTCGGTAGTGCTGATGTAATTCTCCCCGCTACCGCCGGCAAATCCGGTATTCGGGTTGATGAAATAAACAGCAAACAGATCGGAACCGATATAACGGGGAAGTTCGGTCCAGGTTGCACCGCCATTTGTCGTTTTCAGCACGGTACCTGAGTAACCCGCAACAAACCCGTTCTGCGCATCGAGAAACTGCACACTCCGCAACATTTTTGTCGTTCCCGATGACTGCGATACCCATGTCGCGCCTCCGTTGGTGGTCTTGAGAATGGTGCCGTTGTCACCGACGACCCAGCCGGTTTGCGCATCAACAAAACAAATGCTGAACAGATGATTCGCGGTTCCGGAAACCTGGGCGCTCCAGACCGCTCCTCCGTTTGTGGTCTTTATGATGGAACCCCCTTCACCGCAGGCATAGCCCGTGGAAGCATCGGCATACTGAATTGACCAAAGTCCGGCAGAAACCGGAGAAGCGACCTGTGTCCAGTGTGCTCCCTGATCGGTGGTGTTGATGATGAGCCCTTTTTCACCCACTGCGGTTCCGGAGGTCGATGATTTAAAATCCACCCCGTAAAGAAATTCATATACGACCGGTGAAAAGATGTTCCAGTCAGCTCCCTGATTGGCGCTTCTGATCACGGTTCCATAAGCGCCGACTGAAACATAGGTTTGAGCGTCAATGACTTTGCCGGCGAATAATCCATTCCCCTGTGGCAATGGGTTCTGCCAGCGCCAGGGATTTGCGGAGAATGCGACATACACAAGGCAAAATGCGAATGATATAAGGAGAAATTGTTTTTTCATGCTCATCCTATGATTATAAATAATATCTATAATAAATATAATTTGTTGATATTATGAATGGTATCGTTATTTTCTATATTTTATCATATAACAAAGATAGATTACAATCCGATATTAATTGGGCTATTCTATCTAAAAAATTATGATCATAAATGTGATTGTAAAGCAAGGGAGGCTATTGTCGGAAAGCAATTTGCAGGTCACTGCATCGCAGATAAATCGTACCTTTGCCGAAAATTATCCTTTGAAAAGATTGATCAGAACTTGGACCCTGACATTCCGGACTGCGATCGTTGCAATCCTGTTTCTCGTATCGGAAGCAACGGCTCAGATCCCTCCGGGTTATTACGATCCGGCAAACGGGAAAACGGGTGTGGAGCTGCAATCTGCATTGCATGATATTATCGGAGGACATACCGTGGTTGCATATTCCGCGCTCTGGAATTCATTTTACACGACCGATGATAAGCCAAACGGAACGGTTTGGGATCTTTATTCCGACATTCCCGACGGAACCGCCAATGGCAATCCGCCCTACTCCTATTCATTCGGAACGGATCAGTGTGGAAATTACAGTGCCGAAGGCGACTGTTACAACCGTGAGCATTCGTGGCCCAAAAGCTGGTTCAACGACGGCACTCCCATGAATTCGGATCTCTTCCACATCTACCCTACCGACGGCAAGGTGAACGGGATGCGCGACAACTTTCCTTACGGGACCGTCGGGATCGCCACGTGGACGTCGTTGAACGGCAGCAAGCTGGGATCGTGCGACTGGCCCGGGTACACGGGGACCGTTTTCGAACCGCGTGATGATTACAAGGGCGACCTTGCGCGTACCTGCTTTTATATGTCGACCCGCTATTACAACGAGGATGCCGGGTGGACCGGGAGTCCATCCACTACCGGGTCGCAGCTTAAACCGTGGGCTTTACAGCTCATGCTCCACTGGAACAGCGTGGATCCTGTTTCTCCCAAAGAGGTGGACCGGAACAACACGGTATATGGTATGCAGCACAACCGCAATCCCTTTATCGATCATCCCGAATATGCATACCTGATCTGGGGAAACCCGGTCTCTGTCGTGAACCAGCCACAGGACGACAACCAGCTTCAAATTGTACCCAATCCGGCTACCGACGCGGTGAACCTGATACTTCCTTCTACCACAGAAACGGAACCGTTTCGGATGTTCCTGATATCCACAACAGGGAACCGGATTCCGGCTACCTGTACCCGATCAGGAAATACGCTTTTTGCCGATATCCGGACTATTCCGGCAGGTATCTACATGGTCGAAATCCGCGAGAACGTCTCGTTATTTCACGCAAAACTGGTGAAGCGGTAAAGAAAATTACCCGTAATCGCTGAACCGGAGTTCACCACTCCTTTGGGCATGTATAAACCATCAAACAGGTTAAACAGGGACAATTATAACCTGAAAGGCATTGACAGATTGAGGGAGATAATGTTGGTATTAAAATTTGGGTGTATCCCGAGTCCCGGCGAATAAATCAAATCCAGACAAATATCGAATTTGGGATTTAATTTCATGGTCAGACCTGGCCCAACGGAAATTCCATAAATTAAATTACTAAAGGGGTTCGTATGCACTTCGCCGCTCATCAGAATGGAGCCGTCACTCATACGGTAGGTGTAATTCCTGGTGTATTCGTTATCGAAGCAGTAAGCGAGGTATCCTCCGCCCACAAAGACCGGCCGGAACCGGCCCGGTGTAAATTCATACCTGAACGTCACACTGTTACTTAACACAAGCTGTTTACAGATGATGTCATTGATCGCCGTGAGGTCCAAAACATCATCATAGGTATTTGCGTGCATCTCCATGCGCATTCGCTGAAAGATAAGGTTATAGCAAAGTTGAGCTCTTTCGTTCATCGAGGGCAGCGTCATCTTCAGACATAATCCGATTGCAGGATCCAGTTTAGGGATCCAGTTTCCGAGGATCAAATACTTATAATTACTTGCTATGTTGTCATCAATTACATTCAAAAAGGTCAGATTCATGCCGATTACAGGCCCTAACAAAAAGGAAACCTTCGGCAGTTTCTTTTCATAGATGATGCATTGTTCGTTGATACAAACATCATTGTGATAATCACGGGCAATTTTAATCAGCGATCCGTGATTAAGGTTTACCTGCTCTGCTTTCTTCACAGATTTGGGACTTTCCTGCATAAAATATTTAAGAACACCGATATACTTTTTTGATTCTTCCCGGTACTGAACCCAATCTACATAGACATCCTTTTCCTCGTTCGTCAAGGGTACGAGTTTATCTTTTTCATTTTCAATAAAATAATGTTCGCCATCATCATCGCGGTAATAAAAAACATCGATCTTTCCGTTGATAAGATATTCAAGAAAGAGTTGAATTTCTTCTGATCCCGATTGTACTGTTCTTGAGATGTAATATTTTCCGTTGGTAAACCTGTAAGCAGATATCTGTGACGGAGTATAGGTTACCCGTTCCGATTCTTTATTCCGGCCGGCTATAAATAGGCACTTTCGGGCATTGCTTTTATTTCCTTTATAGTCGATTAATCCATAAACGGTATCGGATGCGCCTTTCACAATAAAACCGGGGCGAAAATCGAACTGGGCCGATGCCGTGAAATCACAAAGGCTGATGAGGATCAGAACCAGGATTTTACATTTCATCTGTTAAAATTTTTATTTCATCGGTCAGATGGAATATCCATTATTATCTATTCTGAGATTGTTGATGACTGATGGATTCACGGTAGTACTTCACCGTCATTTCAAACGCTTCTTCGTGTGAATACTTCGGGCGGAATCCGAAGTCCTTTTTCGCTTTGTCTGTCTTAAAGGTGAAATCGGCACAGGTGTACATCACGGCGAAGCGGCTGAACTTTGGATTGTACCTGACAAAGGGACTTGCCAATAATGCAATGAACTCGGCGCAAGCCCCGATGGAATAGGCAATTTTCTTTGGAATCCACAGGTTTTTCGGCCATATCCGGTAACCGGCTCCTTCAATGATGGCATCGAAGAACTTAAAAAAGTTCGATGAAACGCCATCCGTGATGAAGTAAGCCTTACCTGCAGGGGTTATGTTTCCCGTCACCAGCGCCTGAAGGACCTGAAGGTGGGCATGTGCCATATTCCCGACGAAAACGTGCTGGGAATGGGCCGTCCCGTCGCCCAGCCGGACGTAGAAACCGCTTTTTGCCATGTCGATCAGCGACCCGATGTGAAAGGGATCGGCCGGGCCATAGATATCGGCTGGTCGAAGAACACAGGTCATTAAAGCATCGCTGTTTGCTTCCATTACCGCTTTTTCGGCCAGCGCTTTACTTCTACAATACATGTTAGGATGTGACGCAGGATAAGGCACTGATTCATCGATTCCGGTCATTGATGTTCCGGTGTAAATAGCATCGAGTGAACCGGTGTAAATCAGAAACTTAACGCCCGCGGCACGACAAGCTTCCACCACCCTGCAGGTACCCTCATAGTTCACGGCATAAACCTCTTGTTCGGGGTGGGTTCCCCAGTCGACGATGGCCGCCGCATGGATTACGGCGTCGATTCCCTGACAGGCGTCGATCAACGCTTGCCGGTTTCGAATGTCGGCCTGTACCATTTCGATGCGATCATCATCGGGCCAGGTAATGCAGTTTCGGTCGAAAATGCGGAGAAGCCGGCAGGAAACGGGAGCATCGGGAGAAAGGATTTCGGTAACCAGAGCTTTTCCAAGGAATCCGGCGCCGCCGGTCAGAAGGATTTTCAGGTCGTTCATGGGCAGTTTTTTCAGGAGATCAGGAGATCAGGGGTTGTAAATGTTCAGCTGGAAACTTTGATGTTCTGAAGATCCTCCAATCTATTTCGGAACAAATGTAATCAAATTTGATTCGAAGGATGATACCTTTTCTGATTCGTTATATCTTTGCCGTTCTGAAACGTCCGTGAAATGCCCGGTTTCACCCGTCTGGGTGATCTTCATGGATATTCAGCTTACGCTTGAAAACAAATTATTTACTCATGATGAAAGAAATATACCTGATCGCCGGTGAGAAAACCGAATCGTATGAAACATTCCGGAAACGGATACTGGAGTTGTCGTCGATGGTTGTCAAATCGGAGAAACCCGATAAACTGACGATGACACTTACAGTCGCCCCTCCCCCGTTGATTTCGATCATTCCATTCAAAGGGGGTAAGATGGCATCGATAAGCATTTACCGGAAGGATAATACTGATAAGGTTTCACCGATTCTGGCCGGTGCTCCTGGCTTCCGGTTCGCCTGCCGGGCGGAGGAGGCGATTCCCGTGTCGTACCACGCCGACCGTCCTGAAGGTGCAGTGACACCGGGCATTTGTTTACTTACTTTGTTTCAGAAAAAGCCCGGTATAACCCGGGAAGCCTTTTTAGACCGGTGGCACAACAGCCATACCCCGTTATCACTGCGAATTCACCCGCTTTGGCATTACAACCGGAACGTGGTGACAGATGTATTGTCATCAAAGGATCTCTCGTGGGATGGCATCGTGGAAGAGCATTTCCGCACCCGGACCGATCTGCTCAACCCCTTCAGATTTTTCGGAAAGCCAGCGGTGATCCTGCAACACATGGCCGAGGTTTATCGCGACATCCACACCTTTCTAAACTATCATACCATCGAAACCTGGTTGGTTCGGGAGTATCAGGTGGTGTAATAAAAACAGACAGTCTTCAAAAAAATACATTGCCCCAGCGGCTGTTCAATATCCTTGTATGTTAATCTATTGGTTAGCTGAAACAGGGCACATAATCCATTCGTTGTCTCTTGTCGACAACCTTCATCTTGTTTATTGAAGGCTTATTTATACCAAAAAGAATAATCAGGTTGCTTGGTACACATTATTCAATGCAAAGAGATCACAGCGTCCTCATTCTTTCAGACAACGAACGCTGAAAGCGTGTATGGTATAATAGCTCCGGTAAACAAGCGACGCATTTGCATAGAGGCTACGGTCACATGATTCGAGGTTAGCGTATTTCGACGATGTCCACCAATAACCTCCTCCTTCCGATCCTCCATTGGTGAAACTACCATTGTAGCATAGGCCACCCGGAAGGCCTGAGAACCCAAAAAGATCTGTACCCTTAAAAATCTCATTCCAGCCTGTTGTCGTTTTCAGATTTTTTCCTGCATCATATCCCCGCCATCCGGTATTATCCCAAATACTGTTTCCAACCCCATACAGGCTGTCAACCGTTCCTTCCAACACCTTCCACTCATCATCCAATGGTATATGCCATCCAACTGGACAAATGCCCTGGGTTCCGGGTGTAGTTACATATTGCATTGCCTCATCCCACTGGTACAATCCTCCGTAAGTATCACAGTTCGCATCAAGGTCATTGTAACAGTATTTTTCTATTATGCTGTTGTTGGCCTGATTTTGCGAGCCATTAATCCTTGTTCCGATATTCAGGTTTTCTTTCAGCCAGCACTGGGTCCCGATCTGAACGGTGTTGTAGGTTTGGCCACCATATATGACGGTGGGGATTCCCGGACAGGGTATTGCAAGATTGCATGCAGAAGTTGTTTGCGTTAATGTTCCCACGTTTGAATTTCCACATGAATTATATGCCCAAACATACCTTGTATACTGCGTATTGCATATCAGACCGGTCTCAGTTTTTGATGTTGCCGTGCTCATATCCGTGGCGGTACTGTAATCATTGGTTGTGTTGAACTTATAGCCTGTCGCGCCGGCAACGGTATTCCAGTTCCAGATGATCTGGGTTTGGGAAGGAACATGCGTTCCTGCCACAGGCGTTGCCGCAAGTGGATTTACCGTCATGGTTATGGTATTAGATGTGGCCGGATTGCCTGTTATACAGGTTGCATTTGAAGTTAATACGCAGGTTACCGCATCCCCGTTAACAGGTGTATAGTTATAAGCCGGATTGTTTGTACCAATGATATTTCCGTTCACCTTCCATTGATATGCCGGGGATGATCCCCCGTTGACGGGTGTTGCCGTGAATGTAACGGAACTTCCCGCACAGATCGGGTTGGCTGATGGGATTATAGAGACGCTTACAGTTGAGTAGGTAGTGCAGGTGTCCTTCAGGCAACGAACTGAAAACCCCTTTCCAGATTCATAAACTGAATCCCTGAAGATTTTTGGATATTTGTAACCAATAGCGCGGCTCCATGGAATGCCACCGGAAAAATTAGAAGAAGACCACAAATTGATCCATTGAAGATAGGAGTTAAAAGTTCCATTGCTTTCACTATGACCAGCTCCCAAGAGCGTAAATCCACTTGAATTTGTGGCCCCTGCATTGGGTGAGGCCCAATGTATCAGACCTGTCTCTTTCATCATACCCCCGGCTACACCTTCTCCTCCCAAATAAGTTGTTAGTGTGGTCCACTCTGCATCAGTCGGTAAGTGCCACCCGGCCGGACAAATGCCTTGGATTCCGAATGTTGTTCCATATTGCATGGCCTCATCCCACTGGTATAATCCACCATAAATATCACAATTCGGTTCAAGGTCATTATAGCAGTATTTCTCAATTGTACCGTTGTTGGTCTGGTTTTGTGAGCCATTGATCCTTGTTCCGATGTTCAGGTTTTCCTTCAGCCAGCATTGAGTGCCGATCTGAACGGTGTTGTAGGTTTGGCCGCCATACGCGACGGTAGGGATTCCCGGACAGGGACATCCGGTAGTTGTTTGTGTCAATGCTGTTTCGGTCGAATGTCCACACGAATTATATGCCCAGATGTACCTTGTATACTGAGTATTGCACGTCAACCCTGTTTCTGTTTTTGATGTTGCCGTGCTCATATCCGTTGCGGTACTGTAATCATTGGTTGTGTTGAACTTATAGCCTGTCGCACCGGAAACGGAATTCCAGTTCCAGACGATCTGAGTCCCGGAAGGAACATGCGTCCCTGCTGTTGGCGTTGCCGGAAGTGGATTTACCGTCATGGTAATCGTGTTTGATGTGGCCGGGTTGCCTGTTATGCAGGTAGCATTTGAAGTAAATATGCAGGTTACCGCATCCCCGTTAACAGGTGTGTAGTTATAAGCCGGATTGTTTGTACCAACATCGGTTCCGTTCACCTTCCATTGATATGCCGGAGATGATCCCCCATTGGCAGGAGTTGCCGTGAATGTAACGGAGCTTCCTGAACAGATCGGGTTGGCTGATGGAGATATTGAAACGCTTACAGTTGAGTAAGTAGTGCAGGTGTCTTTCAAACAGCGTACGGAATAGCCAAGCAGATAACCGTCGTTACCCCGCCCAATATTCACAAGAGCATAGCCCAGGTTCCTTTGCCACACGTTGGTATTAGGAATTTGCGATGAGGACCAGAAAGCAGCGCCGCGCGTGACAAAGTCAAATGCGCAACAGTTGTACCTCCAGCCACCCGGTAGTGCAGTGAACCCGCTGGAATTTGTCGCGCCAGAATTGGGAGTTAACCAGTGAACCAAACCCGCTTCTTTCATCTTTCCTCCTGCAATACCTTCACCACCAAGGTATGTAGTTAAGGTTGTCCATTCTATATCGGACGGAATATGCCATCCTTCAGGGCATATTCCCTGCACACATTCCGTGGTGACATATTGCATAATCTCTGGCCACTGGTACAACCCTCCATAAACATTACAATAACTTTCATCATCATAAGCACAGTACTTTTCAATTATTCCGTTGTTGGTTTGGTGCTGCGAACCATCTATTCGTGTTCCGATGTTCAGGTTCTCCTTCAACCAGCATTGAGTCCCGATCTGGACCGTGTTGTATGTCTGACCGCCGTACACAATGGTGGAAATTCCCGGGCAGGGAATTGCCTGAATGCAAACAGATGTAGTTTGCGATAATGTTACGGCGGTTGAGTGCCCGCACGAATTATAAGCCCATACAAATCGGGTGTATGCCGTATTGCATGTTAACCCAGTTTCGGTTGTCGATGTCGCTATCCCCATATCCGTGGCAGAAGCATAATCATCGTCGTTGCTCCACTTAAAGCCTGAGGCGCCGATAACAGCATTCCAATTCCAGGTTATTTGGGTATCGGAAGGAACATGCGTCCCTGCCGCCGGGGCTGACGGAAGCGGATTTACCGTCATGGTAATCGTGTTGGACGTTGCCGGATTTCCTGTTATGCAGGCGGCGTTTGAAGTCAGAACGCAAGTTACTGCATCCCCATTTAGAGTTGTAAATGTATAAGTAGGGCTGTTCGTCCCGGCAACAGTTCCATTTAGCTTCCATTGATAAACTGGTGTTGAACCACCATTTACAGGTATTGCCGTGAATGTGACAGGGGCTCCCGCACAAATTGGGTTGGCCGAGGGGGTTATTGTGACACTTACATTTGAAAATGATGTACAGGGTTCTTTCAGGCATCTTACGGAAAAACCGTTTGGTAAGATGAAGTCGTTGTCCCGGTGCACATCTGCAGTGAAATAGTACACGTATCTGGCCCACACATGGTCAGTATCGACCTGTGAAGACGACCAGAAGTAACCATAGTACGTTATCCCAACGGGAGGATAAAAGCCTCCATTGTGGTCTCTGTGGCCACCCGGAAGCGCGGTGAAACCGCTTTCATTCGTTGCACCCGTGTTGGGGGTGAACCAGTGAGTAGTTCCGGTCTCTTTCATCTTTCCGCCGGCTACACCTTCTCCTCCCAAATAAGTTGTTAGTGTGGTCCACTCTGCATCAGTCGGCATGTGCCACCCGGCTGGACAAATGCCCTGGGTCCCGGGTGTTGTTACATATTGCATTGCCTCGTCCCACTGGTACAATCCTCCGTAAGTATTACAATTCGATTCAAGATTATTGTAACAGTATTTCTCTATTGTGCCGTTGTCGGCCTGGTTCTGTGAGCCGTTGATTTTTGTTCCGATGTTCAGGTTTTCTTTCAGCCAGCACTGCGTTCCGATCTGTACCGTGTTGTATGTCTGGCCGCCGTATTCGACGGTAGGGATTCCTGGACAGGGAATTGCCTGACCGCAGACAGATGTAGTTTGCGTCAATGTTGATGCGGTAGAGTGTCCGCACATGTTATAGGCCCATACAAACCGCGTGTATGCCGTATTGCATGTTAACCCGGTTTCGGTTTTTGATGTTGCCATACCCATATCAGTGGCCGAAGCGAAATCATCGTCGTTGCTCCACTTATAGCCTGTTGCGCCGGTAACGGCATTCCAGTTCCAGACGATTTGAGTCTCGGAAGGAACGTGCGTCCCTGCTGCCGGTGCTGCCGGGAGCTGATTTACCGTCATGATTATGGTATTGGATGTGGCCGGATTTCCTGTTATGCAGGCGGCGTTTGAAGTCAGAACGCAGGTTACTGCATCCCCATTTAGAGGTGTAAATGTATAAGTAGGGCTGTTCGTCCCGGCAACAGGTCCATTGAGATTCCATTGATATACTGGTGCTGAGCCACCATTTACCGGTATTGCCGTAAATGTAACGGAAGTTCCCGAACAAACCGGGTTGGCCGATGGGGTTATTGTGACGCTTACATTTGAAAATGATGTACAGGTGTCCTTCAGGCACCGGCAGGACAATCCGTAAACTTTGTGGTAATACCCGTAACTCCTGCCCACATACACGTCATTGTAGTCGAGCTGCCGGCTCCAAACTTCCGTAGTGGAGATATCCGTTGATGTCCAGAAGTATCCGTTGCTCGTCTGACCGAGGAAATTGCCACTGTTGCCTTTGTAGCCACCGGGAAGAGCAGTGAACCCGCTGCTGTTGGTGGCGCCCGTATTGGGTGAAAGCCAGTGAACGGTTCCGATCTCTTTCAGTTTTCCGCCGGCTACACCTTCTCCTCCCAAATAAGTTGTTAGTGTAGTCCACTCTGCATCAGTCGGCATGTGCCACCCGGCCGGACAAATGCCCTGGGTTCCGGGTGTCGTTACATATTGCATTGCCTCGTCCCACTGGTACAATCCTCCGTAAGTATTACAGCTCAATTCAAGATTATTGTAACAGTATTTCTCTATTGTGCCGTTGTTGGCCTGGTTTTGTGAGCCGTTGATCATTGTTCCGATGTTCAGGTTTTCCTTCAGCCAGCATTGTATCCCGATCTGTACCGTGTTGTAAGTCTGGCCGCCGTATTCGACGGTAGGGATTCCCGGGCACGGGATTGCCTGGCTGCAGGAGGATGTTGTTTGCGATAATGTTACCGCGGTTGAATGGCCGCATATATTATAAGCCCAAACATACCTCCAGTATCTAGTATTGCATGTTAATCCGGTTTCGGTTTTTGATGTTGCCGTGCCCATATCCGTAGCAGAAGCGTAATCATCGTCGTTGCTCCACTTATAGCCTGTTGCACCGGTAACGGCATTCCAGTTCCAGACGATTTGAGTCTCGGAAGGTATGTGCGTCCCTGCTACCGGCGCCTCCGGGAGCTGATTCACCGTCATGATTATGGTATTGGAGGTGGCCGGATTTCCTGTTATACATGTTGCATTCGAGGTTAAAACACAAGTTACCGCATCCCCATCAACAGGTGTATATGAATATATCGGGCTATTTGTGCCTGCATTGATTCCATTTACCTTCCATTGATATTCCGGAGATGATCCCCCGTTGACAGGCGTTGCCGTGAAAGTGACTGAGGTTCCGGAACAGATTTGATTTGCAGAAGCAACGATCGAAACACCGGCTGGAGAACCCGGAGCCAATGTAACGTTGAGACAATTCATTTCTCCTTTCATACAACCGTTGAACGGAGCAACGCAAATCAGACCATCTGATGTTCCAAAGGTCACGGTGATCGAATTGGTCCCCTGCCCTCCTGTAATTGTTGCTCCGGCCGGTACGGTCCAGTTATAGCCGGTAGCGCCTAAGATGGTGGATATGTAATAGATCACACCAGTCTCATTGACACAAGGGGCACTATTCCCATTGATGGTCCCGGGTTTTGAAAGCATCCCGGTATTACTCACCGGGACCCAGCCACCACCATTGTAAAACTGAAGATCGTTACAATCAGTATTGAATATCACCAGACCGGTTGCAGGCGAGGCGATTGCATCTCGCTGCAAAGAGGTCAGACGGGGTGGCAGAAAACCCTTATCGGTGAATTTAACATCCAATCCGGCAGATGGATTGGGCAGACTTCCGTCTTTGTTAATGCCAACCTGGGCGATGGCCTGAACTGCAAGAATCAGTACCGCAACCATCAGAAATAACAACCTTCTCATAGGTAATTTTTTAAATGGTGAGGATTACTTTTTTACAATTTTTGCAATTTCCGTGCGGGTATCGGATCTGACTTGTATCACATAGATACCGACAGGGAATCCTGCCAGGGAAAACGGGTGTTTTCCCTCGTCCTTAATCGTCTTTTTTGAAATGGTCTGTCCCGTCATACTGTAGATGGTAACATATGCCGTAGACGGACTTTCTGTCGGACTGAATTCAAGGATGACCACCTCTTCGGTCGGATTAGGATAAATTTTAATCCATCCCTGTTTGTCGACTGGGGCGAGTGACAGCATCATTTTATCAAGGCTTTCGGGATTGATGACCAGCGGATTCAGCAGTGTATTGCAAAAATCCATCGAGATCTTTGCGAGCATATATCCTCCTGAATTAACAGTGACTCCCGGCATAAGCGATATTTTGACTCCGGCAATCAGGGTGACGCTTCCTCCATTCTCCACAAGAAACGTATTCCCGTTTCCCGCCACTGTAAGGATCTGGACGGCATCATAACAGTCGGTTACGCCATTCGGGATGGTAATATTGACCAACTCCTGGTTTTGAGGCGTTGTGGTACTCTTCAGTCCGGTGAATGAAGAGAGGCTGGACAGTCCGGTGGCTGTGAGTACATGGGTGGCGGCATTGGTCAGAGCAAAGGTTGTCCATGGCAAGGGGTTGACTCTGGTGCACGAGATAAGATCCTCTGTCCCTGTTATATCGGCAGAAAGATATTGGAATGTAGCATTGCAAAGCAACCCGGTTATTCCGGATTGAGATAACGTCCAGTATCGATTGAGATAATTTCCCGTGATGCCGGGGTCAGGGTACTTGGTATCTGAAAGAGAGACACCTACATAATTCCCGGTAATAAAAGACCCGGAAAGAATGGCCAGGGTAACGGGGGAATACTCTGCAATTCCTGTTAAATTTCCAACCGGATAGGTAAAACTCCCGGTGAATCCCGACGGGAACTCCTTTCTCAGTTCTCCGGTTCCGGTTGCTATAATCATCAACGATGCCGAAGGTGTTCCGATAATCACCGCAGGTACTCCGAGCAAAAGGTTATTGTCACCAAGTGTAATACTCCCGCTGGTCAGGGTAAGGTTCCCGTTGACGTTGGTGTTCCCTGCAAGTGACAATCCGGATGAGTTGTCAAGTGTCAGGTTCTGAAAAACGATCTGTCCGGTGATGGTTTGGACGGTGTTATCAGAAAACTCAAAGGTACCAGTACCTACGGAAACCGGGGAAATATGCTCACTGGTCAGGTTTTTTTTGAAGATGATTGTTCCGGAATTATTCAGGACAGCTCCGTTTCTTATCACCAGATGATCGGTTGAAACTACGGTTGTTCCGGTAACTACCTTGCAGAAGGTCCCGCTGGTAATAATATTATCAGCGTTTAGTTTGTTTGATAAAAGAAGCGAAAGAAGTACGCCTGCTGAAACTGACCGGAAAATGAACGGGAAGGTAAATATGATGTACATAACGGGCAAATAAAAAAAACGTTTGACATAAACTGAACATTTTCAAATTTGTACTATAACTATACTCACGGTTGTCAGACTAATTTTATTTTCGTATTTTTACCCATGTTGATTAGTTTGGTTTTCAAAACAAACTTGAAATATGGGGGGGGGACTCTTCGGGATGACTCCCTCTCTTAAATGTTAGTCGGTCAGTAGGGAATAAAAAAATTATGTATGACCATTTTCCAGGTAATAACCAACTCCCTTTCTTATATCGAACTCACGTTAATCTGGCACCTGCTCTTTACCAGACATAGCAATACCATTACAGAAATGTTCCTGCATTCAGAAAATCAAGTAAAAATAAATTAAAGAAAATTATAATTCAATACCGTAAAAGTGGTATTTTTATATTAAAAAAATGCAGATGCGATTCAGAATGAATAAATTAAAATGGCTATGAATAATACAGAGACATCAGAATTCTATGAAGCGATTCTGGATAATGTAAACGCCTTCATTTATATAAATCAGATAGATGAATTGAATGATCTTACAACAGCAAAAAATATCTGGTCGAATAAGAGGGTACTGGATTATTACGGATTAACCCAGGAAGAGATTATAAATCTTGGGCATAATTATTTTATTCAATATTTACATCCCGATGATTTGAAGGTTGGAACTGACTCAGTAGATTATATGGACCTTAGGAAAGGAGATAGTTTTCATGGTGTATACAGGGCCCGGTCAAAAGACGGGGATTATAATTGGTTTAATGGGAATACCGTCGTTTTCGAAACCCGGAACGGGCATCCCTGGAAATTCCTGTGTATTGTAATAAACATCAATGAGGAGATGCAAACGAGAGAACAGCTTCATGAATTATATATGGAGAATCAGAGGCTCAGGAATCAGTTGACCCTATGTAGGTTGACAAAGCGTGAAAAACAAATCATACATTACATTTCCGATGGGAAAACCGACAAGGAAATTGCATCCATGCTTTATATAAGTGTATACACTGCTAATACTCACCGGAAGAACATCCTGAAAAAACTTCAGCTTACCAACGCTGCAGAGTTGGTGCGATTCTCAATGGAGAAAGGTTTAATTTAACCCAGGTTTCTGGGTTGAAAGACCAGGCATTTTTCTGTCAGATGCAGTTATACCGGGAGGAACAGAGATTCGGTTTTGAAAACCTGTTCTGATTTGGTATATCTTTAACGGACTGACACTTACAGTCGCCCCTCCCCCGTTATCACTGCGAATTCACCCGCTCTGGCATTACAGCCGGAATGTGGTGACGGATGTATTGGAATCAAAGGATCTCGCGTGGGATGGCATCGTGGAAGAGCATTTCCGCACCCGGACCGATCTCCTCAACCCCTTCAGATTTTTCGGGAAGCCCGCGGTGATCCTTCAACACATGTCCGAGGTTTATCGAGACATCCACACTTTTCTCAATTATCACACCATCGAAACCTGGTTGGTTCGGGAGTATCAGGTGGCGACGATTTGAGCATTTCCTTTTACGATCTGTTTTAAATACTTTTCCTGATCACTTTTCTGGAAATGCCTACCGGCTCCTAATTCTTTACGAATTTCATTACCCCAGTCGTTTTGTCATCGCTGAATCTTACAAAATAAACACCCGGTTTCAGGCCACTGACATCCATACCTGTTGTTTCATTTATTATCAGTTTTGATAAAACAAGCCGACCGTAAAGATTGTAAATTGTCAGTGTTCTGCATGGGTTGTTTGATGCAGGAAGCGAAGTCAAGTACACCATTGATTTGGCCGGATTTGGGAAGAGGCTGAAGGAGCAGGTTGACCGGTTGGGATCAATACAAACTATTACCGAATCAACCATCGCTCGATATTGATAAACTCCCTGAAGAACGATATCCTGTTGGTGATCAGCATAAACAGTAAGGCCGCCATTATCTGGTTGCCAGGACCCGATATAACTATTCCACCACAGATATCTACCCGTCAACGAGTTTCCGACGGAATCATAAGTGAACTGCCTTGTGCTTCCATTTTCCCATGCAGAATTAATCCAGGATTGGGATAATTCCTCGAGCATGTTATTATAGGTATCATATACATAAAGCCTCAAGGAGCTGTTCATCCAGGAGCCGCCTGACCATATTTGATGGAGATCCATGATCTTGTTCCCAATAGAGTCGTACGTGTAAGATTTTCGAAAGTCATTAACCCAAGCATTGTTTTCCCACTCCTGGCCCATAGTTGAGATACGGTTTCCGGCAGTATCCCAGACATATGTATAGAAATAACTATTCACCCATGTTGCGTTTTCCCAATTCTGTTCAAGACGTGTCAGATTGTTGCCGTTTGAATCAAAGGTGTAGGTAGCAAGTTTGGTGATCTCCCATCCATTGTTAATCCATGTGTAGGTTACAATACTCGAGAAGTACCCATTGCTATCGTATGAAGTAATCCAGAGATTGCTATTAATCCACAGGCTATCTTGGCCGGTCTGATAGATACAGGTATCATTTAACCCATCGGAATTGAAATGCCAGTAATAATGCCACCCATTCTCCCATGCATTGGATTGCCAGGTTGCACGTTTCCAATCAACCATTTCCCCATTTGAATAATAGGCAAATTCCTGTCTCATAGAATTCATCCAGGCATTATTCTCCCATTTTTCCGCTAGGTAGGTCAACTCATTTCCCATTGAATCATAGGTAAATGTTTCCCTGGCATAATTAGCCCATTCGAAATTTTCTTGACGCTGCTCAAAAAGAGTGGTAAGCGCCTCTCCAAGTGAATTATAGATTCTGGTAACTCTCTGAAATGGTTTTACTTCTGATGAAGTATCGTAACAGAAAATGGTATCCCACTTCCAAATAGCGGGAGCGGGATTTAACAGATTCCTGTTCTGTTTCACCATACTGTGTTCATGTTTACTTCCGGATTGTTTTGGATTGATATAGGTACCGATCCATTCAGAACCGGATTGAAGAATCCCGTTGCGCTGTAAATCCTGAGATCTTGCATACCAAGCGAAAAGGCAAAGGAAACCGAAAAGCAGGATTTGTTTTTTCATAAGGCAACCATATTTAACTTTTTTATAATGTCGTCAATAACTATTTAATTATCTTCATTTTATAACAGATACCACGACTTATTTAATACACAGGCGATTTTCGCTTTAATACAGTGTTGTTGAAACTCTTTGGATTAAATTCACCTATAGCACATTATCAGAGAAAAAGAGGACCTATTAGAACTTTAGCTTAACATTTCCCAAATATATATGAGAATTGGATAAAATGCAAATTACATGGGTATTTTTTGTCTATCGTTGTGCTAATAATTGAAATAATACATGATTTGAGGGTTAAGACATTCGATTTCAGATTCGGGCATATATGTATTTAAATTGGGATAAGATATTTCAATTAACTGAAAAATCCTGTGATTCTGCGTTTTAAGAAAACATAAAAAAGAACAATTGCATTTTTTTGCATTGTTTGACATCGGCATACCTGATTTTTCTTCTTTTTACGATAATTCTAAAACAGGGCTATAAGCGTTGTATAATATTCGAACCGTTAAGGAATAATATAGGTATAAGCAAGGTATATGAAAACAACCCAACCGACCGAAGAACAGGCATGCAAAGTATGGCAATAATCTTGATTCCGATAACAAAGTATAATTGGATAGAAACGCCTGGATTGTCAAAAGGTTGGGCAATAATAAAAAAGCCACTCACAAATGATGTTGTAAGTGGCTGATTTCTTTGTGACTCCGGAGGGATTACTCGAAGGCCTGCGGCCTTCTTCATGATCCCCCGGTGAGAACGAGGGGTTTTGCTTTTTCTTTGTGACTCCGGAGGGATTCAAACCCCCAACCTTCTGATCCGTAGTCAGATGCTCTATTCAGTTGAGCTACGGAGCCTAATTGATCTACGATTGACGATTTACGATCGACGAATGAAGAAATCTTTGTCGTTCGGATTTCGTATTGCGGGTGCAAAGATAATACTTTTTTCAAAAATCTTTATACCTTTGCAAATTTGATCCCCGAATCAAAACTCTGGTGGGTTTTTAATTGACGTAACGATGATAAGTGTTGGAAAACAAAAACTAACTCCCGACGATTTTTACAAAATTCTTTTTCTGAACGAAAAGATCGTACTCGATCCGGATGCCCTGGCCCGTGTTACAGCGAATTATGAGTTTCTGCTCGAATTTGCCAAAGGCAAGGTCATCTATGGCATCAACACCGGTCTCGGACCGATGGCCCAATATAAGATCAACAACAACTGTGAACTTAAGTTACAATATAACCTGATCCGCAGTCACGCCTCAGGTTGTGGCTCGCCGCTTCCGGAAATATACGCCAAGGCCACCATGCTGGCCCGCCTCAACACGTTCATGCAGGCCCGCTCGGGAATCCATCCCGAAGTGGTACAACTTCTTTCCGAACTCATCAACCGCAACATCAATCCTCATATTCCCGAACATGGCGGCGTCGGGGCAAGTGGCGACCTGGTCCAATTGGCCCATTTAGCGCTTAACCTCATCGGCGAAGGAGAAATCTGGTACGAAGGAAAGCTTCTGCCGACAGACGAAGTCTTTGCACGTGAAAACCTGAAACCCGTCACCATGCATATCCGCGAAGGTCTTTCGCTGATCAACGGAACTTCGGCGATGACGGGCATCGGAATGATCAATATCGTTCATGCAAAAAACCTTCTCGACTGGGCTGTTCTGGCATCAGCAATGATTAATGAAATCGTGGAATCGTACGACGATCACTTTTCCGACGGGCTGAACAGGGTCAAAAGCCATTACGGACAAAATCAGGTAGCGCGGATGATGCGGTCGATCCTTCAGGATAGTCAGCTTATCCGTCGTCGGGCCGAACATCTTTACAACGGGAAGACTGAAGAAATAGAAGTGTTTACCCATAAAGTTCAGGAATATTACTCCCTGCGATGCGTTCCACAGGTGCTGGGACCCGTTTTAGATACCATTCTCAATGCTGAAAAGGTGCTGGTCAACGAGGTCAACTCGGCCAACGACAACCCGATCATCGACAGCGATGTTAAAAATGTTTTTCACGGGGGGAATTTTCATGGCGACTATGTGGCGCTTGAAATGGACAAGCTGAAAATTGCCATCACAAAGCTCTCGATGTTGGCCGAACGGCAGTTGAATTACCTGATGAATGACAAGATGAACCAGAAACTGCCTCCTTTTGTCAACCTGGGTAAGCTTGGTTATAACCTCGGAATGCAGGGGGTTCAGTTCACGGCTGTATCGACGGTAGCTGAGAACCAAACCCTTTGTTTCCCGATGTCGATCCACAGCATTACCAACAACAACGATAACCAGGATATTGTGAGTATGGGAACCAATGCGGCCATGATGACCAAGCGGGTGATCGATCACAGTTACATCGTCCTGGCGATTCATATGATTACAATATTACAGGCCATAAGTTTTATGGAATGTGAAACAAAACTGTCGGCCTATTCCAGGAAGAAGTTTGACGACCTGCGAAAGATCGTCCCCAGGTTTTCGGAGGATTCGACTAAGTACAAGGAGATTCAGCAAATTGCTTTCTATATTCTGGAAAACAAGCCCAAGTTCCCGTTAATCGATTAGCCTTGCAGACACAGCGTTGATCGTTGAATCTCTATGACAGGCAATATCAATAATTGACAGATCCGATATGAAATACGCATTGGTTACAGGAGGTTCAAGAGGGATCGGAAGAGCGATCTCGCTGAAACTGGCTGCCATGGGATATCATGTTCTCATCAACTATCACACAAACATTACCGAAGCCGAAAAGACACTGCAGATGGTCCGGGAAACCGGAGGTGAAGCTGAAGTTTTGCAATTTGATGTCGCTTCACAGGCCGAGACTGAAGCTGCGCTCGGTGAATGGCAGCGCAACCATGAGGGCTCTCATATCTCCGTGTTGGTCAACAATGCCGGTATCCGGAAAGATGCCTTGGTGATGTGGATGAAGAATGAGGAGTGGTTTGATGTGATGAATACCAATCTGAACAGTTTTCTTTACATCACCCGGTTTCTCCTGAAAGATATGCTGATAAACAAGTGGGGACGGATTGTTAATGTAGTATCTCTTTCGGGCGTGAAGGGACTACCCGGGCAGGCAAATTATTCAGCAGCCAAAGGCGGAATTATCGGCGCTACCAAGGCGCTGGCCCAGGAGGTTGCCAAGAAAAATGTAACGGTGAATGCTGTTGCCCCGGGGTTTATCCGCACCGACATGACCAAAGACCTGGATGAAGGACAACTCAAGGTCATGATCCCGATGGGAAGATTCGGAAAACCGGAAGAGGTTGCCGAAGTGGTCGGATTCCTTGCCGGAGAACAAGCCTCCTATGTGACTGGCTCGGTAATTCACGTAAACGGCGGGCTGTACACATAATTGAAAATGGACAATTGAAAATGGACAATTGAAAACGAAGAATTTAAAAATTATATTTTGTGATCGTTGGTAAAAAAGGAGTACCTGAAATCAACCCGGATACCAAAATCCGGAAAAGTTAAATAACAGGTAAAATGAAAATGAAACACAGCCTTTTGACTTGCTAAAGATGCACAGGGTCGTCATTACAGGGATGGGAATTTACTCCGTAATCGGTAAGAACCTTACGGAGGTCAGGGATTCGTTGTACCATGGCCGATCGGGTATCATCTTTGATCCGGTTCGGAAGGAGCTTGGGTTCAGGTCGGCGTTAACCGGATTTGTCGAGCGCCCGCAGCTTAAGGGTATCCTCGATCGCAGGATGCGCGTCGGGCTTCCGGTACAGGGTGAATATGCCTATCTTTCGACGGTTGAAGCCCTCAAAACTGCTGTTCTTGATCAGGAGTACCTTGATACACATGAAGTCGGGATTCTTTTCGGGAATGACAGTTCGGCGGTTCCGGTTGTCGAATCGGTCGATATTCTCCGTCAGAAGAAAGATACGATGATGATCGGGTCGGGATATATTTTTCAGTCGATGAATTCGACTGTATCGATGAACCTTTCGGTGATCTTCCGGCTGAAAGGAGTCAATTTCACACTGAGCGGGGCCTGTGCCAGCGGATCGCATGCACTGGGAATCGGTTATCTGCTGATCAGACAGGGGCTTCAGGAGATGATCATTTGCGGCGGTGCCCAAGAGATCAATGCCGAATCGACTGCCAGTTTTGATGCCCTTAACGCGTTCTCGATCCGCGAGGCGGAGCCTGAAAAAGCATCGAGGCCCTTCGATCGTGACCGCGACGGTCTGGTCCCCAGCGGCGGTGCGGCTACCCTGATCCTCGAGAGCTATGAATCGGCCCGAAAGCGGGGAGCTTACATTTTCGGAGAGATGGTTGGTTATGGATTCTCATCAAATGGTGAACATATCTCCTTACCCAATGTTGACGGACCGGTTCGCGCCATGCAGAAAGCATTAAAGGACAGGGATATCAGCCCTGAGTCGATCGGTTATATCAACGCCCACGCAACATCTACCCCGGCGGGCGACAGCAACGAAGCATCGGCGATTGACCTGGTTTTCGGGAAGTCGAAGCCTCTCGTCAGCAGTACCAAATCGATGACCGGACATGAGATGTGGATGGGTGGCGCCAGCGAGGTCATATACTCCACGCTGATGATGAATGAGGGATTTATCGCTCCCAACATCAACCTCGAACATCCCGACGAGATAACCTCCAAACTGAATCTCGTGACAACGACAAAAAAAACGTCGTTCGATACCTTCCTCTCCAACTCCTTCGGCTTCGGCGGCACCAACTCCTCCCTGATCGTCCGAAAGATTTAATCCTGAGAAATAATGAAAAATAGTTATTTTTGCATCACCTAACCGGACAGATGATGCAGAAAGACGAGATTATCAGGAAAATCAACCAACTCCTGATAGATGAGATTGAAATCGAAGAATCGCAAATACGCCCCGCTGCCGATCTGAAAAGAGATTTAGGAATTGACAGCCTCGATTTTGTTGACCTGTTTGTTATTGTCGAAAACAACTTTGGGTTCAAGATGAAAGCCGAAGAGATGACCGAAGTGAAAACGCTTCAGGATTTTTACGACTACATCACCCACAGGATCAATCTAAATTAGCGGCTATGCCGTCGTGGGAAGGGAAAACCCGTGGAGGGGTGCTCGGATATAAAATCTTTGTCTGGGTCCTGAAATATGCCGGATTACCTTTTGCCTATTTTCTGCTCTGTTTCGTTACCGCGTACTTTGTCATCACCTTACGGAAAGCGGTAAGGCCGATTTACCGTTTCTATTCGGGCATTATGCATTACAGCGCCTTACGATCGATGGTTAGCGTTTATCGCAATTTCTACATGTTCGGACAGATCCTCCTCGATAAAATTGCTATGTTGGCCGGATTTCAGCACCGGTTTACCTTCGATTTTGAAGGAGAAGAGCATCTCCGGCAGATGAAGGAAGGCGGATTGCTGATAAGCGCCCATGTTGGTAACTGGGAAATCGCGGGACAACTGCTTACCCGTCTGGAAAAGCGTGTTCATATCATCCTTTTCGATGCCGAACACCAGCAAATAAAAGGATATCTTTCGGATATCCTTACGAACCGCAAGATAAACTTCATCGTCATCCGTGATGATTTTTCACATCTGAAGGAGATCAAACAGGCATTTGCCGATAAAGAGATCGTTGCCATGCACGGCGACCGGTTCATTGAAGGAAACAAAACCCTGACCCTTGATTTTATGGGACAGCCTGCCCTGTTCCCGGTAGGTCCCGTCAACCTTGCTTCCCGTTTCGGCGTTCCGGTTTCGTTTGTCTTTGCGGTCAAGGAGACCCGAAAGCACTATCATTTTTACGCCACCCCGTTGCAGCAAATCCCATTTTACCGGAACCTCCGGCAACGCGATGAAAGCCTGCGGGAGGTGTTAAAAGTATATACCCAACGCCTTGAGGAAATATTAAGGAAATACCCGATGCAATGGTTCAACTATTACGATTTCTGGAATATACCGGAAAAAGTTTCTGTTGCTGTTGAACACGAAACCGGATCCATTTTAGGATGAAACAAAAGAAACTGCTATTCGTTTCGGCCAATCGGTATGCCAATCCCTACCCGGTCTATCCGCTGGGAATTTCCTATATCAGTACCTACCTTCAGGAACGCCTGCATGATGTTACCCTCCGGATTTTCGATTTCAATCTGAACAATAACGGCGATTTCGTAGAATGTCTCAGGGAATTTAAACCGGATTATATCGGGTTATCACTTCGTAATGTTGATGATGTAAATTTCTACAGTAAAGAGAGTTTTATAAACGGATATAAAGTTATTGTTGAGATGATTCGCCAGAACTCGCGCGCCCCTTTGATTATCGGCGGATCGGCCTTTTCAATCTATCCCATTGAATTGTTTTCTCTGCTGGAACCCGATTTCGGTATTCGCGGCGAAGGTGAGGAGAGCCTTTATAGGCTGTTGATCAGTCTGGATTCGGGTCTCCCTGATTTAAGCATTGAAGGACTCGTTTACCTGAATAATGGAGTGGTCCGGGTTAACGAACGACATCAGTTCATCCACCAGCCTGATCTTGAATTTGAGCGTTCGATCCTGCCCTATTACTGGGATAAAGCCGGGATGGTAAACGTACAGACTAAACGGGGGTGTCCGCATCATTGCATTTATTGCACCTATCCTTTAATTGAGGGGCAACATGTCAGAACCCTCGACCCCAACCGGGTTGTATTCACCCTCAAAGAGTTGTACGAAAAGCATCATATCGACTATGTCTTTTTTACCGATTCGGTGTTCAACATCAGCAACCGGTTCAATCTCGATCTTGCAAATAAAATGATCGAGGCCCGGCTGCCGACTCATTGGGGCGCCTACTTTTCACCGCACAACCTGAAGCTCTCCGAGTTAAAACTATTTGCCAAAGCGGGATTGACCCATATCGAATTCGGCACCGAGTCGCTTTCCGACACTACCCTCCGTAATTACGGTAAACATTTCGACGTTGATGAAGTAGTGCGGGTTTCAGATTACTGTAATCGGGCTAAAATCTATTTCTGCCATTTCATGATTATCGGAGGATACGGTGAGACAGAGGAGACGATTAATGAAAGTTTTGAGAATTCGAAACGGATCACCAACACGGTATTTTTTCCATTCATTGGTATGCGTATCTATCCCGGTACGGCGCTTCACCGGATCGCCCTGGAAGAGGGGATTGTTCATCCTTCGGATACGCTGCTGGAGCCCGTTTATTATATTGCCCCGGACATCCGTTATGAATCGCTGAAACAGCGGGCTGATCAAACCGGCCGGCGCTGGGTTTTCCCCGATGAAGATGTGGCGACGGTCATGAACCGGATGCGAAAACGAAACAGAAAAGGTTCTTTATGGCATCATTTGAAAAAATAAACATACCGCAAAAGCCTCCCATGGTGATGGTTGACCGGGTGACCGAAATTTCAGGTCCTTCCACCGTGACGAACTTCACGATACGGAGCGATAATGTTTTTGTCGAGAACGGGCTCTTTCGCGAACCCGGTCTGATTGAAAACATGGCTCAGACAGCAGCCTGTGGCGCCGGAGCAAAACCGGGAGCCACAGAAGCACGGGTCGGTTTCATCGGCGGGATCAGAAACCTGAAAATCGTTGATCTTCCGAATGCAGGTCAAACCCTGACGACCCGGGTGACGGTTTTACATGAGGTCTTTGATGCAACTATCGCCCAGGGTGAGGTTTTTTGTGATGAGATCCTGATTGCATCGTGTGAATTGAAAATTTTTTTAATACCTGAACAACCATGAATGAACAAAAAGATCCCTTCGACAAGCTTCAGGAAAAGGAAGATATCCCCGATTATCTTACCAACAAGGAGATGTTTTACGGATTTGATAAAGAGCATGGTTTTACAAAGGGGCTATCGTACCAGAACCAGGCGACTCAGGTAATTATCGAGCAAGGTTGGGATGCCGTAGAAGCCCGGTTGGAGGATGTCAAAGAGAGGGTCAGGTCAGGGAAGGTGAGTCCTGTTGCCTACTACATGGAGAAGATGCTTATGGGTCCGGCCATGTTGTCGGCTTACATGGAGATCAATTGGATCAGGGTACGCTGGCATCTGATACCGGCCGGTTTCAGGCAACTCAGTCCTGCCATGCTGGAACGGTATGCCCGCCTCTTCGAAATTCCGGTTGAACAGTTAAAAAGGCCTGACTTTATGAACAAATAAAAGATTATGGTAAAACTCAATTATGAACACAGACAGGCAGGTCATTGCGAGAGCGGAGTTACCTCAAATCTGTTGAATTATTATCGGTTTAAGATCAGTGAGCCCATGGTCTTCGGGATCGGGGCCGGCCTGTTTTTCAGCTACCTCCCCTTTCTCCGGATGCAGCATGCCCCTACCACTTCTTTCAGAGTCTGGCCCGGCATGGTATTCGACCGTTCAACCCGCACCCTGGGGATCGAAACCCGAAGCCACCGATTCCGCAATCCCAAAGATGCGATGACAAAATTGAACGAGATTGTCGAACTGGGTATCCCGGTCGGGTTGCAGGTAGGGACTTTTAATCTGCCGTTCTTTCCAGCCGAGTACCGCATGCACTACAATATGCACAACATGGTTGTGTATGGCCACGACAATGGAACCTATTTTGTGAGTGATACGCTGATGGAACATCTGGTCGAGATCAGTTACGATGATCTGGTCAGGGTCAGGTTTGCCAAGGGACCTTTTGCCCCTCAGGGTAAGATGTACTATCTGGAGACAATTCCCAATGAAGTCGATTTCAAGCCAGCCATTATCAAAGGTATCTGGAAAACCGCTAATAACATGATTGGGGTTCCCTTCCCGCTCATCGGGGTTAAAGGAATCCGGTTCCTTTCGAAGCAGATGAGGCAATGGGAGAAGAAGCTCGGAACTGAAAAAGCATCTTTTTACTTAGGACAGGTTCTCCGTATGGAGGAAGAGGTCGGAACTGCCGGCGCCGGATTCAGGTTCATTTACGGAGCTTTTCTGAATGAGGCGGCCGATGTTTTAAATCAGTCATGGTTGAGGGAAATATCGTTCGAGATGGGCGAAAATGCAAATAAGTGGAGGGAATTTTCTTACCTTGGCTCACGAAATTGTAAAAAAAGAGGGAAGCCTGAACAGTCGTACGATTTTTTAGCGGATAAACTTTTAGAGATCGCCGATTCGGAAGAGAAAATATTTAGTAAACTTGCCAAAATCAATTGATTATCGTTTTTAAAACATCCTTATGGAAGAAAATCAAAATCCGATTTACAAGAATAAGGACTACGGACAATCCCGCGAACTCCTTTATTCGTACGAGAATGATGGTCAATACAAAAAAACGGTCGGATATCACAGCGAACCTGACCGGATCATCCTTCAGCAGGCCTGGGATCATTTTGGCGAACGGATCGAAGATGCCCGAAAACGGGTAAAGGAAGGGAAAGTAAGTCCGGTCGTTTATTATATGGAAAAGAACCTTCTCGATCCCATGAATCTTGGGATAATTGCCGGGATATCCATCTGGCGGGTCAAATGGCATTTCAAACCCGCAGTGTTTAAACGACTGAATGAAAAAACGTTGCAGAAATATGCGAAGGCTTTTAATATAACGATCGATCAACTCAGAAATATAGAATAAACGAGAAAATATGGAAACCACTAAGACCATAATCAATTATACACACCGGCAAGCCGGACATTGTGAAAGCGGGGCCACCTCCAACCTGTTTAAGTTTTACGGACTCGACATCTCGGAACCTATGGCATTCGGGATCGGAAACGGGCTCTATTTCAGTTATATTCCTTTTCTGAAGATTATGTTTGCCCCAATGATCTCCTTCAGGAATCTGCCCAACACCGTTTTTAAAAGGGCGACTCGTTATTTGGGCATTGAATCGACGGTGATCAAGAAGATCAAGGATCCGAAAGAAGCGATGGCGCTGTTGGACAAAAATCTGGAGCAGGGCATTCCGACAGGGATGCAGGTCGGCGTATTTCAGCTCACCTTTTTTCCTCCGGAGTACCGGCAACATTATAACATGCACAACCTGGTGGCATTCGGGAAAGAGGGAAACTTATATCATATCAGCGATACTGTGATGGAATTCCCGCAGGTTCTTACGTATGACGATCTGCTCCGGGTCAGGTATGCTGGCGGGGCCTTTGCACCGCAGGGAAAGATGTACTGGATCAACAGCATGAAGCCGGATATCGACATTAAGCCGGCAGTGATCAAAGGAATCAGGAAAACGGTATATGAGATGATCGGGATCCCGTTCCCGCTGATTGGCGTCAAGGGATTGAAATGGATGGCACGCGACCTGAAAAAATGGCCGCTGAAGCATGGAAATGAAAAAGCTTCCTTTTATTTAGGGCAGATTCTGCGTATGGCAGAAGATTTCGGAACCGGCGGAGCAGGTTTCAGATATATTTACGGGGCCTTCCTGAAAGAAGCCGGGGAGCTGTTCGGTAATCACACCGAATTGTTGGAAGCAGCCGATATAATGGGGAAAACCGCTAATAAATGGAGGGAATTCACCTATATCGGCGCCCGGAACTGTAAGAACCGCTCGAAGCCCGAGGAGGATTACAGTATGTTATCGGATATGCTGATGGGCATTGCCCAAAACGAAGAGATGGTTTATAAGAAGCTTGAAAAAATCAAATTCTGACATTTTTGAAACCCATTATTGAAATCAGGGATCTTACCAAGATCTATAAAGGTTCGGAGGAACCTGCCGTCGATTCCATCTCCCTTGATATTTATCCCGGTGAGATTTTTGGCTTATTGGGCCCAAACGGCGCCGGAAAGACGACGACGATCTCCATCCTGTGTGGTATTTTCGAACCGACCCGGGGTTCCATCACCATCGACGGTCTCGATATCGGTAGGGATTTGGGCCGTATCAAGCACCTGATCGGCGTGGTTCCACAGGATCTGGCCCTCTATCCTACGCTGACCGCGCTGGAAAACCTTACGTTTTTCGGCAACATGTACGGATTGAAAGGGAATGTTTTGCACGACCGGATCTTTGACTGTCTCCGGGTTTTCGGTTTAGAAAAGGTGGCACGGAAAAAGATCGACAGTTACTCCGGCGGGATGAAACGAAGGGTGAATCTGATCGCCGGACTCTTGCACCATCCCCGGGTCATTTTTTTGGATGAACCTACCGTGGGTATTGATGTCCAGTCGCGATTCGTCATCCTGGAATATCTCAATAAGATCAACCAGGAGGGAACTACCATCATCTATACCTCACATCACATGGAGGAGGCTGAAAATCTTTGCTCACGGGTAGCTATCGTTGACCGCGGTAAGATCATCTCGATCGGAAATCCCAAGGAGCTGGTCAGGGAACACCCTGAATTCAAGAATCTGGAAAATATCTTTCTTCATCTTACCGGCACGGAGATGCGTGACTAAATAAAGCCTATGTCGAAATTTTTCTATACTGTAAGGAAAGAGACGCTGATCCTGTTACGCGATAAAGCAGGGCTGATCATTCTGTTCCTGATGCCCACCGTGCTGATCGTCATCATGTCGCTGCTTCAGGAATTCGGTTACAGCTCGGTCAGCCGTGAAACCAAGGTCAATGTCCTGTTCAAGGATCATGACGGCGACAGTTTGGGATATAAAATCCGTAAAGGCCTCCTGAAGGCAGGATATTTCAACCTGATCGATTCTGTTAATGGAAAGCCTGCCACCGATTCCTCGATCCGCGAAGCGGTAAAAAATGGAAAATATGTTGTCGGAGTAGTCATTCCCAAAGGAGTCACCAAAAAGATCAGGTCGAACGTCAAACTGATGGTTGCAAAGACCATGGCCGGCTTCGGGCTTTACAACCCCGCCATCGTTGATATGATCCCTTTCGGAGTAACCGATACCATCACCCTCTATTTTGATCCCGCGGTAAAAAAGAGTTTCCAGTATGGTGTGGTCAGTTCCCTGAAACAGTACAATTACCAGATCGAATCGGAGATGATATTCAGCACCTTTAACCAGGAATTGGCAAAAGCATTCCCTACATACCAGCCTCCTGACCTGTCGTTTAAAGATGCCGTGGTATTTCAGGAGGAGTACCCCTCCTTCCATGAGGTGGAGCGGATTCCCGATTCGGCGGAGCATAATGTTCCTGCCTGGACTGTGTTCGCAATGTTTTTCATCATCATTCCGCTTACATCGAGCATGATCATCGAACGCGAAGCCGGAAGCCAGTTCAGGCTGATGGCCATGCCCGTTACTTACATGCAGTTGTTGTTGGCCAAGGTATTCGTTTACCTGGTTGTTTGCTTTCTGCAGGCAGTCCTGATGATGTTGGCAGGCCTGTATCTTCTTCCGCTTGTCAATGTAGCTCCGCTGATATTGGGGCACCACATTTTTTCGCTCATCGTCATCACGATTATGACCGCCCTTGCCGCCCTTGGCTACGGGGTACTGGTTGGAACCGTTGCAGGAACTCATCAGCAGGCCGCGGCCTTCGGCGCTGTCTCGATCATCATTATGGCAGCTTTAGGCGGATTGTGGGTACCCACGTATCTGATGGTGCCCGCCATGCAGCATTTTGCCACCTTCTCCCCGCTGAACTGGGCGCTTAACGGCTATTACACGATCTTTCTGAGGGGAGGAGGCATCCGTGAGATTTTTCCGGATATTCTGCGACTTCTTATCTTTTTTCTGGTAATGATATCAGTCACAGCATTCTACAGGAAGTTGAAAAATCCCTTGAACAAATGATCCATGGAATTAATTGATCGAAAAGAGATCCTGGTCAGATTTTCGGAGGTCGATTCGATGCGCATAGTCTGGCACGGAAACTACCTGAAATATTTTGAAGATGGCCGCGAATCGTTCGGTTTGAAATACAACCTGGGTTATCTCGATGTTTATAAACATAATGTGATGATCCCGCTGGTTAAAATCCAGTGTGATTATAAAAGGCCGCTGGAATATGGCGATGTGGCCATCGTCGAAACAAGGTTCATCCCTACCGATGCGGCCAAGATCGTCTTTGAATATACCATTTATCGAAAAAATACCGGCGAAATAGCAGCAACTGGTTCATCCACCCAGGTTTTCCTGACTCCCCAGGGGGAGTTATTACTAACAGCGCCTGAATTTTTCACAGGCTGGAAACAAAAATGGAGCATCTTACCCAAATAAGCATGAGGCAGACTTATATTTTAAAAGATAACATCATCTCTTCCCTCGGATTCACCACGCAGGAAAACATTGAAGCAATTCTTGCCAACACCATCGGAATCAGGATTTCGGATGATCCGCAGCTTTATCCCAGGCCGGTTCCTCTTTCAAGAGTCGATTCGGAAACCCTGGAAGGGCGTTTTCATGCTATTTGCGAACAGCATAAACGTAAGATAACTCCCGACTCCTTTACCCGGCTTGAAAAGTTACTGATCACCTCCATTTACGATGTTCTACAGGGCAACAATATCAATCCATACCATCCGAAAACACTGCTGGCGCTGAGTACGACCAAAGGGAATATCGATCTTCTGGAGGACCGGTATAAAGCGAGGTTCAATCACAAGCGGCTGTATCTTTGGGAATTGGCCCGGGTGATACAAACCTTTTTCGGTTTCGTCAATACACCCGTTATCATTTCCAATGCATGTATTTCAGGGGTTTTGTCATTGATTACAGCTTCAAGAATCATTGAAGCGGGAAGGTACGATGATGTTATTGTTGCCGGCGGCGATATCATCTCTGAATTTGTGGTTGCAGGATTCATGTCGTTCCAGGCGCTCAGTCCCGATCCCTGCAAGCCTTTCGATCAGAACAGGACCGGTCTTTCATTAGGGGAAGCGGCAGGAACCATTCACTTGTCGTCGAGGGCGCCTGAGGATAACGGCAAAGCAGTTATTCTTGCCGGAGGTGCAACCACCAATGATGCAAACCACATCTCAGGTCCTTCGAGGACGGGACAGGAACTTAGTCTCGCCATCGACCGTGCCTTGGATCAGGCCGGAGTTGAGGCATCAGACCTGGATTACATCGCTGCGCACGGAACCGCGACGGCGTACAACGATGAAATGGAAGCCAAAGCCATCGGGTTGAGTAACGCAGAGCAAGCTCCGGTGGCAAGTCAGAAAGGGTACTGGGGACATACCCTGGGCGCTGCCGGCATCATCGAATCGGCTGTGTCGGTTGCCTGCCTGCGGAACAACCAGCTATACCGGTCGGCGGGATTTGAGACACCCGGAGTGACAGTGCCATTGAACATTCTTACCGAACACCGATCCGGAGAAGTAGAAAAGGCGCTCAAGACCGCTTCCGGATTCGGCGGATGTAATGCAGCCGTTGTTTTTAAAAAAATCTGAGATGAGACAGGTCATCACATCATACGCCCTCATTGATGGCTTTAAATGCATGGTAAACGGACGGTTACTCTTTTATCAGGAAAATATTTGTACCTTTGCCGACTTTATCAAAGCACTGTATAAGCAGGAACAGATAAACTATCCCAAGTTTTACAAGATGGACGCTCTTGGAAAGCTCGGAATAGTTACTTCAGATCTGTTATTGAGAAACAGGGAACTGAAAGGGTACCCTCCTGAGTCGATCGGGGTGGTGCTTTCGAATTCAAGCTCCAGTCTTGACACAGATATTGCACATAATGAAACCATCCGCGACCGGGAACAATACTTTCCCAGTCCGTCGGTTTTTGTTTACACCCTGCCGAATATTGTCATCGGCGAGATTTGTATCAGGAATAATATCAAGGGTGAGAATGCCTTTCTGGTCTCTGAATCTTTCGAGAGTAGGCTGATTGAAGGATATGTAACCGATTTGTTCATCCGGAAACGGGTAGACTGCTGTATCTGCGGATGGGTGGAAGTATTGGGGAACCGTTGTGAAGCCTTGCTGACAATGGTTGAAAATGAAGATGAAAATACCGGAACAAAAGCGGTTTCATTCAGTCCTGTACCTTTTGATGCCCAACATTTGAACTTATTAAAGAACCAAAATGAGCGATAAACATGGAAGAATTAATTGAAAAACTGAAAAAAGAGGTCATTGAGCAATTAAATTTGGAAGATATCAAACCCGAAGATATAAATCCCGATTCCCCCTTATTTGGCGAAGGATTAGGCCTTGATTCGATTGATGCGCTGGAGCTGATTGTTCTTCTTGAAAAAAATTACGGTATTAAGATTGAAGATCCCAAAGACGGTAAAAAGATCTTTTATTCGATCCGCACCATGGCCGAATATATCACCGAGCATAAAAAATAGGCGTTCATGACCCGGCGGATCTACGTTACTGGTTATGGCATCATTTCATCCATAGGCAGTACGGTTCAGGAGTGTTACCAATCCATGATCTCCGGTATTCCCGGTGTCGGAAGGATTTGTAATATTGATACCGTCCTGCGTGATGAACTAATTGTTGGAGAAGTCAGGAAAACGCTCCCCGAATTGCTTGAAATGGCCGGGATCGAGCCGGAGGAGGGATATTCGCGAAACACGGTTTTGGGTATTATCGCTGCGTCGGAAGCTTTTTCCCATGCTGGTTTAGGCCATCACCGCGAACTTCGGACCGGACTGATCTCAGCAACCACCGTTGGCGGTATGGATCGTTGTGAACTCTTTTACAACGATTTTCTTACCAATGAAACACGCAACGTTTATATCGACAGTTACGATTGTGCCGACAGCACCGAGCGGATTGCGTCGCGGTTCGGCCTGACCGACTTCATTACCACTATCAGTACAGCCTGTTCTTCAGCAGCCAACGCCATTTTACTTGGAGCCCGTCTGATCAGGAGCGGAAAACTCGACCGGGTTCTTGCAGGTGGATGCGAATCGCTCACCAAATTTCACCTGAACGGATTCAATGCGTTGAAAATTTTAGATCAGCATCCATGTCGTCCCTTTGATAAAAACCGGGCGGGAATTAACCTTGGCGAGGGATCAGCGTACCTGGTACTGGAATCTGAAGATGTTTTGGAGATTACAGGTAATAAACCTGTCTGCGAACTGAAAGGGTGGGGAAATGCCTGTGAAGCGTTTCATCAGACTGCTTCTTCGCCCGACGGGATCGGCGCTTACCTTGCGATGAAGAAAGCGCTCGAACTGAGCGGTCTGGATGCCTCCGATATCGATTACATCAATGCCCACGGCACCGGAACCGATAACAACGACATCTCCGAAGGGAAAGCCATCGAGGCCCTTTTCGGCGACCGGATTCCCAGGGTGAGCTCCACGAAACCGTTTACCGGACATACTACCAGCGCCGCAGGATCTATTGAAGCTATTCTTTCAATTCTTTGTCTGCAACACCAGGTCATCTGGCCGAACCTTAACTTTTCGGAAAAAATTGAAGAGCTGAATTTTTACCCGGTAACCCGGATGATTACCGGTCAATCGGTGCAAACAGTGATGTCAAACTCCTTCGGATTCGGTGGCAATGATACTTCCCTGATCTTCACAAAAGTTTAAATCAATCTTTGGTTAATAATGAACTTCATCAATGGCATCGGACTGATTTCTCCCCAGCAGACTCTGGTACCAGGGCAATTCCCGGCCGAAGCCATGGAATACACGACCGATTTTTTAAAATGTGTCGAACCGGTCTATAAAACGTATATTGATCCGATTCCGCTTCGCCGCATGAGCCGTCTGATCCGGATGGGGATCAGTTCAGCACGCATGTGTCTAGCCGATGCCGGGTGCTCAATGCCGGAAGCTATCATCACCGGTACAGGATTGGGAAGCGTTGAGGACACCGAAAAGATTCTGAGCGGAATCTCGAAGGAAGAGCGGTTCCTCAACCCCACCCCGTTCATTCAATCAACCTATAACACTATCAGCTCGCAGATAGCGATCCACCTGAAGTGCCATAATTATAATACCACCTATGTTCACCGGATTTTCTCCTTCGAGAGCGGATTGATCGACGGGATGCTTCAGCTTGAGGAGGGCTCGGCGAAACAGGTACTGGTTGGCGGTATCGATGAGATGACGCTCAACCATCTGAATATCACCCGCAGGATCGGATTATGGAAACGGCAACCGGTGAACAATATGCGGCTGCTCGAACACGATACGCCCGGCGCGCTTGCCGGCGAAGGCGCTGCCTTTTTTCTCATCTCATCAGAAAAGTCGGAGCGTTCCTACGCACAAATCCGGGATGTCAGAACGCTGATTGATTTTCACGGTTCCTATCACCCTGAACAAGCTCTGACTGAATTTCTGCGACAAAATAATCTACAAACCGAAGAGATCGACCTTGTCATAACGGGAATCAGCGGCGATGCCGTCTTTGATCCGGTTTACCGACGTTTTACAACCGATTTTTTCTCTTCGACACCGCTTGCATGGTACAAACATCTTTGCGGTGAATATCATACTTCAACCGGATTTGCATTGTATGCGGCCGCACATATTCTGAAAAGTCAGCGCTATCCCGAAATGCTACGCCTGAATCAAATGGTTCCTTCGAAACTAAAAAATATTTTGATTTACAACCAGTTTCGTAATGTGAACCATTCCTTTATCCTGGTCAGCGCCCTCGATTGATCCCTAAATGCATGGTGTTTGATTCAAAACCACTAATTTTGCATTGGTTTGAATTGCATAAACCCATGACGGGTTTTGCCGGCTGAATGAGGCCGGAAGTATGGAAATCTGATTTGAACCGCATAAATCTGATATTGAGAAAAGTATATGTCACCGGGATCGGAATGATCAGCGCCATCGGGGCCAACACCAGCGAATGCCTTGAGGCGTTAAAGGATCGCCGAAGCGGGATCGGTCCGATCACACAATTAAAGTCGATCCACCAGGGTGTGTTGCCAATCGCTGAAGTAAAACAACCGACCTCAGTTCTTTTAAACAGAATCGGCGCTTCCGGATCGCCACGCTATACGCGCACCGCTCTTTTAGGTATAATAGCTGCCCGCGAAGCGGTAACAAACTCAGGCATAACCGATATCGACGAAGTCAGCACCGGCCTGGTGTCGGCCAGTACGGTCGGTGGAATGGACCGGAGTGAGCAGTTTTATTCCTCCTTTATCGCGGATAACCGCAGGGGAAAACTGATGGATGTGGTGAACCATGATTGTGCCGATGCAACCGAACGGATTGCAGCCGACCTTGGAATCAGCGGACTTGTCACCACCATCAGCACAGCGTGTTCTTCCTCGGTCAATGCCATCATGCATGGTTCCAACCTGATCAAAGCAGGGCTCCTCGAACGGGTGATCGTTGGCGGTGCCGATTCCTTGACAAAATTTACCCTGAATGGATTTAATACCCTGATGATTCTGGATAAAAAAGGATGCAGACCCTTTGATGAAAACCGTGCAGGCCTGACACTTGGTGAAGGAGCAGCTTTTTTGGTACTGGAATCAGAGGAAGCGGTCAACCGGTTTGGGAAAACACCTTTGGCAGAGATTTCGGGATATGGAAATGCCAATGATGCCTATCACCAAACAGCTTCATCACCCGACGGGAAGGGGGCGTTTTTAGCCATGACCAAAGCCCTTGCCCTAAGCGGAATGAAACCCGGAGCGATCGATTATATAAATGTTCACGGAACCGGGACCCAGAACAACGACCTTTCGGAGGGTATTGCGATGGAGCGGGTTTTCGAGGAGTGTGTTCCGCCGTTCAGCTCGACAAAAGCCTATACAGGACATACCCTGGGTGCGGCAGGAGCGATGGAAGCGGTGATTTCCGTTCTTTCACTGCAAGATCATTCTGTTTTCCCCAATCTCAATTTTTCGACACCCATGAAAGAGCTCCATATTCAACCGGTTACAGAAATGATGAGCGGTATGACCCTCCGTCATGTTTTGTCGAACTCGTTCGGATTTGGCGGTAATAATTCCAGCATCATTATATCCTCCGTACGATAATTGGATTCAATGTTTAAAATGCTTCCGGATAAACACCCGATTTTATTCTAAAACATGTTGTATTGATAAAACAAAAGATTTTCATTAACGGGTTGGGCGCCGTTTCACCCCAGCCGACTTCCGGACCCGGTCAGGAACCCTTTGAATTCAAAACTTACGAGGGAAATCAATTACGCTGTCCTGATCCGGGTTATAAGGAGTTCATTCCTCCCGACCAGATTCGCCGGATGGGAAGGATCATCAAAATGGGAATTACCGCCGCCCGCCTTTGCCTCAGGGATGCAGGAAAATTAGCCAACCTGGAAGCCGGCCAGGAGATCGTGCCGGAAGCTATTATTACCGGTACCGGCCTTGGATGCATGGAGGACACCGAGAAGTTTCTGGCTACCATGATCCGGAACAAGGAAGAATTTCTGACCCCTACTTCATTTATCCAGTCAACCCATAATACCGTCGCCGGCCAGATTGCCCTGCTTTTGAAATGCCACGGTTACAACTTTACTTATGTTCACCGGGGATTTTCATTTGAAAGCGCCTTGCTTGATGCGATGGTCCAGATTCGGGCAGAAACGTTGTCAAACGTTCTGACCGGAGGCACCGATGAGCTGACTCCCTCCTACTTTACCATCACAGACCGGATGGGACACTGGAAACGGAAACCGGTAAGGAATGACCTTTTACTTACAGACCGGCAGCGTGGGTCGATAGCAGGTGAAGGGGCTTCGTTCTTATTTCTGCAAAATAAACGGAACCCCGGGTCTTATGCCACGTTACAGGATGTATGTACCCTTTTGAACCCTGGATCAGCAGAGATAGTCGGGAAACGGCTGTCGCAGATGCTGTCAGAAAACGGTCTCGTTCCCGATGATATCGACCTGGTTATTGCCGGTTTTAACGGCGATCCTGCCTCCGACGCCATTTACAGGAGTGTGATCGGAACCACGCTGCCCGGTTCTGCTCTCGCCTATTACAAACATCTTTGCGGTGAATATCATACCTCTACTGCCTTTGCAACCTGGTTTGCAGCCCGGATCATCCACTGGCAATCGATACCCGGATTCGCCCTGCTTTCACCCCACCCCGCCGTTATCAGGAATGTCGTGATTTACAATCATTACCTGAATATCAATCACGCGTTTATTCTTCTTAGCGCCCCGTAAATGCTGAACTTCAAACGATTTACGTTGCTTTTCTTCATGCTCCTCTTAGGATTGAATCTGTATTACATCTCAGGATACGGCGACGGTGTAACATTTCTTTATACCCATAAACTCCTGACTTATGCTCTTCTGCTCTTTCTTTATTTCAGCATCTCATTCCTGTTATCCTTTTTCCCCTGCTCCGGATTCCACCACAAGATCATCTGCAAAGGAACGGTTGATAAAAAATGGATTTCACTAACCTTTGACGATGGGCCGGATCCTGAATTCACCGGAAAGGTTTTGGAAGTATTGAAGAATCATGGAGTCACCGCAACATTTTTTATCACGGGTTTAAAAACAGAGAAACATCCGGAACTGGTAAAAATGATCGACCGGGAAGGTCATACCATCGGAAATCACTCTTTCAGCCACTCTGGCTGGTTCGATCTCTTTTCGACCCGACGAATGGTCGGCGAGTTGCGAAAAACCAAAGATCTTATTCATTTGTGTACCGGAAAGACACCGCTTTATTTCAGGCCACCATACGGAGTAATGAATCCCATGTTAAGCCGCGCCGTCAGATCGCTGGAGTTAATACCGGTTTGCTGGAGTCTGCGATCTTACGATACTGTTTTGGATGATTCTGTAAACATCATGAAGAAGCTGATCCTAAAACTGGAACCCGGTTCCATCATCCTGTTACACGACCGGACCGTTTTTGTGCAAAATCATCTTGATGCATTGATCCGAAACATTTCAGAACAAGGATTTGAAATCAAACCACTTCATGAACTGATCCATCAACCCGCGTATGTCTAAATCAATTATCTTAATTATATTTATTCTCCTGGCACAAACCATTACTGCCCAGCAGGTCAGGATGGAAGCTTCTGCCATCGAATCACTCCGAACAAATGTGAAGGAAGTCGCGGGATCCACGAAAACTATCATCAGCGATTTCATTCAGGTAAAAGAGATGAAAATGTTGAAGGAGAACCTCATCTCAAAGGGAAAATTCTATTTCAAAAAAGAGAAAAGTCTTCGCTGGGAATATCTTTCACCCTATTCTTATTTGATCATCATCCGCGATGATCGCATTGCCATCAAAGACGAGGATAAAATTAACCGGTTTGATCTGAAAACGAATCAGCTCTTCCTCGAGATCAACCGTGTGATCCTGGGCAGCATACAAGGAACCCTGTTATACGACGAAGTGAATTTCAAACCTGCTTTTTATCAAAGCCGGGATGCATACCTTGTGCGATTGCAGACCCTCAATCAAAAGCTCAAAAAATCGTTGCCCGCAATCATTATCAGTTTCGACAAAACCGATTACTCTGTGTCGCGGGTGGAGATGCTGGAAGCGGGTGATGACCAGACTGTCATCACCTTTACCAATAAAAAAATGAATGTGCCGGTCGATGATGAGAAATTTCAAATTCGTTAACCTGTTTGTTGCATTCCTCCTGGTTGGCTGTATTTCGGTCAAACCTCCCGACCTTTCACGCGTAGCCGGTTCACCTCATGTAAATACAGTGGTGGGGGCGAACACGGATGCGATCAATCCGGCGCCGACTTCAGCGCCCTTCCTGAGTTTTGATAAAGGTTTGTATAAAGCTACAATGAATATTAAAAACCGGGAGCTTTCAGGGCTGTTGCTGATCAAGCGCATGGATTCGGTAGTTGATGAACCCGGTATGAGAGCCGTGTCAGAAAGAACTTACCGGGTCGTTTTTGCCAATGAGATCGGACTGACCTTTTTTGATCTGGAGGTTTCAGCTAATAGCTACCGGGTAATCCAATGTTTTGAATCACTGAACCGGAAGGCTTTACAGAACATTCTAATGAATGATCTTAGAGTATTACTGGATCTTTACGCTGCCCGGCCATCACAAATCTACCTTCAGACCCGTACAGGACATCAGGTTGTTATGATTAAGGAGGGTAACCTTCAGCTTTGGCAAACCCGGAACCATGCAGGTGATACATTATTGTCGCTTTCAGGAAAATCGAATGTTGCTAATCCGGTGCATATTGATTTCCGGGAGTACCAGTCAGGCGCTCCTAAAAAAATTATCCTCGAAAACCGGTTTATCGGACTCCGGTTGACGATGCGAAAAATATCAGATTAATCGGGCGAGCAGGATTTGGTGAAATTGTGCGCAGTCAGCAAGAATATTCGTTTAGATCGTAAAATAAAATGCAGCTCCTTCGCCGGGTTTGGATTCGGCCCAGATCCGGCCGCCGTGACGTTCCAGAATCCTTCTTACCGTAGCCAATCCCACGCCGGTACCCTGAAACTCCTGGTTGGTGTGGAATCTCTGAAAGGGATTAAATAATTTTTCGGCCCGGGAGCTGTCGAACCCGGCTCCGTTATCGCGCACGTAAAATATCTTTTTGGTTGTGGTCTCCATTTGTCCTAATGAAATCACGGGATTCGGGACTTTACCGGTATATTTCCAGGCATTTCCCAGTAGATTATCGAGTACCACACGCATCAATGCCCGATCGGCGACAACCTGCATCCCGTCCTGGATGTACAGAGTAATTTTCCGTGAAGGATCACGTTGCTGGATATCATTCATGACCTCATGGGCTAATAGGGTAAAGTCAATCTGTTCCGTCTTGATCTCGAGCCTTCCCGACCTGGAAAATTGAAGCAGATCATCAATCAGCCGGGACATCGAGAAGGAAGCCTGAAGGATCCGGTCGAGGAATTCCATGGCTTCCTGGTTTAAGACTTCGGCATAATCGGATTGCAGGATTTGCACATAACCGCTGACCACATTCAGCGGTGAGCGCAAATCGTGTGAAACCGTGTAGGAAAATGCTTCAAGCTCCTGGTTTGCCCGTACCAGGTTCTCATTGGAGGTTTCGAGCTCTATCTGTGTAGAAATCAGTTGGTCATTTCGTTGCACGGCAGCCTCATACACCGACAACAGCAAATCGAGAATTTGTTTCTTTTCCGAATTGATCTGATACTTGTTACCTCTGAACATGATTTCGATCATCAGATCAGCGCCACCGGATCGCTTCATATCGCGATTAGCCAGGAGATAATGGATCCTCGACAGAAGGTATTCTTCTTCATAGGGTTTGGTGATGAAGTTGTCGGCCCCTGCCTGTAATCCTTTGATTATGTCGAGCGGATCCCTGAGAGAGGTCAGCAAAATCACCGGGATGTCTTTCAGCACCGGATCTTCTTTGATCTTGGCACAAAACTCATATCCATCCATCCCGGGCATAACGATGTCGCTGATGATCAGTAAAGGAGGACGGTCATGCGCAGCGGCCAGGGCATCCTTTGCATTGGTAAAAAATGCATTGTTTATATTTTTTTCATCGAGGAAGTGCCGTAATTTCTTCGCCTGAACCAGGGAATCCTCGACGGCCATGATATAGCCTGTTCCCAATGTCAGTTGATAGGAGGTAATCATAACGAGATTTTTACAAGTTAAACAACCGGTTTATTTCCTTTACAATTCCTTCCGGATTTAAAATCCGGAAGGCGGCGTTGAGTCTCACGGCCTCTCCGGGCATTCCGTTGACCAGCGCACTCTGTGCATCCTGAGCAATCGTAAAAGCACCCGCATCACGTAGCAATTTCATCTCCTGAGCCCCGTCGGTGCCCATGCCCGTGAGGAGGATCGCCACGGAATCCTTTCCGTAAAACCGGAGTACATCCCTGAAAAGTACGCTGACTGCGGGGCGCAGTCCTTTTTCTTCAGGGCTCTTCCTGGTTGCGGCGACATTCAGTCCTAACAATCCGAGATGCTGATCGCCGGGTGGCAAATAAACATGTCCAGGTAGCAACGACTCTCCGTTCCTGGCAATTTTAACTTTTAATGAGGAGGTGGCATCGAGCCATTCGGCATACCCTTCTGCAAAATTCTGGTCGATGTGCTGAACGATCAGGATTGGAACGGGCAAGGTTGCAGGTAAATTTTTAAGAATCGATTGAACAACCAGCGGGCCGCCTGCTGAGGCTCCTATTGCGATAATTTTATAACAATCCTCATGATTTTTCCCTGTCATCGGTCTCAGCTTGTGCACCGGAACGATTGTACCTGTTGCTTTTGGCGGTGCACTGGTCCCGTTGGTTTCCTTTCGGAACCGGGGAGGCGCAAAACGGGGAATAGCCTTTACGGCGACTTTCGACATCACGCGAAGGGCATGCCTGTAATTCCGCGCGGTCAGCTGGAATTGGGGATGTCCCGGTCCATAAGGTCTCGGAAGGATCGTCAGGGCACCGGCCTCTAAAATATTGAACGAGAGTTTTACTTCAGATGAATTGTAGAGACTGCTGACGATAACGATCGGAACCGGGTCATGATGCATGATCAGGCGGGTGGCTTCCAAACCGTCAAGCAACGGCATGATGATATCCATGCTGATCACATCCGGACGATTACGGGAAACGAAATCAACGGCTTCTTTCCCATTTGAAACAACCCCGATAACTTCAAAGACAGGATCCTCGGTTAACAAACCTTTCAGGAGTTCCTGATTAACGCGGGAATCCTCGACGATTAATACCCTGATTTTTTCAGTTTCAGTCACGTTGGATTCAGATCAAACGTTGAATGGTTTCAAGAAGGTTGCTTTGCTCAAAACTTCCCTTTACAATATAGGCATTGGCGCCACATTCCATGCCCCGTTGCCGGTCGGCAGGTGAATCAAGCGCCGTGACCAGAATGACCGGGATTTCTGACAGAACTTTATCCCCGCGGATCCGAAGGGTCAGGTCAAAGCCGTTAAGCCGGGGCATCTCAACATCAGATACAACCAGATCGAACGAATCGTTCTGTAAAAACTGGAATGCTTCGAGGCCGTCGACTGCAGTACGTACCTTATAACCCGATGATTCCAGGATGTTTCGCAGAAGAGAGCGAAGCGTAATGGAATCCTCGGCAACTAAAAGGTACTTTTGGTGTCCGTCGGAAAGTTCCTGCTGACCGGACTCGGAGACAACTTCATCGGTATAAGCAATGCCCATCGAAGATTCAAACAGTTCAGGTACGTTCAGGATGGGGATCACCTGACCTCCGCCAAGAATTGTAACCCCGGTGATATTACGGACATGGATCAACTGAGGTCCCATATCTTTAACCATCCCTTCCTGTTCACCGTTTACCTGATCGACCATCAGCGCCAATCGTTTTCGCGCATGCTGGAGAATCATAATGGGTTGTGGCGTTTCCTCCTTCTTCCGGGGGGTGTGGGTAACGATACCCAGAACATCACTCAGACGCAACAGTGGTACGCTTTCGCCGTTCAGGAGGATGATGCTCCGTGATTCCACCGTATGGATATCCTCTTTCGTCACACGAATCGCCCGTTCAACAGATATCGTCGGTACAATAAATGAATGATTGCTGACCTGTACCAAAATTCCGCGGAAATTCGAAATGGTAATCGGGAGGGTAATTACGAAAGTCGTTCCTCTTCCCGGATTTGAAGTCACTGACACTTCGCCCCCTAAACCGGAGATCTTCTCAGCCACAATGGCCATCCCTAAACCCCTTCCTGAAATATCGGTAATAAATGGACTGGTGGAGACTCCCGAACGGAAGATCAATCCCAGGATTTCGGCATCCGACAAGCTGCCGGCGTGCTCCTGTGTGATCAATCCGTTTTTGAGCGCAGCCTGGATTACTTTCTGACGGTTAATACCTGCGCCATCGTCCCTGATGGTTAGAAGTACCCTGTTTCCTGATTCCTGTTTTACCGAAATATCCAGCAATCCGTTCGGATCTTTTCCTCCGGCTTTTCGGACCTGAGAAGTCTCAAGTCCGTGATCAACACAATTACGGATAAGGTGAATCAATGGATCCTTGAGATCTTCGAGAATGCGTCGGTCAATTTCGATTTCACCTCCCCTGATCGTGAGGTTTATCTCTTTTTTATACTCCTTTCCCATATCCCTGACGATCTTGGGAACAATATCGAGCAACGTGGAAAAGGGATTGAGCAGCGTCGTTTTAATATCAATCAGAAGATCGTCGACCAGCCTTGAAAGGGAATGGTGAAACTGTTCCATTTCCCGAATCAGGGTGTTAAATTCGCGGGTCTGCTTTTTTTCGATTTCCCGGATATAATATCCCAGCGTTGTTTTGACCGAAATAAATTCTTCGGCTTCTCTCAGAAGGGTTTGCAGCTTGGAAGTGGTGATTCTGACGGTATCTTTTGTACTGTCTTTAACCGATGTTGCTCTTTTTATTCCGTCGGTGGGTTCATCGGTTGCGGAATGCCGCTCTTCTGTTAATTCCGGGATTTTGTTTAAACCTGATTGGATTTCCGGGGATTCGCTGCCGGGAATGAACGGAGGAGGCTTGGGTATTTCCATGGGATGAGCAGCCGGCTTACCAAGCATCAGATTTTCGAGCCTCTTCATGTGTTGGTTAAGCATTGTAGCGCTCACCCTCTTGTTTGTTACATCAATCTCTTTGAGCATAACTCCAAGTACATCGACAGCCTGATAAAGTGCATCGAAATGATCTTGTGTCAGAGATAACTTCCCTTGTTTCAAACCGTGAAAGATTCCTTCAATGGATTGGCAGAACCGTCCGATCTCGGCCTGATTCACGGCCCGCGCAGCGCCTTTCAGACTGTGGACTTCCCTAAATGTAGTCTCGACAAGTTGTTCGTAGTCACCGGAAGGAGGATTTTTCTCCAGCTCGATTAAGCCATTTACAATGGCCTGATGATGTTCCAAAGATTCAATCTTGAAATCATTCAGCAGTTCGAGAAGAAACGCTTCCTGCTTTTTGTCCATATCTGTGATCAAATATTATATTTTAAGATGATCTTTTTTAAATTTTGACCCAATTCATTCAGTGTCTGTGCTGCATTCTGAGTCTGCCGGGTACCGACAACATTCTGTTCGCTTGCCTGCTTGATGTTCTCCATGGCAGGAACAATCTGATCCATTCCCGCCATTTGTTGCTGGCTCGAGGTGCTGATTTGGATCACCGACTGAACAGCATCATTCACGCTTTCGGCTAAGATATCGATCATCTCGCCGCTCTGCCGTGACAGTTTATTGCCCTGTTCCACGGCCTTGGAACCCTGTTCGGTGGCCATGACTGCCATGTTCACGGCTTTTTGGATCTCTGTCAGAATCTCTTTAACCTGGTTTGTTGCCTGCTTCGATTGTTCGGCAAGGCTCCTGATCTCCTGAGCAACTACCGCGAATCCCCTCCCCTGTTCACCCGCCTTTGCAGCCTCGATGGCCGCATTAACCGCCAGCAGGTTCGACTGGTCGGCAATATCGTTTACTGATGCAGTGATCTCCCCGATCGATCTGTTCTGTTCTGATAATTTAACCACACTTTCGGCTATAAGATTCATCTGCTGATTGATGCGATCCATTCCTTCAATTGTTTGTTGAACAGACTCTTTGCCATTTTCAGCAGCTTCAGAGGCCTTTCTCGAACTCTCTAATACGGCCTGAGCTCTCTGTGTTGCGAGCAGGGCAGTTTGCCTGATCTCCTCAATAGTGGTTGTGGTTTCTGAAACCGCTGTTGCTGTTTCAGTCGCTCCGGTTGAGACTTCATTGACCGTAGTAAGGATTTCAGCGGCCGAGGTTCCTAAAATGTTGACACCTGTTTTTATCTCAAGTGATAAATTGTGCAGGAGCCGGAATGTCCAGATAATGAATGCCAGTGAAATCAGGATGATTATGCTGCCCAGGATTCCCAGGAAGGTAACGATGCGGGTGGTGAGCGCTTCATTTTGCCCGCGGATAGTTTCATTTTGTTCCGATAATATCTGCTCGAGGACGCTCATTTTCGACTGGATCGATTCGTAGAAAGGATTCTGAACTGTCAGGGCAAAGTCGAGGGCCTGGTCGGTTTTTCCCTGGTTGATCAGGATCAGTTGCTTCTCGCGGTTCGATCGGAATGTCTTCAGGAGATTCATGATTTCACCAAATTTATCACTTGCTTCACGGTCGTCTGCGAGGTGTTTTTGAATCGTTACAATAGCCTCATCAACCAAACCAATCCTTTGTCTGATTTCCATGATGTGGGCATCGCGATCCTCCTGGCTGCGGGTCAGGATCATTTCAAGAGCCAACACCCGGATGCGGTTTTCTTCATTCCGCAGACTCAACAGCGATTGTGAGGTCTGAAAAGAGGCTATCAGCATGGTTTGCGATTTTTTCATCTGTTGAATCCCGATAAAATTGATAACCTGGATGGCGATGATTGCTGACAAGATTAAAACAAAACCGATAATAAGTTTAATTCGGGATGAGGTCCTGGATAATGATTTCATATTGTCTCCTCTGTTGATAGCTTATTTCTGGTTAATAATGATGGCGTTCGAAGTCAGGAGCGCTTTAGCATTCAGCAAAATCACGCCTTTTGGAGTAACTCCCTGGATATATGCCGTCCCCGCGTTATGAAGGGATGCCGGTGGTTTGCTGAGTGTTTCGAGTTTAATGGTCCGGGTGGACGATATGTCGTCGGTCACAATTCCGAATTCCATCGCCTGATGTTTGAGGACTATGACCCTGTTCTGTGCCGACAATCCTTTTTGTGGAAGGTTGAAGAAGGATTTAAGATTCAGGATCGAAATAATTTTCCCTCTTAAGTTCATGATTCCTACCACAAAAGGTGGAGTCCCCGGTAGCGAAGTCATATTCCTGAGCGGGAGTACTTCGGTAACAAAAGAGGTATCAACGGCATACCATTCAGGGAAAAGTAAAAATTCAACCACCATGATAGTACTTGAGGCTTCTTCGGTTTCGGCCGGCCGCCTTGCAATCATTTGGGCGCGTTTTTGTAAAAGTTCCCGGGGATCTCTGGCCATTACCGTATTATTTTAAGGATTCTACGATGGTTTCCAGCCTCCCTGCAGTCAATCCTTCCGAATCCGGCACCAGATCATCAGCCTGGTATGATGCCAATAAATCCCTGACATTCTGATAGTGTTTCATTCCTGCTGGTTTATTATCAAGCCTTGTATAAATATTCCCTAATAAAAAGTGGCACATCACGTGATGGGGATTCAAATATAATGCTCTTTTGAGGTTTTTCAGAGCCTCCTCGAAATCATTTTTTTCCAAAAGGATATGAGCGTAAAGGTAAAGATGCTCCGCCTTTACGTTCGGGCTGGTTCTTAGCTTTTCTGCCCATTCATGGGCTTGGTCAAGTTTGCCGAGGTTGGCCATCGACTGTACGGTCAAAAGGATCAGGTCGGGTTGGCCCGGTGATTTGTTCAATTCTGATCCGCAAAGTACGATGCATTGTTCATATTTTCCCTGGCTGAAGAGTTCCTTAGCCCGTTCAGCAGCCATTTTCGGCTTCTCTTCCGGATTTGGTCTATGGTTAGCCGAATTCCCGGATGTAACCGGAGGTCTGACTGTTTTCAAAGTCTTTGATCCGGATCGGACCTGCCTGGGTGCGTTCCTGGTTGCATCTCTTGAGACGACAAGTTGTGGTTTCACCTTACTTTTATGGTAGAGAATGCAGGAATCGAATTTAATGGTTTCAAATTCCCCAAAATACTGGTCGTTTAATTCAACGGCGCTGGTAACCAGCCACCCTGAGTCGTTCAGGGAATTATAGAATCGTTTAACCACCTGTTTGATCTGGACGGGTGTAAAGTACATCAGGACATTACGGCAGAAAATTACATCCATGTTCAGGGTTTCCGTTGCCGCCGAAGGGTACAGATCGTCGGCCAGGTTGAGTGCGCTGAACTTCACCATCCGCTTGATTTTGGCATCGATGCTCCAGATTCCATCCTTTTCCGAAAAGTATTTCTGCTGAATATAGTGAGGAGTCTCTCTGAACGACCATTGGGTATAGTCACCCTTCCTCGCTTTTTCAAGGAACGACTGATTAACGTCGGTTCCCAGCAGGTGAACATTCCAATCCTTCATATCCAAAAATTCCTGATTCAGAAGGATGGCAAGGGTATATGGCTCCTCTCCGCTGCAACAGCCTGCACTCCAGAGTCTTATAAACTGCCTGCTACCTCTGCGACGGTTCATGATTTCGGGAATAACCTGTAACTGAAAAGCTTTCAGGCTGGCTTGTTCCCTGAAGAAGTAGGTTTCGCCGACGGTAAGATGCGAAGAGAGGATGTCTAACTCACGTTGGGACCACCGTGTGGTCTGAATCCATCGTTCGATCTTTTCAGGCGTGTCACCGACACCCAGCTCTGCTGCTGTTGCCGTAAGTCCGCGCTTCAGGTCCGACAGCCGATGATGGTAGAGATCCCAACCTAACAGATTGGCAACCAGGGAACTAACTTCCTGCAACAGTTGCCTCGAAATCATATCGTTGGATGTGTTGTTACTTTGTCAAGCGCCTTCTGTATCACCAGGTCATCCTCATCCGATAACAACCTTTCCATATCGTAAATCAGGATCAGACCGTCGTCGATGCGGCAGATCGAATGAGGTTCCAAAGAGGGATCCAGATTGGACGAAGGAATAATATTGGATTCAGCCGGTATAATCACATCATCCACATCATCGATGACAACTGCCAGCTTTCGTTTGGGTGTATCAATAACAATAAAATAGTCATTGATTCCGATCGACCGGTCGGGTAAATTGAGTCTTTTTCTGAGGTTAACGACCGGAATAAGAGTCCCGTAATAGTCGATTACCCCATGAATCAGGGAAGGGGCATTGGGGATCGTAATCAACGAAGTAGCCTGCAATACCCTGTCAACGGTATACAACGGGAATGCGTATCGCTGATGATCTATCTGAAATCCGAATATTTCGTTGTTTTGCATGAGCCACCGAAAAATTTTCGTTAAAGATAAGGAAAACCTGTCATTATAATGCTGATGATTTTAACTTTGCCTATATTTCAAATCTATGCGAACCAAACTTATTCCGGTAATTGAAGTTGATCAGGAAAAATGTGTCAACTGTCATGCCTGTATTACGGTATGTCCGGTAAAATTCTGTAACGACGGAAGCAAGAACCATGTCTCCGTGAATTCCGATATGTGTATTGCCTGTGGAAGTTGCATTGATGCCTGTACCCATGATGCCCGTAAATACCTGGACGACACCGATGTTTTTTTCCGCGATCTGGAGCAGGGAGTGCCTATGGTTGCCGTGGTGGCTCCTTCGGCCGCCGCGAATTTCAGGGATCAGTACCTCAGATTGAACGGGTTCCTTAAAAAAATAGGGATAAAGGCTGTGTTTGATGTAAGTTTCGGCGCCGAGCTGACCATAAAATCATACCTCGAATATGCCGGGAAACACCATCCCGATACCATCATCTCTCAACCCTGTCCGGCCATCGTTACCTACATTGAATTGTACCAGCCTGAACTCATCCCCTACCTGGCCCCGGCCGACAGTCCCGTGATGCATACCATCAAGATGGTTCGCGAATTTTACAAGGATTATCGCGATCACAAATTTGTTTTCATTGCCCCCTGTGCTGCCAAACGTCGTGAATTCGAAGAACTGATGCTGGGCGACTATACCATAACTATGAAATATCTGAACGAATATCTGACCAGGAATAAAATCACGTTAGCCGATTTCCCTGAAGTTGAATTCGATAATCCGCCTGCTGAAAGAGCGGTGTTGTTTTCGACTCCGGGCGGATTGCTTCGGACGGCGGTCAGAGATAATCCCGATCTGATCAATCGCACCCGGAAAATAGAGGGTCCAACCATCGTTTATGAATATTTAAAAAAACTTCCGATGATGATTGAAAAGGGGTTTGCACCCTTTCTGATCGACTGCCTGAATTGCGAGATGGGCTGTAACGGAGGCCCCGGCACCCTCAACCGGCATGAATCGCCCGATTTGATCGAGCATTATGTTGAAAAGCGCAATAAGGAGGTGCAGGAAAAATATGGAACCGGAAGTCCGGTTCAAAGATGGCAGGGGAAACGGCGGCTGCACCGGGTATTGGATCAATACTATGATGAAAAACTTTACCGCCGGAATTACGTAAATCACCACGACAACAACACCATCAGTTACCCGGGACCCCGGGATTTCGATACGATTTTCCGAAGGATGAACAAATTCTCCGATACCGATCATTATAATTGCTCCTCGTGCGGCTATGGCAGTTGTGAACAAATGGCTGTAGCTATTTACAACGGACTTAACAAACCTGAGAACTGTCACTATTTCACCCGGTCGCTCATCCTTAACACGGCCGAAACGATAACGGGTACTGTTACCGACCTTGCCACTAATTCCGATACCATCCGGACCATTACAACCCGCCTTCATTCCATGTCGGATGCCCTGAACAAGGAGTTTTCGGGTTTGAATACCATGATCCGTGAAAATGCGGGCCTGATTCGCGATTTTGATACGATTGCCGAGACCCTTAACGAACTCTCACAACAAACCAAGGTACTTTCAGTCAATGCTGCCATTGAAGCAGCAAAAGCCGGAAGCACGGGTAAAGGATTCGGTATCGTAGCTTCCGAAGTGAAGCGTCTTGCCTATGATTCCAATAAGGAAGCGAATAAGATCAGACCCTACCTTGTCGAAATTGAGCATCTTTTCGAAAAGATCATCCTTAATATCCACAAAGCCAGTGAAGAGTTCAACAAAACCAACGAGATGTCGAAAGAGGTCTCAACAGCTATCGAAAGCCTCTCTGCTTCCTTTGCCGAGCTGCATACCAAGTCGATGGCCCTGATGGCGTTCAAAGATTGACCGAACTATCCCGGAATTTGGTTTCGGATCTTTTGGAGGAGGCTCTCCTCTATAATCGGCTTTGGAATATAATCATCGCAACCTGCCTCAAGCGCTTTCTGTTCATCGCCGCTCATGGCAAAGGCTGTCACAGCAATGATTCCGATACGGGGCTTTTGGGATTTTATAAGCCGGGTAGCCGTAAGTCCGTCCATCTCTGGCATCTTGATATCCATCAGGATCAGACCGATATCAGCACGTTCGGAGCACATCGCGACTGCCAATTTCCCATTTGATGCCCAAAGGGTTTTATATCCTTTTCTTTTCAATAAGGTATTCAAAAACATATAATTAGCTTCATCATCCTCGGCAATCAGTATGACTGGCTTTTCAGCAGATTGAACGACCGGTTTCATCTTATGCTCCGGATGCTGGATTTTCTGGGATACCTGATAAGGGATGGTGAAAAAGAAAGTAGATCCCACTCCTTTCTCCGATTTTAGAACCACCTCTCCGCCCAGCAGATTAATTAAACCTCGAACAATGGACAATCCCAGTCCGCTTCCGTCGAAACCGCGTGTTTGTGTATCCTCCTCCTGCATGAAAAAATCGAAAATGCGTGGTTGAATTTCCCTGCTGATTCCAATTCCGGTATCTTTCACAAAGAAATTAATCGAGGAGCGTGTTTTGGCATATCCCATAACGATAGAGCCGGCGGAAGTGAACTTCAATGCATTTTCAAGCAGATGTGAAAGGATTTTGGTAAAAAATGCCGGATCAGAATCAATCATAAAGGAGCTGCCGGTTTCCGGTATCTTAAGAGTCAGATCGATCTTTTTAATTTCACATGCTGGCAGGAATTGGTTGTATAAGGATTGTAACAACTGATTCAAATCAAATAATTTCTTTTGCATCTGCATGTTTCCGGTCACGATCATGGAGATATCCATGTAGCTGGTCATGGTATCGAGAAGCCTTTTGCTGCTTGACTTGATCATGGAAAAATAGCTTCTCTTCTCCTGATCTGGAATGTCGGGTTGCGACACCAGATCGGCAAATCCGATGATTCCGTTCAGCGGTGTCCGGACTTCATGCGAAATATTGTTGATAAATGCCGTTTTGAGCCGGTCGCTTGCTTCAACCCGCTGCTTGGCGGCAAGAAGTTCCTGCGCTTCTTTTCTGCGGACGGTAATGTCGGAAATGATCCCTACTGAATGCCATCCTTCATTAATCTTTACAGCCGACAGGTTCAGTAAGATAAAAAATCGGCTGCCATCCTTTTTAATGGCTTCCAGTTCGCGGGCCTGACCAATGGCAGTTCCTTTTCCGGTTTCCCGGAAAGCATGAAAGTTTTCAGAGAATTCCCGGTAAAATTCGGGTGGAGCAATCAGGGTATGTAAATTTTTTCCGATCGCTTCATCTTCCCGGTAGCCGAAAATCCGTTCCGCTGCAGGATTCCAGAAAGAAATTTTGCCCTGATCATCCATCATCACAATACCATCACCGGCCGCATGAGTAATGGTCTGCAGCTTTGATTCGCTTTCGGTCAGCGCCTGTATGGCCCTGGACTTCTCAATGAGCGCATTCTTTTTTGTAAGGGCTTCGTTTACGGCAAAGGGAAGCCGGATGAGATTTTCTTTCAAAACATAGTTGATAGCCCCTTGCCGCATACACTCAACAGCCACCTCTTCACTGATCGATCCCGTGAGGATAATAACGGGAAGCGTGGGATCGTGGTTAAGCGTCATATGAATGACATCCATACCGTTGAATCCTGGCATCATATAATCAGTAATTACCAGATCGGGACAAAACTCGTCAAGCGCTTTGATAAAATCATTCCGGTTATCGACCAGAACCGATTCGAATTCAATATGTTCCGTGCGAAGAATTTCCTCGGCCATTTTGTGGTGGATCAGCACATCCTCGGCAAAAAGAATTCTCGGTTTCTCCTTTTCTAACCTATGATTCAGCATCTTTCTTCGTTTCTTGCAGGTTTATTTAACTACAGGCTCTTCTGAAAACATAACCTGACTCTTCTTTTCGAACCAGGTTAGCATGATCTGAGTACCGTAAACTGTAGGTAAAACAAGCGTGGTTGAAGTCGAATATCAAACAATAGTACCCAGAGAAGCGATAAAGTTATAAAAGAATTTGAAGAACCCACCTACTCAAAGACACACTTTTTTTTTCTGTACTTTTGCCTGGAATGCTGAGAAATGTTATTATGCTGAACAACAGTTTTTTTTCCCTTCTATCCTCCGAACAACTACCTGCCGATCCCGGCAATTTTTCACTGAAATTCATCATTGGGCTGCATGCCGGACACCCGATCTTCGGCGGGCATTTTCCCGGTAGTCCGGTTGTGCCGGGAGTTTGCCAGATCCAGATGATCCATGAACTATTGGAGGGGTACCTGCAAATGCCCCTCCGTCTCATCCTCTCTGATCAGATAAAATTTCTCAGGATGATTGATCCTGGTAAAGTTCCCGAACTGGAGGTGAGCCTCCGTTTTCGCCGGAACCATGACCTGAATGTTGATGTTAATGCCACGATCATGGCAGGTTCCGACACATTTCTGAAATTTAAAGGACAATTTTCACCGACGCCATGACGCCCCGTAAAATAACATTGACCTTTTCTGCACGCGGCTATGAACTGGATTCGTACGGCCATGTCAACAATGCGGTTTATCTGAACTACTTTGAACATGCCCGGTGGGAATTCTTCAGGGAGCTTGGGCTGTTGACGCTACTCGAAAAGCTCGATGTCATTGCAGTCGTTACCGAGATTCGTATCCGGTATCAGCGGGAGGTGAAAATTTTCGATGAACTGACCATCGATTCTCAATGCCGCCCCGAAGGTCCTTACCTGGTCTTTCAGCAAAGGTTGATAAACGGATCAACCGGGTTACAGGCCGCACGGGCAGTGACCAGGCTGATCTTTATCGACAGGGATCGTGTTCCTCAGGATATCCCGCTGGGGGTTCTGGATGTGATCAATAAACGAAACGTATGATGGTGTCGGAAAACCTCAGATATGAACTGTCCGAAAATATCGGCCTGTTGACGCTTTGCGGGGCCACCGGTAATCTGCTTCCCACTCCCGACTTTCTTCCGCCCGAAACCCTGTCGGTGATCCTTGCCCGGGATAAGCCCAAAGGATTGATTATTCATGGAATGGGACGTAATTTCAGTGCCGGGGCTGATTTAAAAAAACTGTTTTCACAGGAAACAGATTCTCCAGGATTAGATAGCAGGATGCATCGCGGGGCTGAATTGCTCTTGATGATTGAAAATCTGGATATTCCCGTGATTGCTGCTATCAATGGGATCTGTTTCGGAGGTGGACTTGAAATTGCGCTTGCATGTCATATCCGGATTGCATCCTGCAACGCGCTATTTGCCTTTCCGGAGGTAAACCTTGATCTGGTTCCCGGATTGGGCGGGATTGAACGAACCGCTGCCCTGACCACTAAATTTAATACTTTATCGCTGGTGCTTGGAGGAGATATGATCAGCGCTGCCGACGCTCTGAAGATGGGTATCATCGACCGGATTGTACCGGCCAATAGCGCCCTGGACGAAGCGTTAACAATGATGAAAAAAATGACCTCCGGCCGGTTGCTGACAGTTATTAATGCTGTTATGCAAACCCTCAACGAGAGCGGAAAGCAACCATCTGAAAATAGTTACTGGGAAGAAATCAGGAGGTTTTGCTCACTTGCTGCAACGGCAGCACGGCACCGGAATAATGAGGAGCAAATGTAATGGGTTCCCGATTGTATAGAACTATTTCCTGGAGCAGGAGTAACGACACCGGCCTGTTGATGCTGAACACCCCTCCCTCCAATACCATGTCGTTCCTGTTTTTTAATGAATTCAAAGATTGGATCGGAAATCCTGAAACTTTCAGCGGATTGAAAGCCGTTATTATTCGCGGAGCCGGACGACACTTTTCATCGGGGGCCGATCTGGATTCCCTGTTATCTGAAATTGATGGTATTTCACCGGACCTACCGGAAGAGGATGGAAAAACATTCATTCCTGATTTTTTAATCGAACACTATCAATCATTCCTTGCGTTGGAGCGCTTATCCATACCTGTGATAGCTGCGATTTCGGGTGTCTGTATCGGTTCAGCCTTTGAGCTTGCCCTTTTCTGTGATTATAGAATTTGCAGTAACGACGCGGTTCTGGGTTTGCCTGAAACCACTTTCGGACTGATTCCCGGGTTGGGCGGTATTCAACGCTTTACCCGTCTTGCAGGCAAGGCTAAGGCCATCGAATTTGTTTTACGGGGTTGTACTTTTCAGGCATCCGAAGCGATGGAGATGGGTTTGGTCGATCGGGTTGTCCTCCGGAAGGATATCTTATCCTCCTGCCACGAGCTTATCCATCATCTCCCGGAAAAGTACGACCGTTCTTTAAGAGACCTTGCACTCGCAAATCATCGCAGATTAACGGCGAACGCTGAAGGAGCCGCCGTTAATGTTACCCAGCGCCGGAATACAAAAATATAACTCTGTGGAAGGAAGCAAAGAACAACATGTAGCGATTACCGGAAGCGGTTCCTATTTACCTGGGCCACCCGTTCCTCCCGGCGAACTTGATCGGTATTTGGGTGAACTTACTTCTGCCCCGCCCAGAGTCACCAAATGGTTTCATCGTATCCATCCATTGATGAGAACCCTGGTCGAAGTCGATTTCTACCATTTTGCCCTTGATCCGGTGACCCGTCAATTTACCGACGATAATGTCACCATGGCGGTAAAGGCAGCCCGGCAAGCCCTCGAAGATGCAAACCTTTCACCTGCCGAAATCGATTTCATCGCCTATGGAAGTCCGCACCAGGATCAAATGCCGACTGCCAGTGTCAGAATTCAGGAGGCATTAGGGATAGAACAGTGTGCAGAGATATCCGTTCATGCCAACTGTACCTCAGCATACAAAGCCCTGATGTTAGGTTGCGACATGATCCGCAATGGACGTTACAGGTCGGCTCTTGTCATATCTTCAAACATCTCCTCCTCCGAACTGGTGGCGGAGTATTATAACCAACCGCTTGTAACCAGAGAATCCCTTTTTTTACGGTATTTTCTGAGCGACGGTGCGGCCGCTCTGGTGCTTCAATCGGTTCAGGATGATTACAAGGGACTCATGGTTGACTATACCTATATTGAATCGGCTGGAGGTAAAAAACCGTCGGCCATGGGTAATAAAAGACCGGCTTACTACATGAATCCCAGACTGGAGTACGAATCGGGGTTTCATCACCTGTCACAACTCTTTCAGGAAGAGCTTAGGCAAAGTTTTCATGACCCCGACGGATCGGTATTTATTAAAGGACTTCGACGAATGCTTGCTTTACACCCGGTTGATTTGAAGAAAATCCGCTTTTTCCAGGTGAACTTCCCGTCGAAACATATCTCAGAATTGATTATGGATGAATGTGAAGCGATCGGTATTGATCGTGCGACTCTTTATACAAAAATGGCGACGATGGGGTATATCGGCCCCCCGATGGCACTTTTGTGCCTCGATAAGATCAGAAGGGAGGAACGACTGGAAACAGGAGACATTATCTTGAGTTTTGTCACCGAAGTCAGTAAATTCATGCAGGCGGGATATATTCTGAAACAACGGTAATACTTTATTTTATTAATGATTGATTGAAAATGTGATTATTGATTTACGATTGACATGATTTACGATTTACGATTAAAAATTTGAGAATTTGGGGATTTGAGGATTTGAGAATGTGAAAATTTTTAATTATTGTTTTTTTCCCTATTGCCTATTGCCTATTGCCCATTGCCTAATTTTGCATTTTGACATTTGAATTTTGAATTCCTCCAAAAAATACACCCTATTCCTCATTTCGCCCCGCCAACGGTATATCAATTATCCGGCGCACAGCGAACTGGCCCGGATATTCGGGAAGCGGCGGCTGATGATCCCTTTGTCGTTACCCACCGTGGCTGCCCTCACTCCCGGTCATTATGATATCCATATTTATGATGAGGAGATAGAGGATATTCCGAAGCATCTTAAACCCGATCTGGTTGGAATTACTACCCTGGCTGCAACAGCCGGAAGGGCCGCAGAGTTAGGCGACAGGTTCCGGTTGCAGGGGGCAAAAGTGGTGTTTGGAGGGCCATTCGCATCCTTCAATACCACCGAAATGCTTCAACATGGCGACAGTGTGGTGGTAGGCGAAGCCGAAGGAAAATGGGAAGAATGCCTGCGTGATTTTGAATCGGGAGGTATGAGGCAAATCTATGATGCTCCCGGTTTCACCGACTACAAGGTTCAAAAAGCGCCCAGATGGGATCTGGTCAACATGAAACGGATTTTCCAGATTGCCATCCAGGTTTCGCGCGGATGCCCTTTTAACTGCGACTTCTGTCTGGTTTCAAAGATTTTTGGCCGGAAGATGCGCTACCGGGAGATACGTAATGTAGTTGATGAGATCAAAGCGGCGCCTTCAAAGTACTTTTTCTTTGTAGATGACAATCTGACCATCAATAAAAAGTATGCAAAGGAGTTGATGAAAGCGCTCATCCCCTTAAAAATCTCCTGGGGATGCATGTGCAGTCTCGATGTGACTACCGATGAGGAACTCCTGAATCTGATGGCCCAGGCGGGGTGTTTTAATATTCTGATCGGATTTGAATCGCTCAACCCCGAAAGCCTCGACAATGCCCAAAAACATCATAATAAAGGAGGCGCCATCTATGCCGAGGCAATCCGGAAAATCCATGCCGCAGGAATCCACGTCAACGCCAGTTTTGTGGTCGGTTTTGATAACGACACCCTCGCTGAATTTGACCGGATCTTCGACTTCACCATCGAACACCACCTTCCCAACGTAAACCTGCACCTGCTGAATGCCCCACCGGGTACGGCTCTTTACGAACGTTTCAGGAAGGAAGGCCGGATTGCTGACTGCGAAACCGAATTGGGCGTAGGGCATTTTCCTACCCTGCATTACATGAATATGTCGCAGATCGAAATCTTCGATAAATACATGGAAACCATAACCCGGTTATACGCTTACCCCGTCATCCGTGCAAAAGCAATGGCGTTATTTTCAAACGGAGCTTTTACCCGGGCAGGCGGTGATATCCCGGCGACTACCAAAATGCGATTGTCATGGATTACCCTCAGTGAATATCTTTTTACCGGTGATAAGGACAAGCGCCGTCTATTCTGGTTCATTATGAAACTGATCCGCGAAAAACGAATTGCCATTGATAAAGGGCTGGGATTCCTTCTCTCTATGTTAGGGTACCACCGTCATATCAAACATCACTGGAAAAATATGGAATCGTATCGCAGGATGGTTTTATTACAGGATAAAGGTCCCTGGATCGGGAGGGTAAAATGACCGGGATCAGTCACATCGGAGTAATCGGTGAAGGGAAGATGGGAACCTCCATTTTTCAGTATTTAACCGGTTTTGATTATCAGCTTTCCTGGATTTGCAGCCCCCAGTCTGATCCTGAAATACTTAAGAAACAATTGCTCCGGCGGGCTGAACGTTCCGTTCGCCTGGGGATCATGGATGAGAATTCCTTTAACAGGATCGCCGGAATAATCATCACTCCCGACCTTACGATATCAGCTGACTGCGACCTGCTTATCGAGGCCATACCGGAAAACCTGACGCTGAAACAGGATCTTTTCGCACGGTTAAGCCGGATCGTTAAATCAGGTTCAATCCTTACCACCAATTCCTCATCGTTCGTTCCATCAGAACTCGCTCCAAGTCAGGAACGACTCCGCTCGATGGCAGGACTCCATTTCTTTTTTCCGGTCAATCTGAAAAACCTGATTGAAATAACCCTTCCCAATCAAGCCGAAGGTGAAACCCGTCAGGCTCTGGAACATTTTTCAGACCGGATCGGACGACGTTATCTGATCCTGGAAGAGCAAAACAGCGCTGTTCTGAACCGGATTTTTTTGGAAGTACAGGTCGAAGCGATGCGGATTGTCACCGAGGGGCATTGTACCCTTGCTCAAATGGACAAGCTGGTGAGAACCAAACTCTTCCCATTCGGTATTTTTGACTTTTGCGACAGTGTGGGGCTTGATACCATGCTGGTTTCGGTTCAAAACTACGTAAAAAGATATCCCGACGCATCGCATTATCAACTGTTTATCAAAACGCTGGTTGACCTTGTAAAAGCCGGTAAGTATGGACTTAAACGGGATGAAGGATTCCACTCCTACCCGGTTGACTGGAACCTGGTGACCCCGCCGGACGATGAAGAAGAAATTCACGATTACTTGCGTCAGATATGGCTTTCATCGGTGAGGCGGTTTACTGCCCAGTCACATATTCCTATCGAGGATATGGATTTCGCCGTCAGGGAGTACTTCGGATTGGATCGTGGCCCTTTCGAAATGGGGAAATGAACGTAGAATTTTCTGTACTTTCCTTATTTTTGTCAAAAAATCAAAACCATGAAAAAGACAAAATTCCTGCTTTTATCCATATTGGGCATTTTCACCATTTCGTTGTTACTGTTTCAGCCTCCCACCGTTTCCGGAACCGGAAAGCATTCCCCTGCCGGTCCGTCAACCGCAATCCCCGACAGCATCCTGGCTGTATTCCAGAAATCCTGTATGGATTGTCATTCCGACGACGGGAGTGCGCTTGCACGCGGCAAGGTGAATTTTTCAAAATGGGAAACCTATGACGCTTCAAAAAAGGTAAAAAAGGGCGCCGATATCTGCGAAGAACTCACGAAAGCCTCTATGCCGCCCAAGGGATGGAGAAAGAACAATCCTGATGATGTTCCAACACAAGCCGAGGTCAATAAAGTCTGCAGCTGGGTCGAATCACTCAAAAAATAACCGGCGAATGAGCGAAAAAGTGGTGATAACCGGGATGGGAATGATAGCATCCCTTGGGTTTACTGTGGAACATAACTGGAAAAATTTGATTGATGGGAAAAGCGGAGTCGGTAAGATTTCACTCTTCGATGCCTCCGCTCTGGCAACCCGGATCGCAGCGGAAGTTCCACCCGGTTTCGACGAATTTTCGAGAGGGTACATAAAAAAGCGGCAGGCAGGTCAGATGACGCGGGTTACCCGGATGTGTGTTACGGCTGCGAAGATGGCGGTGGAAGATGCCTCCATCGATTTTATGGTCACCGATCGAAGGCGTTGTGCCGTTATCATGGGCGCAGTGAACACCGGAAATTCAAGTGTTGAAAAGGGTACCACCCTTCAGAATTCAGTATTTAAAAGCATGTCGAACTCAATGGCAGCCTGGGTTTCGATGGAGTACCAGCTATACGGGCCCAGCTTCTCCGTAAATACAGCATGTGCTTCCTCTGCATACGCGATGGCGCTTGGATTTGATATGATCAGCAGAGGAACCTGCGACCTTGTGATTGCCGGGGGAGCCGATTCCATCGTAAATCCCGAAGAAATTTCCGGATTTAATGCATTATATGCCTTGTCCACGTCGAACGATCCTCCCGAACATGCCAGTAAACCTTTTTCGCACGACCGCGACGGATTTGTGATCGGTGAAGGCGCCGGCGTAGTGATCATGGAGTCACTTACCCATGCAACACGGCGCCATGCCAGGATCCATGGAGAATTCGCAGGGTATGCCACTACCAGCGAAGGGTATAACATCATGGCTCCCGCCGCCGACGGGGAAGGTATGGCCTACACGATGAATCAGGCGTTGTTGCACGCCGGAATTGATCCCGGCAACGTGGATTATATCAACGCACATGGAACCTCCACCGAGTTAAACGACCGCTATGAGACACAAGCTATAAAAAAAGTGTTTGGCGATCGTGCCAGGAATATTCCGGTATCATCCTCCAAATCGATGATCGGTCATACGATCGGAGCTGCCGGCTCGATCGAGGCTATCATCACGATCCAGGCGCTCAAAGAGGGTATCCTCCCTCCCACCATCAACTACCGGATTCCGGATCCTGATCTTGACCTGGATTATATTCCCAATTCGGCCCGACACGTTGAGGCCCGGATTGCCCTGTCGAATTCATTTGGTTTTGGCGGGCACAACGCAACCCTTGTATTCCGCAAATACCCTTTCTGAAATTCAAAAAAAAAGTATTTTTGCAAAAAAGTTAATATGGCCTTGATATCGGATCAAACACGGGAAGAAGTCCGGGAGATCGTGATTGATTTTTTTGCAGAAGAGTGTGAAGTTGACAAGGAAACAATTCATGATGATACGAACATAATCAAAGACATCGATGGCGACTCCCTGATGTTCCTGGAGTTAATCGAAATCTTCAAGAAAAAATACAACCTGGATATTGAATTGAAGGTGATCGGGAAGTATGCCGTCAAACACCCGGTGACGACGATCGGTCAACTGATCAACATGCAAATGCTGATCATTGAACACGAAAACCAGTTACTCGACCTGGAACGATAACCAATTAAGTACTCTTGCAGGAAACTCTTTTCGTTTTTGTTTTTCCGGCCTTTACAAGCGATTTAAAGGACCCTCCCGGGAAAGCTATTCCGGGATTTAATGACCATTACCAACACCTGCTCGAAACTGCCGCCGGTGCCGGGTTTAGCGGGCTACCGGATGTATTAGCCGGAAATCCGGCACCCAACATCGATGAGCTGAATGCCCAGTATGCAAGTTATCTGTTCAGTTGTGCCGTATCTTGCACCCTCAGGGAGAACAGGCTGACCCCTGCCGTTTCATCCGGCTACAGCATGGGAATCTATGCGGCGTTGTTTGATTCGGGATCGATTACGTTTACCGATGGATTGTTACTGATCCGCAACGCATACCGTTCGCTGTCAAGGGGATTGCATCAACCCCCCGCAGGAATGATCATCGTGATCGGACTCAACCGGGAAGATCTTGAAGAAATCATCAGTCAGAAACAACTCCATTGCCGCATTGCCAATGAAAATGCCCCCTTTTCTTTTTCTTTATCGGGCAGGTTGTCCGATCTTCAACGCCTGAGCGAACTGACGCTGGCCGAAGGAGCGCTGCATGTCAGATTCCTCGATGTCAGCGTTCCTTACCATTCCGAATATGCTGAATCAGGGGCCAGGAAATTTCAGGAAGAGATTTCCGCCATCACATTCCGTAAACCTGCTCATCCCATCCTCTCCCTGATCGACCAGTCGGCCTTGACGGAAACAGAAACATTGCGGTCAGAAACCGTTCGAAACCTTTTTACGCCACTCAACTGGCATCAGACCCTGTTGAAATTAAAAACGATGAATCCGGGATATTGTATGATCGAATGCGGACTTTCAACAGGACTGCCCCGGAACTCAAAATTTATAAACGGCAGCCTGCCTTTTTATACACTTCAGGATTTCTGGGATTCGTATGTGGACCGTCGCTAAGACCTACCGGCAGGCTTTGAATCTGAACACTATATCACATCTGTTCCTTTTTTGATAAGCCACAGCGCTCCTACCCTTCTGTGAAATTCTTCATAGGGCAGTGTTGTTTTCACCACCGCGTTGAAAAAGTTATATTTCCGGTAGTTCCGGTCAACGATCAACTCATTAACCTGCTGGTGATATATGGTACCGGGCATGGGTGTCAGTACGGTATACCCGGCATAAACCACCCGGTTGCGGTCGGCATAATCGGCTAATGCATCAAAATCCTTCTCTGTATAATCGGCCGGTACAACGTAGTTTCCGCGCACCCTGATTCCATTCTCTTCGAAGACTCTCACTGCAACCTCGTTGTCATGTGCCGGAGAGGATTTGCGATATTTTTTCAGCTCCTCATCCCGGAAGGATTCAAAACCGCAAATTACAACCTTCAGACCGCCCTGGGCCAGTTTCCGGATAATATCGGGGTGGCGGGCGGCAACATCAGCCCGGATATCCATAACAAACTCCTTCCTTATTCCCTCCGCTTCGATGCGGCGAAATAATTCCAGCATAAACCTTTCATCGACAACGGTATTTGCATCAGCAAACCGAACCACAGGATACTCGTCGATGGTTTTTAGCTCTGCAATCAGACTCTCGACACTACGCTGGTAATATTTACCCCGAAACTGCGGCCAGATTGAGCAAAAGGTACATTTGTAGGGACATCCTAACGACGTGAAGAGGTAAGTGGTCGGCCAGGGATTGTCGCCAACACGATAGGTGTCGATCCACCGTTTCAGATGGCTGCGATCGGGCATAAGAAAATCGGCGCCGGCGGGGTCCCACCGGGGAGGTTTTCCCTTCGTCATCTTCAATCCCTCCGGTGTGTTAACCAGAATGCCCGGAACTGATTCAGGCGTGCCACCTTGTTCCAACGCACGGATCAGTTCCCTGAAAATGTGAGGGCTCTGTCCCGGAATGGTAATGTCGACCGAAGGATCGGTGAAATCACCGGGACACAAAGTGGCATGCAGACCTCCGGCTACGGTCAGGATACGGGAATCGCATTGCTTAACCGTCCGGCAGATTCCGACGCTGTCATCGAATTCGGAAGTGATAGTCGTTACTCCAACCACCCCGGGATGGTACTCACGAACCAGGCGGGTCACCAGTATTTCAAGTGAAGGAGTTTCTGGGTTCAGATCGTACTCCCCTTTGATATCGAAAACCGTTACATCATGATCGCGGAGGGCAGCAGCAACCGTAAGTAAGCCCAGCGGGGGGCCAATCAGTTTTTTATGGATAAACCGTTTCGCTTCGTCGGGGGCGAATTTCAGGATGGCATTTTCAGGAGACCGTGGAGGATTGATGAGGAGTATCTTCATAAGCAACGGTACGTACCGCGAAAATAGCACTTTTAAGGTATCCGGAAGGAGTATCACTAAAGGGTGGGGTTGATTTTATTTTGTTAATTTTGCATAAAGGGATCTGCCATCCGGGTAACCCGACTCCATGTATATAACTTACAATGGCTGATAATAAACTAATTAAAGAGCGGTTTTCGGATCTCAGATGCTGTGTCATCATTCCCACGTTTAACAACGACCACGCTTTAGCCTCGGTATTAGACGGGGCGCTCCGGTACCTGGATGACATAATCGTTGTCAACGACGGCTGTACCGACCAAACCGATACAATTCTTGAAAATTATAAGCAGATCCGGGTAATCCGTATCCCCAAAAACCGGGGAAAGGGTTGGGCGCTCAGGCATGGATTTGAAATGGCAATCGCTTCAGGATACCGGTATGCCATCACCATCGACAGCGATGGCCAGCATTTTCCCGATGATCTGCCGGCGTTTTTAAACCTCATTGAGCAAAATCCCTGCGCTCTGATTATAGGTGCCCGGAATATGGCTCAGGAAGAGGTTCCGGGAAGCAGTAACTTCGGACATAAATTTTCGATATTCTGGTTCAGAATCGAAACGGGAATCAATGTTCCTGATGTGCAAACGGGCTACCGCCTATATCCGCTTGAATCGCTTTCAAAGATCAGGCATGTTGTTTCGCGCAAATATGAATATGAAGTCGAAATCCTTGTCAGACTTGCCTGGATGGGAGTAAAAATTTTATCGGTGCCGGTAAAGGTTTATTATGCTCCTAAAGAGACGCGGGTAACGCATTTCAGAAAGGTTCGCGATTTTACCCGGGTCAGTATCGCCAACACCCTCCTTGTCTTTGTTGCCCTTCTCTGGGTCAGGCCCTTCGCATTCCTTAAATCACTACGTCAAAAGTCATTCAAGGAACTATTTACCGAATACATCGTCAATAGTGGCGACTCCAACCTTAATATCGCATTATCGGTATCATTAGGGCTCTTCATCGGTGTTATGCCGATATGGGGATGGCAGATGATGGCTGCCTTCGGCCTGGCCCAGGTTTTCAAGCTGAATAAGTTTATTGCAGTTGCCGCGTCGAATATCAGTATTCCTCCTTTGCTTCCGGTGATCATCTTCTTCAGCTACATAGCCGGCGGCTGGATTATGGGTCTTAACACCTCGGCAATGGTTTACAGTTCGGGTATCGGATTACAATGGATCAAGGAGAACCTGATACAATATCTCATTGGCAGCCTGATCCTTGGCGTCGGACTTGTCTTGGCTTTAGGACCGATTACCTATATCCTGCTCACCCTGTTCCGTAAAAAGAATGTCTGACCTTCTGATTAACATATATCTGTTCTTTAGGAAAAGGCGCATTCTGTTTTACCTGCTCCTTTCGGTGACCATGGCCCTGCTTGTCTGGCTTGCCACAAAAATTCGCTTTGAGGAAAACATCTCCGGAACCATTCCCGGCAGCAACGATCAAGATCTGACCGGATTTGTCGTAACACACCTCAACCAGGCCGAAAAGATCATTGTGGTCTTTTCGCTTGCCGATACCAATGCTCCTGCCGATCCAGACCGGCTTATCCAGACCGGTTCATCTTTTGCCGATTCTTTATCCCGGAGGTTCGACTCCACCCTGATCCGGTCGGTAATTTTCAGGGCCTCCGACCAAAATATCCGGGCCTTGATGGATCTGACGCTCCAGCATCTTCCCTGTTTTTTAGATGAAAACGATTACCGGAGAATTGACTCCCTGTTATCGGACGATGCGGCTGAAAAGATCATGGCTTCCAACTTCAAAATTTTGTCTTCGCCGGCAAGCATGGTCATGAAAGAACGGATATCAAGCGATCCCCTGGGAATCACCAATCTTGCACTGGTAAAACTCAAATCACTGCAGGCCGGCGCTAATTTTGATCTTTACGACGGTTGTATTTTCACAAAGGATCGGCGACACCTTCTGCTCTTTGTCAATCCGTCCAATCCGTCCAGCGAGACTTCTGCAAACGGGAAACTGATCGACGGAATAGCGGAAATTACGAACGATATCTCAAGGGAATCAGGCGAATCGATAAAAATTACCGCTTTCGGTTCTGCCGCCATCGCGGTAGCCAATGCACGACAGCTTAAAGCCGATATCATCCTGACACTGACCCTGTCGTTCGGTCTGATCTTCCTTTTGGTCGGATGGTATTTCAAGGATTTCCGCACCCGTCTGCTCGGATTGTTCCCTGCCGTGTTTGGCGCAGGATTGGCGCTGGCCTTGCTTTCGGTCTTCAAAGGGACGATTTCTGCTATTTCGCTGGGTATCGGCGCCGTGATATTAGGCCTTATCGTGGATTACGCCATGTATTTCATGAATTACTACCGACAATCGGGCGATATCCGTTCCACCCTTCGCGATATGGCACACGTGATCGTGGTTTGTGCCGTGACCACTATCGGGGCGTTGTTTTGCCTTACCTTCCTCGATTCGACAGTTCTTCGCGATTTAGGCTGGTTCGCACTGCTGAGCGTGGCCGGAGCTGCCCTATTTACCCTGATTATCCTTCCTCAATTTATCGATATGGTACCGATAAAGCAATCGGAACCAAAAAAAAGCAATTTCATCGACCGGTTGGGAGCCTATCCGTACCATGAAAAAAAATGGCTGTTGGTTACACTTGTCCTGACTGCCGTCGTCAGCATATTTTTTGCTCACCGTACCGGTTTCGAGACCCAAATGAGTTCGATGAACTTCATGACGTCGGAACTCAAAAATGCAGAGTCGGAACTTGACCGTATCGCAAACTATAAACTGAAGAACATCTTCGCTGTTGCAACGGGTAACACCGTTGAAGAAGCGCTTAGGAACCATGACCGCCTGCAGCGTTCAATCAGACGGTTAGCCAACGATTCGATTGTCAGAGAAATATCCGACGCCGGGCCCCTGCTTATATCCGACTCACTGCAAAAAATCAGGATTAGCAGATGGAACCGTTTCTGGACTAAAGAGAAAAAAAATCGGGCTACGGCTACAATCAGTGCAGCCGCCGTCAAAGCTGGTTTTCGTAATAATGCATTTGAGCCGTTCGGTCAATACTTAGAGACCCGGTTTACCTCATTTACGCCTGAGACTGTGGATCCCGGAATCAAGCCACTTTTGGGCGACTGGCTCAGCGTGAGCCCCGGCAAAGTTTTGGCGCCTACCATTCTCCGGGTGAAACAGGATGAGCGAGCGCTTGTTTACCGTCAACTGAAACCCGACGGATCATTCGTACTTTTTGACCGTCAGTTGCTGACCGAAAAAATGGTCGAAGGGGTCAGGTCCGATTTCAATCGCCTGGTCACCTATTCCATGATATTTGTGACGCTGTTGCTCATAATCTCTTACGGAAGACTGGGTTTAGGATTAATCGCATCCCTTCCGATGTACGGAAGCTGGCTGATCACCCTGGGCTTCATGGGGATCACGGGAAGTACCTTCAATATTTTCAATATTATCCTTTCCTCGTTCATTTTCGGATTAGGCGTCGATCATAGCATCCTCATCATGAGGGGATTACAAAGGTCGCTGAAATACGGAACCGACGAACTCCCCGCTTACAGGGTTTCAGTAATCTTATCTTCAGGCGCAACCCTTTTCGGAGCCGGATCGATGTTCCTTGCCCGGCATCCGGCGCTCCATTCCATCGCGCTGATATCGTTGGTCGGTATGATCACCGTGGTGTTGATATCTTTCACCCTGTTACCGTGGATCTTTAACAAGCTGATCCTGGATCGAAGCCACCTAAAACAGTTTCCTGTCACCCTCCGCATTGCTATCAAAACCTTTGTCACCTGGGGCAACATCGTTTTGATCGCCCTCGTGATGATGATCGCGGGAATCCTGATCAAATTTTTATTGCCCCTGCCCGAAAGAACGAAGAGTCGATGGTTTCACACACTCTTTTCGCGGTTGACCCGTGCCTATATTGCATTTACTTTTGCTTATGACCGGAAGCTGATCAATGATCCCGGTGAACGGTTCGACAAACCCGCAATCATCATCTCCAACCATCAAAGTCTGATCGAGACTCCGGCTTTTTTACGGCTCCATCCAAAGATCATCATACTCACCACCCGATGGGTCTGGAATTCACCTGTATTCGGTCCGATTGCGAGATTGGCTTCCTTTTTAAATGTGGACGACGGTATTGATAACATCCTTGAACCATTGCGAAAAAAAATCGAGGAGGGTTACTCTCTACTGGTCTTTCCCGAAGGTCACCGGTCCTATGACCAACATATTCAGAGGTTTCACAGGGGCGCTTTTTATCTTTCAGAAAAACTGAAGGTCGATATTCTCCCGGTACTGGTTTTTGGTTCGGGTGACTTCCTTTCCAAAGGCCAGTTCTGGGGACGTCCGAATAGCTTCAGGATGAAAATACTTAGTCGTGTTGCTTACGATGATGTGGCCTTCGGATCAGATTACCGGGAGCGAGCCAGGAACTTCAGACAGTTTTATATCACCCAGTTTAATACCTTTAGGGCTGAGGAGGGCGATGCCCATTATTACCGGCGAACCGTCGCGCTCAACTATACGCTCAAAGGCCCGGTTCTGGAATGGTACACCAAGGTAAAATTGCGATTGGAGGATAACTACGAACGATACAACCGGCTACTTCCCCGAAAGGGGCAGATTTTCGATCTGGGTTGCGGCTACGGCTACCTCTCGTATATGATGATGTTGACGGGAACCGGGCGAACCGTGACCGGCATCGATTACGATCCGGAAAAGATCGCCGTTGCAGCCAATAACTTCAGCAGAAATGACCGGATCACTTTTCATTGTGCCGATGTGACGAAATTCAGGACCGGTCACGCCGACGGATTTATTTTAAGTGATGTGCTTCATTACCTGACACCGGAAAAACAGGATGAACTCCTGAGAACATGCATCTCGAACCTGAACCCGGGGGGAGTCATCCTGATCAGGGAAGCCGATGCAGCGCTTGAGAAACAACATCAGCGATCAAAGCTGACCGAATTTTTTTCAACCCGTTCCGGTTTTAACCTGACCCCGACGACCGATAAAACACTTTATTTCACTTCAACCGGAAGGATCGATGCGATCGCCCGGGATTTTGGGTTGCATGCAGAAGTGGTGGATGTCAAACGGATTACCTCCAACAACCTGCTGATGATCAACAAATAAAGGCTATCCCTCGCGGGGAGTCTCAACAGGGATTTCTTCTTCCTGTGGCGGAAGTTTTGATTTGTTCGGGTTTTTACCGAAACTAACCCTGATAAATCCGAACGCAGCCGATACGGTGGCATCATTCTTCTTGAAGAGGGAGATCATATCCCGTAGCGCGAATCCAAGCTGCCAGGTCGAGTTTTCATTTCGAACCGGGAAGAAGGAGACTCCAAACGGAAGATTCGTACCAATTTTGCCTCCCGACACGACTCCTATCGACAGTTGTACCCATTTGGCCGGGTCATAATGGCAGCCGATACCGCCGATGATCTTTTCGTAAGTTCCCGGAACCTTTTTCTCGATGGGTACATAAATATCGCCTCCGATCTCAATTTTCGGATTAAAACGGAAACTGGCTCCTCCTCTGAAATGCATCGGAAGGTTTACCTTCTTGCTTTCTAAGCCATCCCACAAATTAGGATCGTTGGGCGCATTATCGGTAGTAATCAGTTCGCCCTGTTCGAAGATGTTGTAATTATGCATCCCTGAAGTTTCGATTTTCCAGACAGAGGTATTGTTTCCCGTATACACATTACCGTTCCAGTTTATGAAACCGATGTCATTCAGGGCCAGGGCCAATTTTAACTTGTTCTTGATCAGGAAGGTAAAGCCGATGTCAAATCCAATCCCGTCGCCCACTCTTTTTAATCCGTTTCCGCTTACCTGTGAAGGAGTCGGAGTATCGTAATCCACATCAAACAGCGGACTCAGGGCGGTGTACGCCCTTAAATCGGATCCTTCCTGAATGTACTGGTAACTCCCGTAACCCGCCAAATACTTGATACCGATACCGCCGTACATCTTGAAATCTTCTTTATCGACAATGATCCTTCCATATCCGAAATTGTACTCACGATACCATAGAAAATGAAGGTATGATCCGTTATATACTTCACTGGCCCATTTTGGATTGGTACTGTAACCAACGGTATCGCCATGCGTTACGGCAAGACTGTCGAAGTAGGGATCATTATACCCCAGGAACAGGAAATCGGCTGCCTTGTCATTCAAAACGGTATTCCACAAGGCCCGGTCTCTGATGCTGAAGGCAAATCCGCCGATTTTTTCATTTTGGTAGGAGAATCCAACCCAGGTGATGCCGGCCTGAGCCCACAATAAACTGTTCGAAAAATCTTTGGCGGCCTGTTGCCGGTCAGCCATCGAAAGGTGGTCTTCATTGCTGAAAAGGTCGCCCAACACCTGTTTTTTTGTCAAAGGTTCGGAATAGATCGACATTCCTGTTTCCAGAAATCCGATGTTGAAACGATGATCGTCCCAGGTCCACCCCAGGTTGGCCGGATTGATTCCAAGACACTGGTAATCTGTCAGAAAAGTTGTTGAATATCCACCACCGGTGGCATTAAAAGAACTGATCTCAAGCTGGCTGAAGGCCGATAGGCATGCCACCCATAAGATGACGGTTAAAATGGATTTTTTTCTCATGACGGTTCGTTTTAATGGGATTCCAAATATATAAAATGTAAAATCCAAAAGCAAATCATAAACATATGACCTTCGAATTAAAACCATTTGTCACTTTCGTATGCCCCGTCATGGCTAAATCATCCAAATTACCGGACTTTTGTACCTTTGCCTGTCTTGTGAACCCGGTTCATATCCCGATGAAATATCTATGATTCCGGAATGACCGGCCAGGAGAAAGGTATTTTTAAAGACAACGTCTGACCATTGAAATGGGAAGTAATTATACATGAATAAAAACAAGGTTCTCATCATCGGATCGGGGCTAAGCGGCTTACTGAACGGATATATCCTGAGCCGGGAAGGTTTCGAGGTGACGATCCTGGAAAAAGAGCCCAGTCCTGGCGGGAATCTTCAGACATTCAGGGTTAAAAATCACGAATTCGAGACCGGAGTTCATTACGTAGGCTCCCTGGGACCTGGTCAGATTTTGAACCGCTACTGGAATTATTTCGGACTCAGCAACCGGATCAGGATACAAAAACTTGACCAGGAAGGATTTGACCATATTCTGATCGGAGAAGAGTTGTTCCGGCACGCACAGGGCTTTGATAACTTCGCCGCCTGCCTTGAAGCCCGGTTTCCCCGCTCCCAGTCTGATCTTAAAAGGTATGTGCATACGTTAATGGAAACGGCGTCAGCCTTCCCCATGTACAACCTGGAACTGCCTTCAGGTCATCGTGAAGAACCTTATCTGCACTGGAGTGCACGCCAGTTTCTCGAATCCTTCAACAATCGAACTGTCGCCGGAGACCACCCTGTTCCGCTGGGATCGGCACTTGCCGGAAGTAACTTTCTATATGGCGGTTCACCCATTGCCCCATTGCATGTTTCCGCTCTTATCCATCACTCCTTTATTACAGGAGCCTGGCGGTTTACAGGTGGCAGCCGTCAAATAGCCACCATCCTGTCTGATCAGATCCAATCATACGGCGGCAAGATATGCACCTCCTGTGAAGTCATTTCAATTGAACGGAAGAACGGAAACTTCATGGTTAAAACAAAAACCGAAGAAGTTGCTCAGGCACCCATCCTGATCTCCTCCCTGCATCCTGCTGTAACCCTGTCGCTGCTGGCTCCTGAACTGTGCCGATCCTCTTATCGGCAACGGATCGAGTCGGCTACCGGAACCGTTGCCTCCTTTATCCTCTTTCTGGGCATGAAACCCGGTGCATTTCCCTATTTCAACCATAATGTGTATTACCACAAAGGACCTGATATTTGGGATGAACCGGGGCTTTCGGGCAACGACTGGCCCGGGATGTTCCTGCTTTCCATGAGCTGTACCTCGGAGGATCAAAAATTTGCCGATGGAGTGACGCTGATGACCTATATGAACTATGAGGAAGTGAAACAATGGCAGCACACGCGGTCAGGCAACAGGGGTCAGGATTATATTGATTTCAAAGAGGAGCGAACGCAACGGTTACTCCAATTTGCCGGGAAGGCTTTTCCTGGATTACTCCCCGCAATCGATCATATAACGGCCTCCACCCCCCTTACCTACCGTGATTATACGGGAATACCTGAAGGCTCCCTGTACGGCATTGCCAAAGATTTTAACCGACCCGAGGTTACTTCCATTATGGCCCGGACGAAAGTACCGGGGCTCTATTTCACCGGACAAAATACCAACCTGCACGGATTGCTGGGAGTGACTATTGGCTCTGTGCTGACTGCGGGCGAGATCATCGGTCTTGGTTATCTTTTAGGAAAAATCAGGAATTGCTGATGTAAATTCAACGAGGATATGATTCTCCAACAAAATATTGAAGCTGATAGATGGATGAATGACCGCTAAAACAAAAAAGTCGTAAATGCAAAAAAGGTGGGTACGCCGGACTATTTTCATTACCGGCATCGTAATATTGGTGGCGTTGATCCTGGTGGTACTGTTCAACCTCCTGACCCGGGTTGAGCCTCCGGTACCCGGTGATGAACATGCTTTACAACTGCAGGTTGAGAATCCTGCTCCTGATTTTTACAGGATCGGACCGAACTGGCTGAAGAAAAGCGAGACCGGATTGTGGGAGATGTATGTCGAAGGGAACCCATTCGACCGGGGAGTCATCAACGGGAAACTTTCCCGACAACTGATCGAATTTCAGGAACAGGCATTTATTGATCGAATCCGGCAAATGATCCCTTCGGATGCTTATCTCCGGTTCCTGAAATATTTTATTTACTGGTTTAACCGCGACCTTGATCATCATATCCCGGAGGAGTTGAGACTTGAAATACTCGGAATCTCTCATGCTGCCTCCGACCGGTTTTCCTTTATCGGTACTGCTTATCAACGGATGCTAAACTATCACTCGGCCCATGATATTGGTCACGCTCTGCAGGAACTCGGAATGGTCGGCTGCACCAGTTTCAGCGTCACGAGTGACTGGTCGGCGGATCATTCGTTGCTGATCGGCCGGAATTTTGACTTCTATGCCGGAGATGACTTCGCCCGGAATAAAATAGTCCTGTTTGTCAAGCCCGACAAGGGGCATGCATTTATGATGATTACGTGGGGAGGAATGGTAGGCGCGGTGTCGGGCATGAACGAATGCGGGCTGACCGTCACCATCAATGCCGCGAAATCGGAGATTCCTTTATCGGCTAACACTCCTGTTTCGATCCTGGCCCGCGAAATATTGCAGTATGCATCCGACATCCGTGAAGCTTACGCCATTGCAGCAAAAAGAAAGATCTTCGTCTCCGAATCGATCATGATTGGGTCAGCCGCCGACAACGCTACGGTAATCCTGGAAAAATCGCCAGAAAAAATGGCATTAGTGCAGACAAAGAGTGGTTTCATTTCCTGTGCAAACCATTTTCAGTCGGCAATTTTTGCGAACGATCCCGATGCAGTCAGTGAGCAACGGGAGAGTCCTTCCGTTTACCGGCAACGCAGTCTGATCCGTGCCATTATTCATCATTCACCCTTAACTGCGAATGACGCCGCCGGGATTTTACGAAGCCGTTCAGGAATTAACGGGGAAGATATCGGGATGGGAAACGAAAAAGCAGTGAATCAGCTCATCGCCCACCATTCTGTCATTTTTATGCCGCAGCGCCGTCTGGTCTGGGTTAGCACACAGCCCTGGCAATTAGGGTCATATGCATGTTATGACCTGTATAAAATTTTTCATAAATTTGCAGGCCTTCAACAGAAGGTTGAAATAACGGAGCCGGATCGAACCATTCCTCCCGACCCTTTTCTTGAATCCGAGGATTACAGCCGTTTTGTGAGGTTTCTCGAAATGCGGAACAGGATCAGGTCAGCGCTCCGCCTCGGAGAAGTCGATCTTCTGAGCCGTGCTTACACGGATCAGTTCAAGGCGACGAACCCGTTATATTTTGAAGTTTATGAACTGACGGGAGATCTCTTATTCGGAAAAGGCCGGTGGTCGGATGCACAAACTGAATACCGGCACGCTCTGAAACTGGAGATACCCCGCTGGAAGGATAAAGAAAGGATAATTAAAAAGCTCGTGGCATGTGAGTACCGGTGAATTTCCTGATTTATTACGACTCGTGTTGAATCATTAAAAGCTAATTCTGAATCAAATGATATTTAAACTGATATATCCCCGCTGGGAAAAACTCGAAGGACAAACCATCTTTAACCTGCCACCACATGGACCGGTCGTTATGGCGGCCGATCTTCCGGAAGATGTCGAAGTCGATTTTACGGATGAAAATGTCGAAGAGCTGATTATCGACGACAATCCTGATTTTGTTGGCATCTCCATGATGCTGACCACTCAGGTAAGGCGGGGATGGGAAATTGCCGATCACTACCGGAAATTAGGCAAAAAGGTCATTTTTGGCGGTATCTCGACCATGCTTCATGCAGAAGAGACGATGCAACATGCCGATGCGGTGTTTTTAGGTGAAGTGGAGGGCCGTCTCAACCAGGTCTTCAGGGATTTTAATGAAAATAACCTGAAGAAAGTTTACAATTACATGAACAAACCTCCAGAGATGAGCCTCATCGGGCCCGCCCGTCGCGATATTCTGAAAAAAGATCTCTATTACCACAAGGGATTCCGGATGGTCGATCTGTTCCATGCTTCAAGGGGTTGTATCTATGATTGCTATCCCTGCGCCGTCAGGTATTTGGGTGGACGCGGATTCAGGCCCAGACCTATTGACCGGGTTGTGGAGGAACTTTCACAGATGGACAATAACCGGCTCTTTATCGTGGATAACTCCCTCGCGCTTGACACCAAATGGGAAAAGGAACTCTTCAAAGCCATGATCCCCCTCAAGAAAAAATGGGTCAGCCATACCATTGAGGATAAGGATGAAGTGTTGGATTTAGCCGCCCAGGCAGGCGCCTGGTACGTTTATCAAGCCGTTTTCGACACCTCCGATTATATCCGGAACAGGATCAAACAATACCACGATTACGGCATCGCAGTGGAAGGCACTATTCTGCTCGGACTCGACAACCAGACCGAAGACGACATCAAACGACTCATCGATTTCCTTCTCGAAATCGACCTGGATCTTGCCGAGTTTACAGTGCTGGCTCCGTTCCCGCATACAAAAGCTTACAGCGACCTGCTGAAACAGGGACGGATATTCGATACCGACTGGAACCATTACAATGCCGGAAAAGTGGTCTATCATCCCAAACATATGTCGGCCGAACGGCTTGCCGAATTGTACCAGTATGCCTGGGACACCTTTTACAAAGACGAGCCCCAGACCATGAAGATGTTCAACCTCATTAACCGGGTTGTTTCCCGCGAAATTGCCGACGGGACCTTCACACCCCGCCGCCGCGATATCGCCGACCTGAGCTTTGGAAAAAAGGTTCCTAAGGTAGCCTGAAAAAACTATTAACCGATCATCGATCAAACAATGGAAATACATCCTTCCTTCAACAAGTACATGGATTGTTACTACGATTTTTTAGGACAATGGGAAAGTCCTTCACGTTGCGGACTCAGGATCATCAAAAGGAAAGATGGAAAAACACTTGCCATCGCCACAGAGATATACCGGCTGAACCCGGGAACCCCCGTTACCGAATGGTGCGCCCAGCTTGCCACTCAGATCATGAAGGAACAACAATGCACACCCGGTCATTTTATTTTTGTTGAACATACACCCGATATGGGGAGTAAACTTGATTTTTACGAAGAGACTTTTGACCTGGTGACGTTCCGGGATTCCGGTGGATCCCTCTCCGACCCGCAGTGGAAAAGAATCAGCCCTGCCGAAGTCGATTCCCTGATGGCGCAGTGACTGCTCCCTATTGCCTCCTTCCCATCCTGATTTCAAGCCATAATGAACCAGTCCGGGGATCAAGCCGGAATGCAGGGATTTGAAAAAATTCAGTAACCTTGCAATCCGTTATGAGATGCCGTCTGCTGAAATATCAATCCCGGTTTTCACCCGCCCAGGCTGCGCTTACTTCTTTTTTTTTCGTGATCCTTATTTCCTCACTGATACCATTCGGTAGCATCAAGGCCCAACAGGTATTACGTTCCACCCTTGCCGGTGTGATTCTCGACAATCAGACCCTGAAACCCTTACCGGGCGCAACCGTCATCATCACCGACACGGATCCCCTGGTTGGCACCACCACCGACACCCTGGGCCGGTTCAGATTTCCACACCTTAAAATAGGCCAGTATCAGCTTAAAATCTCTTATGTGGGTTATGCTCCAACCTTAACGGAACCGTTGATCGTAACGACCGGAAAAGAGACCCCTGTGACGGTTTATCTGCAAGAGCGTCCGCAGCATGCCCCCGAAGTAGAGATCCGGGCCGGATACCAAAAAAATGAATCCATCAATAAAATGGCGACGGTCAGCATCCGGTCGTTCAGTGTCGATGAAACTTTTCGGTTTGCCGGTAGTTACAACGACCCGGCCCGGATGGTCGCCAACTTTGCAGGTGTCACCAGCGGTATTGATAACCGAAACGATATCATCGTCCGGGGCAATTCGCCCACCGGGCTTCAATGGCGCATCGACGACATCGAGATTCCGAATCCCAACCATTTTGCCGCCGTTGGAACGACCGGCGGACCGGTCACCATCCTTAATAACAACCTGATCGCAAACTCCGATTTCCTCACCGGCGCTTTTCCTGCCCAGTATGGAAATACCTTTGCAGGAATCTTCGACCTCAGATTGCGAAACGGCAATCCCGAAAAACACTGCTACTGGTTCGAGGTCGGATGGAACGGACTGGAATTCGGGACCGAAGGGCCCCTGTCGAAATCGCACACCGCCTCCTACCTTGTTGCCTACCGCTACTCCCCGCTCCAATTCCTTAGTTGGTTCGGCATCAATACCGGGATCATCCCGAAATACCAGGACCTTAACCTTAAAATCACCATCCCGACAAAGAAAGCCGGTACATTCACCCTGACAGGCATCGGCGGGCTCAGCTCCATCGAACTCTTCGACAGCAACAAGGATCCCTCAGACTGGCTTTTCCCCGATTACGGCGAGAATTTATCGAATGGCTCCGATATCGGCGTCATCGGCATCACCCACCAGATCCTGCTTAAAAAAGATATACTCTGGAAAAACATGCTCAATCTGGTCGCTTCGGAAACCCGGACAAAGATCGATACCTTCTCAAATGTTCAGCAAACCCCTTCGCCCTGGGCCGGCGAACGCTCAACCGAGCTGAAGTACTCCTTTTCATCGCAAATAACCCGCAAGTTTTCAGCTAAAGATGTGGTGAACAGCGGGATTTTATTCGACTTTTTTCAGATGTCGTTCGCCGACAGCGCTATGTCGAAGGGTAACTTTCAGGTCCATACCCGTTCTGATGAATTCATGGCAATGGCACGGGGTTTCGCCCAGTGGCAGCACAGCACAGGAAGTCATTTTTCATTTACAACGGGAATTTACGGAGCATGGTTGTCGCTGAACCAATCCTGGACCCTGGAGCCGAGACTCGGATTTGACTGGTACATCGACGGGAAACACACCTTAAACTTTGGAGCGGGATTGTACAGTCAATTGCAGCCGCGGGTAATCTACTTTATTCTGAGTCAGCTCCCCGGCGGAACGACCATCCAGCCAAATCTGAATCTCGGTTTCTCGCGGAATGCCCAGTGCGCTCTGGGTTACAACTACACAATCAATAAAGATCTCAGGTTCAGAACGGAATTGTATTACCAGTATTTGTACGACCTTCCGGTAAAACAATCCATTCCATCCTATTCGCTTAGCAACCAGGGTCATGAGTTTTTCATCGACAGGCAATATGCCGACAGTCTGGTCAATGAGGGCACCGGCCACAACTACGGTATCGAATGCACCTTCGAACGATTCTTCCGGAAAAATTACTATTTCCTGTTTACGGCTTCACTCTTTAATTCCGAGTACAAGGGATCGGACGGAGTGCTTCGTTCCTCTGCCTTCAATGTTAATTATGCTTTGAATGCCGCAGGAGGATATGAATTCGTGATGGGAAAGCGCAGATGGGGTGTCATGTCGTTCGGGCTCAGGGCCACCTGGACCGGTGGAAGCCCGTATATTCCCTATGATGTCGCTGCGACATCTGCCACCGGGGAAGCGGTTTACGACTGGCAGCAAGCCTATGTCCCGCGATTTCCCGAATATAAAAGGATCGCCTTCAGATTCGGCATCCGGAGGAATCTCCCCGGCTACAATATCGAATTTTTCATCGATCTTCAATACCGCACTGTTTTCACCAACATTTCGATGCAACGAATCGACCCGAAAACAGGAGAAATCCGGAATTTTTTCAACATGGTATTCTTTCCGATGGGAACCTGGAGAATCCAATTCTGACCGGATCTTTGTGTATTAAACCGACATCGTAAAAACTTAGATTCAGCCAAACTCAGGAAAGCATATTGTTTATTTTTGTGACCTCAAATGAACAGGATGATAACAGATACAAATTCCCGGAAGCGGCTGCCTCCGGCTTGGATAATCAGGTTTATCAGCGCTTTCAGAGACGGATTGTTGAAACTGAACCGGTTGATGTTTCCCGGTAGCGTGGTACTCTATGAACAATTTCAGAACTTCTGGGTACTTCCCTGCCTTTATGTTGCCGCGAAGCTGAATATTGCCGGGCATCTGGAGGAAAAACCACTCTCCTCAACGGATATTGCAAACAGGGTCAATGCCGATCCTGAAGCCATTTACCGTCTGATGCGGGCACTGGCCGGGGTGGGAATATTTAAACAACAAAGCAACGGAAGTTTCGCTTTGAATTCCCTTTCCCGTGGATTGCTCGACGGCCCGCAATCTCTGAGATATATGATCCTCCACCACCTTGGGCCTGTGAACTGGAATCTCCTCGGCGATCTGGAATACGCAGTCAGGAGCGGAAATGATGCATTCTCTCATAAATACGGCATGGGTATTTACGACTATTTAAAGAACCATCCGGATGAGAGCAGTATCTTTGACAAATCGATGTCCAACCTGTCGTTTCTCGGACTGGATCCAATCCTGAATGCCTACGATTTTTCACAGTTCCCCGTAATCGCCGATATCGGAGGAGGCGAGGGATTTTTATTAGCCAACATCCTGTCAAGATCAGGCCGGTCGCGCGGGATCCTTTTTGATACGGCTGAAGCGCTTTCCAATGCCCCTACCCTGATCGAATCCTACGGTCTTTCAGATAAAATAGAACTGATTCCCGGTGACTTTTTCAAAGAGGCGCCTGCCGGGGCTGACCTTTATATCCTGAAGAATATCATTCACAACTGGAATGATGAATATAGCGTCATGATTTTGTCGAACATCCGGGACCGTATGAACGAAGATTCCCGGATCCTCGTGATCGATATGGTAGTTCCTGCAGGCAATGCTTCTTCACTTGCAAAATTGTTGGATATTCAGATGCTTGCAACCATGCCCGGGGGAAAAGAAAGAACCAAGAAGGAGTTTCACCGGATCATCGAAAAAGCAGGCCTGCACTGCTCCCGGATCATTTCAACCATTTCCCCGATCAGCCTGATCGAGATCCGGAAAAATTAAGATTTCTTACTATTTTTGCCCGATGCACAAGGTCCAAACCATCCTGGTCAAAGAGGTCATGCTCCTGCTTCGCGATATCCCGGGCCTGATCATCCTCTTCTTCATGCCGGTACTGCTGATCTTCGTGGTGACCCTTGCCCAGGAAAATGCCATAAAATATCAACGCGCCGGCACCCCGGTGCTTATCGTCAGTCAAACTCCGTCGGACCTTTCCCGTGAATTTTGCAGAGCACTCGATTCATCGGGATTTTTCAAGGTTATCAGGGATTACAATGGTTCCCCATTGACTGCCTCCCTGGCCAAGGATCTGATCTCGCGGGGTAAGTTCAAATTCGGTATCGTACTGGACCAGGCAGAAACAGGCATTCGGATATATGCAGACCTGGCGCTGGATCCGGGATACCGTACATCGACCCTCCAATCGCTTCAATTTCTAATTAAAGGCGTTCAGACCCGGTTTGCAATGAATGACCTGATCAACGGGCTCTCAGGTGAGATGGCTCCCGTTATAACCGCTATGGCCGAACAAAAGCTGCGATCGCTCCCTCCCGTTACCTGCCTCAGCCCTGCACGCAACCGTGAAACGATCGAACCTACCGTTATCCAGAACAACGTTCCGGGATTCATTCTGTTCGCCATGTTTTTCATCGTAATCCCTCTGTCGGGGAGTCTTATCACTGAAAAAAATGCAGGCAGTTACATCCGGTTACGGACACTCCCTGTCACCCTTTCATCGATCCTTGCCGGAAAAGTTATGATCTATTTTGTTGTTTGCATCCTTCAATTTTTATTAATGCTCGGGATCGGAAAATGGGTTTTCCCGGCCTTGTTCGGATTCCCATCGCTGGTAACCGGATCACACGACCTGGCAATTGCAATCGCAACCATCACTGCCGCTCTTGCAGCCATAGGCTTCGGTATGATCATCGGTACAGCTGCGACCACCCACGGACAGGCAGCCATGTTCGGGTCGGTCATTGTGGTGCTGCTTGGCGTGATCAGCGGTACCTTTCTACCGGTCCATCTGATGCCCGAATCCATCCGGTTGATCAGTATGGCCTCTCCCCTGCGATGGGGCATCGAAAATTACCTCGATCTGTTCGTCCGCGATAGCGCCCTGATCACGATTCTGCCCCGAAGCCTCTTGCTGGTCGGTTTTTTTGGTTTGGCCATGTTCATCAGCATTCTTATTTTTGCAAAACGTAAATAAAGGATTCCCGGCCTAAGATGAAAGAAAAAGAAGGATTTGTGGATTGCCCGGATCAACAGATGATTCTCTATGTTGAAAAGGATGATGGACAGTATGGTCCCATGCAGACCGGATCCTACCTTACAGCAAATTACCTCGAAGATTTTTTTCTGAAAAGGAAGAACCTGGAATCAACCTTGCGGGAGCAGCTTATCCATGGTAAGATAAGTCCGGTGAAATATTTCATGGTGCTGGAAGATCTGACCCTGTCGGAACTTGCTTCACGCGCAGGAATCAGGAAGTCGCGGGTAAAAAAACATCTCGACCCGGCCAGATTCGCAAGTGCGACGGCTGCGGAGCTTTCACGCTATGCCGGGGTGTTCAACGTTCCTATCGCAAACCTTCTGCAGGTCATCCTGATTAAAAACCAGGAGCAGTTTGAATCGGCGCTGATTTTTGAAAATCATGCCGGTCATTTAGAGGTAATCCAGGAGCAAACTGACAATCCATATATTGTTCTTACAAAATTAGCAGAGCGGACGTAGATGACAGAACTCGGTTTCAAACACAAAATGGGGGCCCATTGCGAATCGGGTACCATCACTTCGCTTCTGAATTTTGGAGGACTTGAGATCACCGAACCTCTTGTTTTCGGGATTTCCAGTGGTATTTTTTTTGGTTACTTCCACAAAATGAAAGCCTTCGCCTTCCCGACCTTCATAGTCAGGAATAAACCGGGGCAAATGCGCGTTGATATCGAAAAGCGATTAGGCGTAAAGTTTAAGACCTACCAGTTTAAAGACACCGCCCTGGCGAAGACTGTGCTTGACGGGCTCATCGACAAAAGAATTCCGACTGCCTGTCAGGTTGATTTTTTCTATCTCGATTATGTGCCGTCATGGGAACGGGTTCATATTAACGTCCATTTCATGGTGGTGGTCGGGCTAACAGGAACCCGATACCTTATCAGCGATGCTTACTTTCCGAAAATGGTTGAACTGGAAGCCACTTCGCTTGAAAAGGGAAGATTTGCCGGTGGAGAGATGTCGCCGAAAGGTTTTTTGTATCATGTTGATCGGATTCCGGCCGAAGTTGATTTAAAACAGGCGGTTGTCAAAGGAATCAGAAAAGCATGTTTCAATATGCTCAAAATACCGATTCCCTTTCTTGGTATCAGGGGGATGCGGATGTTCTCGCGGAAAATCCTGGAATGGCCATCAATGGCCCGCGATGTCGAGCATCTGTCGCACGAGATCATGAAGATCAACATTCTTTTGGAAGATCAGGGAACGGGCGGAGCAGGATTCCGGTTCATTTATGCCACCTTTCTTCAACAGGCGTCCGAAATCCTGAATAAGCCTGAGCTGCGTGATCTTTCAGCCGAACTGATGCTCATCGGCGACGGGTGGAGGGAAATCTCCCTTTTTGCCGCACGAATCGGAAAAAACAGAGACCTCGGAACCGATAAATTAAAACAACTGGGTGATATGATCCTCGACCGCGCTGATGTGGAAGAGAAATTTTTCAGGAAGTTATCGAAGACGGTATGACACGTATGGAAGAGCTGAAACTTGAAATAAAAAAATTGATTATGACTACCCTGGCAATCGAGAATATCGATCCTGCCGACGTGGATGATGAGAAGCCACTTTTTGGCGGCGGGAATGCGCTGACACTCGATTCGGTCGATGCTATTGAAATAATTATGGCCATCCAGCGAACCTATGGAATCCGGATCAATGATCAAAACCTCGCCCGCGAAGTGATCCGGTCTGTGAACAGCATAGCCGCATTCATCACAGAAAACAGAAAACCGGATCTACCCTAATTCTGTAATATTTTGAAAGATTCCTATCTTACTGCCGGAATCACTCTGGGCCAACTGACCCGCCTGCTTCGCAGAAATAAAATATCTTATACCCCGGCCACCCTGGTCCGGCTCTTTCTCCTTTTTCAGGGATCTGTATGGTCCTCCCTGTTTGCAGCCGCTGAAAAGTCTAAATACCATAAAGCGCTTGCAAGTGCAGATCCTCCAAAAAATCCGATATTTATCATCGGACACTGGCGAACGGGTTCTACGCTGCTTCATAAACTCCTGAGTCTGGATCCTTCCATGCTTGCGCCAACCCTTTTCCAGGTAGCAATACCGGATAGTTTTCTGACCTCCTACAAATATTATCGCCCGATCTTAAAAAAACTCGTCAGGGAGCACCGTCCGATGGACATGGTAAAAATCGGAATGGATGAACCCCAGGAGGATGAATACGCAATTTATCGAATCACCAGCTACTCCCCGCTTGAAAAACTGGTCTTCCCGGCCTCCTCCGACTACTTCCTGAATAAGGAACTGGCTTTCCTCCCTGATGAAAGCCACCTCTCAGACTGGAGCAGAAATCTTGTCCGGTACTTTACCAAACTTCAGATGGGCACCTCCCGTACCATCGTTTCAAAGAATCCCTTCAACTCCTTTCGCATCAGACTTCTGTGTGAACTCTTTCCGGAGGCAAAATTCATCCATATCATGCGACATCCTTACAAAGTCGTACCCTCGACCATCCATATGTGGAATATTGTCCAACAACAAAATGCACTGACAAATCACAAATGCCGGCTTCAAGTTGAACCCGTTGCCGAATTCCTCTCCTTTCTGCTCACCACGATTGCACGGGACCGGAATCTGATCAAACCCGGCAATTTTTTTGAAATCAGATTTGAAGATCTGGAACAGGATCCCATTGGTTGTTTAACAGCCCTTTACTCAGGATTGGGAACCCCGTTACATGAAAATCTTCAACGGAACATCCGGAATTATCTGGATTCTATTGCTGATTACAAAAAAAATGAATTCCAACTTTCCCGCACCGATCAGGAGATCATTACAAGTAAACTTACCCGTTTTATGGAGCTTTATAAATATAATGCCTGACGGCGAAATAATATCTCGGAAATGATGTTGATATTCTTTGCCTAAGAGGTGTAATTTTGAACACTGAATAACACACTAACAATGAACTATCCATGAAAATTCATTCACAAACCACCCGTGAGACCAATCCATCTATATATTCCATAAGTATATTAAAATCAAAATATCTACCCATGAAACGAAGTACTATTATTCTGGTATTGTCTGCCCTTCTGATACCGTTGGCTATGAAAGCCCAGGAAGAGGAGACCTGGCAACGGAAAAACAGGATTAACAGTGGCTTTTATCTCAGTCTTGGACCTATTTTCCCAATTGGTAACTATGCCTTGGGACAACATGTATATGCGACCTCAGGACCACAGGCGATCACGGGTTTGAATTATCTGCCGGCCAGAATTGGCGGCGCTTTCGATTTGGGGTTCCTCATCTATTTTGGTCCTGCCTTTGCCAACAATCACCTGCGTGCCGGACTCGATGCCACCTTCCTGTCGCTGTGGTTCAATTCGACCAAACCCGCCGATCCGGACCAACCAACCGACCACTACTATTTGTACGGTGGACAGAAATTCGGTCCGGTATTTACCATCAATCCGGTTGACCGGCTCATGATCGACCTTTTTTATAAGATCAACGCAAATTTTGCTTATCATTACGACGAATGGAAGGGGATTAGTGAATCCGAATATTCCAAGTACGGGATGAATTTTTTCCAGAATGAAATTGGGATGAACATCCGGTATAGCGTGATGTTGTTCTCGGTCCAGTACAGTTTTGGTAACATGACCTATAATAACTTCGACAAAGAGAGACCCAGTCAGACTATTGAGACCGCTGTCTTTAAAATCATGATTGGCATTAAGATATAACTACTACCCATACATTCCATGAACCAACGATTTTTCCCGGAGATTGAAAAAAAGCCGTTGCAGGAAATTGCCGGCTATCAGAACCAGCGGCTTGCCGAGACCCTGAAATATGTAGGACAATACTCAACTTTTTACAGGAACCTTTTCGCCTCCAACCAAATTAACATCGATAAGATCAGGACTGTCGAAGATCTGTTACAACTCCCGGTGACCAAAAAAGAGGATCTCCAGAAATATAACCGCGATTTCCTGTGTGTTGCCGATGACCGGATTATCGATTACATTACCACCTCCGGGACACTGGGCGATCCTGTCACATTTGCCATGACCGACCGCGATCTGGACCGCCTTGCTTACAATGAAGCCATTTCTTTTACCTGTGCGGGAGGATCCCCTTCCGATATCTATCAGTTGATGACCACCATCGACCGTCGCTTTATGGCAGGACTGGCCTATTTTTTAGGTATCAGGATGCTGGGCGCCAGCGTCGTCAGGGTCGGTAACGGTATTCCCGAATTACAATGGGATACCATCGCCCGCATCAAACCCAACGCCATCGTTACCGTGCCGTCATTCATCTTAAAGATTATCGATTATGCAGAACAACATGGCATCGATTACCGTGCCAGCAGCATCAAAAGCGCCGTCTGTATCGGAGAACCCTTACGGAAAAAAGACCTCTCCCTGAATACTCTCGGTAAGAAAATTTTCGATAAATGGCCGATAAAACTCTATTCAACCTACGCCTCCACCGAGATGGGCACCTCCTTTACCGAATGTTCCGAGGGATGCGGCGGACATCATCATCCCGAACTGATCATTGTCGAGTTTTTAGATGATCGGGACCACCCGGTCAAAGAAGGCGAACTGGGTGAGGTAACTATAACCACGCTGGGAGTGGAAGGAATGCCCCTGATCAGGTTTAAAACGGGAGATGTGTGTCATCACTATACAGCGCCCTGTACCTGCGGGAGAACGACCATGCGGCTCGGTCCCGTTATCGGACGAAAAAACCAGATGATCAAGTACAAAGGGACTACCCTCTTCCCTCCTGCTTTATACGACATTCTCGACAATATCGAATATGTGACAAATTACATCGTGGAAGTCTATACAAACCAGATCGGAACAGACGAAATTCTGATCCACCTAAGTTGCAAGAACCTCGGTGAAGAAAAAGAGAAAGATATCAAAGACCACTTCAGAGCCAAATTACGTGTTGCGCCCCTCCTGTCGTTCGAATCAGAATCAACAATTCTAAAAATTCAAAGCCCCGAAATGAGCCGGAAACCGGTGAAATTTATTGATAACCGCGAAAAAAACGGGAATGTTTCAAACTAAATGTGCAGGTATTCGATATTATTGTAATATTGTCTAAATAAAATTAGAAACCTAAACAAACCTCAGAACCATGAAAAAATCATTCTTATTAATTTTTTTCCTGGCGTTAATAGTTGCAGCCGGGACCACCTTTGGGCAAAAAATAAAGACTGGTAGTGTTTCAGACCTCAAAGGCCAGTCAGCCATCAACATCCAATACGATTATGCGGCCATGGCTGTCGGAAAATTCGACAATGAAGCCGATTATCTGAAAAAAGGAATTGTCGACAGAAATGCAAAAGACCCTGGTACCGGAGAGATGTGGGCTGAAAAATGGAAAGCGGCCAAAACAGAAAAATATCAACCGGCATTCGAGGAGGACTTTAACAAACAATCAAAAGATTGCGGACTTTCCGGCGTTTCTGATCCGTCAGCCAAATACACCCTTATCGTCCATGTAACCTACGTGGAACAGGGTGTTGAGACCATCGTCATGGGCACCGCAAAATCAGCTTCCATCGATCTTTCAGTCGACCTGATTGAAACCGCCATCCCCGGCAAGATACTTGCCACCATTCTTCTCGAAAGCGTAAAACCAAAGACCTCACCTTCGATGTCGGTTGGAGGGGTTTCCGTTGACAAAAAAGCGTATGATGCGACACTCAGGATTTCCGAATGCTTTGAATCAGCCGGGAAACAATTAGGGAAATTTATCTGCAAACAGCTCAAATAGAATGGGCTTAGGTAAAAAAATTAAGGGCGTCCGGCTTTGACCAGGCGCCCTTAATTTTTCCCTGGCCGATATCCCAGCTAATTGACTTTTATTCCCCGGATGAAAGTGCCAATAATCCGTGTCCCCGGAATATCCGCTTCTGGAACCTCCATCAGATCCCGGTCCAGGATTACAAAGTCGGCATCCTTCCCCGCTTCCAGACTCCCTTTGACTTTTTCAGAGAATCCGGCTTTTGCCGCCCAGATTGTTATTGACCGTAAGGCATCCATCCTCGACAAACCTTCCTCCTGATAAAATCCTTGTTCAGGATATCCATTACTATCTTTTCTGGCAACCGTGGCATAAAAGGTCATAACGGGATCTATGTGCTCTATGGGAAAATCGGTACCATTTGCGATCCATCCATTTTGAGCCAGCAGTGACCTATAGGCATAGGCACCCTTCATCCTGTGGGGTCCCAGCCTCTGGCCGGCCCATCCCATATCGGAAGTCGCGTGGGTTCCCTGGATCGAAGGGATTATGGAGAAGTCGCCGAACCAGTGAAGATCATCCGGATCGACGACCTGAGCATGTTCAATGCGCCAGCGCCGGTCGTTTTTGCCTTTCAGAAAACTGCCGTAAATCTGCAGCATCATAGCCACGGCCGAATCTCCGATACAATGGGTATTGACCTGATACCCTTTTTCGTAGGCTGTTTGGCACAGACGGCGAATCGAATCAGGTTTGGTCACAATCATCCCGGATGTAGCGGGCTCATCATAGTATGGCTCTTTCAGGCAAGCCGTTCGGCTGCCCAGACTGCCGTCGGCATAGATTTTTATCGACCTGACACTTAAATGGTCCGTCAACATGGGTCCGTTGGCAACAAACTTTTCGAGGTTTTCTGGATCCGGTGTCAGCCAGGCATTAACAAAAATCTTCAGCAATCCATTTTTCTGAAGGGAGTCTGTCAGAATCACACGATCATATCCTAATCCGGCATCCGACACGCCGGTCAGCCCTGCATTAAAACAGTTGGTTTCAGCCTTCTGAAGTAATTCAATCAACTGGGATCCCTGGGGAACCGGGATCTTTTCCCTGATGAAATCAGCTGCGTTTTCGGTAAGCATTCCGGTCGGTTTCCCGTTTTTCATCCGAACCTCTTCAGGAAGAAATTGTTTCAGCCGATCCATCCCTGCGGCTTTCAGCGCTGACTCGTTTGCCAGCGCTGCATGTCCGTCAATTCTGATTAAAACAACCGGATTGTCCGGAAACAGCCTGCTAAGCTGCTCGTTATCGGGAAATATCCTGACCGGCCAAAGGTTTTGATCCCAGCCCCGGCCTACAACCCAGTCGCCGGAATGAGGTTTACCAGCCTGGATGACCCGCGATAAAACTTCATCAAATGAGGAACTTCCTTTCAGATCGATGTATTGAAGGCTGAGTGCATAACCAAAAAAATGGGCATGGGCATCAATGAAACCGGGAAAGACACACTTGCCCTGAAGGTCAAGCGTGTCGCCGAATGTAAACCGTTCGAAGAGTTCCGCTGCCGTTCCGGTTGCAATGACCTTTCCATTCTTCACCGCCATGGCGCTATCAAATCGTCCTACAGAATCGACGGTGTAAATGCGGCCGTTAAAAACGATGAGATCCGCTTTCTGACAGTTATTTATGCACTCTGTAACCATAAAAAATGGGATAATAATTGATAACTGAACAAATTTTCGCATTTTAATTCATTGGTTTAAAGATGATTCGCCAAAAATAGAAACAATTTTCCTGTTAGCTTGACTTTTATTCGAATGATTTAGTATTTTTGTCTCAACTAAACCATAATATATTAATGAAATATAAATCTATCAATCCTAGATTTATTATTGTTGTAACTGTAATCCTTACTGCAGCCTTGTTAAGGTTGTTACCGCATTGGCCAAATTTCACGCCGATCGCGGCAATGGCGCTTTTCGCAGGCACCTATTTCGACAGAAAGCAATATGCTTTCGCCATCCCGATCGCAGCGATGTTTATCAGCGATCTCGTTATAGGCCTGCATGCCAATATGCCCGCGGTTTACATGAGTTTTGCCATTACGGTGCTGATCGGAATGACCATACGGAATAAGGTCCATGTGGGCTCCGTTTTGCTGGCATCCATTTCGTCGTCGGTTATCTTTTTCCTGATAACCAACTTCGCATCCTGGGTCGGCAATCCGATATACCCCCAGACCTTTGGCGGCCTCACCGAATGTTATGTGGCCGGACTGTTGTTCTTCCGTGATGGCACTTACGGAATATCATTCTTCATGAATGATGTTCTCGGCACCATCTTCTACAGCGCTGTATTCTACGGAGCCTATTACCTCGTACAGATGAGGTTTCCGGTTCTGGACAAGTCCCGGTTCTGACAGCTTCAACGGCCATTCGTCGTCTGTCAGATCCTTTACAACAATAATGATCATTTCTTGTCAGAGCACCCTTTTGATAAGGTATAGGGGTATTTTTCTGAAATACTCACGGTATTTTTGTGGGGATTTACAGCCTGAAACCTTTTCCCGTACAATAAGGGGGACAGTTGATTTGCATCACTGCGATTGCTGTTGCCACGTCAAAATTTTTCGGTATTTTTGTGGAGATGACTGATCTGATTCACCTCTTACCCGATGCTATTGCAAACCAGATTGCTGCAGGCGAAGTTGTTCAACGCCCTGCGTCGGTTGTTAAAGAATTGATGGAGAATACCATTGATGCCGGAGCTACCGATATTAAGTTGATCGTTAAAGACTCTGGAAAGCTGTTGATCCAGGTTATCGACAACGGTTGTGGAATGTCGGAACGGGATGCACGGATGTGCTTCGAGCGGCATGCCACCTCGAAAATTCAAAAAGCCGATGACCTTCTTGCTATTCAAACCCTTGGATTCAGAGGCGAAGCGCTTGCCTCTATTGCTGCAGTTGCACAGGTAGAGCTGAAAACCAAACGACAGGAAGATGAAATCGGTACCTGCGTGCAAATTGAGGGAACCGAAGTTAAAGGACAATTTCCGGTCAGCTGCTTGAGCGGCACATCGGTGAGCGTTAAAAACCTGTTCTTCAATGTACCCGCACGACGCAGTTTTCTGAAGTCAAATAACCTGGAGCTCCGGTACATCATGGATGAGTTTTTCAGGGTAGCCCTAGTTAATCCGGGTATCTCCTTTTCCTTCTATAACCAGGATAAAATCCTGTTTCAGATCCCCTCAGGCCACCTCAAAGAGCGAATTCTGAACCTATACGGAACTGCTTATGCGCAACGCCTGATCCCGATTGAACAGCAAACCCCGATGGTAAACATCTCCGGCTTTATCGGAAAACCCGAATTTGCGAAAAAGACCCGTGGAGAGCAGTTCTTTTTCACCAACCGGCGTTTTATGAAAAATGCCTATTTTCACCATGCAGTCGAAACTGCCTTCAAAGAGCTGATCCCCGACGATGCAACCCCCTCCTATTTTATCTTTTTAGAGGTCGATCCGCACACGATCGACGTAAACATCCATCCCACAAAAAGTGAAATAAATTTTCAGGATAATAAAAGCATTTATGCCATTCTTCATGCCTGTGTCAAACAATCGCTCGGCCGATTCAACCTCTCCCCATCCCTCGATTTTGAAAGGGAATCCGGTATGGAGCCACCCCTGCCTCCCCCGGGATACCAGATTAAACCACCTGTCATAACCCTCAATCCTGACTACAATCCATTTACCATGCCCAAACCCGCACCCGATGCCGGTGGCCGGCCGTTGGCATCGCGGAGCACCATCAACGCATGGAATAATCTGTATGAACCTCTTCCGGAATTAAAAACCGGTTCCTCCGGCCCCGACTCACTCCTTGATTCGCTTCCGCAACTTCCACCCATTGATACTTCAGCAGGTAATGATAAAAAGGTGAACATACAGGTTAACAACACCTTCCTGATAACCCATACAAAAACCGGTATTGTCATAATAGATCAGAACCGCGCCCACGCCCGTATCCTCTATGAACGTTTTCTGAATGCGAGCCAATCCGAAAAAATACAGGGTCAGCACCTTCTTCTGCCGCCTACAATTAATTTGAATCCCGATGACGCCGGACTCTTGCGCGAATGGATGGACTATTTTATTCAAATCGGTTTTGAGATAAGCCCTTTCGGGGGAAACAGTTTTCTTGTTGAAGCCCTGCCACCCGATGTTCCGGCCAGAGAAGCCGGCCCCTTTATTGAATCGCTTCTCGAAACCCTGAAATCGCCCACCCAGGAAGCTAAACTGAATAAAAATCAGAAACTTGCAAAAGCGATGTCAAACCGGTTGTCAGTCAAGCGAGGAATGGCGCTTCATCCGGAAGAGATCGATGCAATTATCGAAAATTTATTTGCCTGTAAGGTACCGGATTTATCACCCGATGGAAAACCGGTCATGATGGTGCTTCCTTTTAGTGAACTTGTTAACAAATTAAAAATCACCTGAACCAGAATGATGACACAACAATATAGTCCGACCGGATTCAGCCTGCTTCCTCCGGTAGTAAAAAACCTCCTCATTATCAATGGATTATTTTTTCTTGCTACCGTCTCGTTTCAATCTGCATTCGGCATCGACCTCGAAAATCTGTTAGGCCTGCATTATTTTCAGTCCGATCTCTTCAGGCCGTTCCAGTATATAACATATATGTTCCTCCATGCCAATATAAGCCACATTTTCTTTAATATGTTTGCATTGTGGATGTTTGGTTATCTGTTAGAGAATGTATGGGGTCCAAAACGATTTCTGGTTTATTATATCATCACAGGTATCGGAGCCGCTCTGGTACAGACGCTGGTAAACTGGTGGGACATTTCATCCATTCAGGCAGCAGCCGAAGCCTATCAAACAGCGCCATCTATTGATGCATTTATCGCCTTTGTCAAAAACCATTATCCGAACTATTACGAATCGCAAGGCACTATCCTGAACTTCATCCAGACCTGGAGCCTGGATAAAACCAATCCAGCCTACCTGAATCAATCGGTCGAATATATCGGACAACTGATCCGCCTGCAAATGGATGTACCTACCATTGGCGCATCCGGAGCGGTCTATGGAATTTTACTTGCCTTCGGTATGATGTTCCCAAACATGTTGGTTTTCATCTATTTCCTATTTCCTATAAAAGCAAAGTGGATTGTCATTCTTTACGGGATTATCGAATTGGTATCGGCATTAATAAGCAATCCGAACGATAATGTTGCCCATTTTGCCCATTTGGGAGGTATGATATTTGGGTTCTTTTTAATTATTTACTGGAGAAAAAAATCGGGCTATTTATCATGATGAATTATTCCTATAACCAGCCTGCTCCCATTTTAGAGGAACTTAAGAGATTTTTTCGTTCCGGTTCGGCTTTATCCCTGTTCCTTTTGATCAATATCGGAATCTGGATCTTCATTCAGGCTCTCAGGGTGATCGCCTTTTTCTTTCTCCATCCCGAAAATCAAGCGCTTAACAACTTCATCCTGCATAACTTCGCCATTCCTGCATCCTTCGACACCTTGGCCGGGAAGCCTTGGACAGCCTTTACCTATATGTTCCTTCACCTGGAGTTCTGGCATCTGTTATTCAATATGTTATGGCTCTATTGGTTTGGGAAGATCTTCACCGAATTTCTCTCCGACCGGAACCTGGTAGCTGTTTATCTGTTAGGCGGACTTACAGGCGGACTTGTTTTCATCCTCTCGTTCAACCTCTTTCCTGTTTTCGAAGAGATGGTCCCCGTTTCTTTTGCGCTCGGGGCTTCCGCTTCGGTGATGGCCATTGTTTCTGCCATCTCATTTTATGTGCCGCAGTACCAGATTCAGCTTCTCTTTTTTGGAAGAGTTCGAATCCTTTACCTGGCTATCATTCTCTTTGTTTTTGATTTTTTCATGATCCCGAGCGGAAATGCAGGCGGACACCTGGCTCATATCGGGGGGGCGGTATTCGGCTTCCTCTATACACAAATCTACCGCTGGTCGCGTTCCAGCCGTTTAACTCCCGGTTACCAGTCATTCTTTGACCAGTTCAGAAGCAGGTTCGGTAAGCAGAACAACGCTTACACCCGGTCACAAAACTCAGGAAGGCCGGTGTCGGACGAAGATTACAACAAAAATAAGGTTGAACAGCAACGGAGAATCGATGAAATTCTCGAAAAAATTTCCAAGGGAGGATATGACTGTCTGACCCGCGAGGAGAAAGAGTTTCTGTTTAAAGCATCAAACCGTCGCTGACTTCCTCCCGATGAACCGAAATAAACGACGTACTGTTATTCAGAAAATTCTACTGGCCTTAAACATTATTGCCGCAGCAGGACTGCTAGTATCTTATTCTGCTGCATTTTTAAGTCCTGAAACATTCTGGATCATTGCACTCTTCGGACTGGCTTATCCGGTATTCCTCTTCCTGAACCTTATCTTCGTATTGGTATGGCTCGTGCTATGGCGGTGGCACATCCTGATCTCTCTGGTCCTTATCCTGGCCGGATGGAACTACCTGATGACCTATATCCCTCTTCATGGATCAGGCGGGAATCAGGGTTCAGGCCCTCCTCTTGAGATGCTCAGCTTTAATATCCACCATTTTTACGGGAGTCCCCGCTCAACTGCCCAAAGCATACCGGAGACCCGGGGAAGGATCATCGATTTCATTGCCGAGCGACATGCCGATATTATTTGCATCCAGGAGTTTTATGCTATTGGAGAAGATTTCGATGAAACATTCCGGAACTTCACCAATTCGATCGGTATGGAATACTACCATTTCGCCAATTACAAACAATTCTGGAACCGGAAAAAAATTGTCGCCATTGCTACCTTTTCCCGGTATCCCGTTGTCGGTAAAGGATATTTCAATATTGAAGGACACAGCCTGTACGCGATCTATACCGACCTGTTGATCCGGGGAGACACCATCAGGGTATATAATCTGCATCTTGAATCAACGCGTTTCGGCGATGATGACTACACCTTTTTATCGAACCTGACTGATCCCGATAAAGAGTCGCCAAAACTGACCGAAGGTTCCAAAAGGATGCTTTGGAAACTGAGGCGTGCCTTCATTATCCGGTCAGACCAGGTGAAACGGTTGCAGGAACATGTTTCCCGATCTCCCTATCCCGTTATCGTGACGGGTGATTTCAACGACGCTCCAACATCATTCACCTACCACCGCCTTACCCGGAGACTGAAGGACAGCTACCGGGAGTCGGGCAGGGTGTGGTTTGAAAGTACCTATTCGGGAAAACTGCCGTCGTTCAGAATCGACTATATCCTCCATTCCGATGATTTCAACGTGGTTTCATACCGGAAATATCAGGTCGATTTATCCGATCATTCACCGGTCGGAGCAGTTTTAATAAAAAACAGATAATCAGCACATGGCAGAGTTTCACCTGACAACCAACTTTATCCCAACCGGCGATCAGCCAGAAGCGATCCGTCAGCTCGTGGAAGGAATAGAGCGAGGCGATCCGGGACAGGTGTTGCTTGGTGTGACGGGATCGGGAAAAACCTTTACGGTAGCCAATGTCATTCAACAGGTTCAAAGACCTACGCTGGTTTTGAGTCATAATAAAACGCTTGCCGCTCAGCTGTTTGGCGAATTCAAGCAGTTTTTTCCCGAAAATGCCGTTGAGTTCTTCGTTTCTTACTACGACTATTATCAGCCTGAAGCGTTTATTCCCGTAACAAACACCTACATCGAGAAAGACCTGTCAATCAATGACGAGATTGAAAAATTGCGACTCAGTGCAACTTCGGCGCTTCTTTCGGGCCGGAGGGATATCATTGTGGTTTCATCCGTGTCGTGCATTTACGGGATCGGCAATCCCAAGGATATCAATGACAATGTAATCCGTGTCAGCAAAGGGGAACGGATCGGTCGCAACAAGCTGCTGCAGGATTTGGTAAACAGCCTTTATGTCCGCACCGAAACTGAGTTTACACGAGGAAAATTCAGGGTAAAGGGTGACTCCGTCGATATTTATCCGGCATATTCGGATGTGGCTTACAGGGTCATCACCTTCGGGGATGAAGTGGAATCGATCGAAACTTTTGATCCATTAACAGGACACCGATTAGAAATACTTCAGGCAATGACCCTTTATCCGGCCAATATTTTCGTGACCTCGCCGGATAAAATGCGCGAGGCATTGGAGGAGATCAGAGATGATCTGATCAGACAGTGTGCCTATTTCAGGGACAACGGTAAGGATTTGGAAGCGAAAAGGCTTGAGGACCGCGTAAACTATGACCTTGAAATGATGCGTGAACTAGGGTACTGTTCCGGCATCGAAAACTATTCGAGATATTTCGACGGCAGGCATCCCGGTTCGAGGCCCTTCTGCCTGCTTGATTTCTTTCCGGATGATTTCTTGATGGTCATCGATGAAAGTCATGTGACAATACCACAAATCAGGGCCATGTATGGCGGCGACCGGTCGCGAAAACAGACTCTGGTAGAGTATGGCTTCAGGCTGCCCTCGGCGCTTGACAACCGTCCATTAAAATTCGATGAATTCGAAGCGCTGGTCAATCAAACCATTTATGTAAGCGCGACCCCTGCTGATTTTGAATTGCAGCAATGTGCAGGAGTGGTGGTTGAACAAGTAATCCGTCCGACGGGCCTGCCCGATCCTTTTGTCGAGGTACGTCCCAGCCTGCGCCAGATCGATGATCTACTCGACGAAATTAACCTCCGTATCGAAGCCGGTGAACGCACCCTGGTAACGACCCTTACCAAGCGGATGGCAGAAGAGCTTTCAGCCTATTTCCTCCGGCTCGAGATACAATGCCGTTATATTCACGCGGATGTGGATACACTCGAACGCGTCGAGATCCTGCGCGATTTACGGTTGGGAACTTTCGATGTGCTGATCGGCGTCAATCTGCTCAGAGAAGGGCTTGATCTGCCTGAAGTTTCACTGGTCGCCATTCTCGACGCTGATAAGGAGGGATTTCTCCGGTCGGAGCGGTCGCTTACACAGACGGCAGGACGTGCAGCGCGAAACCTCAACAGCAAGGTCATTTTGTACGCCGATAAGCTGACCGAATCCATGAAAAGGATGATGGAGGAGACCAACCGCCGTCGTGAAAAACAGATAAAATACAATCTGGAAAATAACATAACACCAGCCCAAATAGTCAAGAGTACCCGTGATATTCTGGGGCAGACCGTCGTTGCAAATGGTTCCAGACAGCAGCCGGGTCCCTATATCGAAAAGACTCAGCTTGAGGCAGCAGCCGATCCCGTTTATCAATATCTTTCGAAAGAAAAACTGGTTAAGTTGATCGCATCAAACCGCCGTGATATGGAGCATGCCGTGAAAGAGCTTGATTTTTTGGAGGCTGCCCGGCTGCGTGATGAATTCAAGTTTTTACAGGGAAAATTGGATTCTTTTGACCACTAAGAAAGGGCAGTTCTTCGTAATAGTCAGTAACTTTTATTTTATTGTTAATATTTATTTTCTGCTTTTCGTAGGGATTTAAATATATTTGCTTACCAAATCCTCATTTCATGAAGAAAAAGATACTCGCTATTGATGATGAAAAGAGTATCCGGTTTATCATCGAAAACACGTTTAATAAGGATTTCGATGTAACCTCCATCAGCAACGGGATGGACGCGCTGTTTTACCTCCAATCGGGAAACATGCCAGATCTTATAATTTGTGATGTCGAGATGCCGGTTTTGAATGGGTTTGAATTCATCAAAAGGATCCGTGAAAGCGGCTTCTTCGACGAAATTCCCCTGATCATGCTGTCGGGTAAAGAGGAGAGCGCCGATAAAATAAAGTGTTTTGAAATGGGTGCGGATGACTATGTATTGAAACCTTTTAATCCGAAAGAACTCATTGCACGAATTAAGAGAAGACTGGAATTCAGAGATTTATACACACAACGCAGGGGTAACTGAACCAAATGGCTGAAGGTTCCGCCACAAGGCTTGAAATTTTATATATCGGGAATGACCAGGTGAATCTTGGCCTGTTCATGAATTCCGACTTGTTTCATATTACTCATTACACCAACGGACTCGCCGCTTTGTATTGGCTTACCGATAACACATTCCATCTTTTTGATGTAACCACCGAACCCAGGGAGGAGAAAGCTTTTGTTGAAAACAGGCAGATCGACGCCATCATCTGCGAATATTACCTGCCCGGGATCAACGGTCTCGCGCTTTTCCATAAAATAAAAATCAACAAAATATATGTTAAAACCCCGTTTATTCTTATCTCCTTCTTCCGTGACAACTTTCTGAAAATGGAAGCCTATAACATGGGATTGGACGACTATTATGACAAGGAGATCAATGTGGCGAATATTCACAGCAGGATAAACTTTCTTAAACGGCTTAAGTCGGAACATGTTGCAAAACCGCTTTCTCTTCAGGATGAGGATATCACCCCCTATAAAACGCCCCTACCCAAACGGATTTTTGATCTTACCATTGCACTGACAGCACTGATCATTCTCTCCCCTATCATGCTGCTAACAGTCGTCGCTATTATCTTGGAATCAAGAGGAAAAGTTTACTATATCTCAAAAAGAGTCGGCGCAAATTACCGGATTTTCGATTTCTACAAGTTTAGATCAATGTATCCCGATGCTGACAAAAGGCTGAAAGAGGTGGCCCACCTGAATCAGTATATCAGCGATGCCGTTGAAGACACCTGTCTCGAATGCGCCAAATTACCACCGGGACAAACCTGCTCTCCCCTTGTCTATTATGACGGTGAGGAGATATGCGAGCGGTTGGCCAACAAGCGTCGGAGTGTTAAAAAGGCATTTCTGAAAATCAAAGATGATCCGCGGATCACAAAAGTCGGTAAGTTCATCCGGATGACCAGTATCGATGAACTGCCTCAGCTATTCAACATCCTGAAAGGAGACATGTCGATCGTCGGGAACCGTCCGCTTCCGCTGAATGAAGCAGAAGCCCTGACCAAGAAAAAATGGAGCAGACGGTTCAGAGCGCCTGCCGGACTGACCGGATTATGGCAGGTCGAAAAACGTGGAAGAAAGGGATCTATGTCGGAAGAGGAACGCTTCGCTCTCGATAACTACTATGCCGAACATAATTCATTTTGGGGTGACATCGTTCTGATCTTCAGAACATTTGCAGTTTTTATTCAAAAAGAAAATGTTTAATCTTTGAACCTCTTGATCTCAGGTTATGAGAAAGCAAATTGAAACCGTTTTCAGAATCATCTTACTGGTTGTTTTGCCGCTTACTTTTTGGGGACAGGGATTCATGAAAGTCGGCAGTCACCCTCAGGATTCAACAGTAAGCTTTAATCCTTTCGTCGATGATATCACCCAACGTATACCCCCGCTTGAAGATCTGATCGATTCAGCAATTATGCACTCACCGCTGCTGCGTTCACAGGATGCCGACATCGCCATCTGGAAATACAAGGTAAAAACAGCCCGCCGCGAATGGATGCAGAACTTTTATATCGACGGGCTCCTCCAGAGTGATATTTGGGATGCACTGACCAACAACAAGACCAATTACGGCGACAACAATACCATCCTATCATACCAGAACAATAACAGGGCGCTTGCCAGTATCAGCCTCCGGATGCCAATGGATGATGTTTGGGACCGGAAAAACCGGATCAAAACCGCTACCAAGGAAGTCGAAAAGGCCATGGCAGTCAAAGATAATGAGATCGTTGAATTGCGAAAGCTGATCATTATTCAGTATAATCAGCTGATCGTGAATCAACGTATTCTGAAAATTGCAAATGATAACGTTATCGCAAATGCGCTTCAAAAGGAAATGGGCGATAAAGAATTCCTCAACGGCCAGACAACGCTGTATGAACTTGCCTATATCAACGAAATGTACCGGAAGGCCGTTACCGACTTTGAACAGGCACGCAACGAATTTTACAATGCATACATGATTTTACAGGAAATAGCGGGTATCAAGTTTAACGTCATTAATAAAATTGATTAATGAAGATCATTTATTTCATAAAACTGCTTCAGCGTCATATCATCTTATTGATACTGGTGCCGCTTATCATCGCAGCAGTGGTCTTCTTCCTGACCCGTAAAAGCCAGTGGTCCTATTATTCCGAAACGACCATTTATACTGGCGTTACCTCAGGATACTCTGTACAACAGCAGACCACCTATGATATGATGGCCACCATCGCCTCATTCGATAACCTGATCAACCTCCTGAAATCACGTCAAACTCTTGAAGAAGTCTCTGTAAGCCTCCTTGCCCAGCACCTCCTCCTCGACCATTATGATCCCCGTTACATCTCTAAAGAAAACTATGACGATCTCCTTTCCAAAGTGCCCCCCGACGTTCTCGATATTGTGAGAAAGGCCAAACGAAGCGATAAACGGTATTACAAAGCTCCGTCCAGAAGAACTTCACAACAACTCGACTCATTACGTTATGAAAATGATCTCTATTCAGATCAGGATTCCTACACCAGCGTAAGATCACAGAACGCTGCCGCTAAAAAATATCATGTCGTAAAACGGGGAGAGACCATGTATTCCATTGCCAGATCGAACGGGCTAAGCGTTGACGATCTGAGGGCAATGAATGATTTAGGCGGGAATACTATCTCAGTCGGACAAAAACTCCAGGTCTCCAATACTGAGGTACTTCCCGAAGCCTCACCGGTACCTCAACAGGAATACGATCCTGAACCATCCCCTGCCTCTTATGGGGATTCCAATTCCAGGATCCGGGACTATTTTTCGACCTCCGATACATTAATATCCATCTCCCGTGGCATTCAGGATTCATCGGCTTTTGAAAGGATCGTAAAAAGACTACTGGCTTACGGACACCAGAACGACTACAACTTCATCTATAAACTATGGAGTTCTGAAGAGGACCGTTTTTACAGCATCAAAGTCCTTTCGACAGTAGGAATTTACAGGGTACAGAGCAGCGACTTGATTAAGCTGACCTATTCGAACCCGGATCCCGGTATCTGCCAACAGACTCTGGTCTTTCTGACAAAGGTCTTCATCTGGAACTATAAGCTTCTGAAGCAAAACCAGACAGATGCGGTCATTCAGTATTTTAAACGACAATTGGAGGATGCGGCCCGCAGGCTGCAAAAGGCTGAAAATGACCTTCTGGTTTTTAACGAGCGGAACAACATCATTAACTACTATGAGCAAACCAAGGAGATCGCCATTACCAAGGAAGAACTCGATGTTACCTTTCAGAACAAACAGATTGCTTTTGCCTCATCTGACGCAGCCATTAAAATAATTGAAAAAAAACTGGAGTCTCATGCCAAGTTATCGCTCAATACCAGCGCGATTCTCCGGCTTCGGAACGAACTCGCCGAAACGACCATGCAGATTGCCAACATCGAGATCGATCTGGGCAACGACTCGGCGACCATCCAGCAACTTTCGATGCTCAAGTCGCGCGTTGAAAACATAAAAGCAGCGATCAAAAATAATATCGACCGGTTGTATCTGGTCACCAACAGCGTCGAGGGACTACCTCTAAAAGACCTGTTAAACTCCTGGCTGGCCAATGTTGTAGCCTACGAAGAGAGCAAAGCGGCCCTAAGGGTACTGGCTGAACGAAAGAAGCACTTCCAGCGGGTATATGAGGTTTTTGCTCCCCTTGGCGCAGAAATGAAACGTATCGAACGGCTAATCTCGGTTACCGAAAGTGAATTCCTTCAGTTACTCCACGATTTGAATTTGGCCAAACTCCGACAACAGGACGACGAACTTTCGACTAACCTCAAGGTGGTGGATGCCCCTTATTACCCATTGAATCCGATCCGGTCGAAAGCGTTGCTTCTTGTATTGATTGCGGCTGTCGCAGGGTTTGTATTGATGGCCGCCATCCTGATTGCACTTGAATTTTTTGATACCACCATCAAAACACCCGAACGAGCCGAACGGTTTATTAAACTTAAAGTCGCCGGCATCTACCCCCAGATCGGGAAAGAGATCTATTCGGTCGATATCGGATTTATCCTCCCGCGGCTCGTGGAAATCCTCGCTCAGAATATCAAACTCGCACTGACACGATCCAACATCCTTCCCAATAAAAGACCCATTATGATCTTATTATTCAGCACCCGCGACGCTGAAGGTAAAACCAGTATTGGCCGGGAATTGACACGAAAGCTAAGGTCATTTGGGGAAAACGTTCTCTTTCTAAATTACGTCAAGGAGCAACCTGGAAGTCAATCCTATATTCCCTCCGGTGAACTAATCCCGCCAACGGATGATGAAATCCAGTACGTCATTCGCGATAATTTCTTTGAAGTCAATGAACTTCCATCTCTGCTGGTTGGCTATGAACACCTTGACCTGGAAGGGTACGATTACGTTTTCGTTGAAATACCCTCCCTCATTAATAATTCCTACCCTCTTGAACTGATCCGTTCCTTTGATTTTGGTCTGATCATTACCCGTGCAAACCGTTCGTGGACTGACGCCGATGAGAGCGCTCTCAGTACATTATTACCCCTTTTCAAACAGAATCCTCAAATTGTATTAAATGGCGTTGAACTGATATACCTTGATGTGGTCTTTGGGGAATTACCCAAACAAAGATCCAAATTCAGAAGGATGATCAAACAGATTTTAACTTTCAGGTTTCGTGAGAAGAATAATATATAGCGTTGAAACAGAGACTTTTAAAACTGGTTAATGATCTTAATTTTCTCTCCTTAGCGGCTAACCTTTCCACGGCCGTAATGGGGTTGCTCTCTTTCATGATCCTGATGCGGATGCTGTCCATCCCTGACTTTGGCAAATGGGTACTCTTTACGGCGCCAGCTTCCCTGATCGATATGCTCAGGTTCGGCCTTAGCAAGGAAGCCCTGGTTCGATTTCTTTCTTCTCCCACCCCCGAAGACCGGAAATACTACCTGGGATCAAGTTGGATCATCGGATTTTTAATCCTGATCCCAATCGCAGCCATCCTGTGGTGCCTTACCCTGATCATTCCTGGAGCGTTGGAATCAAGCGGTTATGATGTATTCTGCTACTGGTACCCCGTGCTTGCCCTGATAAACCTGCCTTGGAATTATGCATGGACCATCTTCCAGGCCGAGCTCCAATTCGGTAAGATATTCTGGATCAGGTTTTTCAACCTGTGCTCGTTTCTGGTCATCATTTTCGTTGCCTACCTGCTCACGGATATCGATATCACCGTGGTAGTGATGATCTATCTCCTGACTAACCTGGCAACCTCCCTGTTTTGTATTATCCGGAAATGGACCGGACTGGAGTTTCTCCGCTATTTCAGCAGATCCAAGATGAAAGAGGTACTACGGTACGGACAGTTTTCGATGGGTACCAAGGTAGGCAGCAGCTTGCTCAAAGGCGCCGACAGCTTCATTATTTCATTCAGCGCTTACTGTGGACCAGCCGGTGTCGCATTGTATGCCATTCCGCTTAAATATGTCGAACTCATCGAAATCCCGCTGATAAGTTTCGCCACCACCGCCTTCCCCAAATTATCGAAAGAGAGCCTTAACAATAACATGCAGAAGTTTAAGGATATCTATTATTCTTATACCGGAATTGTCGCCTACCTTTTTATTGCCATTGCATTGATCAGCCTGGTATTTAATAAGTTATTTATCCTGGTAATCGGTGGTGAACAGTACCGCGAACTCCTGACTCCTCTTTCTTATGTAATGATAGCCATGATCCTGTATTGCGTGCTCCTGCCGCTTGACCGCTTTACCGGTGTCGCATTAGATAGTTTGAATAAACCCCAGCGTAACTTTCAGAAGGTGATATACATGACAACCGCCAACATTCTGGGCGACATATTTGCCGTATTTGGCCTCCATTCTCTTTTTCCCACAATGCCTGTGACCACTATTCTGTTCTTTGTTGCTATCGCATCTATTGTTTTTTCAATTATAGGCATTGTTGTCGGGTATCGTTTTCTGCGGCAGGAAATCGATATCTCATTCTTTGATATTTTCAGGAAAGGGTACAATTTTTATAAAGATTACCTTTTCAAGGTACTCCGGATAAACCATCAACCATAAGGGCGTGGAATCGTTAAATCCATTTCATGAACGAACGGGGGCCGATCGGCTGAAAAATCCCTTTTTGGCTGGTTCCATCCTGGTTATGGCTGTCGGGATCGGATTCGTCATTGCACGCGGAGGATTTACCATCGCTTCTGCGCTGATGGCGCTCCCCGTCATCGTTTATGCCCTGAACAGGGTCATTGCCAAACCCGAGGTCGGACTAACCTTTGCCTTCATCATCAATTTCCTGCTGATGGGCGTTCAGCGGTACGTCCCGATTAAGATGGGATATCTGATGGATATTACGGAGATCGTAATTTACGTGGCCATCTTTTTCCACTATTTCGATAAAAAATTGGATCTTTCCCCCTTGAAAACCGATTTGGTAATCCTTTCACTGATTTGGTTTTTGTACATCTGCCTCGAATTCTTTAACCCGGAAGCGATCAGTAAAACAGCCTGGTTCTCAGCGTTCCGTGGCATTGCATTCTATATGATCCTTACCATCCCACTGGTATATCTGCTTTACAACTCGCCCAAACATCTCGATAAATTTTTGACCATCTGGGGTGTATTTTCGATCCTTGCCGGAATTAAAGGATGGATTCAGTTAAACATTGGTGTCGATCCTTGGGAACAACGCTGGCTGGACGAAGTCGGCGGGATCACGCACATCATTTGGGGAAATCTGCGCGCCTTCTCCTTCTACACAGATGCCGGGCAGTTCGGGGCAGCTCAGGGACAAATCGGACTTATCGGGGCCATCATGATGATGAGTGAAAAGAACCTGAAAAAAAGATTATTTTGGATCGCCGTAATGATAACAGGCTTTTACGGGATGTCGGCCTCGGGAACCCGCGGCGCTATCTTTGTACCGATGGGAGGACTGGCACTTTACATTATCCTCCGCAAAAATTTTAAAGTCATCCTCATCGGAACCGTCGTTATGATCATCTTTTACGCGTTCATGCGTTTCACCACCCTGGGGAACAGTAACTATCAGATTTACCGTATGCGAACTGCCTTTGTGCCCGAACAGGACGCATCATACCAGGTAAGGTTGAAAAATCAACGGCTCTTTCAGGAATATCTGAAAACAAGACCTTTCGGAGGCGGTATCGGTCATGCCGGCGACCGTGCACAAGCCTATACACCGGGAACATTTCTATCAAGCGTCGCGACCGACAGTTGGTTTGTTTTAATTTGGGCCGAATGCGGAATCATCGGACTGTACCTTCACCTCTTTATTCTGGGTTATATTATTGGCAAGGGATGTTATATTTGTATGGTCAGAATCCGGGATCCAGAGTTGTTGGTCAAGATCAGCGCACTGTTGTGCGGGATTTTCGGAATCATAGTAGCCAGTTACGGCAACGCCGTTCTGGGCCAATTCCCGACGGGATTGCTGATCTATGCCAGTATGGCTTATGTGTTCCTTGCCCCGGGTCTCGATCAGATGATCCTTGAAAATAAATCAAATCCTAAATTGATATCCTAAATGGAAGGAGTCGTCGTACATATGCTGATTGGGCTGGTGTTGTTTACGCCGATTGGTGTCCTTGCTGCCTGGTACCAGGATCAGAAAGCGATGAAAAAAGCTGCGGATGACAAAAAAAGGAAGGAGCAAATGAATGGATGATGCCAAACCCGTTTCATTTCCACTGGTTTCGGTCATCACTGTAAATTATGACCAGCCGGAGGTAACCTGCGAACTGATCCGGTCACTGAACGAAATAACTTACCCTTCCATCGAAATTATTGTCGTCGATAATGCCTCTCCCACCCGATCACCAGACATGATCACAGAACGATTCCCAGAGGTTAAGCTTATTAAAAGCAACCATAATCTTGGATTTGCCGGTGGCAACAACCTGGGAATCATTGAAGCTAAGGGCTCCTATCTGCTCCTGATCAACAACGACACCGAGGTTGAACCCGGATTTTTAGAACCATTGGTACAAAAGCTGGAACTCGATCCCAATATCGGCGCAGTAAGCCCAAAAATCCGCTATTTCTATCAGAAAGATACCCTTCAGTTTGCCGGGTTTACCCCAATGAACCCCGTGACCATACGCAACCAGGGCATTGGTTTCAATGAAAAAGATAGGGGGCAGTATGACGAGGACCGCGAGACCAGTTTTGCATTCGGTGCCGCCATGCTCCTGCCTGTTGCCGTGGTGAAAAAAGTGGGCTTGATGGCCGATATCTTCTTTCTGTACTATGAAGAACTCGACTGGTTCCAGCGGATCAGAGATGCCGGCTACCGGATCATGTACGTTCATAATTCAATCGTATATCATAAAGACTCGATCACAACAGGAAGCCTCAGCCCGTTGAAAATATACTATCTTAATCGCGGACGGGTCCTCTTTATGCGCCGGAATATCCACGGGACAACGGCACTCCTTTCGATCCTATATCAGATATTTGTCGCTGTCCCGAAAAACCTGACGGTATTCCTGCTCAAAGGCCAGTTCAGCTTGTTTAAGGCTTATGCCAGGGCTATGGGTTGGCACCTTAAAAACAGCTTCAACCCCAAACTCCACCACAGTCCGTACCTGAATACATGAGCCTCCTATGACGATCCGTGCACATACCAGATGTGGAACTTATACCCATGGATCATTCGTGAGACCTTTTGATGAATTTACTATTTCCCGGAAACGGAATCAACACCTGCAGAACCCATGGCACTGAAAAGATATCCGCTGGTTTCCATCGTTTCCGTTAACTATAACGGGTCGGAGGATACCTGCGAATTAATCGAATCACTTACCCGGATCACCTATCCTAATATTGAAATTATTATTATCGATAATGCATCACCTGCGGATGACCCGAAAATTATCAAACAACGATTCCCGTCGGTCATCCTTTATGAGAGCATTATCAACTACGGTTTTGCCGGCGGAAATAACCAGGGTATCATGCGTGCCCGTGGTGAATATGTTCTCCTTTTGAATAACGATACATTGGTTGACAAAGGCTTTCTGGAACCTTTGGTAGAAAAACTGGAATCGGATAAAACCATCGGGGCGGTCAGTTCCAAACTGCGTTTTTACTATGACCGGTCGATCATTCAGTACGCCGGTTATACACCGATAAACCACCGGACCATGCGTAATTTCTCAATCGGATATCGTGAAAAAGACAAAGGGCAATATGACCGGGATGCTGAAACAGCCTATGCCCACGGTGCCGCGATGATGGTACCCATGAGGGTAATCAAGGAAATTGGTTTGATGTCGTACATTTTTTTCCTTTATTACGAAGAGGCCGACTGGAGCTACCGTATCAAACGGGCGGGATATAAAATCTATTATGTCCACAATTCGCTGGTCTATCACAAAGAGTCGATTTCTGTGGGCAAACTGAGTCCGATGAAAATATACTATCAAAACAGGAACCGGATCGTTTTCATGCGCAGAAATGTCTTTGGCAGGGATTTTATCATCGGGATGTTGTACCAGCTTGCCGTCGCAATTCCAAAAAATGCCCTGAAATACCTGTTGAAAGGACGTTTTGCGTTGTTCTATGCCTACGTCAGGGCGATCGGCTGGCATTTGAAAAGATCGTTGAGCACCAATATCCATAACAATCCCTATTTATGATTTCCGGGTTTGTTTTCAAACCACTTTTAATTAAATTTGCCTGTTGCTCTTTATTTTTTTAAAAACTAAAACATGGCCAGGGAGGTTCTAAGTATTGTTATCAACATCCTGCAGATTGTTCTGTTCATCTATTTTCTGATTGCTGTACTTTACTTTGCCTTTTTTTCGGCTGCCGGCCTCTTCCACTATCGTCCAAAAATAAAAAAAGACGAAAAACTCCGAAAATTTGCAGTCTTAATACCCGGATACAAAGAGGATGCTGTTATTATTGACGTTGCGCAGCATGCCCTGGGACAAGACTATCCTGAATCATTCTTCGACGTAATCGTGATCGCCGATACTTTCAAGCCGGAAACCCTTGCCGGGTTGAAAAAACTCCCTATCCGTGTTATTGAGGTTTCATTTGAGAAAAGCTCCAAAGCCCGGGCTCTGAACAAGGCCATGAGCATCCTTCCCGACGATTATGATGCGGCCATCATTCTTGATGCCGATAATCTGATGGAACGCGACTTTCTGTCGCTGATGAATGTGTCATTGTCGGCCGGGTATTTAGCCATCCAGGGACACCGGATGTCGAAAAACAGAAACACCTCCTTTGCCATTCTCGATTCTGTGAGCGAAGAGATAAACAACCACATCTTCAGAAAGGGACACCGGGTAGCCGGACTCTCTTCGGCGCTGATTGGCAGCGGTATGGCTTTCGATTACCGGTTATTTAAATCCTATATGTCAACCATTGATTCATTTGGCGAGGATAAGGAACTGGAAATTAAACTGCTAAAAGACCGTCATACCATCGAGTATTGTGAAGATGCCCGGGTTTATGACGAAAAGGTCCAGAAGTCAAACGTATTTCTGGTCCAGCGAACCCGGTGGATCGCCAATCAGATCATCTATGCACGCCAATACTTTATATCCAGTATCAGGGAACTGTTGGTAAACGGAAATGTCGATTATTTCGACAAAGTTTTTCAGCAATTTCTCCCCCCCAGAATCTTTTTGATCGGATTTCTTTTCATTATCTCAATCCTTTCGTTGTTTCTGAATCCACTTGGCATGACCCTGGGATGGATCGGGATTACACTTTTAACCTCGGTAACCCTTCTGGTGGCGGTTCCCGGCATGTACTTTAACCTGCAAACACTCAAGGCTGTGTTCCTGCTGCCCAAAGGGTTCCTGGTCATGATAGGTTCATTGTTACGCATTCACAGGGCAAAAAAGGGCTTCGGCCATACTACGCACGGAGTCACCAAAGAAGGAAAATAAACTGAGAATGATATGGAAATAGTCGGTAAGATCATTCAGATAATCCAAATCGTGCTGCTGATCTATTTCGGAGGCGCTACCCTGTACCTTTTTATTTTTGCCCTCGCAGGCGCCCTGAGCCGTTCTGTTAAAGATTCTGCCGCCGGTCGTTACCTCCACATTACCATCGTTATCCCGGCTTTTATGGAAGATCCCGTGATCATCGAGGTCATCCGGTCAGCCCTGCAACAGGATTATCCATCCGATCGCTTTCAGATCCTCCTCATCGCCGATACGTTTCAACCCGAGACGATTGAAAAACTACACGATTTTCCTATTCGTCTTGTCGAAGTACAATTTGAAAAAAGCACAAAGGCCAAATCCCTCCAGATTGCGCTGGAACATCTCCTTCCCGAAACGGAGGTTATCCTGATCTTGGATGCCGATAACCTCATGGAGGATCATTTTTTGCAAAAAATCAATGTAGCTGCCGCTTCCGGTTACCCAGTGACCCAATGTCACCGCATCGCTAAAAATACCAACACCTCCTTTGCCCTGCTCGATGCCATCAGTGAAGAGATTAACAACAACATCTTCAGGAACGGGCACAGGGCGCTGGGACTCTCATCAGCCCTCATCGGTTCGGCCATGGTGTTCGATGTGGGAGTGTTCCGTAAGTACATACCGAAACTCAATGCCGTTGGAGGTTTTGACAAGGAACTGGAGCTGATGCTACTGCGCGACCAAGTCAGGATTGAATATTTGAATCACGCCTTTGTTCTGGATGAGAAGGTACAAAATGCCCATGTGTTCTACAAGCAACGCAAACGGTGGATTTCTTCACAAATCTATTTCTTCGGAAGGGATTTCCTTAAATCGGTTTACCATCTGTTCAGGCACCGTAACATGGATTACTTCGATAAAACTCTTCAATTCTCATTGCCTCCCCGGATCCTGCTGCTCGGTATGGTTATCCTTGTTGGCGCACTGAACCTGATCATTCCGGAGATGCCGTTTTTTTACTGCTGGAGCGGAATCCTGCTGCTAATCATCATCACCCTTTTTGTATCCATTCCCCGCAGGTACTACCATATCAAAACACTCAAAGCCCTGATATCATTGCCAAATATTTTTCTGTTGATGATCCTGATAACCTTGAGGAGCAAAGGCGGGAATAAAACATTCATCCATACAGAGCATACCTATCACGAAGGAAAGTAGGACTCTGTGGGAATAATATTTTGTATCGGACCGATAAGTAAATAATCGAACACTCAATACCTGCACTATGAAAATCGGAATCGAAGGCCAGAGGTTGTTCCGTCTTAAAAAACACGGAATGGATATGGTTGCCCTTGAGTTGATCAGAAACCTTCAGAAACTGGACGATCAGAACGAATATTTCATTTTTGTCAAACAGGATGAAGACCGTTGCCTCAAATCCACCCCGAATTTTCATATCGTGGAACTGCCATCTGCTCCTTATCCTTTCTGGGAACAGGTTACCCTGCCTGAGGCAGCCAAAAAAGCCGGGTGTTCCATCCTTCATTGTACCAGCAACACAGCGCCAATCCATACAGGCATCCCTCTTGTCGTAACATTGCACGACATTATCTACATGGAAAGTCTCAGCCTGCTTAAAAAAGGCTTTTCCCCGTACCAGAAATTCGGGAACATGTACCGCCGGTTAATCGTTCCTCGGGTTGTTAAAAAAGCATCACGGATCATTACCGTATCCGAATTTGAAAAAAGACGGATCGCTGCTTTTTTTAAGATCAATGACGATAAATTGCGAGCAATCTATAACGGAGTGAGCGAGCATTTTAAACCGGTTACCGACACTGCAATACTTGAAATGGTGAAGGAAAAATACCACTTGCCAGACCGTTTTTTCTTTTTCTTCGGGAATACCGACCCCAAAAAAAATACACCCGGCGTTCTGAAAGCGCTCTCCCTCTTCCTGCAATCATCCGATGAAAAGATCCCGCTGGTTATGCTCGATTTCGACCACCGTGAGCTGGAACGGATGATCAGTGAAATAGGTGATCCGGGCCTTCATGATTATTTAAAACTTACCGGTTATGTCCCGAACACTGATTTACCGGCCATTTACCAGATGTGTACCATATTTTTATATCCATCGCTTCGCGAAAGCTTCGGTATTCCGATGCTGGAGGCGATGGCATGCGGCGTTCCCGTGATCACCTCCAATACCAGCTCCATGCCTGAAGTTGGCGGTAATGCAGCCCTTTTTATCGATCCCTACCGACCCGAAGATATAACCGAAGCCATTAAGAAATTACTTACCGACCGTGAGCTGAGTGACCGGTTGGTTCGTGATGGATTCAATAATGCAGCCAGGTTTTCCTGGAAGGCCATGGCTGAAAATGTTTTAAAACTTTATCATGAGATATCGGCGTCGATTCAGCCTGAATAACATCGGAACAGAATCTTCACCAACCATCTGCATGATCAGTTAATGATGACCTGCTGACAAATGACATTTTATTGTACCAACAACACCCAATCCTCTTCTACATGGATATCATAGTAACCGGATTGCAAGCATTCGACAGCGCCATTGGAAGCAACTGCATTAATCTTGCCCTCGAATTCGCCAGGAAAAACAGGGTCCTTTATGTGAATTACCCAGTCGATCGCCTGACCTTATACCGCGAACGAAAAGACCCTCGAATTCAAAAAAGGAAAAAAGTCCTGAAGGGAGAACTTGATGACCTGGTGCAGATACAGGATAATCTCTGGAACCTTTATCCCAGAACCATCCTTGAATCCATCAGCCAGATCGGAAATATTGCACTATTCGACTTTCTGAATAAGATCAATAACCGGCGCTTCGCGCGTCAGATCGAAAAAGCAATCAGGAAATTAGGATTTAACGACTTTATTATATTTAATGACAGTGATATGTTCCGCAGTTTCTATCTGAAAGAACTGCTGAAGCCGAAAATGTATATCTATTACTCGCGCGATAACTTGATTGCCGTTGATTGGTGGAAACGGCAAGGCATCAGGATTGAGGCCAAACTCATCCAAAAATCAGACCTGGTTGTTGCCAACTCGGTATATCTCACCGACTACCTGCGAAAATTCAATTCCAACTCATTTTATGTTGGACAAGGCTGCGACGTGACTGCATTCGACATGAAACTGATCGACAAAGTGCCTGGTGATATTGAATCCATTGCGAAACCAGTAATCGGATACATCGGTGCACTGTTTACCCTGCGACTCGATATCGGAATCATCTCCCACCTGGCACAGAACAGGCCCGACTGGAGCATCGTTTTGATCGGTCCGGAAGATGAAGGATTCAAAGCAAGTCAGCTTCATGATATGTCGAATGTTCATTTTTTAGGCAGCAAGAATCCCGACGAATTGCCAGCCTACCTCTCCTTTTTCGATGTGTCGATCAATCCTCAGATCCTGAATGAGGTAACCATCGGGAATTATCCACGTAAAATAGATGAATATCTGGCTATGGGAAAACCGGTGGTCGCGACCCGGACTGAGGCGATGACGGTATTTGAACAACATACCTACCTGGCTTCCTCGCGGGAGGAATATCTGACCCTGGTCGAAAAAGCGCTGCAGGAAAACAATCCGGGGCTGGCAGCGAAACGTGAAGAGTTCGCCCGAAGCCATACCTGGGAGGCCAACGTGAATGAAATATATAAGGCGATGGAGAAAACAAGGATTAAAATTTAGTTTGATATGACGGCAGTTAAAATAATCTTTTGGATATTCCTCTTCATCATTTTCTATTCTTACTTAGGTTACGGTTTGTTGCTGTTCCTTTTAGTAACGATCAAAGAATCGGTATCCGGTAAACAGAAAAATGATGAAGAGGTGGTTTATGAGCCCGAGGTTACCCTCTTTGTGACTGCCTATAATGAAAAGGATTTCATCGATATGAAATTACAGAACTCCTTTTCATTGGATTATCCAAAGGAGAAAGTAAGACATGTATGGATCACTGATGGATCGGACGATGGAACTCCCGAGCTACTCAGGAACTATCCCGGGGTTGAGGTATATCACCAGCCCGAGCGGGCAGGTAAAATTGCTGCTATGAACCGCGGAATGCAGTTTGTAAAGACTCCTCTCGTCATTTTTTCAGATGGCAATACCATGCTGGGAAAGGAGTCCATCCGCAGAATCGTTAATCTCTTCAAGGACCCCGGTGTAGGATGCGTTTCAGGTGAGAAACGGATTTTTAACAAAGATGCAGCCGCAGCGACCGAAGGCATCTATTGGAAATATGAATCAAAACTCAAACAATGGGATGCCCGGCTGTATTCGGTTGTGGGCGCAGCAGGCGAACTCTTTGCACTCCGTACCGATCTTTTTCGACCGGTTGAGAAAGATACGCTGCTCGATGACTTCATCATTTCGCTACGTATTGCCATGCAAGGTTACACTATTCAGTATGACCCCGATGCCTATGCCATCGAAAATCCTTCGGCCAATGTAAGAGAGGAGTTAAAAAGAAAAATAAGAATATCTGCCGGCGGTATTCAATCCGTCATCCGATTGAAAGCCTTGCTGAATCCCTTTAAATACGGCACCCTCTCCTTTCAATACATCTCACACCGGGTCTTGCGATGGACTCTGGCGCCTCTGGGATTAGCCATTATCCTGATCTGCAATTTTCTAATCGCCTTATCGGAAGGATTTTTCAATGGATTGTCGATCTATACCTGGCTGTTTTGGGGACAAGTGTTGATTTACCTCATGGCCCTTACCGGTTGGTTTCTTGAAGAGCGGAAAATTAAAATCAAGATTTTATTTGTTCCATACTATTTTATGATTATGAACCTTGCTGTTTATCTTGGATTTAGAAGATATATCAAAAAACAACAATCGGTTAACTGGGAACGGGCAAAAAGAGGTTGAACCGATTTTGACAAACCGAATGGTATGATTCAGTTACGCTTTTTATGGAGACCGGCAGTTACACTGTTCATGGTGTTGGGTTGTTCCGTTTTCCCGGGTCTTGCCCAGAACCGGGGATGTCATATCACTTTTGACTCCACCATTACCGTCATCAGCGGTCGATCCAATGCATCTGCAGTTCAGCCGGGTGATACCATCTGCCTTTCAAAAGGTACCAGAAGCGTACTCCTTATTTCGTACCTGCATGGTACCCGCGACCATCCCATCGTCATCCTGAACAGTGGCGGGGTGGTTACCATTACGAATTGCCCGAATTATGGAATCAAATTCGATTCCTGTTCCTCTGTTATTCTGTCAGGTAATGGCCACCCGGAATCAGGTTACGGGATTAGCATAACCAATACCGTCGGCGCAGGATTATCGGTTGACGGGCTCTCCACCGATATTGAACTGGAGTATCTTGAAATCGGGCGCACAGGACTTGTAGGCATATTTGCCAAGACTGAACCCGATTGCCAGTTTAAATCAACCCGCGAAAAATTTGTTCTCAGGAATCTGAAGATACACCATTGCAGCATCTTCGACACCGGAATGGAAGGAATGTATATCGGCAGCTCCAAATATGCCGGTCAAACCATTAACTGCAATGGAAAGGACACCACGGTTCTGCCACATCTGTTAAGAGGAGTTGATGTTTATGGGAATTTAATTTCAGGAACAGGCTGGGATGGAATACAGGTAAGTTCTGCCGATTCAGCATGTTCGGTTCACGACAATGTGATCATAAACGACAGCCGGCTTGAAGTTATGTACCAGATGTCGGGAATATTGTTAGGCGGAGGAACACAGGCTTCCTGCTTTAACAACGATATCCGCGACGGTAAAGGTGACGGTATTGACGTGATTTCATTCGGTTTACAGCGTATTTACAACAACCTGATCATAAATCCCGGCCGGACCTATAAACCGACCCAGAATATTGCCCCTTATTTGAAATACGGAATTTTTATCGGCTCCACCTTCACCGGCCCTGCCAACAGCTATCTGGTTACCTATAACACCATCATCGCTCCTAAGAGCTACGGAGTAAGGTTTGAAGACAACCAGAGCTCAAACAACCATATTTCAAACAATATCCTGACCAACCCGGGTTCTTACAGTTCTGAAGGCGACCGGTCGTACATTTACCTGGGTTCCGCTACGACACCGGTAAGTATGGTTCAAAATATAAAAACGCTTGATGCCGGTACGGTAGGGTTTGCTGATCCATCGCAAGGTAATTTCGACCTGATCAGGACCTCACAGGCCGTCAATACCGCTGCCGGGATAAGCGGTTTTGAAATTTATCACGATATCTGGAATCGGATACGTCCGTTTGCCAAACTCAACGACATCGGCGCATTTGAGTGCCAGGATTCTGCGCTACTCGCTGTTGCGGAACCTGACAGTCCCTTCGCGAAACTGTCGGTGATACCCAACCCGGTTACCGATCACTTCGAAATTCATGTAACCCTGAACAAGAAATCTGATCTGAATCTGAACCTTTTTGCTTCCGATGGCAGAACGGCGCTCTCCCACCATTATCCCGGATCTGGCCCGGGAAAGGTAACAATTGTCGTGGAATGCTCTCAGTTACGTTCAGGAGTCTATTACCTGGCGCTGCAGACCGCCGGAATTTCCATCATCAGAAAACTCATCTTGATCCCCCATAAATAAACTGATTATGAAAAGTGCAATAAAAAAAATTGTTCCCTTCTGGCTTGGCAGAAAACTCAGAGGAGGCTACCAAAAAATCAACGGTTTGCTCTATTCCGGCGATTCTTATTATTGCCCGTACTGTAAGAAGTCCTTTCGCAAATTTCTTCCTGGCGGATTTGACCTCCCGGTACTCTATGAAAAACAGATCATCGGCGCAGGGTATCGAAACAACGATGTCTGCCCCCGTTGCTATTCGTTAGACCGTGACAGGCTGGTGTATCTGTTCCTGCAGGAAAAAACCAACATCTTTTCATCGCCTCTGAAACTTTTTCATGTGGCTCCTGAAGGTTGCCTGAGAGCCATGCTAAGTGACTTGCCAAACATTTTATACGTACCGGGTGTAAAATACCTCGAAGGATACTATTATGCACGCCAGACGCACTTGCTCGATATCACTGCAATACCTTACGAGGATGAATCATTCGATGTGATTATCTGTAACCATGTCCTCGAACATATTCCCGATGATGCCCGGGCAATCAGGGAACTCTACCGGGTATTGAAGCCGGGTGGCTGGGCGGTACTCCAGGTTCCGATTTCGAAAATTCTGGAAACCACGTTCGAAGACCCATCTGTGACGGATCCGGAATCCCGCGAGCGCATTTTTGGCCAGTTTGACCATGTAAGGATCTATGGGCAAGACTATAAAAACCGGCTTGAAAACGGAGGTTTTATGGTCAAGACATATAATCCAACCAAAGAAAAATGGAAGTCGAACCTTGCACAATACGCAATTAATCCTGAAGAAGACTTGTACGTTGCCTATAAATAATCTCCGACAATGCAAACCTATATGTTACTGTTTTACACCTCTCTCCTGTTTATGACCCTGCTCGTCGTAGCAGTGGTAATGCTTTCGGGAAAACTGAAACGGATGAAGGCTGATGCTGCGAAAAAAGAAAATGATCTGAAAAACCTGAAGTCTGAACTGGCCGAAACCAAAAAATCAATCGATCATATCATCCAGGAAAAACTGACCGAGCTGAAAAAGGAGCAGGATGACAAGGAACGATCGGACTTCACCCTGAAACGTGCCCTGAAACGATCGGAAGAGGCTAATTTCATGAAAAATGCATTCCTTTCCAACTTTAGTCATGAAATCAGGACTCCCCTGAATAATATTATCGGATTTGCAAGTCTGCTCGAATCCGAGATTTCGCTGCTCGAAAATAAAGAGCTGTTCGATTATGCCCGGGCTATTTCGGAAAGCGGCGACAAGCTTGCCCACTTACTTGATAATATTTTGGATATAAGTAAGCTGGAAGCTAACGACATGCAGATCAAACTTAAATCGTGCCAGATTAACAACGTGGTGGCGAATGCTACGCAAATGTTCGTCTTTAAGGCCAACGAACAAAAGCTAAAGCTGAATCTCAAAACCAACGAGGTCCCGACTGTTTTCATTGATGAAAAAGGGTTGAACAAAGTCCTGAGTATTGTTCTCGAAAATTCGGTGAAATATACGCCTAGCGGATTTATTAATGTTTCGACTGATTTTCAGTCCGAAAAAGGCGAGGTTTTCATCCGGATTAAGGATAGCGGGGTTGGAATCGATCCTACCTACCTGCCGGGAATTTTCGATCCATTCAGGCAGGACAGTCTGGGTTATACCAAGGAGTCAAGCGGCGCCGGACTGGGACTACCTCTTGCAAAAAGTCTGGTAGACATGATGCGTGGTCATATCGAGATCGAATCATCAAAGGGAATGGGCACCACAGTGACTATATTCTTCCCACCTGAAAAAGCCACCGTGGAGGATCAGCCCAGGAAAGAGCCATCAAAGAAAGAGAAATTCAGGACTTTACAGGGACTCGAAATCTTTATCGTGGAAGATGATCTTATGAATAAAATTGTTTTGTACGAGATGACCAAGACTTTGGGAAATGTTGTAACAACCATGGACGGGGATGAAGCCCTGAACGTTATCGAAGATGAATACAAAGCAGGAAAGGTATTTGATATCATGTTGTTCGACATCAACCTTCCTCCCCCCTGGGACGGGATAAAACTGATGCAGGAGGTAAGAAAAAAAATTAAAGAGTATCGTACGGTTCCCTTTGTGGCTCAAACTGCCTATGCCATGACGGGTGATAAAGAGAAGCTTCTGGAAGCAGGATTCGATGATTATATCTCGAAGCCCATTAACCAGCAGGAACTTTATTCGATTATGAAAAACCAACTGAATAAATTATAGAATGGACGCTGAAACCAGAATAAAAGAACTCGAAAGCCGTATCGCCGCACTGGAAGCAATCATTGAGAAACATTCGATGGATAAAGCTGTTGAGGAAGACCATCAAAAAATCAGACAGGAGTTAATTCTGGCCCGCCAGGAAGCAGAAAATGCCAACCGCTCAAAAACCATGTTTCTGGCCAATATGAGCCATGAAATCAGAACCCCGATGAACAGTATTATCGGTATGTATAACGTTCTTAGCCAAACCGCACTTACTGATGAACAAAGGGAATTCCTGGAAATCATAAATATTTCGAGTGTCAATCTGCTTACCATTATAAACGATATCCTGGACCTTTCAAAGATAGAAGCCGGCCAGTTGAACCTCGATCACCGACCTTTCCCGATCCATGAAGAAATTCAGCAGGTGATTAAAATGCTATCCATTAAAGCTAAAGGCAAAAAGATCGAACTCTACTCCAAAATTCAGTCTTCCGTACCTAAATGTGTAATCGGCGATCCCGTCAGATTAAAACAAATACTGATCAACCTGACTAATAATGCCATTAAGTTCACCAACCGTGGTCATGTTGAAGTCTCCGTTGAAACAATTGAAATGGCTTCGCTCACAGATCCAGCGATAAGGATCTATGTGCCAGAAGAATTCCTGAAACCGGAGCAGAATAATTCACAGAAGGTCATTCTGAAATTCGAGATCACCGATACGGGGATCGGCATTTCGCCGGAAGAGCATGAAAATCTCTTCAACGAATTCGCCCAGCTTGAAAACCCGTTGATTAAACGGTATGAAGGAACCGGGCTGGGACTTTCCATATCGAAAAACCTGACCTCACTCATGAAGGGAAAGATCGGTGTTGTCAGCACCAAAGGTAGTGGTTCGACATTCTGGTTTACCCTCGGATTCGATAAAGGCGACGAACTGTTACTTAAAAACCTTCAAAGCGGGATTTTGACTCCCCGGAAAAAAATCGGCCCGCTTCGCATCCTTCTGGTTGAAGATAACCTGCTCAATCAAAAATTCGCGATGACCAGTCTGCAACGCGCGGGTCATTCGGTCGAACTCGCCGAAAACGGAAAAATTGCCGTGGAAATGTACCGTGAACGCCCGTATGACCTGATTCTGATGGATATAGCCATGCCTGTTATGGACGGGATTGAGGCCACTCGCATCATCCGGAATCTGGAAAAGGGAATCAGAAAAATAAAAATCGTGGCCGTGACTGCACACGTCATGATGACCGATCGGGAAAGATGCCTGGCTGCCGGAATGGATGAATATTTAGCAAAACCCTATAAACCAAGTGATTTGCTATCAATTCTGGATGGGTTGGACTGGGGCCGGAACTCCTGATAATAAGTTTAAAGTTTTATAAACCTGAAATTTGCGACTTCACTCCCGCGGATTATCCTGATCAGGTAGATTCCGGGGATAAGATCCTGAACCGGTATGACATTGGTGATCTGACGATGTTCAGATGTTCTGATTACCAGGCCGGTCATGTCAACAATCCGGATTTCAAGAGGAGTGGTTTGCCCGTCCCGAACCTTTACGATAAGCTCTGAGGAAACCGGGTTGGGATACACCAGATAGGTTCCTGAAAGCGCCTGATCGTTCATACCCGGACAAATTACAAACTGGATATAGGCAGTATCTTTGTTGGCACAGCCATTTTTGGTGACATAAACCCATACTGCCTTGGTCCCGATTCCAAATCCTGATGAATCAACCATTGTGATTGAATCTATGGCACCATTTGACCATTGGTAGTTGTCGAATCCGCCGCCGGCGTTCAAAATCAGTGATTTTCCGGCACAAAGCGTAGTGTCAGGTAACCGCTTTATCTGAGGAAGATTATAAACATTGACGGTAACTGTATCGGTATCACCACAACCCGTCGGACTGATGTAAGTGTACCATACTTTATTTTCACCGATGAAAGCTCGGTCGGGGTAGAACTGATTTCCGATAAGTCCGGCCGTTGCGCCCAGGGTCCCGCCCGGAGGAGTACCGTAAATAGTGGCTGCCCAATCATTCCGACAATATGCCGTGCGGAGCCCGTTCAACTTCACAACAGGTTTTTCCGAAACGATAACGAGGGTGCTATCCGACTGTGAACAATCGAAAGCGCTGGTTGCCATAACGGTGTAAGTTGTGCTTTCGTCGGGTTTGACCCAAATGGAGGCAGTGGTATCTCCGGTGCTCCACAGGAATTTTATACCTTCAAGGGCAGTCAGTAAAACACTGTCGCCCGAACATACGACGGTGTCAACCGGTAATCCCGGATCAGGAAAAGGATATCTGATCAGGGTAATGCTGTCATAGTTGATGTTGCCCAGTGGATTGATGCACATTACCTTGTATTGTGTGGTGATCAGCGGCGAAACGGTCGGATTATAGATGGTCGTGTCGGTAAAGGCCGAATCAAATGGAATAGACGTCCACCGTATGATGTCGTTGTCGAGGGTATCTAAAAGGGTCAGGGTGATGGGGACTCCGCTGCATCCGTTCTCAAGCGGATTTGAAATGAATTTCATGAAACAACTGTCACGAAAACCATCCTCGCTTTCAGCGTGGAGATAGGTACTGTCGCGTCCCGTCCAGAAAGAACAAGGCTTTAATACCTGAAGGATGTTTCCGGAGAGGATCTTCAAATCCATTGTGTCACGATGTCCAATAGTCCATGTAACCGTGTTGGGCGCATATACCGAATCGTTGACCAGCGCATTCAGATCAACATTGTGGAATTGTTCATTTTCCATGACTTCCTGATCGGGAAGAATGGTCCTTTTCAGGAATCCTGTCGATCTGAGCCCCATCCCGCTGACCCGTACCGAATCGGTATTCAGTCCTTCGTTCCGGATCAGGATATTCATCAACGAGGCATTTTCGGGAACATTTACGATTTGATACTGTTCAACCCATATGTTGGTGTCAACCGGAAAAACAAGAGTTTGTGTTGCGCCGGTTTCAGGGAATGAAAACAGAACATTCACATTGGTCGAATCAGCGCCGGTCCTCTTAACTGAGATAGTGAACTTATTACTGCCCTTCTCGATACCGCCAAGGGTGGTAATACGACAGATGTTACCGGCTCCTGCAATCTCAAAACTCTTTCCCCCACTGGATGCGACGCCGTCGGTCAGAAGAAAATGACCTGCAAGGGTCGCTGTATCCTGATCGTAACCGTCGGGAAAACCATCGGCGTCGAGATCAGCATTCAGCTTCGGAAAAACATTAACTCCCCGGTCAGTCAGGCTGTCATAAATCTGTGCACTCCACTGTTGATAGGTTTTCACCGGAACCTGATTGACCGTGCACCAGGTCAAAAGACTGTCAAGCCTTTGTAAAAAGCTGTGCCATCCTCCATCAGGATTGGAAAGATACGACAGATCGACTTTAACATAATGCTTGGCCACGGCCTCGGCAATTCGGGATCTGTTCCATTTGAAAGAATGGTTTTCGATAGAAATATCGCCGCTTTGTAAAGCAAACTGTTTGGTAAGTGAAGGGTTCACCTCGTTGAAACAAAAATAGGCAGCGCTCGAATAGTTCGATCCACAAGTATATCCCAGTGAGTCGCCGAGATTCGACTTCACCTCATAGGCGTTCAACCAGGGCATCGGTCCAGACGGGTGTATCCACGTGGTCGGAGGCTCCATGCCTAAATCATCAAAAATCATTTGAGAACGTTTTCCCAACAGACTGATGCCTGCAGGATGCATGAAGACTTCCCGCTGTGTCAGTTTTTTATAACTGAACCACCAATGGGTCCCGATATCTACCGGTTCTCCCCAAAACGATTTAATCCTTAGAGAATCCGGATCGTTCGGATTCTTGTTTTTTAAATCGTACCACAGATAGGGTCGATCTTTGAATTGTATGAAAAGGGCAAAATAAAAGGGATTTCCGTTCAGATCGGAAAATTCCCCGGGATTTGCGCTGATGACCAGATTACCGAATACATTCAGCGGGCCTTCGCCATGCGGCGTCGAAAGATCAACCGATGTATATTTCAGGCAAACCTGTTGACCATTGATGTGATCCACTCCCCACGAATTTGAATACAGCGCAGTATCTGCAATATTCATCACCATGAAATAACTCGTTTGATGCGTGGGAGTATTGTCAAGGATTTCATGCCCTGATGCCGAAAATTCTTTCAGTTTGGTCACGTAATCTGGTGTCATAGGCAAAGACCACGAAGTAATCGCAAGGCAAAACTTTTTCTGATGAAGTGAAAACAGGGAGTCGAGCGACACCAACCTGGTTAATGAAGGATTGTCATCGATCCTGAAACATATTCCTCCTGACTTGGAATTATTCTGACCCAACGAAACCATACCGGAGCACACCAAAAATGCAGTCAGACAAAGAAAAAACACCCCTGTTCTCACTACCGGGATATGGGATCCGGAACCGGTCATGGATTTGTATGTTTTATCTGTCATATTCTTTAATTTTCAGGGCGGGATTTGATTTTGCCCGGGCAGGACTCCCGATACGGCATCCCAGGGTTATCTCATGGGTGCCGCCACTTTTCCCATCCATCGATGATCCCGAAAATTCATAGGTGTAATTGAGAACGATGGCGCGTATTATGGCAAGTCCTACATTGACTCCGATAACGTTGTTTTTCCGGTACAAAAATCCCAACCAGTAGCTGTCGGCATAACGTACGGTAGCGTTTACGTCGAAGGTCCACGGCATGTGGTGCGGTTGCCGCAACAGCAAATCAAACTTCAGCTTCCAGTCTTCTGCTAACGAGACCGAATAATTACCGTAAATCATCCAGTTCCGGTTCATCGTCAGAACATTGTCATAGAGGGTATCAGAATAGAGCGACTTGTTGTTGATCATCATCGGAAAGGCAATGCAGAAATTCAAGTCCTTCCAGTTATACAAAAGACTTGCCCCGACGTTGAAATAGCTTTCAATCGTTTTATCGCGGTTGACAATCATGGGATCATACGGATCGCTGACGATGAGATCGCTAAGGTCAACCGAATTCTGGTAAAAGACCCCGGTGATCCCAAAACTAAGAAAATGATCTTTAGCAATCTGAAGATGGTATGCATAATTAAGGTTCAAGGTGAAGTTCCGGTAAATCCCTGCCTTATCAAGCATGATGTTTCCACCAATCCCCATCTTCTTGCCAAGTTTCCCGTCGATACTGATGTTTCCGATAACAGGTCCCTCTATTCCGGTCCATTCACTCCGGTGAGTCACATAGGCCTGAAAAGGAAAATATTTGCCGGAAAATGCCGGTGACAGCGTAACCGGATTAATAAGGTAGTTATCAGGTACCGGGACCTGCTGGGCATGGAGACCGGAAAAGATTCCGAAGACCATGATGATGCAGAACAGAATCCTTCTCATTTCAGAATGTTTACAGTTCCCTGAACCAAATCCTGGTTATAACACCGGACAAAGTAATAATAGGTGTCGTTTGGAAGAGATTTTCCCTTGTAGGTTCCCTCCCAGTCATTGATATACTCTGAATTTGAAAATACTTTTTCTCCGTACCGGTTGTAAATGCTGACATCGCAGGGGCCGATTTTTTCCAGGTTCAGGATTTTCCACTGGTCGTTCATACCATCGCCGTTGGGTGTTATCAAGTTCATGACGACCGGTTCAGAACCGTATTCATCAACCTGTATCCTGAAGCTTTTATCGGCAAAACAACTGCCAACATACACCCTGACCCAGTAATACCCTCCGGTTCGGATGACAATCGAGGAAGTTGTTGATCCGGTCGACCACCTGACACTGTCATAGGTGCTGGTCAGATAGGCGATAACACTATCGCCCTTAACGAAAACCGTATCACCCGCGAATTGCAGATCAACTGTTACCTCGTTGCCAATGGTAATGGTTTGAATCGTCGAATCTTGACAGTCTAACAAGGAAGTAACCCGTTGTTTAATGATAAAAGTGCCCGCCGAACTGAATTGATGGACAGGATTCGGCTCATAAGCCGGAAGAGATCCGTCACCGAAATCCCAGTAATAGCCTGCAACCGCATCGCCAATAACTTCCGACTGATCCTGGAACTTGATAGGCTGGTACATGCACCCGGTTTCAAAGGTAAAGCCGGACTTGACTTCGCCAACATAAACCAGTTGATACAATGCTTTCGCATCGCCGCTGTATGTAATCACCTTTAATCCGATTTCATGGAAACCTGAGTAGCTAAGTGTGACCGTTACCGTGTCGGTGACGGCATCATCAAACTTCCCGTCGCCATTAAGGTCCCACATCACATACTGGATGCTGTCGCCTGGCGCGGTCGATCGGTTGATCAGGGTGGTTTCATTCCCGAGACAGACTTTCGTCGATGAAAAATTAACGGTCAAAGAAACCACCTCTGATCTGACGCCCAGAAATAGGATTAGTACCAGGAAATAAATTTTTTTCAAATCCGGTAATTTTAATTATTTCACATCAAGCAATTCCACATCAAAAACGAGTGTGGAATAGGGCGGAATGCTACCCATATCACGCTCTCCGTACCCGATTTTTGACGGAATGACCAGTGTGGCTTTACCTCCGACATTCATAAGAGCGATACCTTCATCCCAACCTTGAATGACCTGCCCCTTGCCCAGTGTGAATTCGAAAGGTTCCTTACGGTCGCGTGAAGAATCAAATTTGGTACCGTTCAAAAGGGTTCCGGTGTAATGAACCTTTACTTTTTGCCCGGGAACGGCGCGTTTTCCCGTTCCTTTAACATTTTCGACATAAATTAATCCGCTCGCAGTGGGTTTTGCCGAGATTTTATGATCCTTCAGATACTTTTGCATCAGCACGGTTTCCTGCTTTTTAGCCTGTTCTGTCTTCATTTTTGCTTCATTTTGTTTAGCTGCAACTTGCTTTTCGTGTTCAGCCTTGGTCTGGATATCGATTATTTCAACTTCATAAATAATAGTGGAGAACGGAGGAACAATTGATCCGCGGCCCTGTTCACCAAACGCGATGGATGATGGTACGATCAAGGTTGACTTGCCTCCCTTCATCATCTTTCCGACGCCTTCTTCAAAACCGGGGGTGTCGAAGCGTCGGCCATATTCAAATTCCATGGGCTCGGGACGATCGTACGAGGAGAAAATTTCTTTACCATCAATCAGGGATACTTTAAAATGAGCCTTCACCCAGTTTCCGGTATCCACCTTTTTGGCCTTCCCGGCGACATTCTCAATATAATAAAGTCCGGATGGTAACGGGGCTGTGGTGATCTTCTTTTCTTCCAGGTATGTTTTTAGCGCCGCTTCTTCATTCTTCATCATCTTATCAGGAGAATCGACTGTAAGCAGGGTCACATAAAAATAGATCACACTGTTGCTGTCAACAAAAGGGGGCCTGGTTGGCTGACGGAACGTTTTAGTGAACAACGAATCGGCATTGATGATAAATGAGGCGCTGTCGCCTGCCGACATCATCCGGATGCCTTCATAAATATCGCCCTTGAAATCGGACGGAGGAACCTGAAAGCGGATGGGCTCACCCATTGCTGCACTGTTAAAGATAGTGGAGTCCTTGTAAGCATAACGCATCTGTAAAGAAACAAAATCACCGATCTTTGCCTTTACGGTATCTTTACCTGTTTTATACAATTTATAGTACAACCCTGTCTCACTCTTATCGTATCCTGCATACTTCGAAGAACAAGCCAAAACAGTCAAAGCAACCAACATCACCATGACCAACGGATTCAGAACAATTTTTTTCATAATGTGCATTTTACAATTTTAATTAAACAAATTTTAGATTATAACATATTAATTATTAACTTATTAAATATTTTCCTGAGTAGTTCCGAAAACCGTTTCCCAACAGATGTAAATAAGTTGGTTAAGTTAAGAAACTACCGGCTTTATATGTGTCCCTTTTTTATTTATTTTTTCAACAGTTTTATAAACATCCGCGTTATTCCGGATTACAAAGTTAGGGATTCCTTTAATTAATCTGACAAAGTTCTACATCATAAACAAGAACGGCCCGGTTCGGAATTTTGTCAAGATCACCCAGCAAACCAAAAGCCAGATGTGAAGGAACTACCAGCCTTGCGCGTGCACCAACGTTCATCAGCATGATTCCCTCTTCCAGTCCCCCGGGAACCTTCCCGGTACTGAGCCTGAACCGTAATGGATTGGCCGGGTCAGACCGCTCAATCTCTCTCCCGTCTAAAAGTTTCAAGGTATAGTTCACCGAAACCCTGTCGCCACCTGCAGGACGCGGCCCGTTTCCGGGTTTATAGATCATATATCGCAATCCCGTCGGTGTTGTCGCCATGTTCCAATGGTACCGTTTGATGAAGTCATCAATCTCCTGCGATTCCGATTGAACGAATTCCCGGTTGTACCGGATCACACTGTCATCAGTCGGGCTGAAATTTCCCCTCCGGTCGGCAGTTTTTGGAATTTCCCGGCAGGATGAAAATACCAGTAGAGACAAGATAAATAAAGATCCCGACAGGTGAACCAATGAACGTTCGCAGAAAAGTTTCACTTAATAAACCGAATTAAGCTGAGATTGGTACTGTGGCAGAATTTGCAGAAATAAACGAACTGTTTCATCCATCGAAGTGCTACAGTTAGCCCCGGCTGCGTTCCGATGACCTCCCCCCTTGAAATAATCGCGGGCAAGGGCGTCAACGGAAAAGTTCCCTTTCGACCTGAAAGAGATTTTGACGATCTCATCCCGATCCATAAACAGGGCAGCCAGGTTAATTCCTTCAATTGAAAGCGCATAATTGACAATGCCCTCTGTATCACCGATCTGGTGATTGAAGCGGTCAAGGTCTGTTTTCGTCAGGGTTATATAGGCCGTGTGATACTCCGGTAATACAACCAGTTGATGGCTGATGGAGTAACCAAGCAATCGTAACCTGCTTTCCGAATAGGTATCGTACACCAGCCGGTGAATGTGTTCGCCGTCAATTCCCAGTTTAAATAATTCTGCGATAATCAGATAGGTTTTAATATAGTTGCAGGAGTAACTCAGAGATCCCGTATCGGTTATAATTCCCGTATAAATGTGTTCAGCAATATCACGGTCCATAAGACTGAGATCATCCTGGGCTTCAATGAAATCATAAACCAGTTCCGATGTTGATGAAACAGCAGTACATGAGATTTTATGATCAAATTCATCAGACGGGTTTAGATGATGATCAATGAGCACTTTCACGGCAGTCGATTGCTTTGCCAAAACGCCCATCTCGTTGATCCGGTCAAAACAATTGTAATCAGCCGCCACAATGATCTCTGCCTGGTCAATGATATTCCTGCAGATCTGGGGTTCTCTTTTGAATATCAGGATATCCTTTGCGTCCGGCATCCAGGCTAAAAATTCCGGATAGGGATCGGGGATCATAACCCATACCTGATGCCCCCTTTTCTTCAGATACAGGAAGAGTGCAAGGCTTGCGCCAATGGCATCCCCGTCGGGGTTGATATGCGTGGTGATCAGAATGCGCCGCTGTGTTGACAGTAACTGCGATATATCAATAAAATCGGTGTTTTCCAAGTAGCAGAAGGTTTATCACCTGCAAAAATAGCGATATTTTGAAATATTATGGTAATTTTGTCATGGTTAAAAAAACAGTGGAAATGGGTGGAGATATTACATTTACCATGATCAAACCGTCGGCTGTTGAAGCCGGTTATAGCGGAAAAATATTAGCACAGATAGAATCGGGAGGGTATAAAATCATGGCATTGAAGAGGACGCATCTGACCCGGGAACAGGCTGGCGCCTTTTATGAAATTCACCTGGGAAAACCTTTTTATGAGGATCTCATTGGATTCATGTCATCCGGGCCCATCATTGCTGCCATTCTTCAAAAAGAAAATGCAGTGGAGGCCTTCCGGAATTTTATCGGAGCAACCGACCCAGCCAAAGCCGCAGATGGCACGATCAGAAAGCTTTACGGAAAAAGCCTGAGTGAGAATGCCATTCATGGTTCCGACAGCGATGAAAACGCCGTGCACGAAGCCTCTTTTTTCTTCTCTTCCTTAGACCGGTTTTAAGGTCAGAAAAAGGTATAATCTTTTATCTATTCGTTTTGAAATTAACCTGTTACACCACAATTTGAGCGTAACATTCATCGATTTGAAATTCATTCGTAAATCGTAAATCTTGTTCAATCGTAAATAGAAAGGATTTTTTCAAAACTAGTGAAGTTTAAACAGACCCTAAGTCCTCAGTAAGGGTAACTTTATCAGTCACCTGCAATTACCGGGGGGAATAAGTCCGGAATGTGCTGTCATTAAAGAAAATGACCATACGCTCGATCTCCTGATCCGGATTTAATGAAACCCCTTCCTTTGTCTTTAAGACCCTCTTTTTCTGATCGGTTGACTCCTTGAGCGGAGCAGGTTCGGTGACCGGTTCACCTACATCGTCTGAAAGTGAGGCGTTATCGTCACTGCTTTCACCAGAAAAATCGAACAGGGTGGCTGGAGTAGCCGACGTTTTAACTTGGACCTTCTCGGGTGGAGATAACGTAACAGGCGTTTTATCATCAGAAACTTTTGGCATCGTACCAAATAAAAGCCATTCCGGTTTTACATCCGGATACTTCTGGAGTATCTTGAGTATAAGTTCAAGACTGGGTTTGTTCCTTCCTGAAATAAGGTGCGACATTCCCGATTTCTGAATCCCGATCTCTTCGGCAAACTGTGAAATCGATAGATTTTTCTGCTTTAGTATTGATAAAATCCGGCTTACCATGAAATGATTTTTATTACAAAAGTAAAAAATATTAAAACAAATGTCAACAAGCTGTTTTTCCTAATTTTCTTAAAGTAACTATTTATTTATCCCATTATATACATTGATATTGTGTATTATAAACATCAATTCTTTGCAAATTATTTAAAATTACAAATGTAATTTACAATTGTAAATACAGTGAAGTGGACGCAGAAAGAATAGACAAATAATACTATATTACAATAACATATGGAGTTTACATTTGTAATTACAAACGTAAACTTTTTATATTGTTCAAATGTAAAATACCTCATTTTACCCGGTAGAATTAACCCATAATGTGAGGTTGACAGGGTTGACAATGCTAGCTAAACCCTTCGGATCAAAACATCTTCTGATATCTTTTTAAGTAATCATTCATATATATTAATTTATGATACTGGTATTAAATTATTTATAAGTCCTTCTATATCTCTTCATGGGAACTCTTTCCAGCTCTCTGACGCTACTTGCTGACTAACCATAATGGTTATTTTCCATTTGGTTTGTTCCGGGAATATCATGGATATTAAATTTTTTAAAATATTTTTGCAGATGAATCAACGTTGAAACTCATGTTCAGCCAAGACGATTTAATCCAGATCGAAAAGAAAGGTCTCACCACTGAGAAAATCAGGAAGCAGATTGAGCATTTTAAACAGGGATTTCCATACGTGACTCTTATCAGGCCCGCCTCCCCTTTCGACGGGTTAAAGGTGTTTACCCGGGAAGTCCGGGGTCAGATGGAAGAACTGTTTGAAAGCCGGCGTCCTGAACTGAAAATTGTCAAGTTTGTCCCAGCCTCCGGTGCGGCCAGCCGAATGTTCAAGCATTTGTTTGAGTTTCGTGAGAAATGCACAGAAGATCAGTCTGATATGCAATTACTCCTTGCCGATACAGGCCCCAACTCCCTATGCTACCTGATGACCCATTTAGGACACATCGCATTTTACAGGGAACTTAGCGACCTTTTGGCCCGGGACGGATTGGATCTTTCAGAACTACTTAAAGAGAAAAGATTTAATAAGGTCATTGAGTATATTTTAACAGAGAAGGGACTCAACTATTCTAATTTACCCAAAGGACTGATCAGCTTTCACCGCTACCCGGAAGGAGCACGCACCTCGGCTGAAGAGCATCTGGTAGAAGCCATTGAATATACCCGTGATCATCAGGATGTTGCCCGGCTTCATTTCACTATTTCTCCCGAACATATGGAGCGTTTTAAAGAACTTATTGACCGGGTTGCTCCTTTATTGGAACAGAGATACCATGTTACGTTTGATATCTCCTTCTCTGTTCAGAAACCTTCGACCGACATCATTGCTGTGGATGAAAATAATATTCCGGTCAGAAATGGCGAGGGCGCTCTCCTTTTTCGTCCCGGCGGACATGGAGCCTTGATCGAAAACCTGAATGAGATCGATGCTGACCTAATCTTTGTTAAAAACATCGATAACATAGTTCCCGACCGGCTCAAAGAGGTAACATACCAATATAAAAAACTCCTGGGCGGTTATCTGATTTACCTGAGGGAGAAAATTTTTGGCTATCTCCGTCACATGAAGGCAGGACTCACGAATGATTCAGATTGGAATACGGTTGCCTCATTTGCCAGGGAATCACTGTGCTTGGACCTTCCACGAGACTTTGCTCAATGGACAAATGACCGCAAATCAGTCTATTTGTTCGATTTGTTAAACCGTCCTATCAGGGTTTGCGGAATGGTTAAAAATGAAGGCGAACCCGGCGGTGGACCATTCTGGGTCATGGATGCCCATGGAAGATCATCGCTGCAGATCGTCGAATCATCGCAAATCGATCTCAAGAATGAACAGCAGCGGTCGATCGTAAATGCCTCCACCCATTTTAATCCGGTAGATCTGGTCTGCTGTATCCGGGATTTTACAGGCCAAAAATTCGATCTGAAAAAATTTGTGGACGAGGATACAGGATTTATCTCCTTAAAGTCAAGCGGGGGGAAAACGATTAAGGCCCAGGAATTACCCGGACTCTGGAATGGAGCCATGGCACGTTGGATCACCTTGTTTGTTGAAGTCCCGATAATCACCTTCAATCCCGTGAAAACCGTGAACGACTTGTTGCGTAAGGAACATCTTGAGTCATGATCCATCCTGTTAAAAAAGGAAATTTTCTTTTCCGTAAACGGGAACGCTGGGGATTGACCCTTTATGGTCACTTTTTGCTCCTGGCCGTTGTAATCGGGATATTGTACCTCTTCCTCGCCAACCTCTATCCCACCCTTGCACCCGTTGAACGGAAGCAAACAGATGTTTTGGTTGTGGAAGGATTTATAAGCGATTACGTTTTGCAGGCTGCGATCAATGAGTTCAACAAGGGTGGTTACAAATTACTTATTACGACCGGAACCCCGCTGGAGTATGGCGATTTGTTAGCCCCCTACCACAATACGGCGAAAGTTGCCGGAATGTCGTTGCTTCGTTTAGGCTTTGATTCAACCAAACTGGTCATAGTCGGCACCGAGGAGATTCGTAATGACCGGACCTACAATTCGGCTATTGCCCTTAAACGGTGGTTCAACATTCACCACACCGGGATCAAAGCAATCAACCTTATGACCATGAGCGTTCACGGTGGAAGGAGCCGGTTATTGTTTCAGGCCGCGCTTGGCGATTCCATTGAAGTCGGGATCATCTCTCTTCCCAGCTTTTATTATGGAAGGCATTCCTGGTGGAAATCCAGCAAGGGATTTCGTGAGACCATGAACGAAGCCATCGGTTATTTCTATGTAAAATTCTTTTTCAGACCCTATGAAAATGAACTTCCGGTAAAATAGATCGGATCAAATTACGTTAACGGCTAAAACCTGATCACATGAACTATAAACTACCGACGCTGACACTTTTTTTGTTATTAATGACCCTTGCCGGACGCTCCCAGGAGGGAACCCTCATCCGGTTCCAGATACACGGGCTCAGGGATACCGTATGTATGATCGGAAACTATTACGGAAACAACACCTATATTAAAGATACGCTGAAGGTGGATGGTTCAGGCCGGTGTACCCTTAAATCGAAAGACCTTCCAAAAGGGATGTACCTCCTGATCATCTCCGAAAAAAATTACTGCGACTTCATCATCAACAACGACCGCAAATTTTCGATGGAAACGGATGTTACCGATCTTACCGGGAAAATGGTTTTTAAAGATTCACCTGAGAATAAATTGTTTTACCAATATCTGGAATACAACAAGGTACAGTTTAAAAAAGCTCAGGAATTGCAGGATCGCATCAAAGCATCCGGTGAAAACAGTGATACTGTCAAGGTTCTTAACGATCAGATCCAGGTGATCAATAAAGCATTGATCGATTATAAATACCGGATCATTAAAGAGTTTCCTGAAAGCTTTCTCACATTGATGCTCAAAGTGATGAAAGAGCCTGATATCAAAGAAAATCCTGTATTACCCAACGGAAAAAAAGATTCTACCTACTCCTATCGCACCTATGTTGCTGAATACTGGAATGATGTCAATCTTGCTGATGACCGGATCCTGAGAACGCCGGTTTTCTATAACAAACTCAAGAAGTACTTAGACAATATTATCATTCAGTCGCCTGATACGATCATGAAGGCAATTGATCAGTTGGTCGAGCGGGCGCGACCCAACGAGGAGATGTTTAAATACCTGATCTGGTTTACTACCTACCATTATGAAAGTTCAGAGATCATGGGCTTTGATAAGATTTTCGTTGACATTGTCGATAAATATTATGCTACGGGTCAGACTACCTGGTTGACAAAAAGTCTGAACGAATCCATTATTAAAAAAGCCAATAAGTTACGCCCCATCCTGATCGGAAACAAAGCGCCCAACATGGTGATGCAGGATACGAGTTTCAATCTGGTTTCGATGCATAACATTAAAGCCCGCTATCTGATCCTGCTATTTTGGGATCCTGAATGCAGCCACTGTGAAGTAGAAGTTCCCAAGATCAAAGCATTCTATGAAAGGGATAAAGAGAAATACGGATTGGAGATTTTTGCCGTATGTTCTGATACTTCCATGGCTAAGATGAAAGCGGGGATCAAGAAAAAGAAGATGACCTGGATCAATGTCAACGGTCCGAGAACCCTGACCGGAAACTATCACGACCAGTACGATATATTCTCTACGCCGGTAGTCTATGTACTCAATGAAAAGAAGGAGATTCTTGCCAAACGTCTGTTAGGGGAACAATTAGAGCAATTTATCATCAACTACGATAAACGGGTACAGGAAAAAAAATGAAGGCCGTCAACGAGTGACAGCCTTCACTATCTCAACCATCAGGGTTGATTATGAATTTACCGCATCCACAACGGCTTTGAAAGCTTCGGGGTGGTTCATGGCCAGGTCGGCAAGTGTTTTCCTGTTAAGCAGAATATTCTTTTCCGCCAGTTTTGCCATAAAAACTGAATACGACATTCCATAGGTACGCACTCCGGCATTGATACGGGTAATCCACAGTCCCCTGAAATTTCTTTTCTTGGTTCTGCGGTCACGGTATGCGTAAGTCAAACCTTTTTCAACTGAATTCTTCGCAACGGTCAGGACGTTCTTTCTTCTTCCGAATTGTCCTTTTGCCCGTTTCAGGATCTTTTTCCTTCTCTCACGCGAGGCGACAGCGTTTACTGATCTTGGCATTTTTTTCGATTTTTTGTGTCAGCGTTCCGTAACCGGAATCTTAAAGCTGGGCACAAGTTAAACAATGATGAATTAACCCTGGAGCATCTCCTTTACATTAGCTTCATCGGCCTTATTTACCAGCGTCGAATAGGTGAGATTACGTTTCCTCTTCGTGGTTTTTTTGGTCAGGATGTGGCTTTTGTAAGCATGCTTCCGTTTGATTTTTCCGGTTCCGGTAAGAGAAAACCTTTTCTTGGCTCCGGATTTCGATTTCATTTTTGGCATGTTACCTTTGTTAATTGATTGAATTATTGATTGATTGAATTATTGATTGATTGAATTATTGATTGATTGATTAATTTGTATAAACAATTACTTTTTCGGTGAGATGATCATGATCATTCGTTTTCCTTCCAGGCGGGGCATCTGCTCTATTTTTCCTACTTCAACCAGAGCCTGTGCAAACTTGAGCAGGATTAATTCTCCCTGCTCCTTATAGATTATTGATCTTCCTTTAAAGAACACATCCACCTTGACTTTAGCATTCTCCTTGAGAAACTTGATCGCGTGGTTGAGCTTGAAATTGAAATCATGATCATCGGTGTTCGGTCCCAGTCTTATCTCCTTGATGATGACTTTAGCTGTTTTTGATTTGATCTCTTTTTGTTTCTTTTTCAATTCGTAAAGAAACTTTTTGTAGTCGATCACCTTACAAACCGGCGGGTTTGCAGTGGGTGAGATCTCGACCAGGTCAAGGCCTTTCATTTCGGCAATGTTCAAAGCTTCGCGGATGTTGTAAATACCCGGCTGTATGTTTTCGCCCACCACACGGACTACGGGCGCTTTAATCCATTGGTTGATGTTGTAAGGCTCTTCTTTTTTCCCTGGTCTCGGGGTTCTCCGGGGACCGTTGAATTGTGTTACTATTGTTTTATCTCCTATCTTTAGTTAATACTATGTGTTTTGTTTTGGAAGCAAATCCCGAACAGGGATCAGTACCCGGGCCCTCAGGATTTCGTGTCAGTTAAGGTCACCCAGTTCGTTATCGATCTCTTCCTTTATTTTAATAACAAAATCTTCAACCCTCATGGGGCCGAGATCACCCCGGCCATGACGCCTGACAGATACGGTCCCCTCATTCTCTTCGCGCTCACCCACCACAAGCATATAGGGGATTTTCTTCACTTCAGCATCCCTGATCTTCTTGCCTGCCTTCTCATTCCGATCGTCAATCCGAGTGCGAATTTCTGAATTATTCAGCAAATGTAAAACTTTTTTCGCATATTCCTGATATTTCTCGCTGATTGGCAACACGATAGCCTGGTCGGGTGTGAGCCAAAGCGGAAAATCGCCGGCGGTGTGCTCGAGCAATACCGCAACGAAACGCTCCATCGAGCCGAAAGGAGCCCGGTGGATCATAACAGGCCGGTGCTTCTGGTTGTCGGCACCGATATACTCAAGTTCGAACCGTTCGGGCAGGTTGTAGTCAACCTGAATGGTACCAAGCTGCCACTTGCGACCCAGCGCATCCTTGACCATGAAATCCATCTTGGGACCATAGAATGCGGCCTCGCCCAGTTCGACCACAGTAGTCAATCCCCGTTCGCTGGCGACCTCCATGATCGCGGTTTCGGCTTTATCCCAATTCTCATCCGATCCGATATATTTCTCCTTATTATTGGGATCGCGCAGGGATATCTGCACGATAAAATCTTTGAAATTAAGAGCCTTGAAAATCAGCATAACGATATCCATCACACCCTTGAATTCATCCTTGACCTGTTCGGGCGTACAGAAAATATGGGCATCATCCTGCGTAAATCCGCGGACACGGGTCAGTCCGTGAAGTTCGCCACTCTGTTCATACCGGTAAACCGTGCCAAATTCGGCAAGCCTGACCGGAAGATCGCGGTAAGAGCGGGGTGATGTTTTATAGATTTCACAATGGTGGGGACAATTCATCGGTTTCAGGAAAAACTCTTCGCCTTCGACAGGTGTCGATATCGGCCTGAACGAACTTTCCCCGTATTTCTGATAGTGGCCCGAAGTCTTATAGAGTTCAACATTCCCGATATGTGGACACATAACCTGCTGGTAACCGGCTTTTTTCTGTACCTTTTTCAGGAACATTTCAAGCCGTTCGCGTAACTGGGCGCCACGGGGCAACCAAAGAGGCAGACCCAGCCCTACCTTCTGTGAAAAGGCAAACAACTCCAGTTCCTTCCCTAATTTCCGATGATCCCGTTTTTTGGCTTCTTCCAACAGAATCAGAAAATCATCGAGCTCTTTTTGTTTCGGGAAGGTAATGCCGTAAATACGGGTCATTTGCTTACGTTTTTCATCACCGCGCCAGTAGGCTCCTGCAATATTCAGCAGTTTCACGGCACGGATCGGGCCTGTATCGGGTAAATGCGGCCCACGGCACAGATCGGTGAACCTGCCCGATTCGTAAAATGTAATACTTCCATCAGGAAGATCCTGAAGCAACTCGACTTTGTATTCGTCACCCTTCTGAGTAAAGTACCGGATGGCCTCTTCCTTCGAAACTTCCTTGCGGACGAACTGCTGTTTTTCTCTCGCTAATTCAAGGATCTTCTTTTCGATTTTTGTAAAATCGTCAGAGGATATGGTCTGGTTGCCGAAGTCGATATCATAGTAAAATCCGTTCTCCACATCCGGACCAATGCCGAATTTGGCTCCTGGATAGAGCGATTCAATAGCCTCGGCCATCAGATGTGCCGAAGAGTGCCAGAGGGTTGCCTTCCCCTCAGGATCATTCCAGGTCAGCAACCGTACCGTAGCATCGTGGCCAATGGGACGGGTAGCATCCCATACTTCGCCATTAACCTTAACCGAAAGAACATTTCGCGATAGTCCTTCACTGATGCTTTTTGCAATCTCCAGTCCTGTGACGCCTTCAGGATACTGACGAACCGAGTTATCGGGTAACGTTATGTGGATCATGAGTCAGAGCGTGATTTTGAGGGGCGCAAAGGTACAAAATTTAATTTAATTCCCAATGACTTTAAATTCAGTTCTCCGGTTGTTGGCCCTGCCCCCATCCGTTTCATTGGAATCGAGAGGCTGGGTAAATCCATAACCCTCGTAGTTCAGCCGTTCCCGGCCGATACCATGGCTTAACAGGAAATCAAACACCGCTTTCGCCCTGTTGCGCGATAATTCAAGATTATATCCCGCAGTTCCAACGTTATCGGTATGACCGCTGATTTCAATTCTCAATTTGGGATTTTTTCTCAGGAAATCGATAAGTTTTTCCAGTTCCACGAGCGATTGTTCTTTCAACGTGTACCTGTCTGTGTCAAAGAAAATATTTTTCAGGATTACCTTTTCTCCTATTCTGATTGGCTTGAGCGGTATGTTTTTGATGAAGGGTCGCGTCAGATCGCCGGTTCCGGTAAGCGGAAAATTATCGGAATAAAAAAGATAACCATCCCGCGAAACGGTGAGTCCATAATTTCGTTCAGTTGGCAGCACCAGGAGAAATTCGCCGGTCACCCGATCGGACCGCGATTCGGCGATCAATTTCTTCTTTTCGAGGTCGGTCAGTTCAAAGCGTGCCTCAAGTCTTTTTCCGGTCTCCTCATCAAAAACAACTCCTTTAAAATAGGTGGTGATCAGCGGTCGCGCGTTTTCGTATAACGGAAACGCATAGATGTCCTGCCTGCCTGCTCCCCCCAACTTGTCGGAAGAGATGAACGCGAGGTCACCCCGGGAGTTCACGATGAGCGTAATTTCATCCGCATTGGTATTGATGGGGTAACCCAGATTTACCGGAGCGCTCCAATGCTCATCCGTTGATTTACGGCAATAGAAAAGATCAAGACCTCCCATGCCGCGATGTCCTTTTGATGAAAAATAGAGGGTCTGATTATCCGGATGAATAAAGGGGGCCATCTCCTCCTGAGGAGTGTTGACCGAATCGCCTAAGTTTTCCGGGACGCTCCAATTCCCTCCGGGCTGTAGCCGGGTCATCCAGATATCGGAACTGCCTTTTCCCCCGTTTCTTTTACTTGCAAAATAGAGTGTTTGGCCATCAGAGGAGAATGAGGGTTGTGAATCCCACTGAGGCGAATTCACCGTCGATCCCAGGTTTTCGGGGATGGTCCAGTGATTATCGATCCACCGTGCCCAGTAAAGATCGCAACTTCCGTAACCATCCTCTCTGTAACAGCCGGCAAAGAAGAGGTACTTACCATCGGGGGAGATGGAAAGCGCTCCCTCATTCCCATGTGTGTTAACGGGAGGGCCCAGGTTTTGTGCAAGTCGCCAGGTTGTATCCTGTCGAACAGCAACATAGAAGTCTTCTTCAAATGCCTGGTTCCGGTCGAGGGTCAGTTCATTGCGTGGATTTTTCCGGGTGAAATAGAGTCGCTCTTCATCGGCTGTAATCGCGTTGATGTACTCGTCGTACGGGGTGTTGATGCTGTCGCCCATATTGACCGGTGCAAAGGGAACAGGATGCGCTTGTGCTTCCAGCGCAAAGTCGCAGGCTTCAATTCCCTTCTCTGCCTGATGTTTTTTAGCTTCTGCAATTCCGTCCGTTTCCAGAAACCGCGTATAATTTGCCCGGGCATCCCCGTATCGTCCCGTATTTTGCTGGAGGATGGCTAAGAGAACGTACAACGAAGGTGAAAAAGGATTGTTGGTCCGGATAGCCGACTGGTAGGATTCGATAGCCTGGTCGGGCTGACGAAGATCGGAATAAACATCTCCCTTGAGTATATAAGCTTCGGTGAAAAATGGATCCGTTTCGATCGCTTTATTCAGTTCTGCAACTGCTTTTTCGTGATTGCCCGCCTGGTAAGCATCAATCGCTGAATAAAAACTCTTTTCAGCCTTTTTATTCCGGGTTGACAAGGGTAACTGTTGTCCGGCTGCCTGGTGCAGGGAACAGATAACAATCAGGGTCAGCAACAGGATCCGGCGCATAGTCAGGGAATATGCATGTATTTGTGACTTTGCAACGAAATTCGCCATTCCGGGTGGTTCTTGATATATTGAACGATCCGGGGCATCATCGTATTGCGCCGGCTCCATTCGGGCTGCAGAAAGCAATAGCATGATGAATTCAGGAGTTTACGGTTTTCTTCGGCCCAGTCAAAATCGGAATCATCATGAATGATAACCTTGAGTTCCTGCGCTATCTCGGCAATTTCGGGAAGCGGTGGCGCATCCTTCTTGGGTGAGAGACAAATCCAATCCCAGGCGCCGCTATACAGCTGCGAACCGGAGGTCTCTAAAAAGGTTCTGCACTGTAACCTGTGCAAACGGTCGCACAGATAGTCGAGATTATAGAGCAGGGGTTCTCCGCCGGTAACTACGACGGCCTTTGCAGGGAAAACGGATGCCCGTTCGACGACCGCGTCGGCGCTCACCGGGGGAAAGTCGGCGCCATTCCACGATTCCTTCACGTCGCACCACCGGCAACCGACATCACACCCTCCGATCCTGATAAAATAGGCGGATTGACCGGTATTAAAACCTTCACCCTGAACGGAATAGAACTCCTCCATCACCGGAAGCAACATTCCCTGGACCAGCAGCGATTCATGCGAAAGTTTCACTGTTCAGGGGTTAATTTTGATTTGGCTGCCTCCATTGTATTCTGAAGTAGCGAGACTACCGTCATCAGTCCGACACCGCCAGGAACCGGGGTTATATAACTGCATTTCTTCGAAACTTCAGGAAAATCGACATCCCCGACCAATCTGAATCCCGATTTTGATGTTTCACAAGGAATCCGATGAATCCCAACATCAATGACTACGGCATCATCTTTCACCATGTCGGCTGTGACGAAGCCCTGTTTTCCGATCGCCGCGATCAGGATATCCGCCTGCAAGGTCAGGGAGCGGAGATCGCGCGATAGACTATGACACAGTGTAACGGTAGCATTCCCGAATTTCGATTTTCTTGAAAGCAGCACGCTGACTGGGGTTCCGACGATATTGCTCCGGCCTAAAACCACACAGTGTTTCCCCTCCGTTTCTATATTATATCTTTCGATGAGGGTCAGGATCCCCTTGGGGGTTGCCGGAAGAAAACCGGGCAGGTTCAGCATCATCCGGCCCAGATTTACCGGATGAAATCCATCGACATCCCGCGAAGGGTCGATCCGTTCGATCACCTCATGTTCTTTGATATGACGTGGCAGTGGCATTTGGACGATAAATCCGCTGATCTCCGGGTCATTATTCAGGAAATCAATCGCCTCGAACAGTTTTTCCCGGCTTATTGTAGTGGGATACCGGTACACTGAGGAGGTGAATCCCACTTCACGGCATGATCGTTCTTTGCTTGCCACATAAGAGAGGCTGGCTGGATCTTCGCCAACCAGAATGGCGGCCAGGTGGGGCGGAGCATATCCTTTGTTTAAAAAGTTTTCACGCACCTCGCTAGCCAGCTCATCCTTAATCTGGCCGGCAATCAGTTTCCCATCCAAAAGCTTCATGAATCTTTGATTTTGCTTGTGAATAAAGGGCCGACAACAACCGGAAATTCTGATCCTGTTAGATGTCCTGTTCTCCCTGCTTTCTGGTTTACCTTTTCTATATTACTTTTTCATATTCCGCATCATCTGCGACATATTCTTTCCTTTATTGGCGGTTACCATCTTCATCATCTTCCTGGTATCGTCGAATTGTTTGATGAGCTGATTCACCTCCTGGATGGTGGTTCCTGATCCCAGGGCGATCCGTTTCCGCCGACTTCCGTTCAGGACCGTAGGATTTGTACGCTCTTCAGGGGTCATCGAGTGGATGATGGCTTCAATACCTTTAAAGGAATTATCATCAATTTCAAGGTTGCGGATTGCCTTTCCCATCCCCGGGATCATCCCTAAAAGGTCTTTGACATTCCCCATTTTCTTTATCTGCTTGATCTGAGAAAGGAAATCGTTAAAGTCGAACTGATTCCGTGCGATCTTTTTCTGCAGTTTCTGAGCCTCTTCTTCATTGAACTGCTCCTGAGCTTTTTCGACTAACGAAACGATGTCGCCCATTCCCAGAATCCGGTCGGCCATACGCTCCGGATAGAACAAGTCGATCGCGTCCATTTTCTCGCCTAATCCGACGAATTTGATGGGCTTATTCACCACCGATTTGATGCTTAAAGCCGCACCGCCTCTGGTATCTCCGTCGAGTTTTGTCAGCACGACTCCCTCAAAATCGAGCCGGTCGTTGAATGCTTTGGCTGTATTGACAGCATCCTGCCCGGTCATGGAATCAACCACAAAGAGCGTTTCCTGAGGAGTTACCGCCATTTTGATATTGGCAATTTCATCCATCATCTCCTCGTCGATGGCAAGCCGGCCAGCTGTATCAATGATGATCACATTATAACCGGCATCGCGGGCGTGCGTGATCGAGTGACGCGCTATCTTTACAGGTTCTGCGGAACCCTCCTCGGTGAACACATCAACGCCGATCTGTTCTCCCAGTACCTTTAATTGCTCAATAGCGGCCGGACGATACACATCGCACGCCACAAGTAAGGGATTCTTCTTCCTTTTTGTTTTCAGATAGTGGGCCAGTTTGGCAGAAAAAGTAGTTTTTCCTGATCCCTGTAATCCGGCGATCAGAATCACAGCGGCATCGCCTTTCAGGACAAGATCCGATTTCTGTCCTCCCATCAGTTGGGTAAGCTCATCATGGACGATCTTGACCATAAGTTGCCCCGGCGATACGGCAGTGAGCACATTCTGGCCCAACGCCTTTTCCTTTACCTGGTCGGTGAACTGTTTGGAAATTTTAAAACTGACATCTGCATCCAGCAAGGCTTTTCTTACATCCTTCAGTGTTTCTGCAACATTGATCTCCGTGATATGACCGTGACCCTTCAGTACCTTAAATGCACGGTCGAGTTTATCGCTTAATCCTTCAAACATTGAATCTCAGAATTTTTTTGCGAAGGTACCTAATTTTTCATTCCGAAAAGTATCCTCCCCCCATTCATAACAGACTGAAACAGAAAATCAAATCTAATAATGGAACAATTTTTTAAAAGAATTATCACGTTGATCGTAAAAATGATTATTTTTGTGCTAACAACTTAGTTATTCACTTAAACCAAAAACAATGAAGAAACTTGTACTTTTTTGCGTCCTGCTGTTCCTGTGGGGCGGAATGGGATTTTCCCAAACAATCCTTTATGAGGATAACCTTGATTCCTATCCTGCCAATAGTTTCCTCGCGGTTGACAATCCTACATGGTGGACCACCTGGTCGAACCTTCCCGGCAGCGGTGAGGATATTCAGATTTTAACAACATTCTCCCACTCAGCGCCAAATTCAGGTTCTGCGGATAAAACCGGCGGTCAGTCCGATTGCATTTTGAAATTAGGTAACAAAGTATCCGGTAAATATGAGGTGACCTGGTATATGTACGTTGAAACCGGCAAATGCGGGTATTACAATTTCCAGCATTTCCAGTCGCCTGGTATCGAATGGGCCTTTGAAATCTATTTCAGAACAAGCGGAAGTATTGAACTTGTGGAAGGTGGCAATACAATTCCAGGAACCTATCCTAAAGATACCTGGTTCCAATGCAAACATGAGATCGATCTGGATGCCGACGAGATCAAATTATACATTAACGGAAACCTGCTTCAAACCTGGCCCTTTAGCAATGAGGCACAGAATCCCGGCGGAACATTGCAGCTTGGTGGCGTTGACTTCTTTGCCGGTGAAAAAAGCGGAACTGGTGAGACTCCCGGTTATTTCATCGATGATGTCTATATTGCAGAACTTGAAAGTGGCAACGATCCTATTATCGGGATTACACCCACTTCGTCATCTGCCTGGCTGGTTGACGGTACCACCACAAGAGATATGACAGTTTCCAACACAGGATTATCAGATCTTACCTATGATGTAAACGTTGTTTACGATCTCGATGCTCTTAAAAACGGCATTGTACAGCCCAAGGAAAATGGTTACAGCGTAAAGAAAGCCCTCTCAAATATTTCGGTCGCCCAGAGCAACGGGATCACACCCGCTCCGATCTCCGACGCAAGCGCCCAATTACATTACGATGGCGACAACAATTCAGCTGTCGGATGGAATACTCCTCCGGTAACGGTAACCGTTGCAGCGCGGTTCCCGAATGCCATGACCCTTCCCTATGCAGGATTGGACCTCACTTCTGTTGAAGTCTACGTAAATGAACTCAATGCACCACCGGCAACCAATCTCATGACCCTCAAGATTTACGGAATGGGAAATACCTATGAACCCGGCCCGATTCTTTACGAACAAACCTTTACCCCGATGGGTATGAATTGGGAAACCATCACCTTGACAACCCCGGTCAAGATCACCGGCGAAGACATCTGGGTAGGATACCAGTTCACCCAAACCGATGCTGGTATCTATATCCCCGGAACCGATGCTGGTCCTGCAAATCCGAATGGTGATTTCCTGAGTACCGGGGTAGGCTGGTCGCACCTTTCACCGGGCCTCGACTACAACTGGAACATCCGCGCTAACCTTAATGGTAATGTTGCTCCTCATTGGCTTACCGTCGCTCCCATGTCAGGAACCGTTCCACCCGCAGAATCTGATGACCTTCTCCTTACTTACAACGCTGCTGGTCTTGCCATCGGACAATACCACGCAACCATGAAGCTCCTGAGCAACGACCCGGAAACTCCGGTTTTGGATGCTCCCGTTACCCTCGATGTAGTTGGTGTTGGCATTGGCGAAGTTGAAAAAGTTGCAGTCATGGTTTACCCGAATCCATCCAAGAGTAAACTCAATGTAACCACTAACAGCACCGTTAAGAATGTTACGATCACCGATGCAAGAGGAATGATCCTGTACCAGGGCATCAATTCGAGCATCGATGTTAGCAGCTTCGCTCAGGGTGTCTATTTTGTAAAAGTTGAAACCAACAATGGAACCTCAAACATCAAGTTCATCAAGAACTAACCGTTGATGTACAAAAAAAGAGGGCGGCCCGAAAAGTCGCCCTCTTTTTTTTCTCATAAGCTGATTACATCCTTTGAGGAACCCGGATGCCAAGGATATTCATCGAACGGCTGATAATATCGCCCGTGAAGACCGAGATGGCGAGCCTGATCGCCACCTTGTCCGGATCCTCCTCTTTAAGGATGGGTATCTCCTGGTAAAACTGGTTGAATCCCTTGGCAAGATCATAAATATAGTTAACAAGAATAGCCGGGCTCAGCTCCTGCGCAGCATCCCGGATGAACTGGGGGAACTGGTAAAGCTTCAGAATCATCTCTTTTTCCGGGTTTAACAGGATAGCTTTGCCATTTAACCGGAGTTTGTCCAAGTCGTGACCGGACGCAACCGCTTTTGAAAGCAACGACCGGATGCGGGCATGGGTATATTGAATGAAGGGGCCGGTATTCCCATTGAAATCGATCGATTCGACGGGATCGAAGAGCATGTTTTTACGGGGATCGACCTTCAGGATGAAATATTTCAGCGCACCCATCCCAACCGTTTCGAATAGTTTTTCCGCCTCTTCGGCCGAAAATGCATCGGCTTTACCTAATTCACGGGTGGTCCTTTCGGCCGTCTGATACATCTCCTCCATCAGATCATCGGCATCGACAACAGTCCCTTCGCGCGATTTCATTTTTCCGTGCGGCAACTCCACCATCCCGTATGAAAGGTGATGAATATGATCGGCAAACGGTTGACCGAGTTTTTTCAGGATCCGTTTCAGTACATCAAAATGATAATTCTGTTCATTCCCCACTACATATATCATTTCAGAAGGAGAAAAATCGTCGAACCGCAGGCGGGCCGTTCCAAGATCCTGGGTCATGTAAACGGAGGTGCCGTCGGAACGAAGCAGCAGCTTTTCATCCAACCCCTCATCTCTCAGATCGGCCCAGATGCTTCCATCCTCCCGTTGCGCTAAGACTCCCTTCTTCACCCCCTCCAACACCAGTTCCCGGCCATACAGGTAAGTTTCGCTTTCATAATAAATCCGGTCGAATTCAATGCCTAATCGCTGGTAAGTCCGTTCAAATCCTTCGTAGGTCCAACCGTTCATTTTCCTCCAGAGATCAATCGTAGCCGGATCCTTTGATTCCCAGAGTCTCAATAACTCCTGGGCTTGCAAGATCAGTGGTGCCTTGCGCAACGCTTCCTCCTCGGTCATCCCCTCCGAAATCAACTGCTTTACCTCTTCTTTGTAATGGCGGTCGAACAAAACATAGTATTTGCCTACCAGGTGATCGCCCTTCCATCCCGACGAACCGGGGGTTTCGCCATCTCCCCACTGCTGATATGCCAGCATGGATTTGCAGATGTGGATGCCGCGGTCGTTCACCAGGTTAACCTTAAAAACCTTATGGCCGTTGGCTTTCAGGATTTCTGACACGGCATGACCCAGCAAATTGTTTCGGATATGACCCAGATGAAGCGGTTTGTTGGTATTCGGGCTTGAAAACTCCACCACTGTCGGCGCCTCATCTCTTTCATCAATACGACCGTATTCCTTATTTATATGTTGGCTTTGAAGAAAATCAATCCAGAAGTTGTCGGTGAGTATCAGGTTCAGAAATCCTTTGATAACCCCGAACGATTGAATCTCCGGCATGCTTTGAATCAACGCGGTTCCGAGTTCTTTTGCTGTTATTTCAGGTGATTTTCTGGAAATTTTCAGCAAGGGAAACACCACGATGGTATAATCGCCTTCAATCTCCCTTTTGGTTTTTTCAAGGCTGATGGTCTCCGGTCCGACAACACCTCCGTACAACCGGTAAACTGCGTTGCATACCTCCTGCGCAATTTTCTGCTCGATCATTAGAATTTCCATTTTGGCTACAAAGGTATTTACAATGGACCAAACAATCATGATCTCCGGTGCAAACCATTTCTAATTTTTCATCGGATTTTGCCATGTAGTAAAAACTGAGTAAGTTTGCAAATCATTGTTCCTGATTATTAACACAAAACCAAATTATAAACATCAAACTCTAAAAACAAGGTAGGCATGAAAAAGAATGTAATTATTATTGGTGCTGCCGGAAGAGATTTTCACAATTTCAACACCTATTATCGCGACAATGCGAACTTTAACGTGGTGGCGTTTACTGCAGCGCAGATTCCGGACATTGATGGACGAAAATATCCCGCAGCTCTTGCGGGAAAACTTTATCCCAAAGGTATCCCCATCTATGCCGAAGCAGAACTTCCGGCGCTGATCCGGAAGTTCAACGTGGAAATCTGTAATTTTGCTTACAGCGACGTACCCTATCCAAGGGTCATGAATATTAGCTCCATTGTCAACGCAGCGGGTGCCAACTTTATGCTGCTGGGTCCCAAGGATACCATGATCAAGAGCACGAAGCCGGTGATTGCCGTTGGCGCTACCCGCACCGGTTGCGGCAAGAGCCAGACCTCCCGCCGGATCATCGAGATCCTGATGGCCAAAGGTTTGAAAGTCGTTGCCATCCGCCATCCGATGCCGTATGGCGACCTTGTAGCACAAAAGGTTCAGCGTTTTGCCACCGTCAAGGATTTGGAAAAACACAAGTGCACCATCGAAGAGATGGAGGAGTACGAACCCCACGTCGTCCGTGGCAATGTTATTTACTCGGGTGTTGACTACGAGGCCATTCTGCGGGCTGCCGAGAAGGATCCGAAAGGTTGTGATGTTATTTTATGGGATGGTGGGAACAACGATTTTCCATTCTACAAGCCGGATTTGATGGTCACAGTTGCCGACCCGCATCGTCCGGGAGCCGAAATATCCTACTATCCGGGTGAAGTAAACATCAGAATTGCCGATGTAGTTGTATTGAACAAAATCGATTCGGCTTATCCCGAGCACATCAAGACCGTTCGTGACAACATTCAGAAGATCAATCCAAAAGCCATCGTGGTCGACGGTGCATCTCCCATTCGCGTGGATGATGAATCGGTGATCCGTGGTAAAAATGTGCTTGTTATTGAAGATGGTCCCACCCTTACCCACGGGGAGATGAAGATCGGAGCCGGCATCGTTGCCGCTCAGAAATACGGCGCTGCCGAACTGGTTGACCCCCGTCCCTACGTTGTCGGAAAACTTGCTGAAACGTTCCGTATTTATCCGAACATCGGACAACTCCTGCCTGCCATGGGATATGGCGACCAGCAGGTAAAAGACCTCGAAGCAACCATTAATAAAGTTAAATGCGATTCAGTGGTCATCGCAACTCCGATCGACCTGAACCGCATTGTGAAAATTAAAAAACCCAATACCCGGGTTTACTATGACCTTCAGGAGATCGGCAAACCCGACCTCGATGAGATCATCAAAGGTTTCCTGAAAAAACACAAAATTAAATAACCTGAAAATCCCGGCCCGCCCGGGATTTTTTTTTATATTTGTTTATACGAAAACTCATGTTGACCCTTCATGCCAACGTAAAATCCCGGAGCGCACCATTCGGTTAAATGGTGAAGATTTATAACGGATTATCCATGGTACCATTGAAAAAAAAATATTACAAATGAAAAATAAAAGCTTAGTTTCCATCAACGATTTCAACCGCGAAGAACATATCAGGATTCTGGATTTAGCCAGCGCCTTTGAAAAGCATCCGAAACAAAGGATCCTGGAAGATTATGTGGTAGCGACCCTGTTTTTTGAGCCTTCCACCCGCACCAGGCTGAGTTTTGAAAGCGCCGCAACCCGCCTGGGAGCCCGCGTTATCGGTTTTTCCGATTCCAGCAGCTCCAGTACACAGAAAGGAGAATCGCTCCGCGACACCATCCTTACCGTAAGCAACTACTGCGACCTCATCGTGATGCGCCACCCGCGCGAGGGAAGCGCCCGCTTTGCCAGCGAAGTGGCCAAGGTTCCCGTTATCAATGCAGGCGACGGGGCTAACCAGCATCCCACCCAGACGTTGCTCGACCTTTACTCTATCCGCAAAACACAGGGCTCGCTTGATAAACTGAACGTCGCCTTCGTCGGCGACTTGAAATACGGACGAACCGTACACTCTCTTGTTATCGCACTCTGCAACTACAACACAACCTTCCATCTGGTCTCGCCTCAGGAACTGAAACTGCCCAGCTCCGTGAAGATGCACATCAAAGACCGGAATCTTGCCTATTACCAGTACACCGAATTGCAGGAGGTGATCTCAAAAGTCGATGTCCTGTACATGACCCGGATTCAAAAGGAACGCTTCTCCGATCCCATGGAGTACGAGAAGGTAAAAAATGCCTATATCCTGCGAAATTACATGCTGGAGGGAAGTAAATCCAACTTGCGGATCATGCACCCGCTGCCAAGAGTCAATGAGATTACCACCGACGTCGATACCAATCCGCAGGCATACTATTTCACCCAGGCGCTCAACGGCGTATTCGTCCGCCAGGCACTGCTCGCATCAATTCTCGGTGTTGTTGAATAATAAACATTCCCAAATTATGGAAAAAGAAGAATCAAGAAAAGAACTTAAAGTATCGGCCATCGAAAATGGCACGGTAATCGACCATATCCCTGCAGAAAATGTCTATCAGGTCATCAAAATTTTAAATCTGGAAAAGTATAACAACCAGGTTCTGATCGGGAGTTACCTCGACAGCCGGAAAATGGGCAAAAAAGGGATCATCAAGGTGAGTAACAAGTTTTTCAAGAGCGATGAGATCAATAAAATATCTTTGGCGGCGCCATCTGCCACGCTTATCGTGATCAAGAACTTCGAGGTCGTCGAGAAAAAGAAGGTTGAGATCCCCGACCGTACCGATAACATTGTGAAATGCTTCAACCCCAACTGTATTACCAATCACGAAGAGGTTCCCACCCGGTTCACGGTCATCGATAAAAAAGAGCTGAAACTGCGATGTCATTATTGCGAAAAGATCACCGCCCGCGATAACATCACATTCCGGTAATGCACCACCACATCACCCGGCTGATCGAAGAGGGCGAACATCAACAACTCGACTTCAAGTTCGAGGTCGCCGACTCTCATAAAATCGCCCGCACACTCGTTGCATTTGCGAACACCGATGGCGGGCGGCTTCTGATCGGGATTAAAGATAACGGGAGCATCGCCGGGATCCGGAGTGAGGAAGAGTATTACATGGTCGAAGCCGCTGCGAAGCTTTACTGTAATCCGCCTGTTCACTTCACGGTTAAAGAATGGAACCTTAACAAGAAAACTGTGCTCGAGGTGACGGTTCCGAGAAGCGCAAGCCGTCCGCATTTTGCGCAACAGCAGGATGGCGCATGGAAAGCCTATCACCGCCTGGCAGATCAGAATTTCATCGTAAACAGGATCCTGTTGCGGGTCTGGAAGGAAGAGAACAAACCCCGGGGCGTTTTTCTGAAATTCACCGAACCCGAGAAGTGGCTGCTCGCCTACCTCGAGGAACACCCATCAATCACTCAACCTGATTTTGCCAGCCTTGCAGGGATTTCAGCCCGGCGCGCCGAAACCATCCTGGTAAAATTTATTCTCCTGAAAATGATCCGGATGGAAATCACTGAGAACCACGTGCGCTTTCTGAGCTCCGAACCACCGACTGGTAATACCGAATCAGAACAATCCTGCAAACAATGAAATACTGTTCCTTCCGGTACAAATAAAAACAGCTTCTCCGCGTTATGATTATCTTTACATCAAATATCACAGACCGGGTATCTTTCATGAAATACCAGATTTTTTTTCTTCCGCTACTCCTGTTATTCCTGAACGCCTCTGCACAGGATGTATCCTCCGGTTTCACGGGTTCACCGGATAGCGCTATTCAGAAGCGGAGTCCATTCGACTACGGGCTCAGCCTGGGCACCCAGGTTGCCTCGTTTTCGGGATACGGCACCGGAGTCACCTCTTGGATCGCACCACGTGTTTCTTACAAGGTCGGTAGGAATCTCATACTGGGAGGCGGGCTGCGTATTGCCAATACCAGTTTTTTTGTTGCACAATCGTACCGGTCTGAGATCCCGGATGCCGGTTCTTTCACAAATTTTTCAACCGCAACGATCTTCGTGAATGGCTTATGGACGGTCAACGACAGGTTACGAATCAGTGGTTCGGCCTTCAAACAGATCCCCCTCAGCCAGGATCCACTCCCGTTCAATCCCTTCCTTCCCATCCCCAAAAACAACGCCCAGGGTGTTAATTTCAACGTAGATTACCGCATCGGGAAAGGATTTTTTATTCAGGCCGGCTTCCGGTACAGTCGTGATACAGGACCGGGATACCCCTATTCAGGATATCAAAACCCGTTTGAAACGGGATTTAACGGATTTGGCAACGGGTTATACAATCCATATTGATACCTTTCCGGAGCGTTATCCCCGGTTTTTCATCCCTTAAAATTCACCACGTAAACCTTCGGGAGAAATCCTGTGATTTCCGGAAATTCACCCGGCTGGTTCTTCACCAGCAGCGTTGAAGTGATCCGCGATATAACGGAGCGCCTCGCTGATGTCCATGGCGTTGCTTGAAGGGCCGACCCTGATATAGAATTCTTCGGGGAAACCCGGTTGCCGCAGGAAAACAGGCCGGCTGTTCCGGATACAGGTAACCCTGCAGATGGTTTTATCGGAAATCTTCTCCAGGCTGGTACGGACCGACAGGCTTACATCGCGACCCAGGCAGGTCCGGATGAGGGTCCACAGGTGCAAGAGAAACTTATCTTCGTTGACAAACTTGTCGGATTCGATTCCCTCGATGGTCCCGTCGTCCCTGACCCCGATGAGCAGGGTCCCGCCGTTGGTGTTCAGGAATGCCGAGATGGTCTTCAGGCAGGCCCGCTCAATGGACTGACTGGTCTTCCCCGCCCGGATGTCCCAACGAAGCGTCGATTTAAACTCGAGAATATCGCTCTCACCAGCTGCAATCAGGTCATCGAGTCGCGACAGCCGCTGCATCCCGCTTTTCACGCAGGCCAGATAATCGAGGCCGTGGATAAGGTCGCAAATAATTTCGTTCGCACGGGTCTCCGGCTGCATCTTCAACGAGATCAGCCCGTGCACGTATTCGAGGGGCGACAGCAACCCGAGTGTCAGCCCCATCGGAAGCACAAGTCCTGACTGGTGCTTTTCTGAAAAAGCCTGAACAACACACTGGTCGACATGATCGAGCGACAGATACTGGTGCTGCAGCAGCTCGGTGAAAGGATGGAGGTCCGATTCCTGCAGATCCTGTTCACGGATCAGCGTATTGACCATGTCATTGATATTACGGACCAGTGAAGTGACGGTGATAAAGGAGAAATTGAACAGGGGATCATCCGTTGAGAATGGCGAAATCCCTGTTTTCCCGGTTGTTTTCAGCCTGACGAAAGGATCGTCCCGGATCAGTTGTTCCCATTGATCAGTAAACGGATCGCCACGGGTTTCGAGAATGTCCCGCTGGAAAGCGAACAAAAGCGGCGCCGTGATCGAGTTAGTGTTTTGCTCTTCTGAAAGGATCATTTCGGCGAGAAGCAACCGTACCACCCGTTCCGACCGGTGACTGTAACGGTTGCCACCCGGAGTAAGCATGGGTTGTCCATCCTCATAGATCAGAAAATGATCCGCTTCCTGAACGATCTCTGCCAATCCCCGGTGTGTCCCGGGATTAAAGGCCGAAAGATAATTGATAAATTCACCCATGGCAATCCTGCTTTTTCAATTCTCCGTAACGGAAACACTTCACCAGATGATCATTGACCATGCCGGCGGCCTGCATAAAGGCATAACAGATGGTGGTACCAACGAATTTGAAACCCCTCGATTTCAGATCACGGCTCATTTCATCCGATTCGGCCGACGAAACCGGCATTTCCGACAGTGTCGACAAGCTATTATGGATCGTTTTTCCACCCGTAAATTGCCAGATATAGCGGTCAAAAGTCCCGAATTCCCGCTGAATCTCAAGAAAACACCGGGCATTGTTGATGGCGGCATTGATTTTGGCCTTGTTCCGGATTATTCCCGCGTCGTTCATCAACCTGTTGAAATCTTTGTCGCCGTACCGGGCAATTTTCTGGTAATCAAAGCCGTGAAACGCATTCCTGAAATTCTCCCGTTTATGCAGGATGGTTTTCCAGCTCAGGCCGGCCTGAAACGCATCGAGCACCATGTATTCAAAAATCTTTGTATCATCATGCAGTGCCACGCCCCACTCCGTATCATGGTAGGCGATCATCATCGGATCGTTCGAGGGCCAGTCGCACGAGGGTTTGGTTTTCATTTCAGGATCAGGTTTTGAGATCAAAAAAGTATATTGTTCAAAAGGTTCAATTACCCTGCAAATCTAACATTAATGTCAATCGTAAATCTTTTTCAATCGTAAATCGTCAATCATGTCAATCGTAAATCTCTTTCAATCGTAAATCGTCAATCATGTCAATCGTAAATTCTAAACAGCCTCTTACAGGGCTTTAATTTTCCTGACATAAGCTTCAACATCGAACTTTCGTTTACACCCCTGATAGTTCATATACCGGATCATCCCGAAAACCGGCCGTTCCTTCCACGGGCGGTCGTGGACGCCTCCGATGGCCCAGGCGATTCCGGCGTAACCGTTCGGATCGCGTCCGTCAAACTCATATTTGTCATTCAGGTACAGGGCAATCCCGCATGCCTCATCAGGCGACCCGCTCCATTCAAGGATCTTCTTTGCCCAATACATTCTCAGGTACCCGTGCATCTTACCGGTGATGACCATTTCGCGTTGTGCGGCATTCCACAAGTCATCATGGGTTAGCGCCTGTTCAAACTGTTCGGGGGTGTACAGGAATTCGCGCGTATCATTCCGGTGATTATCGAGCGTGATCCGCGCCCACCGCTGAAAACCGTTAAAATTATCGTAATCGGGATTGTACAGGCAAAAATTGTCGGAAAGTTCCCGGCGGACGATCAGCTCCTCGAGAAATGAGGCGGCTGATCCCTTTCCGTCATCCGCTTTTTGTACCCCGAGGGCGAGTCGTTGCGGGGCAAGGTGACCGAAATGAAGATACGGTGAGAGATCCGATTGTCCGTCGATCTCCGGCAGGTTTCTCCGGGTATCATAGCCGGCAAGTTTCGTCTCAATGAACCGGGTCATGCATTGTTGTGCTTCCCCTTCACCCGGTTTGAAGCGAATCGGACCGGCGCCGGTCGATTGGTTCGCGAATGATTTGGGAAAACCGGGATGATACCGGACTTCAGCGCCAGATTCCATGGCCGGAAGTCGTTGCAGTAAATCAGTTGGAACAGCGCCGGGGTAAGGTACCAGGAACCGTGGCAACAGCTTTTCGACCTTTTTCCGGAGGGTAAAAGCGCTGTATTCAGCTTTATCTGATATGAACCGGCAGGGAATGATGTTGTGGGCATCCACTTCATGGAATGGAACGTGGATCTGCCCGGCGATCCTTTCTTTCCAACGGATGATGAATTTCAGCGGGTTGAAGTCGGTGACCAGCATTCCCGCCCGGAGATGTTCAAGGAAGGGAGGAATCTGCTCAACGGGATCGCCCCTGAGCAGATAGAAAGGCACCTTCAGATCCGACAAGGTACGGCTGGTCTCTTCCAGTCCCCGGATCATAAAGTCAAAATGGCGTGGTTGGGCTCCTGAAAATTCAGGCAGGAGGCAAAAAACGACCACCAGCGGTTGATTCATCTTCAATGCCTGTTCGAGCGCGTAGATCCAGGCCCAGTTGTCGGCTACACGCTGGTCGCGTTGCATCCAGTACACTACAGCGCCGGGTGTAGCGGGGATCCGGTTATAATGGAAAATTCTTGCAGAATCAACCATAAGGATGATTAATAGGGTAATGAACCGGGTGGACAGCGGTTACAACCATCCACTTCTGATCGGGCAAAAATAAACATTTGCGGAATTACTGATAGCTAACTGTCTTAAAGGATAAAATGTGTAAAAATATTTTACACATTTTACACCGGTGTAAAAAATTTTTACACTTTCATCTCCATTAAAATATCACATATAGTTGTTATTCAAATATATACAATTCTGGCACATTTTATGCTAATGATAGGGATCAATAAAAGTAAGATTGGGAATCAGGGCTGAGAAGTAAACCTTAAAAAATACTAAAATTATTTTACAGAAAAAAATTTTCCATATTATTAAAAACACAAAGCCATGAGAACATTAATCATTTTAACATTGTTAATTACAATGTGTTTATCCCTGAATGCCCAATTTTCAGGGCAATTTTCAACCAATATTCAAGATTTTATCTTTACCACCGAAAGATCATACGATGTGGTAAAACTAAGTTCCAATAATGTTTTCAGTGATTTGATTGGAGCGCCCCAGATACCTATCATTAAGAAACATTATGTCATCCCAACCGGCGCTGTTGTAACCAGTGTTCAAGTTAATAGTTCCAACAGGATAGAATTATCCGGAAACTTTACACTCCTTCCCTCACAATTTATTGATATCCCCGATGGGAGACAACCATTTCCATTCGTAATGCCCGATACAAATATTTATTCAAGCTCTGAACCCTACCCGGGAAAAATAGTCGAAGTGTCATCGCAAAACTGTTTTTTAGGATACAATCTGATAACATTATGCTTTTATCCAATTGAATTTATACCGGTAAGCCGAAAATTGTACCTGTATCAATTAATCGACTTCACAATAAATTACACATTGACCGGTGATACCATTTCACCTCCTCTGACTATATCGTCAGCAAGAAAAAGTTTGTCGATCGATTTATTGAATGACCTCGTTGAAAATGATGCCGATTTGATACAAATTTCAGAAGGAATCCTTAATGTACCCGTCGATAATCCGACTGTAAATGCATCATTAGACCAATTTCCTTGCAACATGGGAATTATTCCCGATTATCTCATTATTACGACAAAGGCATTGAAAGCTTCATTTCAGGAATTTGTTGATTGGAAAAACAAAAAAGGTGTACCGGTTATTACTGCAACACTTGAAGATGATATCATCGGTAAAATAGAGGGATGTGACTCGGCAGATAAAATCAGGAACTACATTAAAAAAATTACAAATGCATATGGTCACATGATGTTGATCCTTCTTGGGGGAGACATAAACCTGATTCCATCGCGTTACACTTCAGGAACAGATTACACCGATTACTATTATGCTACAACCGGGAACTGGAATGTCAACGGGAATTATGTATTTGGTGATACAATTGACCAAATGCCTTCAGATATGGTGGGAAGGATACCTGTAAGAAATGTTGACGATGTTGGTAACTATTTTTCCAAAATTTATAACTATGAACATATTTTGTTAAACGGAGCTCCGGCAAATGCCTCATTTTTAAAAAGAATGTTGGTCATGACCGGTTCAGCAGGGATTACTAATACTGCATGGAGGGACACAACCGAATCGACGATAAACGACACCACTTGTTTCCCGGGTTCACTTACCCGATACAGATTATATGACACTGCTCCCCGGGATGAACCACTAAGATCTGCAACAGCCCTGTCGAACCTGAATAAAATTGGCGCCGACGGATTCAATCTGGTTTTTCATTTCGATCATTCCGGCCCGGGAACTATGGGTTCCAGTGTTGCATGTAATGGAGAAAAATTATACACCTGGGATATTGATGCTTTGAACAACAACGCATCAGGGTATTATGTATTCAGTTTAGGTTGTCAGATAAACCGATTAGGACAGTATGGAATCGCGAAACGATTCCTTAATAATTCACATGGTGGCGCGGTTGTATTTATTGGAAAAACGCAAAGTTTTGGTGATTGCCCGGAACCATTCGGAAAATTCGGAAGGGTCTTTTACAAAGCAAACAAAGTGATAAAAAACCATGCGGGATATGCGTTTTTTTCATCGCTTATGGAGTATTCGCAAGATAAACGTTCAATGTATAACCTTCTCGGGGACCCGGAATTGCCTATGTGGGGTATATGGGGTAGTGCATCAAATCCTCCTCAGTTAAGTATTAATAATCCTCCGGCCAGTATTTTCACAGGGACACAGACCTTTTTATTCACTATTGGTAATTTAACACCCGGTTTAAATTTCAGGGTATGCGTTTCAAAAGACAATGAAGTGTACATCAACAAAGATGTTACTGCGACGGGAACAACGATGCAGTTCAGTTGTACCATCAATCCGAAAACAACAGGAATTATGGATGTGACGCTCACAGCAAAAAATCACAAACCAAACACTATCACGTTTCAGGTTTTACCAAATCCCGGAGTGAACCTGTTTGTTGGAAAGTTAGCAATTGCTGATACGCTTAATTCTGTAAACAGTAATTTTGACTCAATTGCCGACGCCGGCGAAAGATTTGATTTAACCATGATAATGAGTAACAGCGGAGCTTCCGTATCGCCGCTAATAACCTCAGATTCACTGCATATAAAGGTTATCAACACAACTTTTGCCTATGTAATGAATAACGGTTCAGTATCAATTCCTCCAATAAATCCGCAAAACCCTGAAGAACTCAATCCGACATATAGAATCCAGATTATGCCAAACTGTACCGACGGATACAAACAGTTTCTATATTTGACCATGCCCCTGTCTCCCCCCATGCCAAATATGGTCGATACCTTTTCAGTTGTCGTACATGCGCCGGTTTTATCTGTTTATTCAGTCAGGTTTTCAGAAACCAATGCTAACAGTTCACTTTCAAACAATGGAATATTAGACCCGGGCGATACCGTTTCGATGTTTATAACTATTGAAAACCGGGGTTCAGGAAGATTAAACAATTCGAAAGGAATTCTATCGCTATCGACTTCAAATGGTTATGTGGTCATTTATAATACTTATCAGCAACTCGGTGAAATACTTTCAGGAGCCTCTGCCGAAAACCCGGCGCCATTTCGATTTTTCATTAAAAACAATTGGAATTATTCCACCTTTTATTTTCAGTACCAGGTTCAGCCCGATAATAGTTTTGGGAGCAACTGGATATTCGGTGGTATAAATTTGAAAGCTCCCGTAGAATCAATAGCCAACATCGGTTATGAATCAACTCATGAACGCATAAAACTACATTGGGATCCCGTTCCACAGGTCAGAGGTTACAATGTTTACAGAAGTTCAGCAGTCACCGGACCTTTCGTAAAGGTCAATGAACGCATCATTGATGGGTTTGCTTTTATTGACGATTATCCGCTGATGGAAAAAACCGCATATTACTATAAAATTGCCGCGGTCTCGAAATTCGGCATCGAAGGTCAGTTATGTACACCTTATGAAGCCTGGACAACCTTACGACCAAGAGAAGGTTGGCCGATAACCAATATACATCCGGTATACGGTACCCATACCCAGGGTTCGCCCATGACAGAGGATGTCAATAACGATTATTCCAAAGAGATTTTTTTAACAATCGGAGAAGATGTTGAAGGTCGCGCGGGAGCGTTACTGGCATTTAAAGCCGATGGGAAAGAATACCGCAATTACGATCAGAATCCTGATTTCAACGGTGGTTTTTATCAGTTCAACAAGGCCACAACATCGTGCACCCCTGCTATTGCCGATATTAACAGTGACGGCAAAAAAGAGATAATCGTTACAACCCGCGAAAACAACGTTCCTCCTGATATTGATGATAAAGGGCGTGTTTTCACATTTTCGGCAGTGGATACAGTTACTGCGAATGTTCCTTTACAGTTGTGGACACACAATGTTTTCTCCGACTTCAGAGGCGGGGTGGTATTTCCCGGTCCCGAAAATGATACAGCGCTTAATTTAGCCCTGAAGGGCAACTGGGAATCAGATCCCTACATTCTGGAAGGAACAAACGGCATACCTGTAACAGGATGGCCCAGGAAGACTCATTTTTTTGCCGGACACAGCATGCCCGTATTAGCTGATCTGAATAAGGACGAAACGACAGAATTTATTGTCGGGTGCGCTAACAATATCCAGGACTCTGCCGGAATCAAGGTTTGTAAAAAAGAGTCCGGCTTGTATATCTGGAACTATGATGGCAGTTCATTTTCTCAAAATGACACCAGTGGTTTGTTTTTCAAATATAAATCGGGAAATAATATCTATTACGATCAGATGGACAGTCCACCTGTGGTTGCTGATGTAATTCTTCAAAACAGCATTTTTAAACCCGGTATTATTACCATCGCCGCTGAATACACTTTTACTTCCGTAGGTTTGTACAACGGATATGGACACGTATTTATTCTGGATCCAGCCACAGGAACATGTGCACCGGGATGGGATTATAACAACACCAGCCACCGTGTCGCGATTTCACCGTCATATTCTGTAATACAACTGCCGGCCGTATGTGTTGGCGAAGTCAATGATAATCCGGGAGACGGGCCGGAGATCTTCGTTGCTGGTCATCATAAAATCTATGGTTGGAAAAGCGATGGCACCGCACTTACGCATTTTCCGATAACCGTCAACGACAGTCTCGAAACACGGTTTATTGCACCTTTATTGGCAGATGTTGACGGTGATGGAACCATCGAAATCGTGGTTGCTTCCAATTCGGATAAAGGAGGCGTGTATGCCTATCATATCAGCACAGGATTACCGGTCCTCGGATGGCCTTTGAATATTGGAAAAATCGATGCCACACCATGTATCGATGATATTGATTACGATGGCAAAAATGAAATCATCGCCGCATCTGGACCGACCATTCATGTTTATAATACCGACGGAAATTCCGGAAGAATTATCTGGGGTAAATACCGGCTGAACACTTATAATAATCCGGTTTATACCCAACCCTGCGACTACACTACCACACCTTTAATCATTAACGGAAATTCCATGTTCGGCAATAGCACGGTAAATTCAGATATCATTATTCAACCCGGAGGAAAATTAACCGTAAAGGGCGCGTTAAACATGCCCCTCCAGGCAAGGATCATCGTAAAACCGGGTAATGACACCATCGGTGGAGGGATGTTAGTTGTTGATGGAGGAACCATTACCACAACATGCCCCGGACTGTGGAAGGGCGTTGAAGTTTGGGGAAATCCACAGTTAAAGCAAACTGCCGTTACATCGACAGGAAAACTAATCCAGGGCAGGGTAACACTCCGAAGAGGAGGCGCTATCATGAATGCTCAAATCGGAATTCTTGCATCTGCACGGTCGGGCGATCAGGAGGATGAAGATTTGTATGGTTATACCGGCGGAATAGTATCGGCCGACAGCGCCTTTTTTGTTAATAACCGGATTGGCGTTCAATTTGACCCATACGATTTTAATAGTTGTGCCCGGTTCACCCGGACCCGGTTCATGACGACAGCGGTGTTGCGCGACAGCACCCCGCCCGATTGCTTTGTACGATCGATCGGAGTTTCACCGATTGTCTTCTGCGGTTCGACATTTATCAATACCCGGGCCGATGTACATTATAACAGCCGGGGTAAAGGGATTTTCAGTCAAAACTCGTACCTCTATTTTGTCCCCTACTGCCGGACCAATACCATCCCTTGTTCATCTGAGTCGCCCTGCATTTTTGAAACACTGACCAGGGGCATCTATGCCACCAATGCCGCGGGAAGCTTGGGAATTGACCTGTCGAAAGCCCTTTTCCTCGACAATACCTACGGGGCTTACTTCAGCGGTTTCACCTCCGTTTCGGGGCTCCGGATATTAAGCAACATCTTCAGGAACGGACAACCCTGTCCGACAGATAGCTACGGTTTGTATCTCGACCAGTGTACCGGTTACCACGTGGAGGATAACGAGTTTTACCAGACCGATAGTTCGCTCAAGGGCATTGGACTGATCGTAAATAATTCGGGTATCCTCCCGAACGAGATATACCGCAACCGGTTTCACAACCTGAGGTTTGCAACCCTGTCGCAAAATGTGAACAGAAACGACGACGAAACCTACGATGCGACCGGACTGTGTTACAAATGCAATAAATTGGTAAAAGACGATCTTACCGAACCCAACCTCTTCGATTTTGCTATCACCTACGATCAACCGCCTTCCGAATTTATTGGTATCGCCAGGTATCAGGGATCTCATTTGAGTGGCAGCAGTTTTGCACCGGTAGGAAATATGTTCAAACCATACCCGGATTATCCGCACTACGATTTTTATAATGAGGGGAATGATATTGATTATTATTTTCATTCGCAGAATCTAACAAACTTTCGGTTGCAACCTCAGCCACAAAGTATTTATGGAACAGTCAGGACACATCCTGTTATTTCTCAATTCACTGAAAATAGTTGTCCTTCAACTTTAAACGGAGGTGGTAGCTCCGGGGAACGTGATATTCTCGTGGAAGCTGTAAACCAATCCGACAGCATCAAAGATGTTTTATCAACTGTGGTTGACGGAGGTTCTACCGAATTGCTTACCTTTGATGTACAGACCAGTACCCCTCCCGAAGCCATGCAGCTCCGTAATGAACTTTTAACTGAATCACCCTACCTCTCCGACACGGTACTGAAAACCTCGGTGGGTAAGGAAGAGGTGTTGAACAATGCCCTGATCCGCGATGTACTGGTGGCCAACCCCCATTCGGCCAAATCGGAGAAGATCAACGAAATGTTGTCAAACCGCACCATTCCGATGCCCGGTTACATGATGGAGCAGATCCTGGCAGGTGAGGATTCGATCGGCCCCAAAGAGCTGCTACAGGCCAGGAAGGCGTGGTGGGAACAGGAGGCGACAAAATCCTATACACAGCTGATCCATCATTACCAGGGAGATAACACTGAGACCGCCAATACCGACAGCCTGAACTGGCTTTTTGATTATCGCAACACCCCTTCATCCTACTATGACAAGACCGATTGGCTCCATGCAACACAGGATTACGATCAGATGGCAGAATTAATGAATACCATCCCGGCCCTCTTTAATTTAACCGGATCTCAAACCGCGACGCACCAGGCGTACCTTGACTTTTATGACGCATCAAAGAGTATTTGCTCAGATACTATTTATGCATTTAGCATCGATAGTGTAAGGGGTTCATCGCTTCAGTCGGTTATGTTGTCAAACAACGACCTGCCCGGAGCCTACGCGAGAAATATGTTGTTGGCAGCCCGAAAGATCACCTACCAGGAACCCGTTATCCTGCCCGATACCGGATTAAAGGTCACAAAAAAAGAGAAATTCAGAGGAGTAAAAGAAAGCGATTACCCAAAAATAATATCTGTATTTCCCAATCCGGCTAACGACTATTTTATCGTGAAGATTGATCTTTCAGAGAGACCCGTAAATGGGGTCATAAACTTGTATGATGGAAATGGTAAGATGTTGCGTTCATTTGAAGTGCACAATCAAAAGGATCAGATCATTATACCTGCTACAAATCTTAATTCAGGTCTATATCTTCTTGAACTATACACAAACGGTAACAAAATAAGCAGTGCGAAAATATCTGTTGTAAGATAATGATTGACATAATGTTGATGGATGGACAACCATCCATCAACATTACTTATATTTTACTAATGAAGACATTGAAATATTTATTGTTTATCGTATTGTTTATCTCTTGTAATCAGGTTTTTAGCCAGATCTGGCCAAAGGTATATTTAGCAAATCAAGGAACGACACCATTATCTGTTTTTAAGAATTATGATAATGGTTATTTATTCGGTGGATGGTTCCTTACTCCTGATGGTTTCCCAATAAATGGATTATTGCTTAAAACAAATATTAATGGTGATATGCTTTGGTATAAAAGGCTGGGAGAAAATAATGATGGTACAGGTATCTGTGATATCAATCAAACCAACGATAATGGTCTAATCATTTCAGGATCGACACAACAAACAGATTCCTGGGGTGATCCGTTCATCATGAAACTGAATGCCTGTATGGAAAAGGAGTGGTGCCGGATATTTGCAGTAGGGCAGAACAGAGCTGACTACACACAATCAATCAAACAAATTCCGGGAGGCTATATTGCCATGGTGTTTTATGGCAATGAATTTTTCTCAAATGAAAAGTTGTATCTGTATCGTCTCGATAATAACGGTGACCTTCTGTGGCAGCAGCAATATGGCAATACCGACAGCATGATGGCCGGGGCTGAAGGTTACGATATGACCGTGACTCCCGATTTGAAGTACCTGATCGGTGGTTTTTGTTATTATCCTGATTCTGGAACGTCCGGTCCAAGATACTTACGCCCTTTGATCATTCAAGTTGACAGTATAGGAAGCACAACCTGGGAACTGCCCTGGAGATATATTTCAGGAGCACATTTTTACGGAATGGCATACAGGTCAATCATAGACAATAAAAACACCATTTATACTTGTGGACGCCATATAGAAGAAGAAGCCACTCCATCCGGCGATCGTCCCACGATGCTTAAGACCGATGATAATGGCAATGAATTAGCCTATTATGATCTGGTCAACGATTCAAAGCAGGCTGTGTTTTTCACTATCAACTGGTTTGCTGATTCTACGATCGCACTGGGGGGAGGATGGT
>CAZGIM010000002.1:0-86188 GCA_964525995.1 uncultured Prolixibacteraceae bacterium | reverse complement strand
GTGTATAACGGCAAGACGGTGGCAAGCGAGAAGGTGGTGGTGGAATGAAGCACCTCAACCCCCAGCCCCTTCTCCTCATGACACCTCAACCCCCAGCCCCTTCTCCTCAAGGAGAAGGGGAGATGAAGTTATCGGATTTTTGTATTTTTATAAGATGGTTTATATCGGTAAGAGCCGGGAGTATTTGCTTCATTTGAACTCTGCAGAAGGGATATTTGAAAAAGCCCGCGTTTTGAGGCATAGCATGACAGAAGCTGAAAAGATCCTGTGGAATGAATTGAAAAACCGGAAATTCAAGGGGTTGAAATTCCGGAGGCAGCACCCGGTTCACCGATATATTGGTGATTTTTACTGTCATGAAAAAAGATTGATCATCGAAGTTGACGGAGGGATTCATGACCAGGAGGAAACAAACGAACAAGACCTGAACCGGACTGCGGAAATTGGCCGGTTTGGAATAAGTGTGATCAGGTTCAGGAACGAACAAGTATTCAACCAGCTCGACCAGGTTTTGCATGAAATAAGTAAACACATAGAAAGTATGGCATCCCGCAACTCCCCTTCTCCTTGAGGAGAAGGGGCTGGGGGTTGAGGTGGATTAAACCTGAACTCAAGCTTATTCTTTGTCTGTATAGTTTTTTCAGTAAAGGACAGTAAAGGACACTGTATCGTAAAGGACGTAGTCTTAGATCAGACATAGACAAGTCTTAGGCCAGTCTTAGGAAAGAAATTGGTTTCAGTGGGAATCATTACCCTGTAGAATGGCACTCCGTATTTTACACTTCAGGCTTCGCATGTTATACTTCCCGATTTTCACCCAGGTTTACAAACATACGAATTTTTTTCCGGATTTTTACCCTCCTGAAGAAAACCACTCAGAAAATTAGGATGAGAAAACACGAAAACCAGTTTTCGGTTTTCTCCAAAACTAAAAAACCGCCATTCAGCGGGTTTTTTGTTCGCGGAGAGACAGGGATTCGAACCCTGGGACCCCCTTACGAGGGTCAACGGTTTTCGAGACCGCCCCATTCGACCGCTCTGGCATCTCTCCGAAGAGGGTGTGGGTTTGGGTTTGGGTGTGGGTGTGTTTATAAATTTCACACTTCTATCACACCTAGAATCAAACCCACACCTGTTTCGCGGAGAGAGAGGGATTCGAACCCCCGGACCTTTGCAGATCAACGGTTTTCAAGACCGCCGCAATCGACCACTCTGCCATCTCTCCGCTGCAAAAGTATATAAATTTTGCGAACTGCCAAAAAATCGGAGCCACACTCCTACCCTTTCAACCGGTAAACCTGACAATTTACCGATTTTCCTTGCAGGTATAGCGCTTTACCGGTATCTTTGCCTGATTTTTATCGTTTCTAAAACCGATCCAAAATGAAGAAACTATCCTTATTCCTCCTCCTTTTCGCATTTTTGGCATTTCAGGTTCAGGGCAGAAACCTCTGGGCATTCCTCACCTACGCCTCTTTTAATACACCCGAAGGACCCTATCTGGAAACATACCTCACCATTTCAGCCAAAAGCGTTCAGTTTGTTAAAAACGACCGGGGAAAATATCAGGCAACTGTACAGGTACTGATGACCTTCAAACAGAACAATGATATCAAAGCATTCAAAAAATACGAGCTGAACAGCGCCGAAATGGACGACACCACCCATACCGATTTTCACTTCGTTGACCAGCAGCGGATCGCACTTGCCAACGGCGCTTACGACTTCGAGATCCAGCTTTCCGATAAAAACCGCAGCACACCTGCCATGCCTTATAATCAAACCATCACCATCGATTTCCCCACTGACAAACCTTCGTTTTCCGATGTGGAACTCGTGAAATCATACACCAAATCGGAAAAAACCACCGAACTCACCAAGAGCGGATATGACCTGATTCCCTATGCCTACACCTTCTACCCGGAAAATGAGTCTAAAATGATCTTTTATACCGAGTTGTACCATGTTTCCAAGATGATCCCCGCCGACCAGAAATTCATCCTCACTTATTATATCGAGACCTATGAAAGTAATCTGAAACAGAACGACTTTGCCAGAAGCCGCAAGGAAAGCCCGAAAGAAGTCAATGTCGTACTTACCGAGATGGATCTCGAAAACCTTGCTTCCGGTAACTATAACCTGGTACTGGAAGCCCGAAATCAGAAGAACGAAGTCATCGCCTCCAAAAAAATGTTCTTTCAACGTATGAATCCAAAGGCCCGTATGGCAGTAAGCGCCATTCAGGCTACCGAAATAGCAAACACCTTCGCCGAAAAGATCACCAGTCCCGATTCACTCCGGGAGTACATCAACAGTACTTACCCTATCGCGACCGGCCTCGAAAAATCATTCATCCGCGAATCGCTCAAAAAAGCCGACCTCCAAACCATGCAGCAATTCCTTTACAGTTTCTGGATTCAGCGGGATGCAGCAACCCCCGAACAATCGTTCCTGAACTATAAAGCGCTGGTTTATAAAGTCCAGGTTAACTTCAGAACACCGGTTAAAAAAGGATACCAAACCGACCGCGGCCGAATATATCTGCAATATGGCCCCCCCAACACGCGCAGCACTCAGTACAACGAACCCAGCAACTATCCCTATGAAATCTGGCAATATTACACCCTCAACAATAACCAGCGAAACCGGAAGTTCGTCTTTTACTCCCCCGATATGGTGACCAGCGATTTCATCCTGCTTCATTCGGATGCCATTGGAGAGATCTACAATCCCCGATGGAAAGTCGATCTTAGAAACCGGATCTACTCGACAATCGATCTACAGGACACCCAGGTTATTGAGTCGTGGGGTGACTTCGAACAGGATTACTGGGATTTGCCCAATTAATGCCAACCCATGCTCCGGATTTGACCGGTCATCCCCGAAAACGGTCAAAAAACCAATCAAGGGAATTCCGACAGCGGTTTTATCGGAATTAATTCGTACCTTTACCGTGCTTTTACGACATCGGTTCCGGATATGTGCCGCACCTGATATGAACACCCGCAAAACTGCTCCCTGATGAGGATTGCCGTAGTGATTTTAAACTGGAATGGCAGGAAATACCTTCAACAGTTCCTTCCTACACTTGTAAAATACAGCAGGGATCTCGCTGAAATCATTGTTGCCGACAACGCTTCAACCGACGATTCGCTCGGGTTTCTAACCTCCGAATACCCGGAGATAAGGATTATTCAGAACCTCCGGAACGATGGCTTTGCAAGGGGTTACAACCTGGCACTCGCCCAGGTGGACGCCGATTATTACATCCTTCTTAACTCAGATATTGAAGTCACCGAAAACTGGATTTTACCGGTGATCAATCTGATGGAACAGGATAACCTGATCGCAGCCTGTCAGCCTAAAATCCGCTCCTATCACGAACCAAAAAAATTCGAGTACGCGGGCGCGGCCGGTGGCTTCATCGATAAACTCGGCTACCCCTTTTGTCGCGGCCGACTCTTCCTTTCCATCGAAGAGGATCACGGACAGTATGATGATCCGGTTGAGATTTTCTGGGCTTCCGGAGCGTGTATGTTCGTTAAATCCAACTATTTTCATCAGATTGGCGGACTCGATGAGGACTTCTTCGCACATATGGAAGAGATCGATTTTTGTTGGCGGCTGAAAAATAACGGATTTAAGATCATGTACTGCCCATCCTCCACGGTCTTTCATATCGGAGGCGGGACCCTTCCCAAGATTTCATGGCGTAAAACCTATCTGAATTTCAGAAACAACTTCTACCTTCTTTATAAAAACCTTCCGGATGACAGGCTCTTCAAGGTTTTTACCATCCGGTTGATCCTCGATGGCATTGCCGCTTTTAAGTTTCTGTTTCAGGCAGGGTTCCAGGATTTCTGGGCTGTAACCCAGGCCCACATGAGCTTCTACCGATCGTTGAACACCGTTCGAAGTAAACGTAGAACCCTTAGCCATGGTTCGATGAAAAATATTTACAGCGGCAATATCGTATTCGATTACTATATCAGGGGAAAGCGTAAATATTCGCAACTTAATCTGAAAAAATTCTTAGACTGATCAGCTGTTAAACCGTCTTTGTAAGGAAACTCTCGACTGCCAGTCGGTACGACTCGAGTCCGAATCCGATGATGGATCCCTTAACATTGGCCGCAAGGAATGAAATATGGCGGAATGGCTCCCGTGCAAAAGTGTTGGAGATATGCACCTCCACGACCGGGGTACTAATGGCCCTTATGGCATCGGCGATGGCAACCGAGGTGTGTGCGTAACCGCCGGCATTCAGGATTATCCCTTCATATAAAAATCCTGCATTATGAAGTGCATTGATGATCTCTCCTTCTACATTGCTTTGAAAATATTCGAGGGTGATCCGGGGGTATCGGCTCCTCAGTTTTTTCAGATAACTTTCAAAACTGGTACTGCCGTATAGCTCAGGTTCACGTGTGCCCAACAAATTAAGGTTTGGACCGTTGATAATGAGTATTTTCATTTGTTGCCGGATTGCGACAACACAAAAATATGAATTCTATGGTTTGTTTGTAATCGAAATTGACTATTTTTGCAGGGATATTTCTCCTCAGGGGGTGCTTGACAGGCTGAGATCATACCCCAAAAACCTGATCCGGATAATGCCGGCGTAGGAACATGAAAAAACATGAAAACACGATTTTGTATCAATCCCGGGAATGGGATATGTATCCTGTTCCTGTTAGCCGGATTATTTCTGGCTGCCTTTAATTCACAGGCACAATACACATTAACCGGAACCGTTACCGACAATCGTACCGGAGAGCTTCTCCCCGGCGCACATGTGCTCCTTGTCAAAACTCCGTTTCGTACAGTTTCGGATGAAAATGGCCTGTTTTCTGTCGGACCGCTGAAGAAGGGATTTTATTCCCTGAAGATTTCCTTCGTAGGATATAAAACCTTTCAGTCGCCGGTCGAAATCAAAAGCGACACCCTGATCCGGATCTCCCTTGACGGGGAAGCGTTATTAGGCGAAGAGGTTAACATCATTGCCACCCGGGTGCAGCATAAAATGCCTGCAGCATTCAGCTCCCTTTCGGCAAAAGAGATACAGGCAGTGAATCTGGGTCGTGACATTCCCTACATGATCCAGGGAACTCCATCTGCCATCGTCACCTCCGATGCAGGAAACGGAATCGGATATACAGGTTTTAGCATCCGCGGAACCGACCTCACCCGGATCAATGTCACGGTCAACAGCATTCCACTCAACGAGGCCGAATCGCAAGGTGTCTGGTTTGTCGACCTTCCCGACCTTGCCTCTTCGACAGGAGATGTACAGATCCAGCGCGGAGTAGGAACTTCCACCAACGGCGCCGGCGCCTTCGGGGCTTCCATCAACTTTCTGACTACCGACCTTCATCAGGATCCCTACGGAGAACTTGATATTTCGGGAGGTTCGTATCGCACCCTTAAATCTACCCTGCGATTTGGCTCCGGATTGATAAGCGACCGGTTCAGCTTTGACGGACGTTTTTCATATATCTATTCGGACGGATATATCGATCGCGCCTTTTCAAACCTGAAATCCTATTACCTGTCGGCCGGATACTATGGAAACAAAACCACCCTCCGGATCATCACCTTCTCGGGACTGGAACGCACCTACCAGGCATGGGAAGGGGTACCCAAAGATTCGCTTGCAACGAACCGGACCTACAACCCCGCCGGCGAATACCACGACGCCTCGGGAAATCTTACCTACTATGATAATCAAACCGATAACTACCAGCAGGATCACTACCAGCTGATCTTTTCACAAGCGCTCAACAAATCATGGAACCTTAACCTGGCGCTTCATTATACCAAGGGGAAGGGGTACTATGAAAATTATAAAGAAGATCAATCATTTTCAAAGTACGGATTGGAGAATGTGATCATCGGTGGCGACACCATTTCCAAAACAAATCTGGTAAACCGAAAGATGATGGATAACGATTTCTACGGTTTTACCTTTTCCACCAACTACAAATTCACCGAAAACCTGAAGCTGACCCTCGGCGGCGCCTGGAACCACTACTTTGGCCGCCATTTCGGAAAAGTCATCTGGGCAACCTACGCCTCAAACGGCACAAACGACCTAAATTACTACTATAACACCGGACATAAATACGATTTTAATGTTTTCGCAAAAGCGACCTGGACTCTCGGAAAATGTGTTACCCTATTCGGCGACCTCCAATACCGAAATGTACATTATCAGATGGAAGGAATGTTGGACAACCTGAGATCCATTGATCAATTGCATGTTTTCAACTTCTTCAACCCGAAGGCAGGAATATTTATGGAGTGGAAGAAAAAACATGAAGCCTGGCTGTCGTTTGGGATTGCCAACCGCGAACCAAGCCGGAATAACTACAAGGACGCGGATCCCGGAAAGGAACCTACCCCGGAACGCCTCTACGATTTTGAAGCCGGTTATCAGTTCAGACTCGATATGCTCAGTATCAACGCCAATGCGTATTACATGTATTACACGAATCAGTTGATTCTTACCGGTAAGATCAATAACGTGGGTGAAGCAGTCATGGTGAATGTTCCAAAAAGCTACCGCACAGGAGTCGAACTGTCGGGCGGAATTGACCTTTTCAGAAAAAAAGTGAATGTGACCGCGGGAGTTACACTGAGCAGCAATAAAATCATCGACTTTACCCAATTTATCGATGTATATGATGCCAACTGGAATTTTATTCGCCAGGACTCGGTCTACTTAGGCGAGACCAATCTCTCCTTCTCTCCCGGAATCATCAGCGGATTGACGGTCACCTGGCGTCCTGTCACCAACTTTACGGCCGGAATCAACTTCAAATATATCGGACGTCAATATATCGACAATACCAGTTGTATGGAACGCTCCCTCGACGGTTATATAACGAGCGGATTTAATGCACAATACACCATAAAAACCACCCTGTTCAAGGAGATCTCCTTCAAGGTGAACCTAAACAACTTCCTGAACCGAAAATATGAAACCAATGGCTGGGTCTATCCGTATTATGTTGATAATCAATATTATGAATCAAATGGATTGTTCCCGCAGGCATTGATCAATGTGTTGTTCGGGATCACCGTTAAGATCTAACCCTCCCTGTTTGGGGATACTGAATGTTTTTGTGGTATTTATAAATCCCCAAACTACCGAAGTATAAATTCGATTAAGGTTCCCGGTAAATTCTTTGCCATCACGAGGAAATATGCTAAACTTGCATTCGTTTTCCATAGGTAATCAACCTATCATGAAATGCCGATAAGTACAACATTCGTACAAACCGTGAATGTTAATTTTTGGGTATTCCATGGAATCCTTGAAATCAAAAATTATTAACCCATGAAACGGATTATCATCATTCTGTCACTCGTCATTTCAGTCATCTGGCTTCCTGCATCCGTATCTGGTCAGGTATCCGGAGTTGATCTGACAACGCCTCTTTCCACAGATCCGAATGTAAAAATCGGCCGGCTTGATAACGGGCTGGTCTATTACATCCGGCAGAATAAAAAACCCGAAAAAAGGATCGAATTACGCCTCGCGGTCAATGCCGGTTCCATTCTTGAGAATGAAGACCAGCAAGGGCTTGCACATTTTATGGAGCATATGAACTTTAATGGAACCAAGACGTTTCCAAAGAATGAGCTGATCGACTTCCTCCAGAAAACGGGTGTTCGGTTTGGCGGTGATATCAACGCCTATACGGGATTTGATGAAACCGTTTATATGCTCCAACTTCCGACCGACGATACCGCGCTGGTGTCGAAAGGTTTTCAGGTTTTGGAAGACTGGGCGCACAATGCCCTGCTCGACGGGAAGGAGATCGACAAGGAACGGGGAATCATTACGGAAGAGTGGCGGTTGGGACTGGGTGCACAGGACAGGATGATGAAAAAGATCTTTCCGGTCATTTTTAAAGGTTCACGCTATGCCGACCGGATTCCTATCGGGAAGGTGGATATTATTAAGAACTTTACGCATGAAACACTTCGTGACTTTTATCGCGACTGGTACCGCCCCGACCTGCAGGCGGTGGTGGTGGTAGGCGACCTGGATCCTGCGCTTACCGAAACCCGGATAAAAAACCATTTCGGGGGGCTCACAAATCCCGAAAATGAACGTGCCAGAGCCGCATTCGATCTGCCCGACAATGCCGAACCGTTGATCGCCATTGCAACCGATAAAGAGGCTACAGAGAATTTTATCCTGATGTTCTACAAGCATCCATTGACCAGCGAGAAAACCCTGGGCGATTTCCGATTGAAAGTCATGGCAGAGATCTTCACCGATCTGATTAACAACCGCCTCAGCGAGATTTCGCAAAAGCCCGAATCCCCATATGTTTTTGCCGGTACCGGGTATGGCAGGTTTTTAGCACGTACCCGCGACGCTTACATCATCAATGCCATGTCGAAAGAGAATCAGATTGATAAAAGTCTGGAAGTGCTGTTGGCAGAAAATGAACGAGTCAAGAGGTTTGGATTCACGCAAACCGAGCTGGACCGTCAGAAGGAAGATATGATCAGTAAATACGAAAAGGCAGCGAAAGAATTCGATAAAACCGAATCCGCCTCCATATGCAGCGATTACGTGAGCAATTACCTTTCGGGAAGCGCGATCACCGGTCCACAGAAAAAATTTAAATATCTGAAAAACCTCTTACCCGGAATCACCCTCGATGAGATCAACAGCCTCGTGAAAAAATGGGTCACCGACAGCAATATGGCAATGGTTATCATGGCCCCGGAAAAGGAAAATGTCAAGGTCCCCACCGAGCAGGAGGTTTTGGATATTATCAAACAATCTAAACTCAATCAACTGACTGCCTACGTGGATAATTTCAGGGAGGAACCGTTGGTAGCAAAGGATATCGCACCGGCAACCATCGCGGCAAAAAGCGAAAATGAGGATCTGGGGTTCACCGAGTTGAAACTTTCCAATGGGATCACGGTGGCATTGAAACCGACCACCTTTAAAAACGACGAGATCGTGATCACCGGTTACAGCCCAGGAGGGAACTCCCTCTATCCGGATGAAGATTTCATGTCGGCCGAATTTGCTACCCAGGTCATCGATATGAGCGGCGCGGGTTCGTTCGACAACATTGAGCTGCAGAAGAAACTCAAGGGAAAGAATCTGCAGATTTCCCCTTACCTGGAAGATGTTAGGGAGGGTTTCAGGGGTTCGTGCGCCCCCAAGGATTTCGAGACGTTGTTGCAGTTGATATATCTCTATGTCAACCAGCCCAGGAAGGACAGCACCGCTTTCGAAGCCTTCATGTCGCAAATGGAAAATCAGGTGAAATTCATGAAAAGCAGCCCTATCATGGCTTTCTATGATACCCTGTTCAAATCGGTATATCCCGGGTATAAACGAATGGTGATGCTCCCGACCCAACAGCAACTTGATCAGGTAAACCTCGATAAACTCTATGAAATCTTTAAGGATCGTTATGCCGATGCCGGTGATTTCAAATTCTTCCTCGTCGGTAATTTTCAAACCGATACCATCGCCCCGCTCCTGCAAAAATATCTGGGAAGTCTTCCGAACCTGAACCGTCAGGAGAACTGGAAAAACACGGCTCCGAAATTCGCCGGGGGCATAACCGACTTTACACTTTACAAGGGAACTGATCCCCAAAGCATGGTTGGTATCGTGATGTCGGAAAAAACGACGTGGAGCGAAAAACAGAATCTCCATTTAGAGATGATCCGGGAAATCTTAGGAATCAAGCTCGTTGAAGTAATCCGCGAAAAGATGAGCGGCGTTTACTCCCCACAGGTCATGCTCAACAAAGATCATTATCCCGAATCAAGTTTTCAACTGGTTGTTATGTTTGGTTGTTCGCCCAAGATGACCGGCAAACTGACCCGGGCCGTCTTCAATGAGATAAAAAAGATACGGAAAAACGGTCCTACCGAAATCGACCTGACAAAAGCCAAAGAGGCCCTGATCCGGAAGCATGAAACCGATCTTCAAAAGAATGAATTCTGGTTGTCGAAGATCGAATCGTTCTATTACAACCATGATGAACCCGGTTCTGTTAATACTTTCAGTGACCGGGTGCATGCAGTCACAGCCGGAGATCTCAAAGAGACGGCATTCAGCCATTTCAATCCCGACCATTACGTGCGGGTAGTGTTGATGCCCGAAAAGAAATAGATGGAAAAATCGGTTCTCATAAAGAATAAAAGGGCGGCACATGAGTATTTCCTGATCCAGGAATTTACAGCAGGAATCCAGTTGACCGGAACCGAAATAAAATCGATCCGTGAAGGGAAGGCCTCCATTGCCGACTCCTACTGTTCTTTTACAGGAACCGAGCTGTTTGTGCGAAATATGCATATTGCGGAGTATTCCATGGGTTCCTTTTACAACCATGAAGCCAAGCGCGATCGTAAACTCCTGCTTACCCGAAGGGAGTTGCGAAAACTCTCCGTCAAAGTGAAGGAACGGGGTTTTACCATCATTCCCGTTGTGCTCTTCATCAATGAAAAAGGATTGGCAAAGCTGACGGTGGCACTGGCACGCGGAAAACACTCGTACGACAAGAGAGAGAGTTTAAAACAAAAAGACAGCAGGCGGGAAATGGAACGGCATGGATAAAATATCAATTTACGATTAAAGATTTTCGATTTACGATTTATAGAAAGTTGCAGAAGTTTATGAAGAAGCGGATTTGTTTTTTGGGGATGGTTTTCCTGGGGATTCTCCTGATACAGGCTGGAGATGTTAACGCTCAGGAATCAAAGAAAAATCAGGGGAAAGAAGAAAAAATACAATGGCGATCGTTCGAAGAAGCTTATAAACTCAACAAAAAGAAGCCGCGGAAGATCTTTGTTGATGTTTATACCGATTGGTGTGGCTGGTGTAAAAAGATGGATGCCGAGACATTCTCCAATCCCGTCATCATTAAATATATGAACCAGCATTATTACAATGTAAAGCTGAATGCAGAACGGAAAGATACGGTAGTACTTGACGGCGTTAAATTCGTTAACCCGAATCCGTCGGTTAGCCGGAGTACCCACCAGTTAGCCAATGAGATGCTGCGCGGACAGATGTCGTACCCCTCTTACGCTTTCCTTAATGAAAAAGGCCAGTTGATCACAGTTGTACCCGGTTACCAGCAGGCTGCCGCTTTCGAATCCATCATAAAGTACTTTGGAGAGGATGCCTACGTGAATACCAAATGGGAGGATTTTCAGTCGGGTTTTAAAGGCGAAATAAAATAAAAAAGGGTCGGAAACCGGCCCTGACTGAGGGTGGAAGATGGGGCTCGAACCCACGGCCTTCAGATCCACAATCTGACGCTCTAACCTGCTGAGCTACATCCACCATGAAAAACGTTGCAAAAGTATAAAAAAAAAATCAATCTTCCAAAATTCCCTCCGGCCGGGTGTTTCGAAAAAGACATATCGACGTTTCATCAGCCTCCCTGAATGCCATCGCGTGGACCAAATTCAGAAGAAACATTCTGGGTTTTGGGTCACTCTGCTTCATCGCAATCGTCACCCTGATCGCCTCCCTGGGTTATCTGATCACCCCCGATAAAACTCCTTTTGCCAACGATCAGTATCTGGAACTGGGACTCCGGAAACCGGGATTTTCGGTATTGATGCTGCAACCGTACGCACCGGGCGCCGGAAAAACCGGAGTTATCGACCTGATGATTAATGGGCGACACCATGCAATTCAACCGGTACCGATCAGGGCCACCTGGGTAGCCGGTCAGTTAAGGTATTTTGTTCCCTATGGTTCGATTCCGGGAGCAATTTATCAGGTCCGGTCGGTTTCAACAACTTCCTGCAGCGAACCCTACCGAAAGACTTTTTTACTCGGAACCGACCGTTTTGGCCGGGATTATCTGAGCCAGCTGATGATCGGGACCAGGGTCAGCCTGTCGGTCGGATTGATTTCCGTGCTGATATCACTGCTCATCGGCATCTCACTTGGCGCCCTATCCGGCTACTACCGGGGTTGGGTCGATACGGTCATCATCTGGTTCATCAATGTTGTCTGGTCTATCCCTACTCTCCTGCTGGTCATCGCCATAACCTTTGCCCTCGGGAAGGGATTCTGGCAAGTGTTCATTGCCGTCGGACTGACCATGTGGGTCGAAGTGGCAAGGGTTGTAAGAGGACAGGTCATGTCGATCCGTGAAAAAGAGTACGTCGAAGCCGCCCGGGCGCTTGGTTTTAACGATTTCAGGATCATTTTCAGACATATCCTCCCCAATGTGATGGCTGCCGTCATCGTAATAGCTGCTGCCAATTTCGCCTCCGCGATCCTGCTCGAAGCCGGGCTGAGCTTTTTAGGATTGGGAGTTCAGCCTCCGACACCTTCCTGGGGTTCCATGATCAAGGAAAACTACGGTTACATCATTCTCGATTACTCCTATCTTGCAGTTCTTCCCGGAATTGCCATCATGTTGCTGGTGCTTGCCTTCATGCTGATGGGGAACGCCCTCCGTGATGCACTCGACGTAAAAGTCACCATGAACTGACCTCCCCTTCTGTCGGGTTGATTAATTCAAAGCATGGTTTATCTTACTATTTTGTACCTTTGCATGCTAAATTTATAAAAATGGGAACAATCGCATTACAAGGCAATCCAATCCATACCATCGGTAACCTGCCGCAACCGGGCACTCTTGCCCCCGATTTTTTATTAACAAAAACGGATCTTTCGGATATCAGACTGGCTGATTTTTCAGGAAAGAAACTGGTGCTGAATATCTTTCCAAGCCTCGACACCGCTGTGTGTGCCGCCTCTGTAAGAAGATTCAATGTCGAAGCCGCCAAACTTGACCAAACCATTGTCTTATGCATTTCCAGAGATCTGCCATTTGCTCACAGCCGCTTTTGTACCACTGAGGGAATTCAGAATGTGGTATCGGCATCGGAACTCAGGAACCATAATTTCGGCAGCGATTACGGCGTTCTGATCACCGACGGTCCGTTGGCCGGACTCTTGTCAAGAGCTGTCGTGGTGATCGACGAAAAAGGTCTGGTAAAATATACCGAACAGGTTCCCGACATTGTTCAGGAACCAAATTATGAAGCAGCATTGAACGCGCTTAAGTAACGATCGAAAATTATCGTAACTTTGCAAACCTTTCGGAAAACCCGACGCGGATGTGGCGTAATTGGTAGCCGCGCAAGACTTAGGATCTTGTGCCTCAGGGCGTGGGGGTTCGAGTCCCTTCATCCGCACCAAAGCAAATAACAGGTGGCCGAATGGTCCGTCGGTCCCAGCCCGTAACGAAAATATCAAACACCAACAAACAATTAAATGAACATAAACAAGGAAAGCACCGGCGAATTAACAGCCCTGTTGTCGATCGAAATTGTGCCGGCCGATTACACTGAGAAAGTTGAAAAACAAATTAACGACTATAAACGGAAAGCTAATATCCCGGGATTCCGGCCCGGACATGTACCAACCGGACTGATTAAAAAAATGTATGGCAAGGCGATCCTTGCCGACGAAGTCAACCACTTGCTGTCAGAAAGCCTGATGAACCACATCCGGGATGAAAAACTGGACATCCTGGGAAACCCCCTTCCCAACCTGGAAAAAAATGCGGCCATCGATTTCGAAAACCAGGATACCTTTAAATTTTATTTCGATCTGGGACTGTCCCCTGCATTTACCATCCCGCTCGACCAAGAGCTGCCCGTTGAGCACCTTTCGATCACCGTCGATGACGAAATGATCGATAAATACATTGAGGATACCAGGCGGCGATTTGGAAAACCTGCCGAAGTTACCCATTCCGAAACCGATGATCAGCAAGCAACCCCGGAACAATCAAATGCGGAACCTGTCGATCCAGCCGCAGAACCAAAAAAACCAGAGGTAATCCCTGCCGAAATGAACCCCGAATTCTACAACCAGGTTTATCCGGGTCAGAACCTTCAGACTGAGGAAGAATTCAGGGCACAGGTCAGAAAAGATGCATCATCAGGTTTTGAGAGTGAATCCGATAAACTGTTTTTCAACGTGGCCACCGAAGCGCTGGTGAAAAACACTGAAATGCCCCTCCCCGATGAATTTCTTAAACGTTGGCTTGCCGAAAACAATGAAGGGAAATACACCCCGGAACAAATTGAGAAAGAGTATCCCATGTTTGCCGAATCAATGAAATGGCAACTGATCGAGAACAAGATCATCAAAGAAAACAGCATTACCGTCAGCGATTCCGACATCCGAGACTATATCCGCACCGTCATGCTGCGACAGGTGCCGGGAACTGAGCCGGATCCCGAGATGCAAAAAAGGTACGAATCGATTATCGATACCTTTATGCAAAATAAAGAACAGACCCAACGCATCAACGATCAACTTTACAACGCCAAACTGCTGGACTTTTTTAAGAAAAACCTCAAATTTACCACCCGGGAGGTGACCTATGACGATTTTATAAAGATTGCCTCGGAACATCATAAACAAACCCATTCCCACTCCCATGATCATGACCACGATCACGACCATAGCCACGACCATCACCAGGAACACCAACCGGAAGGGAATGAAGAACATGAACACGAAAAATAACCGCTAACCCACCCAGATCATGGATGAATTTTCGAAATACGCCATTAAGCACCTCGGTATAAACCGTACAACGCTTGAAACATACAAGACGGTTTCGTCCAACTACATTTCCCCGACCATCATCGAAGAACGCCAGCTTAACATCGCTACCATGGATGTTTTCTCGCGATTGATGATGGACCGGATCATTTTTTTAGGGGTACCTATCGACGATTATGTGGCCAATATTATACAGGCTCAACTCCTCTTTCTTGAATCGGTCGATTCCAGAAAGGATATCCAGATTTATCTGAACAGCCCCGGCGGTTCAGTCTATGCCGGATTAGGCATTTACGACACCATGCAATATATCAATCCCGATGTGGCCACCATTTGCACCGGAATGGCCGCCTCCATGGGCGCCATCCTTTTGTGCGCCGGTGAAAAGGGAAAACGGACCGCCTTGAAACACTCGAGAATTCTGATCCACCAGCCCATGGGCAGCGCCGAAGGCCAAGCCTCAGATATTGATATTACTGCACGAGAGATCCAGAAGATGAAAAAGGAGCTTTATGAGATCATCTCCCTGCATTCGGGACAACCTTACAAAAAGATCCTTAAGGATGCAGACCGCGACTACTGGATGACCAGCTCCGAAGCGCTCGAATATGGGATGATCGATGAGGTGCTGGTGCGCTCGAAAAAGGATAACTAAATCCCCGATATGGCAAAACAAGTCGAAAGATGCTCCTTTTGCGGGCGGGAAAAGCGCGAAACCCGTGTTCTCATAGCCGGACTTGACGGTCATATCTGCGAAAGCTGCGTTCAGCAAGCCCAGATGATCCTTCAGGAAGAACTGCAATTAGAGAAGCAAAAAGAGGTACCCGATTTTACCCTGCTCAAACCAGCCGATATCAAAAGGCATCTCGACCAATTCATTATTGGCCAGGACGAAGCGAAGAAAATTGTCTCTGTTGCGGTTTATAACCACTACAAACGCTTGTTCCGGTCCAAAGACCGGCGCGACGACGAAGTAGAGATCGAAAAGTCGAACATCGTGATCGTTGGCGAAACCGGGACTGGAAAAACCCTTCTGGCAAGAACCATTGCCCGCATACTGAATGTTCCTTTTTGCATTGCTGATGCCACGGCCCTAACCGAAGCAGGTTATGTGGGTGAAGACGTCGAAAGCATCCTGGCCAGGTTGCTCCAGGTTGCTGATTATAATATCCAGGCAGCCGAACGGGGAATCGTGTTTATCGACGAAATCGACAAGATCGCACGAAAGGGCGACAATCCGTCGATCACCCGCGATGTAAGCGGCGAAGGAGTACAACAGGCCCTGCTAAAAATGTTGGAAGGCTCTATCGTAAACGTTCCCCCGCAGGGTGGACGCAAGCATCCCGAGCAGCGGATGATCCAGATCAACACCCAGAATATCCTCTTCATCACCGGTGGAGCTTTCGACGGTATTGAAAAGAAGATTTCAAACCGGCTGCAAACCAATAAGATAGGATACAAAACGGATAAAAAGCGTCAGAATATCGACAAAGATAACATCCTTCAATACATTACACCGGTCGATTTGAAGGCTTACGGATTAATTCCCGAACTGGTCGGGAGACTTCCGATCGTGACCCATATGCACACCCTCGATCCTGCCACCTTGCGCCGGATACTTACAGAGCCAAAGAACGCGTTGATCAAGCAGTATGTGAAACTGTTCGAGCTGGATAATATCAAGTTGACATTCGACGAGGATGCACTCGACTTCATCGTTAAAAAATCAATCGAATTCAAACTCGGCGCCCGGGGATTACGGTCCATACTGGAAGGGATCATGACCGACTCGATGTTTGAAATGCCCTCCAAAAACGCTGCCCGCTCCCTCCGGGTTACCGCTGCATTCGTAGAGGAAAAATTTCAGCGGACCAGCATGGCCAGGCTAAAGGTTGCCTGATACGAAACCGGAAGGATTTTCGTTATAATGAATATCTGAATATCCGGGCCGAATGACGAAAATTTATGTTATCGCTGCAATCCTTATTTGCCGGGCGATGACGGCATTTTCACAGGACACATTGAGAGTGGTTCCACCGGTGAAGATAGTCGGCAGCGATACCCTGACCATCATCGACGTCGCGCCCATCGTTATCTTTCCACCAACAGTTATCTGGACTAAAAAGGAATTGGTGCGCTACGACCGCCTGGTATATAATATAAAAAAAGTCTATCCCTATGCAAAACTTGCAGGCGCCAAACTCCGCGAATTTGAAAAGGCGCTCGACACCATTCCGTCGGAAAAAGGAAAACGACTCTTTATAAAGAAAGCCCAGCGCGATCTGGAGGCACAATTTGGCGATGAAATTAAAGGGCTGACCTTTTCTCAGGGTAAAATTCTGCTGAAACTTGTTTACCGGGAAACCGGGAATTCGACCTATGATCTGGTGAAAGAACTCAGAGGCGGATTTACCGCTTTCATCTTCCAGACCCTTGCCACTATTTTTGGTTACAATCTGAAAGCAGGTTATGACCCGGGCGGAACCGACCAGGCTATCGAACAGATTGTTCTGATGATCGAGGCAGGGGCAATATAATTAATTACAGATAGCATGAATAACCTTATTTTAGCCGGAAATTTACGCGAACGGGAATGAAACTCTCTATCGTCATCGTCAATTATAACGTTAAGTATTTTCTCGAACAATGTCTTCACTCCGTTCAGAAAGCCAGCGCCGGGCTGGAAGCAGAAATTTTTGTGGTTGACAATAACTCGGTGGATGGTTCGGTAAAAATGGTCAGGGAAAAATTTCCCGAGGTCATTCTCATTGAAAACAAGGAAAATAAAGGATTCTCCACCGCAAACAACCAGGCTATCAGAGCCTCAAAAGGAACGTATGTTCTCCTGCTCAACCCCGATACACTGGTTGAAGATGATACCCTGCATAAGGTGGTCGATTTCATGGATGAACACCCTGACGCCGGTGGATTAGGCGTGAAAATGCTCGATGGCAAAGGAAAGTTCCTTCCCGAAAGTAAAAGGGGACTCCCTACTCCCCTGGTTGCATTCTTCAAGGTTTTCGGATTATCAGCCCTCTTTCCGCGGTCGAAACTCTTCAACACCTACCACCTGGGATATCTCGATAAGGAAAAAACACACCAGGTCGATGTTCTCGCGGGAGCCTTCATGCTTATCCGCCGCAGCACCCTCGAAAAAACAGGTCTCCTCGATGAAACGTTCTTCATGTACGGCGAAGATATTGACCTGAGTTACCGGATCACCCTCGCGGGATACAAAAACTATTACTTTCCGGGAACGAGGATCATTCATTACAAGGGCGAAAGCACCAAGAAAAGCAGCCTGAACTACGTGTTCCTGTTCTATAATGCCATGATCATCTTTGCGAAAAAACATTTTTCGAGCAAAAACGCACGATCCTTCTCACTGATGATCAACTTTGCCATCTACTTCAGAGCGCTGATATCGATCCTGACCCGTTTCGCCAAGAAAATCTCACTTCCGGCACTCGATGCCATCCTGATCTATTTTGGAATCATCTTCATTAAAAATTACTGGGAGAGCCATTTCATCTTTCCCGAAGGCGGACATTATCCGCAACTCTTCGTCCTGGTCGTAGTCCCACTGTATCTTATCATCTGGCTCCTGTGCGTATACCTGAGCGGAGGCTACGACAAACCGGTGCGACTCCGCAGGATCCTGCAAGGGATGGCCGCCGGAACCATCATGATCCTGGTCATGTATTCACTCCTGAGCGAGCACTACCGCTTCTCCCGCGCCCTGATCCTCCTTGGCGCACTCTGGGGAACCTTCATCATGACCGGCATCCGCATTCTGCTTCACCATCTGAATGTAAAGGGTTTTACCCTGAATACCGAGAAAAACAAAAGATTCATCATCGTCGGAGAAAAAGAAGAGGGACAAAGAGTTTCCGAACTACTCCTTAAAACCGGAATGAACCCCTCCTTCACCGGACTGGTAAGCTATCACCACCACCGGAACAATTCCAACGGATTTATCGGCCACTTAGGGCAAATCAAAGAGATCATCACCATCCATAAAATCAATGAGATCATCTTCTGCGCAAAAGATGTCCCCGCCCAGGTCATCATCGACAAAATGTCGGAACTGAAAAATGAACCGGTCGATTATAAGATCGCACCTCCCGAAAGCCTCTCCATCATAGGCAGCAATTCGATCAATACCTCGGGCGACCTCTATGTCATCGACATCAGAGCCATTACGAAAATCACAAACCGGCGGAATAAACGACTACTCGACGTACTTACCTCGGTTGCCATTCTGATCCTTTCACCCGTGGTCATCTTTATCGTTAAAAACCCGGTCGGATTGATACCCAATATCTTCAGTGTTCTCTTCGCCCGTAAATCCTGGGTCGGATTTAACCATGCCCATGACTCAGAACAACATAAACTGCCTGAGATAAAACCTGGAGTTCTGACTCCTCTCGACGCCTTCAACGGAAAAAAAATGCCGGGTGACTCGGTATCCAGACTCGATATCATGTATGCCCGCGATTACAACCTTTCGACCGACCTTAACATCATTATCAAGGGATTTAAACAGCTTGGCAGAAGCTCCTGAAAGTTTTATTATTTTGAATGATTATAAATAATAAAAATCCATTATCTTTGCAGAAACAATAACCGATAGCGTATGGAAAATTTTGAGGTAGTTATTCCAAAGCTTGGGGAGAGCGTTATTGAAGCAACTCTTACCAGATGGTTGAAGAGTATGGGAGAGATGGTTCAGGAGGATGAGCCCATTGCTGAAATAGCGACTGATAAGGTTGACTCTGAGGTCATATCGCCCGTTGCCGGGAAACTGGTCAAACAAGTGGTCGGTGAGGGGGATGTTGTGGCAGTTGGAGCAACCATTGCGGTAATCAAATCAGCAGTTTTGAGTGACGGGGAAAAGGCCGGCAGGGATGAAGCAGAAAGTTATCCGGATCTAACGGTGGCGAAACCTGATAACGTTGTTGACATCTCCAAAAAAACAGCGCAAAGTACCGAACCCATTATCCCTGAAGAGGCCGATACAGCACCCTCCGGAACACGATTTTATTCGCCATTGGTCAGAAGCATTGCCCGGCAAGAGCACATTCCCTTTGCCGAACTCGACAACCTGAAAGGATCGGGAAAAGACGACCGCCTGACCAAACAGGACCTGATGAATTACCTGTCGCGTAGAGTCGCCAAAGAAATCCCATCGGTAAAACTGAGTGAACCTCCGCTTCCGGCCACGCCGGTTGCCGGACCTGTCATCCCTGGGGAGGATCGGATTGTCGAGATGGATCGCGTTCGCCGGCTCATTGCCAATCATATGGTCGCCTCCCTGCAAACCTCTCCCCATGTCACTTCGTTTATGGAAGCCGACCTGTCGAATGTTGTTTCCTGGAGAGAAAAAAATAAAGAGATTTTCCAGAAACGTGAAAATCAGAAACTCACCTTTACTCCGATATTCATCGATGCAATCGCACGAAGTGTCCGCGATTTCCCGATGGTCAATGTATCGGTTGATGGTTCTAAGATTATCATACATAAAAACATCCATGTCGGAATGGCGGTGGCATTACCAAATTCCAATCTCATTGTACCGGTAATCCGCAATGCCGGGGAAAAAAGCCTTCTCGGATTGATCAAAAGCGTCAACGATTTAGCTGAACGGGCCCGAATCAACAAATTGGTTCCCGACGAGATAACCGGAGGAACCATCTCGCTGACAAATCTCGGCAGCTTTGGAACACTGATGGGAACCCCGATCATCAATCAACCGCAAACTGCCATTATCGCCACCGGAGCAATAAAAAAGAGCGTTGTGGTCATCGAAACTCCACGCGGCGACATGATCGCCATAAGGCCTATGATGATGATCTCCGTAACCTATGACCACCGGGTGATTGACGGCTCGCTCGGTGGACAGTTTTTAACGCGTATCGTGCAATATCTTGAAAATTTTGATATCAATCAGACTATTTGATGGAACTGAAACTTACCAAACCCATTGCATTTTTGGACCTGGAAACTACCGGGATCAAAGTTGCCACCGACCGGATCGTTGAGATCTGTCTGCTCCGGCTGAATCCCGACGGAACTTCCCGGATTCTAACCCGCCGTATCAATCCCGAAATGCCAATTCCGCCGGAAGTAACGGCGATTCATGGCATCACCGACGAAGATGTAAGGGACTGCCCTACCTTCAAACAACTTGCCCACGAACTGGTCGCCTTCCTTGACCATTGCGATCTGGCCGGTTACAACTCGAACCATTTCGACATTCCCCTCCTGGTCGAGGAATTTTTAAGAGCCGGAATCGAGTTTGAGCTCAAAGGAAGACGGTTTGTCGATGTTCAGAATATCTATCATAAAATGGAACCCCGTAACCTCCATGCGGCATATAAATTTTACTGCTCACGCGAACTCACCAACGCCCATAGCGCCGAGGCTGACACACTTGCGACCTTTGAAATCCTGAAAGCCCAACTCGACCGATATTCCAATGTTGCCGTCAGGGACAGAAAAGGAAACCTCATCACCCCCGTCATCAATGATATCCAGGCTCTTAGCGACTTCTCCTACGCTTCCAAGTCGGTTGATCTTGTAGGACACATCGTTTACAATGAACGCAACATACCTGTCTTCAACTTCGGAAAACATAAGGGAAAAGCCGTACTTCAGGTACTGAAAGATGAACCTTCATACTATGACTGGATGATGAAAAGCGAGTTTCCCCTCTCCACCAAAAAAGCGCTTACCGCCTTAAAATTAAAGGGTTTTAATAATGAAATGGTCCGTCTCGATTTGGAATAACCGGTTCATGCCTGACTATCATTCACGATAAAATATTTCTACCATCAGAAAATTACGGGCTGCCGCTGCTCATGTTTTTCAAGTAAAGGCCAACCTAATCGCAGAAATCCACCTAATTAAAAGCGGGAATACATGAAGATAATCTGTATCGGTCGAAACTATACTGAGCATATCAGGGAACTCCGCAATGAGGTTCCGTCAAGTCCAGTCTTCTTTCTCAAACCCGACACCGCACTCCTCATCCGGAACCGGCCGTTTTACTACCCATCATTTTCAAAAAATATACATTATGAGGTAGAACTGATCCTGAAAATCGGGAAAGTGGGTAAAAACATTCAGCCACAATTTGCTGACTCTTACATCGACGAGATCGGTATCGGTCTTGATCTTACGGCACGTGACCTTCAGGATGCGGCGAAACAAAAAGGATTGCCCTGGACCCTTGCCAAGGGCTTTGATTTTTCAGCGCCCGTCGGAAAATTTCTGCCGGTATCAAAATTTTCCGAATTAAATAACATCGATTTCAGGCTTGATAAAAACGGGGTGACCGTCCAAAAAGGGAATTCCGGATTGATGATCTATGACTTCAGCAGCATCATTCACCATATTTCGCAATTCATGACCCTGCGTACCGGCGATCTGATTTTTACCGGTACCCCGGCAGGTGTCGGACCCATCGAAATCGGGGATCGCCTGGAAGCCTATATCGGATCGGAAAAACTTCTCAATTGCCTGATCCGGTAAACCGGGTTACTGAATTACCAGTTCATCGATGACACTGGTCCCGGTTTCCTTGTTAAGCGATTTTACGATTTTGGAACGCGCATAAAGCAACTCATTCCGTAAAGCAGATGAATTGACCCTTACATACAGTGTCCGGTTCCGGATATACAGACTTCGCGTATTTTTAGCAACAACGGCCCCCACCACCCGCTCCCAGGCCTGTATAACCTTAGTTTCATTGAGCTTGCCACGAAGATGATAGGAATCGATAAACTCCTCGATTACAGCCTTTAGAGGTCTCTCCCGGTCTCGTTTCATGGAAATAATGTCTATCCTTTTAAGGATTGATCAAGCGGCAGTTCAAAAATCCTGTGTTCGATGGTGGATTTATCGAACAGACTTACGATCCGGTCGCGACTGGTGTCGGTGACAAAAACTTGTCCGAAACTCTCGTCACTAACCAGCTTCAGCAAGCGGGAGACCCTGAAATCATCAAGTTTGTCAAAAATATCGTCGAGCAACAGGATGGGCTTATAGCCTTTGATATTTCTCGTGTACTCGAACTGAGCCAGTTTGACGGCGATAAGGAAGGATTTCTGCTGACCCTGCGATCCGAAGCGTTTAACTGGATATCCGTCGATCAAAAAAATCAGATCATCTTTGTGAATTCCTGCTGTTGAATATCCAGTCGCCCGGTCGGATGACAGGGCCGACTGTAAAACATCTTCAAATCTGGTACCCGTCAGCTGCGACGAATAGGTAATATCGACCTGTTCAGCACCTCCTGTGATCATACTAAAGTAGTCCTGAAATAACGGTTTAAGGTGTTCGATAAAGGTACTCCTTCTTTCATGGATCCTTTTGCCCGATGAAACCAACTGATCATCCCAGATCTCAAGTGACGCAGGCTCGAAATGACTCCGGTCAATGAAGGTTTTTAACAGGGCGTTACGGTGAGCAACTGCCTTATGGTACTGGATCAGATCATCTAAATAGACCTTGTCAAATTGAGAAATAACGCTGTCGATATATTTCCTGCGCAACTCGCTACCATCGTTGATCAGATCGCGGTCGTAAGGCGAAATCATGACCAGCGGAAAAAGACCGATATGATCCGAAAGCCGGTCATATTCCTTTTTATTGATCAGAAAACGCTTTCGGATATCTCGTTTTTGAATACACTGGATCAGATCGCCAGAACCGTCGCTTCTGGAATAGGTGCCATGGATGGCGAAAAAATCATCCCCATGCCTGATATTCTGGATATCAAGAGGCGTAAAGAAACTTTTGCAGAATGAAAGATAATGGATAGCGTCAAGCAGATTGGTCTTTCCGACACCGTTATTCCCGACAAAACAATTTACATTCGCAGAAAACTCAAAATCCGCCTGCGCGTAGTTCTTAAACCCGGTCAGTACCAGTCGCTGGAGTATCATCCTAGTTCCCGTATTTCATAATATTCCTGCCAATCTCTTCCATCAACCACATAGGAGTTGATGTGGCCCCGCAAATTCCTACCGATTCAGCATCCTGGAACCACTCGGGCTTCACGTCATCCAGGGCAGAAACCAAGTAAGTTTGCTTATTTACCTCTTTACAGACCCGGTACAGGATCATCCCGTTGGAACTCTTTTGTCCGCTTACAAAAATGATCACATCAAACCGGGAAGAAAAATCGCGAAGGTGGCCTGATCGATTCGACACCTGCCGGCAGATGCTGTCATTCCACCTGAAATCGACCTCCTTCCCTCCCGAAGCCTCCTCCATTCTCGTTCTGATCATGTTAACGATCCGGTTGAAACCTTCAACGCTCTTCGTAGTCTGACTGTAAAACCTGACAGGCCGGGTAAAATCGATTTTTGGGAGGTCATTCTCGTCTCCAACTACGATGGCGGTACCGTTCGTTTGTCCTTTAAGCCCATTCACTTCGGCATGCCCCTCCTTACCGTAAATTACAATTTGTCCCTGTTTCTGGTTCATTTCAAGGAATCCCTGGCGAATTGAATTCTGCAGATGGAGTACGATAGGACATGAGGCATCGATCAGTTCCAGATTGTTTCTAAGCGCGATCTCGTATGTCGCAGGGGGTTCACCATGAGCCCTGATCAGGACCTTGGCATCGTTTAATTTCTCTAACTGTTCATGATCGATGATGACCAATCCTAACTTTTTCAGGCGATTGACTTCCATGTTATTATGTACGATATCGCCTAAACAGTAAAGAACGGGATTCTTTTTCAGTTCGCGTTCGGCAACCTCAATGGCATAAACAACTCCAAAGCAAAACCCCGAATGGGGGTCAATCGTTACCTGCAAACTCATTGCTTTTTGGTAAATTCCTGCAAATTTACGGCAACGGTAATATAATTCGGATTGGGAGAGCCGGCCTGGAAAATTCCCCGCGTGTAACTGAGATTGAACATCTTGACACGAAGACCGACACCAGCCGAAAAGCCTGCTAATCCTGCCTTCCCCGACAGTTTTAATTCCTGACGGCGCTGGTAATTGTAGCCCAGTCTGACAGCTACCACTTTCGCGATGGTAAGTTCGGCGCCCAAAACGATATGGCGCATCACCCCGTCAGCAATCTTACCCATGGTGGTTTTCTCTTTCGTCTCGCCGGTTATCGGATCTGGCTGGTTTGAGGGGTCAGAAGGATCATCATAAGTCAGATCCCATTTCTGAAGGTTGGTAAAAAGTTGAATAAAACGCAACGGAATATGCTTCAGCTGCTCGCTCAGGCCGATCTGGAGCTCAAACGGAAGCGGGTCGCGCTTGCCTGGAAGATAGGGAACGATTTGAAAGCCGATATTCCTTCCGATCAGAGAGGCGGTAAAACTTTTATCTTTTGATGTATAGGTGCCTGCCACATCGACGGCAATACCGAAAGAGTTGTAACGCTCCAGATGCGAGTAAATCAACTTCCCGTTAGCCCCAATTGAAAAGATCGGCGAAAGTTGCCTCCCCCATCCGATGTTCAGGGCATATTCGGAAGCGCTGAAAGTCCCGGTCAGATTACCAGTGGCATCAGCTCCCTGGAAGGTGCCATAATTTACGAACTGAAGACTTCCCACAAAACTGCCAGCCTTCTGAAAGGTCCTCGAATACATGATAAAACCATAGTTCACGCCTCCCGGAGTATTAACATAGCTGAGCGCAAGATTGTTATGCATCTGAGGTGTGATCAGCGATGGATTTGCCTGGGTCAGCGTAATGTCATGATCCTGGATCGCCAAAAAATTTCCGCCCAGGGCGGCGATCCTCGCCGAATTGGGCGTCCCTAAAAACTTATAGGTGCTATTGCCCCCAATTTGAGCCCCGGAGGAAAAAAAAGCAAATAAGAACAGGATTATGAGGAAAGATACTTTTCGATGTATGGAATGCACGATATCGGTTTATTTTAAAGTGTAACGGAATTCCGGGCAAAATATTTTGTCAACCGGCTATTAAGTCATCAGACCCCTTCCGGTTTTAATAATCTGCTTTTCCTGTGTCAGATCCGTCACCAGTTTATCCAGTATTCCATTGATGAAAAGCTTGCTTTTCTGGGAGCTGAACTGCTTCGATATTTCGATATACTCATTCAGGGTTACCTTCACCGGAATCTGTGAGAAAGAGGTGAATTCCGTCAGTGCCATTTTGATCAGGATAATATCGGTCAGGGCAATCCTGTCAATCTCCCAGTTTTTGGTACGGGCCTCAATCAGCGCGGTAAACGATTCACTGCTCAGGATCGTTTTACGGAAGAGATCCCTGATGAATTTCTGATCCTCCTCCGGATCATCCGTCTGATCGCGGTTGAAAAGCGTTGAAACCGTTTCGGCAGATGAGAAAGCGGGGGTGAGTTGTTTGATGGTTTTCAGTACAAACAGGGCAGCGACATCAAAATCATCATACCAGAAAATGTTCCGTTCTTCGCAGTAAAATTGCAAATCGCTCGATTTGGCAATGTATTTTCTGAAAATTTTATCCAAAAACTCCTGGTCTTCCCGGTAGGAATGCGATTCCGTCTGTAAATATTCCTGGTGATCCTTTGAAGTTTTTAATTTTTGATAAACCTTCCGGACCATCTCCTGTTCTTCTGTCCATGATATTTTGTACTTTGCAATATTCCGGGAAAGGTCAACATTTTCCTGAAGTTGCTTAATGAGAAGATTCTCTAATAATTTATAGCTTGGATTGATTTCCTGGGGAGTGGGAAAGAATTTTGTCTTGGCCTCCTCCAGACGGTATCCATAAAAATGAACCACTTCCAACAGGAATGAGAGTTGTAAAAAGTACAACTCATATACCTTGTCGATACTGTTCAGAAGGTTTTTTTCGGCAACATCGATCCGGTCTTCACCTCCCTGAAACCAGGCATACAGAGCCTGAAGGACTTTTATACGGTAATGTCGTCTGCCGATCATGGGCGGGATATGATAAAGAACATATTTATACAGCTCATTTTTGGCCCGCAAAGCTACGGAAATAATAAGAAATAAAGTTTTATTTTCAAATAATATTTTTATTTTTGCGTTCGATCAATGAACATATTGTGACTTTTTAACTTTAACACCACTCAATGATGGAAGAACTTGATAACAAGGATCGTGACAGGGGGGAAATCTTTTCCCGGGCAATAAGGGCAGGGAAACGGACCTACTTTTTTGATGTAAAATCGACGGTGGGAGAGGAATATTATATTACTATAACGGAGAGTAAGAGGCGTTTCAACAATGAGCAGGGAAAGTTTTTTTATGAAAAACATAAACTGTTTTTATACAAAGAAGATTTTGATAAATTCACCGGTGGACTCAGCGATGTGATCGAATTCATTCGCACCGGCAAAGCACCTTTCCGACCTGAACTGGATCAGGAGACCACCGGGGAAAAAGAGGTTGAGAACTTCAGCATTAACCATGCCTCCATTGAGTTTGAAGATCTTTCAAACGAAGCCGAAAACAGGCACTGAAACTGCCTTCTTAACTCACCCTTTCGGTGGGGACATACTTGTTAAAACTTTTCAACATCCTTTTTGTTATACTCTTTTCGGTGTAATTTTGTAGCCGCAGAAATATTCTCATGGGTAAAGTAATTGCTATCGCCAACCAAAAAGGCGGGGTTGGAAAAACCACTTCGGCGATCAACTTGGCCGCCGGCCTGGCTGTTCTGGAACATAAAACCCTCATCATCGATGCCGATCCACAAGCCAATGCCACCTCCGGAGTCGGTTTCGACCCCAGAAATATCAAGACAAGCATTTATGAATGCATAATCGATGACGCCGAACCGAACAACATTATCCTGAATACATCCACTCCCTTTCTTGACCTCCTTCCGGCCCATATTGACCTGGTCGGAGCCGAAATCGAGATGATCAACCTTCCCAACCGGGAAAAAATGATGCGGAAAGTGGTTGCACAGATCAAAGATAACTACGACTTCGTCATCATCGATTGCTCTCCTTCCCTCGGACTGATCACCATAAACTCACTGACAGCCGCTGATTCAGTCATAATTCCTGTACAATGCGAGTATTTTGCCCTGGAAGGTTTAGGCAAACTTTTAAATACCATAAAAATTGTACAGACCAGGCTGAATCCGGGCCTCGATATCGAAGGCATACTCCTTACCATGTACGATAACCGTCTGAACCTTGCCAAACAGGTGGTCGATGAAGTAAAAACCCACTTTCAGCAAATGGTTTTCAGAACCATCATCTCCCGTAACACGAAACTCGGAGAAGCACCCAGTTTCGGCGCCACTATTATGATGCATGATATCAACAGTACAGGAGCCATCAACTACCTGAACCTGGCAAGAGAGATCCTCCAGAAAAATGAATTGACCAAACTGACCAACGCCGAAAAGGAGATTCATGTCTGATTCACTTGGAAAAAAGAAAGCCCTGGGAAGAGGTCTCAGCGCACTGCTGGATCAGTCAGGCACAGATAATTCCACATTGGAAGTTCCTGCCGAACATGCTACCGGTTCTCCCGCACTAATTCCGGTCTCCCGTATTGAACCCAACCCATTTCAACCCAGAACCCACTTTCGCGAAAGCGACCTGCACGAGCTGGCGCTATCTATTGCCTCCTTCGGGATCATTCAACCTATCACCCTTAGAAAAATCGACCCGGGCAAATACCAGATTATAGCGGGTGAACGAAGACTGAAAGCCGCCATATTGGCCGGTTTAGAGGAGGTGCCCGCCTATGTCAGACTAGCAAACGACGAACAGATGCTCGAAATGGCGCTGGTCGAAAATATTCAACGTACCGACCTGAATCCGCTCGAAGTGGCCATCAGCTTTCAACGACTGCTCGAAGAGTGCAAAATAAAACAGGAAGACCTTAGCCAAAAGGTCGGTAAAGACCGTTCAACCATCTCCAACTACATCCGGCTCCTTAAACTGCCCACCGAAATTCAGGTTGCCGTCCGCGATAACCTGATCAGTATGGGTCACGCCCGCGCCCTCATCAATGTTGGCGATGAACGCTCCCAATTGATAATCCTGCAAAAAATACTTGAGGGTAAATTGTCGGTCAGACAGGTCGAAGAATCGGTACGTAACCTGACCAACAGCGCCGAGAAAAAAATCCGCCCCAAAAACGCCCTCTCCCCGCGTCTCGAACACGCTCAGTCAACGCTCTCTAACTCCCTTCAATCAAAAGTCGAACTAAAACTCCAAAAAACCGGCTCCGGCACCATTACCATCAGGTTCAGATCGGAAGAAGATCTCGACAGGATCATTGCCAAACTTGAATCGTAGATGAAACGCTTCCTTACTTTTCCTGTACTTTTGGTGATCTTCATCTCCTTCCCAACCGGATTGTCAGCTCAAAAAGATTCGACATTCACCGAACTACCCGACTCCATAAAGGAAAAGCTGCACTCTCCCACCAAGGCAACACTCATGTCGGCATGCCTCCCGGGCCTCGGACAGATTTACAACAAAAAATATTGGAAGGTTCCAATCATCTACGCCGGCTTCGGAGTACTCACTTACTTCATTTACACCAACGCCGACGAATACATCAACTTTAAATGTGCCTATATCGAATCATCTTACGGAAATATGAACGGGAACTATAGCTACCTGGTTCAACGATACTCAAAAGATGAATTGCTTTCAGCACGCGAATATTACCGCCGTAACCTCGAAATAAGCTGCCTCCTAACCGCCGTTTGGTACGCACTCAATATTCTCGATGCAACCGTCGATGCGCATCTCTATACCTTCAATATCAGCGACAAACTCACGATGAGAATTGAACCCAAGGTGATGCCGACCGGCATTTCCTCCCAATACACCGGCGGACTGACATTTAGCCTTCATTTCTGATTTTAAAAATAACTGATATCTATGACAGGCGAAGCTCATACCGCAAATGATTATCAAATACGGGTATTCCATATAACCATCAAAAACTAACCATTCAAATATGAAGATAGCGCTTCTTGGATACGGAAAAATGGGTCAGGAGATAGAAAAACTGGCAGAAAAGAGAGGTCATGAAATCGTACTGATCATCGATAACCTGGACGATTGGGAGACCGATGGCATGAACCTGTCCCGTGCGGATGTTGCCATTGACTTTTCGACCCCGCTCAGCATTGTGGAAAATATCTACAACTGTTTCCATGCCGGAATTCCGATCGTCGTGGGCACAACAGGCTGGCTCGACGATCTGGACAAAGTCAGACAGGATTGCACAAACCAGAATCAGACACTGTTTTACTCTACCAATTTCAGCATCGGAGTGAATCTCTTCTTCGACTTGAACCGTCACCTTGCCCGGATCATGTCACAGGTTGATGGCTATGATATATCGATCGAAGAGACCCATCATATTCATAAACAGGATGCCCCCAGCGGAACAGCCATCGCCCTCGCCAACGACATTATCAATATTGTGGAACGGAAAGAAAAATGGGTAAATAATCCGGTCGAAAATCCTGAAGAACTGGGAATTAAATCATATCGGACCGACAATGTTCCCGGCACTCATATCGTAAAATACGAATCGGAAGAGGATATGATCCAGATCACTCATACAGCCAAAAGCCGTAAAGGTTTTGCTCTGGGAGCCTTGCTCGCCGCGGAATGGATCATCGGGAAAAAAGGATTCTATGAGATGAAAGATCTGATCGCAGAACAAATATTCAACAAATTATAAGAAATTGAGCAATTGTGCGTTTTATCTGATCATTACCTCCTAACGAAAAAATCGATCTGCCGCTATGAACCTTTACCTGATCCTTACCATTCTGTTCTTTATCCTGACCCTGGCAGGACTCTGGGGTATTTTTGAAAAATCCGGCAACAAAGGATGGATCGTCCTGATACCCCTCTACAATTTCTATGTCTGGCTTAAAATCATTAAAAAACCGTTGTGGTGGTACATCTTTCTGATAGTCCCCTTCATCAACGTGTTTGTGATCCTGTTGATGATCGTCGAAGTGCTGAAATGTTTCAAGAAGTACGGATTGCTGGAACAGGCCGTCGGGGTTCTGTTTCCCTTTTTTTATCTCCCCTGGCTTGCCTTTATTTCAAAAGAACCTTACACCGATCCGACCAAGATACCCCCGGTAAAGAAATCTGCCCTTCGCGAATGGGTCGATGCCATCATTTTCGCAGTGATTGCGGCCAGTATCATCCGGATATTCCTCATCGAAGCTTATACCATCCCGACCTCCTCCATGGAAAAAACATTGCTGGTCGGCGACTACCTCTTCGTCAGCAAACTCAGTTTCGGGCCTAAAGTTCCCAACACCCCCATCGCATTCCCTTTCGTACACCACACCCTGCCACTGACCGAGAACACCAAATCATACCTTGAATGGATCAAACTCCCCTACTACCGGTTCCCCGGATTTGCTGATGTCAAAAATATGGATGTGGTGGTCTTTAACTACCCCGATGGCGACACCCTCTCAACCAAATTTCAGAGCAATTTCAGTTATTACCAGCTCGTTCGCCAATTTGGCCGCGAAAATGTGTGGAATAATAAACAATACTTCGGCGATATTATCGCCCGTCCCGTCGACAAACGCGAAAATTTCATCAAAAGGTGCATCGGCATCCCCGGCGATACCATCCGGATCATCGACAGAAAAGTCTTCATCAATGGTGCCGAAGAAAAGAACTCGGGAAAAAGGCAGTATAAATATATCGTGAAAACTGATGGTACACCTATCAACCAGAGAAATCTTGAAAAACTCGACATTACCGAAAATGTCAGCACCAATAACATGGACACTTATGAACTGACCCTGTCGGACGATGCCCTGATCAAACTAAAAGCTTACAGCAACATCGTCTCCATCGATCCGGTTATAGCTCCCAAAGAGGGATGGGATCCCAGTATTTTTCCGTATGATTCGACCTATCGGTGGAATGTCGATAACTTCGGCCCTGTCTGGATTCCAAAAAAGGGGGTGACCATCCCGCTTAATCCTGGTAACATCTGCTTCTATAACAGAATTATCGATGTTTTCGAAGGCCATGATTTGGCAGTTAAGGATAATAAAATTTATATCGACGGAAAAGTGGCCGACCATTATACCTTTCAAATGAATTACTACTGGATGATGGGCGACAACCGCCATAACTCGGCCGACTCAAGGTACTGGGGTTTTGTTCCCGAAGATCATGTCGTCGGGAAAGCAGTATTTGTATGGCTTTCACTTGCGCCGAAAAAGTCGCTGTTCGATGGAAAAATCAGGTGGAGTAAATTAATGCGATTGGTAAAATAATTAACTTTGTCAAATACATTCAAAAAAGCACCATAAAACATCATGAAAAAAGCACTGATCAGCATCATCGTGGCGTTCGCAGCCATTTTGGGTTATTCCGACACTTTTGCAGGAAAACCTTTCGAAGGGGTTATAACCTTTAAAATCACCTATCCCGACAGTAAATTTTCGGAAAGCCAACTTGCCATGTTCCCCAAGCTGATGACTCTCTCCATCAAGGGCAATAAATCGCGTACCGATATGCAGATGAGCGGTGTCAATTCGGTAGAAATCACCGATTACGCCGAAAAAACCAAGGTTGCATTGATCAACATGATGGGACAAAAATATGCGATCAAACAAACCACCGCCGATATTGAAAAAGCCATGGTCGATAACCCGAAACCAACCGTTGAACTCTTGTCCGAAACCAAGGTAATTGCAGGTTATACCTGTAAAAAAGCCCTGGTGACAGTCAACGAGGATGGAGTTAAAACCACCTTTGAAGCCTATTATACCTCCGACCTGGGCTCCAGGTTAGCCAACTTCGACAGCCCTGTTTACAAAGATATCGACGGTGTTCTCTTGGAATTCCTTTTCAGCGCTAAAGGGATCAGCATGAAATTTTCGGCAACATCCATCGAGAAAAAGAACCTTCCTGCAAAGGATTTTGAGATCCCGTCAGACTATACTCTTACTACCCAGGAAGAGTTGAAAAGCAAATTTGGTGGAGGCGGAGAATAAACTGAGATGGCGCGTCCGGGTACCCAGCCACGATCCAATACTTACAGGGAAGAACCATCCGAAAATGTTGTTCCCGATGCCTCATTTGTGACCGGGGAGGCTCCAGTCAGGAATAAAAAGCAACAAAAAGAGCGACAACCGAAACCGCCAAAACCTCCCAAAACGCCAAAACCGCCAAAAGAGAAAAAAGTGCGGACCGAACATGAGCAGGCGCGGCATGAACGTCAAATTCATGTCCTTGGCTTGTTTTTTTTACTCCTTGCTTTTTATCTGCTCTTTTCTTTCACATCCTATCTCTATACCTGGGAAAACGATTTCAGTTTTACCGATTCCATTTTTAAACACTTTAGCCTGGATAGGTTTTTCGAGGACAAGAACCCCGTGGAAAACTGGATGGGAAAAATCGGCGCCGTTACGGCCCACCTGTTCATTACCAAATGGTTTGGCGTATCATCCTTTCTCTTCGTGATCATCCTTTTGAATACCGGGATGAAACAGTTCTTTCATGTCAGGATTTTCCCGCTTTGGGCAACCCTCGAGTACAGTTTTTTCGGAATTATCTGGATACCCGTGGCGCTCGGACTGATGACGCCCGGAAACGGTTTGCTGACAGGCGTCTATGGTTTTCAAATGAACCTCTGGCTCACTGAATTCCTGGGCACATCGGGTCTGGCTCTTCTACTCGGATTCACAGGACTCAGCTTCCTGATCCTGTCATTTAATGTACCGTTCCGATGGCTGGGAACCGGTAAACAAAAAGAGATCCCGGTTAGCGAAGCCCCATCCTCCACGCTACCGGATACCGATATACAACCTGTCACTCCTGAACAAAATCAAGCGCCCTATCCCGCCAATCAGTTCATCGAAACTGAACCTGATGATGTAACCCAGGTAGACCTTGATATTAAATCCGAAGTCAATCCTGAAGTAAAGGCGGGCAACGAGGTGGAACTTCAAATAGAAAAACCTGTCGAAGAAGCAACAGACGAAACCCCACTCCTGCATCAAACCCTTGATACCCGTTACGACCCGACTCTGGATCTGGCCCATTACAAATTCCCCACACTCGACCTGCTTAGCGACTATGGCGGCGAATCGGTCAATGTACGAAAGGAAGAACTGGAATCAAACAAGGATAAGATCGTCCAGACACTGTCGAATTACGATATCCGAATTCAGAAAATCAAAGCTACCATCGGTCCTGCCGTCACCTTGTACGAAATCGTTCCGGAAGCCGGTATCAGAATAGCGCGCATCAAAAACCTTGAAGATGACATCGCGCTGAGCCTTGCCGCTATGGGTATCCGGATCATCGCCCCTATACCGGGAAAAGGCACCATCGGTATCGAAGTGCCCAATCAGAATCCCGAAATCGTTTCCATCAAATCATTACTCAGCACCGATAAATTTAAGAATTCAACATTCGAGCTACCTTTTGTACTGGGTAAAACCATTTCGAATGAGACCTTTATCGCTGACCTCTCACGCATGCCGCACCTCCTTATGGCAGGAGCTACCGGACAAGGAAAATCAGTGGGGCTGAATACCATCATCACCTCACTTCTGTATAAGAAACATCCGGCACAGATCAAGCTCGTTTTGATCGATCCGAAAAAAGTAGAACTAACTCTTTACTCTAAACTTGAACGGCACTTTCTGGCAAAACTTCCCGATTCCGAAGAGGCCATCATTACCGACACCAAGAAGGTGATCCGGACCCTGAACTCCCTCAATATCGAGATGGACAGCCGGTACGACCTGCTGCGCGACGCCCAGGTAAGAAATATCAAGGAATACAATGATAAATTCCTCTCAAGGAAGCTGAATCCCAACGACGGACATCAGTTTTTGCCGTACATCATTTTGGTCATTGATGAATTTGCAGACCTTATTATGACCGCTGGCCGTGAAATTGAAACTCCGCTTACCCGACTTGCACAACTGGCGCGGGCTACAGGGATCCATCTGATTATTGCGACACAACGCCCCTCGGTCAATATCATCACGGGCACCATCAAAGCCAACTTCCCTGCACGCATTGCTTTCAGGGTTATTTCAAAGATTGATTCCCGTACTATTCTCGACTCCTCAGGCGCCGATCAACTGATCGGCCGTGGCGACATGCTGCTGTCAACCGGCAGCGACCTGATCAGACTTCAGTGCGCTTTTGTCGACACCCCTGAAATTGACAGACTGACCGAATATATTGGATCACAGCGGGGATACCCTGACGCCTTCGCATTACCAGAATATTATGATGAAGAAAGCGGCTCCTCCTCTAAAGAATTCGATGCCAATGAAAAAGATGAGTTCTTTTCCGAAGCAGCACGGATTGTGGTTCAGCATCAGCATGGTTCTACCTCGCTGATCCAGAGAAAACTAAAGTTGGGCTATAACCGGGCCGGAAGGATTATTGACCAACTCGAAAGCGCGGGAATCGTAGGCCCCTTCGAAGGTAGCAAAGCCCGTGAAGTCAGGTACAAGGATCTCACCTCGCTGGAGGAATATTTGAATATACTGGGCCAATAAGAATAAAACTTAAATTCAAATTAGGCATTAGGCATTGGGCGTTAGGAATTAGGGATATAACATTAATTCAAAATTAATTCACTCAATCACTCATTCACTCAATAAATTAGTCAATCATTCATTCAATCATTCCTTTCATGACCAGACTCAGTTCATTAGTTACCCTCGTTTTTACCGTTGTTTCCATTTTTTCGTTCGGCCAGGGTAAAGATCAAAAAGCCTCAGCATTACTTGATCAGGTAAGCGCCAAAGCAAAAACCCACAAATCGATCAAAGTTGATTTTACCTATTCCATGGTAAACCAGAAAGCAAAGATCAGGGAAGAAAAATCCGGTACCCTTTTAATATCAGGTGACCGGTACCGGATGAATGTGGCCGGACAAACCGTAATCTCTGACGGAACCACTGTTTGGACCTACCTGAAAGAATCCAACGAAGTTCAGATCAATACCCTTGATAACAAGGACGACGCGATGACTCCCTCGAAGTTGCTCACTTCGTACAATGCAAATTACAAAGCCAAAATGCTCAAGGGAACTGATGAGAACACTGCCGTGGTTGAACTTACCCCGAATGCCGGAAAGAACTTTACAAAAGCCCTTCTGGGAATCGATAAGGTCAAAAAACAGGTTAAGACCTTTACCCTCTATGACAAAAGCGGCAATATGTTCACCTACACCATTAAAAATTATGTTACCGACACCCCGGTTACTCCGGCTGATTTTGTCTTCGATTCGAAGAAATTTCCAGGTGTGGAAGTGATCGACATGCGTTAGAATGAAGAATCTCCATACACAGGACCCCGGGTCGCTCCGCAGAATTGCATTTGCGATTCGATGCGACGTCATCCGCGCTCTCGCTGTCGCCGGATCCGGTCACCTCGGCGGATCGCTGGGACTTGCCGATATCTTCACGACACTGTTCTTCTCGGTACTGCACCATGATCCCCGAAACCCCGGCTGGGCAGATCGTGACCGGTTTATCCTGTCGATCGGTCATGTTGCTCCGGTCTTTTATGCGACCCTCGCCCAAGCCGGATATTTTTCCACAGAAGAATTAGTTACTCTGCGTAAACTGGGAAGCCGCCTGCAGGGCCATCCGGGTCGCGATCATGGGTTACCTGGCATTGAACTATCGGCCGGATCACTGGGACAGGGATTGTCGGTAGCAGCCGGAATGGCCCTCGCTGCAAAAATAGACCGGAAATCCCATCACATTTTCTGCCTCACAGGAGATGGAGAACTTCAGGAAGGTTCCATTTGGGAAACCGCGATGGCAGCCTCACATCATCAGTTGGATAACCTGACTGCCCTGATTGACCGGAACGGATTGCAGATCGATGGACCCACCGAAAAAGTTATGGGACTGGAACCCCTCGCTGGAAAATGGTTCAGTTTCGGATGGAATGTGATTCCATGCAACGGCCATAATTTTCACGAGATGCTGAATGCCTTCCGTCAACCTGTACCCTGCAAAGGAAAACCCACCGTGATCATCCTCAAAACAATAATGGGGAAAGGCGTCACACAGATTGAGAATGATTACAGGTGGCATGGAAAAGCTCCATCGGCCGAACAGGCCGGAATATTTCTGAAGGAGCTCGAAAACAATTTTCTCTCGAATTCTGTCCACCTGACCGATACCCTTGATCATGATGCCTGAATCATTCTTCAATAAAGGTAACAAACCAACAAAAACCGGATTTGGAGAAGGTTTACTCTTAGCCGGAACCTGCAACCCGCGAGTAGTCTGTTTAGGGGCCGATATTACTGCATCCGTGGGGTGCAATCTTTTTGCTGAAGCCTTTCCCGAAAGGTTTATATCACTGGGTATCGCTGAACAAAATTGCGTCGGAATTGCAGCCGGACTTGCTCTGGAAGGGAAGGTTGCGGTATTCACAACATACGGCGTGTTTGCTGCACTCCGTTGTGCCGATCAGATACGGGTCTCGGTCTGCTATAACAACCTCCATGTTATAATCGGCGGTGCCCATGCAGGGGTTTCGGTTGGACCTGATGGTGCCACCCACCAGGCTCTCGAAGATATTGGAATGATGCGTGTTTTGCCAAATATGACGGTGCTTTCACCCTGCGATGCCACCCAGGCAAAACGGGCCGCGATCTCAGCCATCGAAGATTGTCGCGGTCCGGTCTATCTTCGCTTTGGCCGGGAAGCAGTTCCCGATTTTACCACCGAAGAAATGAGCTTCCGGATCGGGTTGTCACAGACGCTGAAACAGGGTTTCGATATGACGATCATTGCAACCGGACATCTGGTCTGGGAAGCGTTGCAGGCCGCCAACATGCTTGAATCACAGGGAATCGGCGTCAGGGTTATCAATATGCACACCATAAAACCCATCGACCGGAATGCCATCCTGCAAGCCGCTGTTGAAACAGGAGCCATCCTGACGGCCGAAGAACATCAGACATTTACCGGGTTGGGAAGCGCCGTCGCTGAAGTAGTGGTACAATCCCACCCCGTTCCCATGTCATTTGTCGGGATGAAGGATCGCTTTGGAGAATCGGGCACACCTGCCGAACTATTGGAGAAATACCGGATGAACGCCCGGGCAATCGCAGAAGAATCACAGATACTTGTAAAGCGCAAAGGTTAACCCGCTTAAAAAGCTGAAAAATTGCAAATTTTCTATCTGCCCAACCCGGCTTCCTGAGGGTATTCGATTGATTGAAGGATCAACCCTCGCGCCGGAACCGACTGCCCTGCCCCCGATCGGTCTTTGTTTTCAATGATCCGGTTAAAGTCGCTGGTTCCGATTTTGCCTGTTCCCAGATCAAGTAGGGTACCAACAATCGCCCGTACCATATTCCGGAGAAAACGGTCGGCCTTTATGGTGAAAACCAACTCGGTTCCTTCCTGACACCAGCCGGCTTCCATGACCTTGCAAAAGTTGGTTTTGGTATCGGTGTCAACCTTCGAGAAAGAGGTGAAATCGTCACAGCCTACCAGAATCTCGGCTCCCTGGTTCATCAGGTCCGTATCTATAGGTGCATTGAGAAACCAGGTGTAACGTACCCGGAAAGGATTGTGTTCCCTTGCAATACAGTAACGATAGGTCCGTGATAATGCACTGTAACGGGTATGGAATTGCTGACCGACCGGGATAATCCGTTCCACGGCAATGGCATCCTTCAGGTAGCCATTAAGATGGTGAACCAGACTCCTGCATTCATGATCAGATAACGATCCGGTAAGATCAAAATGAGCAAAAAAGCATGCAGCATGAACCCCGGTATCGGTTCTTCCGGCACCGGTCAGTACAATCCTGGTCCCCAGTATCATCGTCATGGCATCCTCCAGCGATTGTTGAACTGTGACTGAATTGGGTTGCCGCTGCCAGCCATGAAACCCGGTTCCGTCGTACGCCAGCCTGATGAAATACCTTTGGCTCATGATTTAGGGATCAACGCTGCAAAATTAGTCAAAGGAATGCAAATACCCTGGAGCAAAAGAACAGGAATCCCTAAAGTCGAAATTTAGACCATTTATAAATTGAATGAATCAAAAAAAAACAAGATGATTGTTAACCTAATCACAAAAGAAAATGATAAATTTGCTAAAAAAATTGTTAATATTTTCACAATTAACTTTATTATCACATAAAACATTATATATTAATAATTTAAAAAAAATGTTATGACTGAATGCCAATCATTAATCAGGGAATTAGCAGACCGATACGGTCGTGAACGGACCAGCCTGCTGCCCATTCTGCAGGGCGTTGTTGAAAAGGACAATTTTCTTTCCGACACCTGTATGACCGATATCGCAAAAGAGCTGGACATCTCTGCAGCACAGGTTTACGGTACTGCAACCTTTTACTCATTCCTCGACACTGAGCCCAGGGGTGAGTATGTAATTCGTGTTTGCAAGACGATTACCTGCGATATGCACGGAAAAAAGCAAATCATTCAGACCCTGGAGGATATGCTGAAGATCAAGGTCGGCGAGACGACCACGAATAAGAAATTCACCCTACTCGAAACCAACTGTTTAGGCTGGTGCCATGAAGGCCCTGCCATGCTGATCAACGAGAAACCTTACAGCGGGCTTACTCCTGAAAAGGTACATGATATCATCAGTGAATATATCAACAAATAATCTATAAGAAGATAGGAGAATAAGTCATGTCAGAACAAACATTAAAGAGGGTGGACCTCATTTTCGGTGAATATTCCAGTGAAAAATATAAAGTCCTGGCCAGTACCTTAAAGCGTTCCAATGAAGAAATCCTTAAGGATCTGCTCGAATCAGGATTACGGGGCCGGGGTGGAGCCGGTTTCCCAACAGCCATGAAATGGAAATTCACGGCCGAAACCCCGAGCGATGAAAAATTTGTAATCTGTAACGCCGATGAAGGCGAGCCGGGAACCTTTAAAGACCGCGAAATCCTTTCACGGGTTCCACGAAAAGTCTTCTCGGGAATGGCCATTTGCGGTAAGGTCATCGGCGCAAAAAAGGGATATATGTACCTCCGCGGTGAATACCGGTTTATGCTTCCTGAACTTCAGAAAGAACTCGATATCTATCATGAACATGCTAAAGCATTGGGTCATAACTTTCCCATTGAAATCAGAATGGGATCCGGAGCTTACATCTGTGGTGAAGAAAGCGCACTCTTTGAATCTATGGAAGGCGGAAGAGGAGAACCCCGGAATAAACCCCCTTACCCCACCACCAGCGGTTTCATGAAAAAACCCACGGTCATCAACAATGTCGAAACGTTTGTGAATGTTCTCATGATCATGCGTCTGGGTCCCGAACAGTATAAAAAACTAGGTACTACCGACTCACGCGGATCTAAGGTGTTTTCGGTGTCAGGCGACACCCCCATCCCCGGAATCTATGAGCTGGAACTCGGCATGTCGCTCGATCGCTTTGTTGACGAATTCGGCGATGGTGATACAAAAGCCGTCCAGGTCGGCGGTGCCTCGGGCTTCTGCGTCCCCAGAAAAAAATTCAAAGATACCATCATTGGTTTTGAAGGGGTTCCGACTGGAGGTTCAATGATGATCTTTAACAGTTCACGGTCGATGTACAACGTCCTCCACAATTACCTCGAATTTTTTGAAGAAGAATCGTGCGGACAGTGTACTCCCTGCCGGGTAGGATGTCAACAATTGCGTAAGGGCATTGAGGCTGTAAAAAAAGGCGAAAAGAAAGCCCTTTACCTTGATCAATTGATGAAACTCAGCGAAAGCATGAAACTCACTGCCAAATGCGGTTTAGGACAATCTGTCGCCAATTCCTTCTCTTCCATCGTCAATAACTTTAAAGAAGAGATGATTTATTAATTCATTATTAACCTGTTACTTAAGAATCTATATATGGCTAAACAAATAAATTTGACGATCGACGGTATTGCCGTCACGGTGGATGAAGGTTCGACCATCCTCGAAGCCGCCCGCAAACTGAACATACATATCCCGACCCTTTGTTTTCATGAAGATCTGTGCGTCGCCGGAAACTGTCGTGTTTGCGTTGTTGAACAGGAAAAGGTGAAAAACCTCCCCGCATCTTGCGCAACACCTGTTGCAGAAGGCATGGTGATCCATACCAACAGCATGAAAGTAAGGATGGCCCGGAAACATATCGTTGAACTCCTTCTTTCGGAACACAATGCCGACTGTACCAAGTGTTATAAAAACGGAAATTGTGAACTACAGGGTCTCGCCTCGCAAATGCTCACCGGCGATCACTTGTTCCTCGATCTTGTACCCGATAAAAAATATACCATAGATATGTTCAACACAGCCATTATCAAAGATGACAGCCGTTGCATTCGTTGTCAGCGTTGTGTTCGAACCTGCGAAGAACTCCAGAGCGTCAGCGCACTCGGCGTCGCTTATAAGGGCGATAAAATGAAAATCTCAACCTTCTTCGAACATTCGCTTTTCGAAGTCGTTTGCACCAACTGCGGTCAGTGTGTCAACCGCTGCCCGACCGGGGCTCTTATCGAACGGAATTATATCGACCAGGTATGGGATGCAATTTACGACCCAAACAAACATGTCGTGGTTCAAACAGCTCCTGCCGTTCGCGTAGCTCTTGGAGAGGCTTTGGGACTTCCGCATGGAAAGATCGTCACGGGAAAAATGGTAGCAGCTCTTCGCAGATTGGGATTTTCCTCCGTCCTCGACACCGATTTTACAGCCGACCTCACCATTATCGAAGAAGGCAACGAATTATTGACACGGTTGAAAAAGGCATTGGTCGATAAGGATCCTACTGTTGCGCTCCCTATGGCAACCTCTTGTTCACCAGGTTGGATCAAATTCATTGAACATACCTTCCCCGAATATCTTCCCAACCTCTCCACCTGCAAATCACCTCAACAGATGTTCGGAGCGCTGGCGAAAACTTACTACGCGCAAAAACGTAAACTCGACCCGCGTGATATCGTTTCCGTTTCCATCATGCCCTGTACTGCCAAGAAATTTGAAGCAAACCGACCCGAAATGCGATCCAGCGGATTCAAGGATGTTGACTATGTCCTCACTACCCGCGAGCTTGCCATCATGATCAAACAGGCCGGCCTCGAATTTGATGAGTTACCTGATGAAAAATATGATAGCTTCATGGGATCATCCACAGGCGCCGCAGTAATCTTCGGCTCCACAGGTGGGGTTATGGAAGCTGCCCTCCGTACAGCCTATGAAATCGTGACAGGAAGAGAGGTTCCTTTCGATGGACTGAATATCATCCCTGTCCGCGGTACTGAAGGTGAAGTGCGGGAAGCCTCCATTAAGATCGAAAAAGTTAAACCCGAATGGAGTTTTCTTGAAGGTGTCGAACTGAAATGCGCGGTTGCGAACGGACTGGCTCATGCCAAAACCGTTATGCAAAATGTTAAAGATGGAAAAGTGAACTACCACTTTATCGAAATTATGGCCTGCCCGGGAGGATGTCTTGGAGGAGGAGGACAACCCATACCGACCAGCCCTGAGATCAGGTCCAAACGCAAAAAGGCTATCTACGAAGAAGATATGGGAATGCCCATCAGAAAATCTCATGAAAATCCTGAAATTGCTGAAATCTACAAAGATTTTCTCGAAAAACCCTTAGGGCATAAATCACACGAACTGCTCCATACTCATTATACTCCCCGGAAGAGATACTAATTCTCTTGCGTAACTAAAGAGGGTGACTCCATTGGCGAGCCACCCTCTTTTTTTATCCCGACATCAAATTAAAAAGGCGGCCTTTGGAGCCGCCCTCTTGTTTTAGCGCACATTTCTAACAATGGTATGTATAAAGAACGGAGAACTATTAAATCTTTGGTGTTTCCTCACTACTACCCGATTCCTGACGCTCCTTCTTTGTCGGATTTTCAGGGACTACTTCGGGTGCCTTCCCTTCTTGCTTTTCAAATTCCTCCTGGTCGCGTTTCGGACTGACGATGACTCTTACATTTTTTTCACCAGTAGTGTGCCGTTGCTGAACCCGCTGACGATCGCCTCCGATAACCACTACATGATCACGGACCACAGGCCAGGGTCCGTCTTCAAGATCAATTACAATCCTTTTTCCGTTTTTACGATCCTTGATAGAATAACTCATCACCCGATCCATCGGAATGTCACCTAAAAGATCATTCAGCGAACCACCCTCGTCGCGTCTCAGATCCATGATCCTTCGGTCAGGCCGAGGGATAGATATATCAAACGCTGCATCTCCCGGACATTCCCATTCCGACAGATCCTGAAGTTCCGGGCACCTGAACTGATAATTATAGTTATAACCCCGGGGCCCCCTATGCATCCTGAAATCACCACCTTTCCCCCTGTTTTTCAAAACGATTACCTGATCCATCTCCTTTTCCAGAGAGTCCATCCCGTCTATACCCTCCAACTCCAACTGCATATCGTAGCCCAAATTTTTAATATCCAGTTTCATCTCCTTCATATCATCCTTCAGCTTGTGAATCATTTCCCTTATCTCCTCCCGGTCAACCGGCGACGAAAAAGTTATAGTGGTGTCAAGAGTCGTGGTTTTACCATCTTTATCCTTGACAACTTTAAGATGGATCGTCGTTCCCGACTTCTCAGAACCGGTGCTTTTTTCCTGGGTGCGCCCCGGGGTCGTAATAAAAATTGCCAGAATGGTTGCCATCAGTGTGACAAACATCCGGCATGGGTTAATACTGAAGATTTTCATAGGGTCCTCCTGTGTTTTATATGATGCAGCAAATCTAAGCGCTCTAACCGGTTGAAAATGTTAAGGTATCGTTAAATTCAGTTAACGAATCGTTAATCTTGATGAACCGCCAATTCCTTTAATTAATTTTGTAACATGAATAAAAAACTCCTGTATATTTTAATTCTCTGCCTCTGTATCTCCCTGGTGGGCATCATTACTGTACAGTTCTTTTGGATTCGTAATGCATTCCAGGTCAAGGAAGCCCAATTCAATCGCAGTGTAAATGATGCATTGGGTGATGTTGTCAACAAGATCGAAACCCGTGAGAACATGCATTTTATCAGCCGGAATTATGAAGGCGACAGCATCATGAGCATTGTACAGGCTTTTTCAAGGGATTCGTCGATGACCATCAAAGCCCGTCTTGATTCGCTTTTAGCGTTGAATGAGGCTCCCGAATCTCACCCGACTTTAAAACGGAAACCTGATCGCACAATACGCCGTCCGATCGCACCCGGTGTATTACACTATTCCTACCAGTATAATGTAATACCGGTTCTTGAAGGATTGGATTCGCTGACCATCCAAATGGAACAAGCCTATGAAGAGATGCGCCAAATGGAACCTGATGCTTTCAGTTTTGAATGGAAAGACCAGGTAAGAAGACTCGATTCGATTATGGAAGTTCAGGAACAGGAAAGGATTGTTGAATTAAACGACGGAGAAATTCACTCCGATAACTTCAGCAAGGGCACTCTGATTATTACTTCTCCAGGATCCCGGAAACCCAGACGCTTCCAATATCATTTCCCTCCAGATCCAACCCCCTCGCTTCCGGTTCGACGATTACAGGGCAACCGCGAAAAATTCCAAATCAGGGAGAATAACCTTCAAAAACTGGATAACAAAGCAAAAAAAATCCAGGATGTCATTAAAAAAATGGCCATTGAACTCGAAACAAAACCAGCCCCCATACAACAACGAATTAACAAAAAAACGCTTCAGGGCTCTCTTAGCAAATCGTTCATTGATAAAGGAATTGACCTTCCTTTTGAATTTGCGGTCTATTCCCCGACCAACGACAGCAATCACATGCCGATCCGTTCAGCCGGTTATAGTGAATACGGAAATATTTACCAGCACAGAGTATCCTTGTTCCCCGACGATCTCTTTAAAAAACCCGACATGCTGGTCGTTCTCTTTCCGGGACAAAAATCACATGTTCTGAAATCACTCTCTTTACTGCTCGCGGGTTCTGTGCTCTTTACCCTGATCATCATTCTTTCATCCGGTGCCAGTATTGTGGTTATGATCCGTCAAAAAAAGATCTCAGATATTAAAACCGACTTCATCAATAATATGACCCATGAATTCAAAACTCCCATTGCGACCATATCTATTGCTGCCGATTCCATCAATAACCCTAAAGTCATCACAGAACCCGATACCATAAAAAATTTCACACGGATCATCAAAGAGGAGAATAACCGGATGAATACCCGGGTCGAACAGGTACTGCAAATGGCGCTGCTCGACAGCCGGGATTTTAAATTACGACTCGTTCTACTCGACATGAATGATCTTATCGAGAGGGTGATCAGACACTTCATGCTTCAGGTTGAGAAACGCGAAGGCAGGATCGTGACCGACCTGAAAGCCGAAAATCCCATGGTAATGGCAGATGAAGATCACATGCGAAATGTCATTCTGAACCTTCTGGATAATGCCAACAAATATTCCCTCATTAAACCTCAAATAACTGTTACCTCCTTTAACCGCTCAGGCAAATATTATTTCACCGTTCAGGATAAAGGGTTGGGCATGAGTTCCGAAACCCAGCGCAAAATTTTTGACAAGTTCTACCGGGTAACATCAGGAAACATTCATAAAATCAAAGGATTCGGACTGGGACTCAGCTATGTCAGGGCCATCATCCTGGCTCATAAAGGCGAGATACAACTACGAAGTGAGATCGGGAAAGGTAGTAACTTTGAGATAAATCTGTTAAACGCACAAATCAACCCCGATGAATAAAAAAACAAAGATATTGCTGGTGGAGGACGATCCCAATTTCGGGTCAATAATGAAATCTTACCTCGAGCTCAACGATTTTGCCGTGGTATTAAAACCCGACGGGAAACAGGGATTATCGGCTTTTAAATCGGAACCCTTCGATATTTGTATTCTTGATGTCATGATGCCCGAAATGGACGGTTTTACCCTTGCAAAGGAGATAAAAAAAACGAACAGTTCTGTACCATTCATTTTTCTGACAGCAAAATCATTAAAAGAGGACATGCTTGAGGGATTTAAAACCGGGGCCGATGATTATATTACCAAACCATTCGATTCGGAAGTGTTGCTCTTTAAACTGCATGCCATTCTGAAAAGAAACGTTAAAGCCGGCTCCGGTGAAGCCGAACCTAATGAAATCATGGTGGGTAAACTGAAATTTAATATTCTGCTTCGTACCCTCTCGTTCGAAAAACAATCATTTCAACTTTCACCTAAGGAAGCACAACTGCTGAAAATGCTCTGTTTGGCTAAAGACGGCATTTTGTTACGTAAAGATGCCCTTGAACAGATATGGGGAGCCGATAATTACTTCAACGGACGGAGCATGGACGTTTTTATCGCCCGGCTCAGAAAGTATCTGAAAGCCGATCCGGGTATTGAAATTGCCAATATCCACGGAAACGGGTTTAGAATGATTGTTGAAAAATAAGATATCTGTTATTTTATTAACATTGTTAAAAAAATAACATAAATCATTGTTTTAAGGAATACAAATTGTAATTTTGCAGCTTATTATACGGGCAATTCCCATCTATATGGCAGTAACGAACAACCTGGTCAGCTTAGAAAAAATCGCGCAGCTCCTCGATGGCCAGCTCATCGCGGGTGCCGGAAATCCCGACCGGATCATTGAGGGAGCCTTTGCCTCCGACCTCATGAGCGATGTACTTACGCTCTCAACAAAACATTTATTACTATTAACCGGTCTGGTCAATATTCAGGCGATCAGAACGGCTGAAATGTCGGACATCGAATGCATCACATTTGTCAGGAATAAAAAGGTCACTGGCGAAATGATTGATCTGGCAAATGAAAACGGGATTGCTATCATCCACACCCCGTATTCCATGTATAAAACCAGTGGCATTCTATACCAGGCCGGCATCAAACCTGTTTATTAACCCGCCCATGCATTTTGAATTTAATGTTGAAGGGGGAAATTTTTCTCAGGCCGGTTTTACCTCCAGTCAGGTAAAAAAAACGATGAAACAACTCAATGTAGACAGTGAAGTGATCAGAAGAACAGTCATCGCACTGTACGAAGCTGAAGTAAACATTGTGGCTCATGCTTACAAGGGAACCATCGCGGTTGACATCGACCCTGAAAAGATAAGTATTTTATTAGATGACGAGGGACCGGGAATCCCTGATATTCAAAAGGCAATGGAGGTAGGTTATTCCACAGCGACTCCACAGGTCAGGGAGATGGGATTTGGGGCCGGAATGGGACTTTCGAATATGAAACATAATTCCGACCAACTCGATATCGACAGCGTGGTTGGAAAAGGAACACGGGTCAGGATCATCAACTATTTCAACCCTACCGTATGACACAGGATACCAGCTCACATTTTCAGCATGCTCTTCAATTCCGGGAGGATATTTGTATCGGTTGTTCTCATTGTATGAATGTTTGTCCTACCGAAGCAATCCGCGTTTCTTCAGGAAAAGCAAGACTTATCCCTGACCGGTGCATCGACTGCGGCGATTGTTACCGGGTATGTCCGGTTCGCGCCATTATAGTCGAACAAGACGACTTTGATGAGATATACCGCTACCCTACCCGGGTCGCACTGATCCCCGGCGTATTCACCGGACAGTTTCCCGACAGCGTTGGTCCCGAGCAGATTATCAGCGCCGTTTATGAACTGGGCTTTACACATGTTGCCGAGGTTGAAGAAGGAGTAGAATTTCTATGTGAATGGAGCAACCGTTATCTCGAGACCAACCGTGAACCTGCCCCACTTATTTCCTCCTTCTGCCCAGCCATTGTGCGGCTGATCCAGGTGAAGTTTCCATCTCTCACCGGCAACATTATCCGACTTAAGGCGCCCCTCGATATCACAGCTCTTACCATCCGGTATAATCTTGCAAGTCAGGGTGTTCCGCCTGGCGATATCGGAATATTTTACGTAACCCCTTGTGCAGCTAAGATCGTAGCAGTTAAAAATCCAGTCGGTGAGGAATATTCGGCCATTGATGGAGTTCTTAACATGAATTTCATGTACAATAAGGTCTTCAGGATACTCCGCCAGAAAAAAAGAGTACCTGTTGACCTTCCTGACTCAGGGCTGACTTCGCGCGCGGTAACATGGAGCCTGACCCATGGTGAAGCCGACCATATGGCGGCAGGACGCTGTTTGGCCATTGATCAAATAAACAACGTCATTGAAATTCTTGAAAAGATCGAAAATGAAGAAATAGGCGGAGTCGGTTTTCTTGAACTGCGCGCCTGCGACGAAAGCTGTGCAGGCGGAATCCTTTGCCCCGGTAATCGTTTCCTTACCGTCGACAGGCTGCGAAAACGAGCCAGGGGGCTTGCCTCAGTGAACACGTCATCAGATGGAGGGAAAGAACCGCACTCCCAAGGGCTCCTGACCCATCTGCAGCAAAATATGGTATTGGGGAAAATCCAGCCCAGGTCGATGATGAAACTGGATGATCAGGTGATGCAGGCCATGATCAAAATGAAACGGATTTATGAGCTGAACAGCGTGCTGCCACAGGTTGACTGTGGAATATGCGGATCTCCGACCTGCAAAGCATTGTCGGAGGATATCGTTCAACATAATGCCCACCTCCATCAATGTATTTTTGTACAACGGATTCTTGAACAAAACGATCAAATGGATCCGGACGAATCGATAAAAATTATGGCTGCTATCTGGAGTGACAATAAATTAGATAAAAACAGATTGAAGAATGAAATCAATGACTTATAAAAACATCCCGATATGACCGTGTCAGAACTTGCTGAAAAACTTGATTTATCTGTATTTTCGGGTAAGGAAGCGCTTTCGAAACCTGTTTCCGGCGGCTATACATCCGATCTTCTCAGCGATGTAATGGGACATTCCAGATCCGGACAAGTGTGGATAACACTCCAAACCCATAAGAATGTTGTGGCCATTGCTTCACTTAAGGAATTGTCGGCCATAATTCTTGTCAAGGGATATAAACCCGACGATGAGATGCTTAGTAAAAGCATAACTGAACGAATTCCGGTTTTAGGAACAAATCTCGAGACGTTTGAGATAACCGGTCGCGTTTTTACACTGTTGAACAGGGACCAAACTGATAGCGTCCTTTACTGAGTACATTCTGAAATAAAGTACTGAAACTCTATTCTTAGCGAATGAGACCATTTATCGGTGATCTTCATATTCATTCCGTGTTGTCACCCTGTGGCGACCTTGAGATGAGTCCCGATAACATTATTCGTCGTGCGCTGGAGATGGGTCTCGACATTATTGGTATAACCGACCACAACGCTACCAGGCAGGGTAATCTGATCAGGCAAATGGGCGAGGAAGCAGGCATTTTCGTTTTATGCGGAGCCGAAGTCACCTCGCGTGAAGAGGTACACTGCCTGACCTATTTTGAGAAGCCAACCCAACTAGAGGAATTCCAGAATTATCTCGATCAGAACCTTCCCGATGTTCCCAACGATCCGCGACTTTTCGGTCACCAGGTTGTTGTTGACCATCTTAACAACATTATATACACCGAAGAGCGCACCCTCCTTTCGGCATTACCTCAAAGTCTGGATGAGATCGCTTCCCTCGTCAGGAGTTTAAAAGGAATATTCATACCCGCACATATCGACAGGCCACGGTTCGGGATTTTAGGACAACTCGGATTTTTTCCGGCCGGATTAAGGGTTGATGCTGTTGAACTATCAGCTCATTCTCAGACAGAAGAATTGGTTAGACTTTTCCCCGATATCAAAGGATACACCAGTATCGGAGGATCTGATGCACATTTCCTTCATCAGATCGGAACGCGTAAAACCATTTTTCGTATGAAAGAACCCTCCTTTTCTGAAATCCTCCAATGTTTACACCGTGAAGGGGGACGCAGCGCTGCCATCAATACCTTACCCTGATACCTCCGGATTTCATAAAAATGGCGAATAAATCGGATCATTCAGGATATTTTATTATCTTTAACGGTTCCTTTATCAAACTCACGACACCGTTGTGCGCCCTGGTATCACGAAAAGAAATGAAGTTTGAAACATCGTTGCAAAGCACTGTTTTGTAATTATTTAAATTTCTTTTTGTGAATTTTTTAACAAAGTGAATAAAATAACAATAAAGTTTTTTAACTTTGCAATGAAAAATTTATCAATGCACATTATGGATATTCTTCAGAATTCGATCCGGGCCGGGGCGACCGAAATTTCGCTTGAGATCTTGGAGGATACCCTGCAGAACATATTCCGGTTTAATATCAGCGATAACGGATGCGGCATTCCGCCGGATATATTGAAGATGGTAGCCGATCCTTTTTTCACGACCCGAACAACACGAAAGGTTGGCTTGGGATTATCGCTTCTGAGGCAGAACGCAGAGCGATCAAATGGTTCTCTGAGCATCGATTCGAAAGTTGGGAAAGGAACTGTGGTGGAGGCCTGTTTTGAATACAATCATATCGACCGTCCGGTATTGGGTGACATTGCGGGCACGGTTCTTCTTACGCTGACTGCGCACCCGGAAATCAATTTCCATTATCTTCATAACCGGGATGGCCGGTCGTTTGAGTTATCAACAGCCGCGTTGACAGAAGCATTAGGTGGAATTCCAATCAATGAACCGTCACTCTATCCTACCCTGCTTCAGATGGTAAAGGAGAACCTGAAAGATATTAATGTTAATTGAATTCATGCACTATATCAATTCTTTATGGAAAAAATTAAATCATTGGCCGACTTAAAGAAGATACAGGATGATCTTCGGGCAAAAATTTCCCTGAGAGAAAAGAGCAACGAACCCGATAAACGGATACAGGTGAAAGTAGCCATGGCTACCTGTGGAATTGCTTCAGGGGCAAAAGAAGTCATGGAAGCGTTTATCGAAGAATTTACCAAACGGAACATCGACGCCGTGGTTACCCAGACGGGGTGTATGGGCTATTGCTATGCAGAGCCAACTGTTGAAATAACCAAACCGGGATCGGAACCCATAACCTTTGGATATGTTGATGTAAAAAAAACCAGCAAGATCATTGACAAATATATTTTAAACAATGAGCTGGTTGAAGGGATCATTCCGGTAAATTACCATTCAATTGATAATTGATATAGAAGATCATAAGCGATGACACAAATCAAGTACCACATGTTGGTTTGCGGCGGAACAGGTTGCCACGCATCCCAGAGTGATCAGCTCCTGAAGGTGTTTCAGGAACAGATCATTTCCCATGGCCTCGAAACGGAAGTGCAGGTTATTAAAACCGGTTGTTTTGGTTTCTGTGAAAAGGGGCCGATCGTCAAGATGATGCCCGATAATACTTTCTACACACAAGTAAAACAGACCGACTGTGCGGAAATTTTGGAAGAGCATATCATCAAAGGAAGGCGGGTTACGCGTTTGTTGTATGAAAATCCCGAGACCGGTGAAAAAGTCAGTGATTCAAAGCACATGGGATTTTACAAAAAGCAGATCCGTATCGCCTTGCGTAATTGCGGATTTATCAATCCTGAGAATATTGATGAATATATCGCCCGTGACGGCTATATGGCGCTGGGCAAGGTTCTCACGGAGCTTCAGCCTGAAGCCACCATTGAAATTATCAAGAAATCGGGGCTCAGGGGGCGTGGCGGAGGAGGATTTCCTACAGGTTTAAAGTGGGAGATCACGCGTGCGGTAAAGGCCGATCAAAAATATGTGGTCTGTAATGCTGATGAAGGCGACCCGGGGGCTTTTATGGACCGGTCGGTGCTTGAAGGCGACCCGCATACGGTACTGGAAGCCATGGCGATAAACGGTTATTGCACCGGAGCCGACAAGGGTTTAATCTATATCCGGGCTGAATATCCCCTCGCCGTTGAACGATTGAAGATCGCCATGAAACAGGCACGGGAATATGGTTTACTTGGAAAAAATATACTGGGGACTGATTTCTCGTTTGATATCGATCTCCGTTATGGCGCAGGCGCATTTGTTTGTGGTGAAGAGACTGCCCTGATCCATTCGATGGAAGGGTTGCGTGGTGAACCAACTGTAAAGCCTCCCTTCCCCTCTGAGTCAGGATATATGGGAAAGCCCTCCAATGTGAACAATGTTGAAACTTACGCCAATATTCCGGTTATCATAAATAAAGGTGCGGAATGGTTTGCTGCCATCGGTACCGCAAAATCCAAAGGGACTAAAGTGTTCGCGCTGGCCGGCAAGATTAACAATGTCGGTTTAATTGAGGTTCCCATGGGTATTACCCTTCGGGAGGTTATCTTTGAAATCGGCGGAGGAATCAAGGGAGGAAAGAAGTTTAAGTCTGTGCAGACCGGAGGTCCCTCGGGAGGCTGTCTTACCGAACGGCATCTTGATACGCCGATTGATTATGATAACCTGATCGCTGCAGGATCGATGATGGGATCAGGCGGAATGATCGTCATGGATGAGGATGACTGTGCCGTCAAAATGGCGAAATTTTACCTTGATTTCACGGTTGAAGAATCCTGCGGAAAATGCTCTCCCTGCCGGATCGGAAATAAAAGACTATCCGAAATTCTTGAAAAAATCACCCAGGGTAATGGTACGGTTGAAGACCTTGATAAGCTGCGAAACCTGAGTAACGTGATCAAAGATACCTCACTGTGCGGATTGGGACAAACCTCTCCCAATCCGGTACTTTCAACGCTGGATAACTTCTATGATGAATATTTGGAACATGTTACCAGCAAGAAATGTCGTGCCGGGAATTGTAAATCGTTGATGCAGTACCTTATTATTGCGGAGAACTGTATCGGATGTACGCTTTGTGCCAGGAACTGTCCGGTGAATGCCATTACCGGTGAGCGGAAACAACCGCATCTGATTGATCAGGATAAATGTATCAAGTGCGGTGCCTGTATGGAAAAATGTAAATTCAACGCTATTTTTATCAAATAATCAGGAGGAAAGATGGAAATGGTAAAACTGACAATAGACGGGAAAACCGTTGAAGTCGAAAAAAACACAACAATTTTAAAGGCAGCGAAAGATGCCGGCATTGATATACCAACCCTTTGTTATTTTCAGTTAAAGGATATGGAGATCGAAAACCGTCCGGGCGGATGTCGCATTTGCGTGGTTGAAATTGCCGGCAGGCGGAATTTAGCTCCTGCCTGTACGACTACAGTGACTCCGGGAATGGTGGTTAACACCCATTCGATCAGGGTACTGAATGCACGGCGCACCGTGTTGGAGCTGATCCTTTCTGATCATCCTGCCGAATGTCTTACCTGTGCCAAATCGGGAAATTGCGAGCTTCAGGATATTGCGCAAAAGCTTGGAGTACGTGAAATCCCCTTCCAGGGAGCCCAGTCCACCTATCGAAAAGACACTTCACCAGCTATCATTCGTGATGTTGACAAATGCATTATGTGTCGGAGGTGCGAAATGATGTGTAATGAGGTACAGACGGTGGGTGCTCTTTCGGCCGTTAACAGGGGATTCATGGCAGTGGTGGCACCGGCGTTCGAAATGAACCTTGAAAAATCGCCCTGTACCTATTGCGGTCAGTGTGTGTCGGTTTGTCCAACCGGAGCCCTTACTGAGGTTGACCATTCACGTCAGGTGATCAACGCCCTGGCCGATCCCTCAAAGACTGTTATTGTTCAAACGGCGCCTGCTGTAAGGGCTGCCCTTGGTGAAGAATTTGGCCTTGCGCCAGGCACCCTTGTAACGGGTAAGATGGTTGCAGCACTTAGACGACTCGGTTTTAACTATGTGTTCGACACCGACTTTGCTGCCGACCTGACTATCATGGAAGAAGGAAGTGAATTACTCGACCGTCTTTCCCGTTACCTGAAGGGTGACAAGGATGTGAAATTGCCGATCCTGACTTCATGTTGTCCCGGTTGGGTCAATTTCTTCGAGCACAATTTCCCGGAAATGCTTGATATTCCTTCTACTGCAAAATCACCACAACAGATGTTTGGTCCTATTGCAAAGGAATACTTCGGGAAAAAACTAGGAATTGACCGGCGTAACCTTATTGTGGTTTCCATCATGCCCTGTCTGGCCAAGAAATATGAATGCCAGCGTGAAGAATTTAAAGTCGATGGAGATCCTGATGTTAATTACTCTCTTTCGACCCGCGAATTAGCCCATCTGATAAAGCAAACCAATATTGACTTTAACTCCTTGCCTGAGGAAGACTTTGATAATCCTTTAGGAGCATCGACAGGAGCAGCCGTCATTTTTGGCAACACCGGAGGAGTCATCGAGGCTGCCTGCCGGACAGCTTATGAGTTGTATACTGGTAAAAAACTGGAGAAAGTTGAATTCAATGAGCTTCGCGGGATGGAGAACATCCGGCACGCCACGATCGACTTTAACGGATTACCGATCAATATTGGGATCGCACACGGTTTAGGAAATGCTCGAAAGCTTCTTGAAGATATCCGTGCGGGCAAGAGTCAATTTCATGCTATTGAAATCATGGCCTGTCCCGGTGGGTGCATCGGGGGTGGCGGTCAACCCTATCACCATGGTGATTCTTCCATTCTGAAAGCCAGGGCTGCGGCCATTTATCGTGAGGATGCAGGGAAACCTATCCGTAAGTCGCATGAGAATCCTTTTATCATCGAACTCTATAAGGAATTTCTTGAAAAACCCCTCGGTGAAAAATCGCACCATTTGTTGCACACACACTATTTTGACAAAAGTGCCGGTGTATTTGTAGAGGAATAACAGTCTGACGACTGGTTAAAAAACTTAGTAAAATTAAATGATTTGACTGTTACATATCCTGGTGATCGGGATCAAATCCGAGAAAATCTGCGGTTATTAAATGCCGGGGTACAATTAAATTAAACGATTATGGCTAAAATTAAATTATCAGAAAGAAAATTACAGGAGTTGAAGGATGTTTGTAAATCCTTTAACAACGAACCGGGGGAGCTCATCAATGTGCTGCATAAAGCTCAGGGTATTTTCGGATATCTCCCGGCCGAGGTACAGGAGGTAGTCGCCAATGAGCTTCAGGTATCGGTAGCTCATGTTTACGGTGTCGTGACCTTCTACTCCTTCTTTACGATGATTCCAAAGGGCGAGCACCCCATTTCAATCTGTCTCGGTACAGCTTGTTATGTGCGTGGCGCAGAGAAGGTTCTGGACGAATTCAAGCGTGTCCTGAACGTACAGGTGGGGGAAACTACTCCCGATGGGAAATTCTCACTCAGTTGCCTACGTTGTGTGGGCGCCTGCGGTTTGGCGCCGGTGGTGATGGTTGGAGAAAAAGTGTATGGACGCGTTTCACCGGATGGCGTGAAAGATATTGTTGCAGAATATAATTAAGAGTTTTTGTTGAAACTGTATATGGCCTGCCGGATATTCATCATCCTGCGGGCTTTATTTTTTACCATCTTTCAGCGACAATGATCAGAGATCAGTACCATTCAGATCAAAGATTCATTCAATCCCGGGAACGGGAATAGATTCAAATATCACATATCAATTTGGTTTTATCTGGAAATCACGAGATAGGAGGTACCTGATGCATTTCCTTTTATCCATCGTACTAAAAATATTCCGTTTCCGACCGATGAAAGTGAAACTGGCAAGGTATGAGATCCCGGTTCATAACTGCTATCTGAAATTTTTAGCAGACATCTCCCGGTCAGATCGTACAGGTTAATATTAATATGTTTTTTGCAGGAGGATTGAAAAGCAACGGTCAATGACTCTTTGCAAGGATTCGGGTAACATTTAATTACTGCTTCAAATGGGTTTTCGATTTCCTGATTTCCGTAAATGACTTCATACAGGATTGAAGCGTTAAAGATCTCAGAGACAAATTGTGGCGCTACCAGTTCGGTGGCCGTTGCATTTGGGTGTGAATTCCCTGATCCGGCAGCATACATCATTAACATCATGCCATTGGAGCCGGTAAGTTTGCTGAAGAAATCAAAAACATAAACATTCGGAGGGAATGCGCCGAATTCAGGATCAAGTCCAGCTTCCAGGGTATCTTTAGCCCATGCACAAAACCATTTCGAAAGCGCTGCCTCGCTCTCAGTTGTTGATCCCGGTTCCAGTGGGGCATTGGTCCAGATTGCAAAGAAATTTTCTGGGTGGTCCTGCATTACTCTGACGATATGCCGCCAGTGCCATTTGTAATTCCAGACCGTCTTTTTATATGGATCTGTGGTATCGGAGGGTTGGCCTGCCCCGGTCATGGAAGAGGCCGGAAAGCAGGTCTTAATCACAATGATTTTATTCCCGGGCAGATAATAGCCGATGCCGGATACCGGGCTTGGATCCTCAAAAAAAGCATGCTGTGTGGCCCACTCATTATCAGCGGGCGCCCACCACTCTTCATTCATTGTCACCGCACGGGCGCCGGTATATCCATGCAAGGCATTGTATGCATCCATTTCCTGCGGAATACTGGTACTACTGCCATTAGGCCCCCAGATACAGGCGCCGGTCGAATGATGCAGAAAAATTCCGCTTCTGAAATACGTCTGTGCATACCCGGTCAGCATAACAAAACCCAGGAACAGCAACAGTAGGATGTGTCTCTTCATCTTTTTTTTCTTAATTATATCAGAAATGATGTGAGAACAATTTATAACGAAATTCAACTGAACTATAACAATTTTTAAATATATCCTTAATCAGGGTCAGTGAAGGGTAAAAAATAAACTGTTCATCAGATCCTGGTATGAATTCTGACAAATATAGACAAAAACAAGATATAAGGCAAGATCAGAAGAACTTCATGGTAACCTCTTTGAGAAATTTTTCCTCCAGAGTACGGGCAATACGGTGAACAACTGTTCGGCGCAGTTCGAGTTCGACCGGCAGCGTGGGATCCTGGTGTGCAATATTGATATTGGTTCCAACCAGGAAATGAATTTCGTCGGAATCAAGAATAGTTTTGACGATTTCGTCGGCAGGTCCGCGGCCCAGGGTATAGTTGTTGGTGTATTGTTTTAACAATTCACTTACTTTACTAAGGGTCAGGATTCCTTCGGTAATTAAATCAACCCCATCCATAAATGAGACCGGGGGAAGTTCCTGGTCATAGCGATCCACAGAATCAACGATCTCCTGCTTCCACTCTCGGGCTACCATATCGGCTGTGGTAGCTCCGCAAATTATCTTTTTCCCGTCGAATTGCTTCAACAATTCTGTAAACATGGTATCATTTGAGGGGTCAACCGGAGGGCCTGTAAAAATCATCAGTTTTCTGGGTTCCCGAAAGTACAGAACCGCGCAACTGATATCGTCGCGAGGATGAAAGCCATCGTTGAGGTTTGCTTTATTGACCACCCGGGCAGCCAGATTCACTGCAGAGATATCGTGTTCCTTTTTAATCGATTCCTCAACGAAATTTAAAAGATTTTCAGCGCCCCATCCTGTAAGCATTTTGTCGGTACCCAGTCCCGACTGGGTAACTCCGTCGGAGCAAAATATGATCCGGTCCTCTTTTTGCGGACGGAATGAAGCCGTCAGCACCTCTCTTCCGGCGTGTCTTTCACCTTCGAGAACGACGCAATTCCACTCGGGTTCATAGGATCGGAACCCTCGAAAAATCATGGTCCTGGGGTTTTCATATTCCAGAATACGCACCTCTCCTTCCGGATAAAATTCGACGATGGTAAAAGTCGAATAGTTCATTTTTTTCACACTATCGACCGGGAGTGTATTCATGATGATCTCGGAAATCTTTTGAATGTTTTTATGCTCCCGGGTGAAATTCACTGCCATCACGGCAGTCAGGGTTCCGAGAATGTTGGCCTTGATTCCGTGACCCATACCATCGGAGAGAATGACAATCATACGTCCTTCTTCCTTGATTCTCCTTGAAATGAAGACGTCGCCGCAGACGCGGGCTTCAGCGTGACATTTTTGCTGGCAGGTAACCTCTATAAAAAATTTTTCATCCAAAGCGGAACTTGTTCATGTGGCGGGGTTCAAAATTACTTTTCTGCCGGAGGGTTGGTAAAAGATTCGATAACGGAATTCAACATCTGTTCCGATTTGGCAGCTCCCTCACCCAGCAGATAGGCGATTTTTTGCACCATTTTAAAGTTTTCGTCGATAACCTCAGATAATCGGTTTACGACCTGTTCTTTACGTAATTCAGGCATATACCGGTCACGAAGGATTCCTCCTACATACTTATGGCTGCGGAGGGGAAATATCGATACACCCAGTTTATTATCTCCAAACTGCACATCCCTGTTTTCGATAGATTCATCGGTGCTCAGGACGTATGTAAACATCTTATAGAAATGGACCGGTAAAAGCGATTTTAAGTCTGCGCCGACTAAACCAGGTATGACTTCATCGATAAGGGTGGCTTCTTCGCCAATAATCCTGATGAAGGCTTTATTTGACTGGTAAATTTTCAGATTCTCATCGACAATTACGACTCCAGAGATCAGTTTCTGAAGCATGGTATTTATAATCTCCGAGGTCTCTTTCTGAGTTTCCTGTTCATGTTTTGCTTTTTCCTCGGATTCTTTCAGTGCGATTTTTGTTTTCGCCAGATTTTCATTGGTAGCCCTGAGGGTCCGGATGTATTCCTGACGGTTTTTCCCGCTAAAGACATGACACATCTCTGTGGTAGCCAAGCCCTGGGAGATGGCGATAGCGAGTTCACGACAGTTTGTATATCCGCACGATTCACATCCGACATCACCATGCAGGTGTGATTCCCGATCGATCATTTTTAGTACTTCGGCTATCTTTTCCTCGTCCGGAACCGGAAGGCGCTGATCATCCACCGTAAATTGTCTTGAAAGATCGAGTTCTTTAAAAGATCTGACATCGTGCTGCCAATCATCGAAATTCAGGGTTTTCAAGCGTTTATTCGCGTATTCCTTAACCAGAGTCATCCTCAGGAATTTTTCGCCTTTCGGAGATGTACCCGGTCCCATGATACATCCCTCATCATAAAACACGTTGAAATTTCTTTTGATCAGGTCGATGCGTGTTTCAAATTCCCGTACTGCATCGGTCATATTGGTGCGGCCTTCGGTAGTGATGACGCTGCCAGTCAGAAGATCCTCGTTGATCCCGACGGCTTGAAGGATACCGTTGCTGATGGGGTACAATGAACCTTTTTGCCCGAGAGGTGGGTCGAATTCGAAGTATTCAAGCTGACTTTCACGAATATTGAATTGGGTGAATAGTTGCCGGAGTTCGACAAAGGTAAGGGCGGCATCGATCGTCGATTCACCGGTAAATTTTAACGCTTCATCTTTGGTGGCTATACAGGGACCGATAAAAACCACCCTGATATCAGATCCATATCTTTGCCGGATTACCCGTGCGGTCGCGATCATGGGCGACACCAGGGGAGCAAGGTTATTGATCAAATCGGGATGGTACTTTTCGATAAAAGCAACAACCGTAGGGCAGTTTGAGGTAATATAGTATTTCCCCTTGAAGTCGTCGAGCAGCTCTTTGTAACGGGAGGCGATCAGATCCACCCCGAAGGAGACTTCACTGACATAAGTAAAGCCAAGCTGCCGGATCATCCCGACGAATTTCCGATAGTCGGTGATATCATGAAATTCGCCTGAGATGGCCGGATCGCAGATAGCCGCTACCGGTTTGCCCGAATGGAGGAGTTCGATAGTCTGGTCAATGGAGCTCCGGTAGGAGATTGCCTGTGCAGAACATGCCCGGTAACAACTTCCGCATCCGATACACCGCTCGGGTATAATTTCGGGAAATTCGGTATTAACATCCACCCGTATGGCTTTCACCGGACAGATGCGGACACACGAATAGCACTTGATACAATTTTCATGCGATATACGCAAAAGCGGTTCGTGAATCATCCCAGTCACTAAAAAAGCCAAATTTAGGAATTACTGCGTTTGGATCGTATCCCGAAATTAAAAAAAAACGATGAATTACTCCACGTTATATTTGTTTAATTTTTCACATTGATAATATTTTCACAATTAAATGTTTTGTAATTACAATAAAAATATTATTTTTGTGAATCAGATACTGATTTAAATCAAAATGAGCAAGGACGTACCGGCAGAGATTTTCGAAAAGTATCCGGCAGGAAAAAGAGAAGGGTTGATTCCTATTTTATTAGAGATTCAGAAGGAGAAGGGATTCCTTTCTGAGGAGGCGATGCAGGAGGTTGGCCGGCATTTGAACATTCCTGCCAACAAGGTTTATTGTGTTGCGACTTTTTATGACCGGTTCAGGTTCAAACCTGCTGGACGGAATATTATCCAGATGTGCAACGGAACCGCCTGTCACCTGACTGGTTCTACCACTTTTTTAGGTGAAATCGTCAGGCAATTAAAGGTGGTTCCGGGAGATACCAGCAAAGACAAGCGATACAGTCTGGAAGTTACTAATTGTATGGGAGCTTGTGATGCTTCTCCTATGATCCGTGTTAACGATACGATTTATTCAAGGGTAACCCCGGAGGAGCTTATGCGCATCATCCGGTCGCTCAAAGAAAAAACAGATTAAGATGGTTGCCTTAAGCTCGACAGAACAAAAGGATTTCCTCACTGAAAAGATCCTGAAGAATTATTCCAATGTATTTGATAAAGCCACCTCCGATCGATTATCCCTGATCAAAAGGGAACGTGTTGATCATCCGGTAATTTATATCGGCATGGGCACTTGTGGCATCGCTGCCGGGGCATCTCAGACTCACACAGCAGTTGAAAGGTATTGCGTGAATAATAAAACCGAGGCCGAAATTGTTCGGGTCGGATGTATCGGTCTATGTTCGGCTGAGCCGGTCATGGATGTTCAGTTGCCTGGAAAGACCAGAATCTCATTTCATCATGTCACCGAGGACAAAGTGGAAGACATATTAAATTCTGTTTTTCACCATACCATTTCGGGGGATCATGTTTTGGGGCAATACAAGTCGCAATTATCTGAGGTGTGGCCCAACATCCCAATGATGGACCAGCTTCCATTTTTTTCAAAGCAGTATCGGCTTGTTTTACGCTATGCCGGGATATTGTCGCCATATCAGATCGACGACTACCTTGCGGCCGGAGGTTACAAATCGTTATATAAGACTGTGTTAAATTACACGGCTGATAAGGTATGTGAAATTATTTCGCAGAGTGAATTACGGGGTCGTGGCGGTGGAGGTTATCCTACCGGGAAAAAGTGGATTCTGGCATTAGGTACAGGCAGTGATCAAAAGTATTTGATTTGCAATGCAGATGAAAGTGACCCGGGTGCTTTTATGAACCGTGCCATCATTGAAGGCGATCCACACCGGATCATCGAAGGAATTGCCATTGCTTCTTACGCCATCGGAGCAAACAATGCTTACATCTATCTCCGGGCTGATTATCAGCAACCCTGTTCTTTGCTAACAAAGGCCATTGAGGATGCAAAATCATACGGTTTTTTGGGTGAAAACATTTTTGGCAGCGGTTTTAATCTGAAGATTCATATCCGGCTCGGGGCAGGTGCTTTTGTTTGCGGGGAAGAGACTGCTTTGATTGCGAGTCTGGAGGGGAAGCAGGGGATTCCAAGGTCGAAGCCCCCCTATCCAGCCGAAAAAGGACTTTTTGGTCACCCTACCGTTGTAAATAATATTGAGACGCTTGCCCATGTTCCATCCATACTCGAGAATGGTCCCTCCTGGTTTAAATCGGTCGGGATCAAGGAAAACAGGGGTACTAAAATATTCTGTATCACCGGGAGTTCATTGAATACCGGATTTGTTGAGGTACCAATCGGTTCGAAAATATCGGATCTGGTTAACGACATCGGCGGAGGAGTCAAGGATGGTAAAAAACTGAAAGCGGTTCAATTCGGAGGTCCTTCGGGAGTGTGTATTCCGGCCCGGAACCTCGATATGGAAATCAGTTATGAATCGATGCAGGAGATCGGTACCTCGTTGGGATTAGGCGGATTAATCGTTCTGGATGAAGACACCTGCATGGTCAGTCTCTCGAAATATTTCATGCAGTTCCTTCAACATGAAAGTTGCGGGAAGTGTATCCCCTGTCGTGAGGGTACCCGGAGAATGTTACAAATCCTTGAAGAGATAAGCCGCCGTCCACGGGAGGAGAGTTCGCATGAAACCCTCGAACGGTTCAAAGGGGTTGTTGAGCTTGAAAGTCTGGCATCGGTAATCAAGGACACTTCCCTCTGTGGCCTGGGTCAGAATGCGCCGAATCCGGTTATCTCTTCGCTGCAGTGGTTCAGGGAGGAATACGAAGAACATATTTTTGATCGAAAATGTCGGGCCGGTGTCTGCCATGATCTGAGAACCTTCTTTATCAATGCTGAAATATGTAACGGATGTAATCTGTGTCAGCGAAAATGTCCCGAAAATGCTATTATCGGGACCGTCAAATCTCCTCATTTCATCATTGAAGCAAAATGCACGGGATGCGGGATCTGTTTTGATGTATGTAAATTTAATGCAATCTATTACAAATAACCGGCATGCAATTCAATATTGAGATCAATAATCAACAGGTATCAGCGAAGCGGGGCGAGACTATTAAAAATGTATTGGATCGAATCGGCATCAATGTTCCCACGTTGTGTTACATGAATGGATTCTCACCTTCGGGAGGATGCAGAATGTGTGTTGTAGAGGTCGAAGGGATGCCGGGGCTTGTACCGGCATGTTCACACCCGGTAAGCGAGTGGATGAAGATCAAGACCCATTCGCCGAAAGTATTAAAGGCAAGAAAAGTTCTTGTTGAGCTTCTTCTGGCAAGTCATCCCGACGATTGTTTATATTGTGAGCGAAACGGAAACTGCCGGTTACAGGAATTGGTAGTTGAATTGAACATTCATGAGCGCAAATATCATGGAAAAAGAGAAATCATTCCCATTGATAAAGCCTGTCCTTCGGTAATCAGAGATCCGGAAAAGTGTGTTCTCTGCGGCCGTTGTATCCGCATCTGCGATGAGGTAATCGGTGTTTCGGCAATCGACATTGTCGGAAGGGGATCGGCAAGCAGAATCGGCACTTCCTACAACAAGGGTTTGAACATGCAAACCTGTGTCAAATGCGGACAATGCATTATGGTATGTCCGACCGGAGCGCTGACCGAGCGGTCGTCGGTGACAAGTGTTGTTGATGCCCTGAACAATCCTGATATATTCCCCGTTATCCAGTTTTCACCTACTGTTCCTGCTTCGATTGCGGAGGAATTCAACCTCAAGGCCAGTAAGGATATTTTGAATATTGTAAGGGCTGCGTTGAAAAGGATCGGATTCCGACAGGTCTTCGACACCTCCATGGCGGCAGATATCCACCTTATGGAAGAGGCTGTAACATTTGTGGAACGGGTAAATACGGGCGGACCGTTGCCTATGCTGACCTCCTGTTGTCCTTCGTGGGTAAAATATGTGGAGGCGTTGTACCCGTCGCTGGTCCCCCACCTTGCTACTCCCCGATCGCCTCAGCAGATCATGGGAAGGATGATCAAGAATTATATTTCCAGTTCAGCCGGTATCAAGCCCGAGAGTGTCTTTGTGGTTTCGGTCATGCCCTGTACGGGGAAGAAATTTGAAGCAGGCCAGGATCAGGGAAATGATGGCTCCTACCGCTATGTTGATGCCGTAATTACCACCCGGGAGCTGATTAAAATTATTCGGTTGCTCGGAATCGACTTCAATATTCTTGAGCCAGAGCCAAGCGATACTGCGTTCAGTATGCGAAGTTCGTCAGGGAATTTATTCGGGGTTTCAGGTGGACACCTTGAGGGATTGATGCGGACGGTTCATTTCATGATGACCGGACAGGAGCTGAGTCCCCTCAAGTTAATGGAGCTCCGGGGATTAAAAGGCCGGAAAGAGGCGCGTGTCAAGATCGGGAAGCTGATATTCCCGGTTGTTGCCATTAACGGGCTGGCACAGATGAAACCCCTTATGGATGAAATCATTTCGGGCAAGAACGAATATAAGATCATTGAAGTAATGGCGTGTCCATACGGATGTATTAACGGTGGCGGTCAGAAACTCAAACCCGACGAAAAGAATCTGAAGTCGAGAATGAAGGCATTGTATGATGTTGACGACGAAGAGATGATCAAAGTAGCGCACAAGAATCCGATCGTCAATGATCTGTATGATAAATTTTTAGGAAAGCCCGGAAACGATCGAAACCGTGAACTCCTGCATGTGATCCGTAATACCTCAAAGGAATAATGGGGCACACCTATCACCGGCAACTTGTTTTCACGATCAAGGATCGGTGCAGGGTATGTTTTACCTGTGTCAGAGAGTGTCCGGTCAAGGCAATCAAGATCATCAATGGTCAGGCTGAAGTGTTGAACGACCGGTGTATCGGATGCGGAAACTGTGTGAGGGTTTGCAGTCAGGGTGCAAAGGTTCCATTGCGATCGATTGAGGCAGTCGAGGATCTTTTACAATCGGGGTCAAAGATTGCTGCCTGCATTGCGCCGAGTTTCCCGGCTGAATTCGCAGAAATCAGGAATCCGGCTATTCTAGTTGGAATGATCCGGGCCCTGGGATTCGATTATGTAAGTGAAGTATCCTTCGGCGCCGATCTCGTTGCCCGGCAATATGAGAAGTTGATCAAGGAGGGCGGTCCCGAGGGACAGATTTCCTCAGATTGTCCAGCCATCGTCTATTTTATCAGGCACTATCATCCCAATCTTGTTTCATCCTTAGCGCCGGTTGTCTCACCCATGCTTGCGATGACCCGGGTGATGAAAAAAAAGTATGGGACAGATCTGAAGGTGGTTTTCATCGGCCCTTGTTTTGCAAAGAAGGCTGAATCGCTCGAAGTTGATGAAGTTCTGACCTATATGGAACTCCGTGAGATGTTGGTGAAGCGGGAGATCACACCAGAGAAGATCACTCCATCAGATTTTGATCCGCCACACAGTGGAAAAGGTTCTATCTTCCCGGTTAGCAGGGGATTATTTTATACGGCCAACAATCAGGAATCGATTCCGGAGGAGCGGGTTGTCATTGCCGAGGGACGGGAGCATTACAAGGCTGCCATCAATGAGTTCGAGGAGGGATCGATCCGGGATAAGTATCTGATGTTACTGTGTTGCGATGGTTGTATCATGGGTCCCGGAACCTCGCCAGGAGGAAAGCGGTATCTGCGAAGCGCCGTTGTTGGTGATTATGTAAAAAATAAAATCGATCAAACCGACGAAGAATCCTGGAGCAGAGACATCCTGGAATTCGGAGATCTTGATTTTTCACAAAGTTTTACACCGGAAGACCGGAGACTTTCGCCACCCCATGCTGATGATGTGCTTCAGGCATTGCATTCGATGGGAAAATTTTCGCCGCAGGATCATCTGAACTGCGGGGCCTGTGGTTATGATACCTGTGTGGATCATGCCAGCGCCATCGTTACAGGACTTGCTGAATCGGAGATGTGTCTTCCTTATGCCATTGAGAAGCTTCATACTTCGATCAGCACCCTCAACCTTACCAATGAAAAGCTCGCGAAGGCGAAAGCCGCGTTAAAACAATCGGAAAAGCTTGCCCATATGGGACAATTGTCGGCCGGTATAGCTCATGAACTAAATAATCCGCTGGGGGTCATCACCATGTACAGTAATATCCTGATGGATGAGGCGCCGGATGGGGATCCCGTCAGGGAAGACTTAAGACTTATTGTTGAACAGGCCGACCGGTGTAAAAAGATCGTCAGCGGACTTCTAAACTTTGCCAGGAAAAACCAGGTCTCCCTTTCGGAGACGGATGTCGTTAAATTTGCTCAGCACAGTCTGAACTCCATTGTAAAACCCGATTCGGTTGCCTTTCAGTTTGTCTCGAAGATAGCGAATCCGGTCGCTTCCCTGGATATTGATCAGATGATGCAGGTCTTGACAAATCTCGAAAAGAACGCGATCGAGGCGATGCCTGGCGGAGGGACTTTGACAGTCGGGGTTGAGGGGGATGAATCGGAGGTTACATTTTGTGTGACCGACACGGGGATCGGGATCCCAAAGGAGAATATGGACAAGCTTTTTACCCCGTTCTTTACAACTAAAGAGATGGGGAAGGGCACCGGGCTCGGTCTGGCACTGATATATGGCATTGTCAAGATGCATAAAGGGAAGATCCATGTTGATTCGGTATCTGATCCCACAGAGGGACCAACAGGAACCACTTTCAGGATCACCATTCCCAGGGGAGGATAAGTTGGAAAGCAGATATATTTGGTCGGGAGGTGAATGTTCACCTGATTTTTAGCTTCATTTAGCAGAAGAATAAAAACAAAGGATTGAATCGAGAAAATTTTCAGATATGGCACCAGTAAACAAGACTATTTTGATTGTAGATGATGATCCCGATTATTTGTTTCAACTCAAGGTGAAGGTGGAGAAGTTTGGATATAAAACGATCACTGCCGACAGCCAGACGGAGGCTGAAGATTTGTTGGAACGGATCAAGCCTGACCTTGCGATCCTGGATCTGATGATGGAGAAGGAGGACAGTGGATTTATTTTATGTTACCGGATGAAGAAGAAATACCCCGATGTACCCATCATCATTGCAACTGGTGTTGCGGCTGAAACTGGTATCAGTTTTGATATTCATGATGAAAACAACCGTAAATGGATCAGGGCTGACCGGTTTCTTGACAAGGGGATCAGATCTGAGTTACTGCAAGCCGAAATTGAAAAATTGTTGCAGAAATAGATAAGATGGTCAATTCCTGCACGCTAATGATGTTATAAAGTCAGAAATTTGGACAAAATAATTTATGGCAACCTTAAAAATTCTGGTAGTTGATGATGAGCCCGGGATCAGGAGCGGGGTAAGCCGCATTCTCAGGAATTTCAAGGTCGATTATCCTTTTATGGATGAGCCCTTCGATTTTGAAGTTCTGGAGGCGCCAACCGGCGAAGAGGGCATCGAGATTCTCGAATCCAATCCACCTGATATCCTGCTTCTCGACAACAAGCTTCCCGGTATTCAGGGTGTGGAGGTCCTTGAATATATTAGGAAGAAGCAAAAAAGCCTCGTTGTAGTCATGATCACATCGTATGCATCGCTTGAGCTGGCCGTGAAAGCGACAAGCGACGGTGCATATGACTTCATTCCCAAGCCCTTTACACCACAGGAGCTGAAATCATCGATCGAGAACATCACCAAAAGGGTTTTTCTGAAAAAGATGACAACCCGGTTGCAGGATACGGGCAAGCAGATCAGATTTACTTTTTTATCGGTCCTGTCTCACGAACTGAAAGCCCCATTGAATGCCATTGAAGGATATCTGAAAATGATCAAGGAGCGTCAAAATGGAACCCAATTAGCTGATTACGATGTCATGATCGACCGCTCGCTTGATCGCATCAAGGGGATGAGGACGCTGATCCTGGATTTGTTGGATTTGACCCGGGTGGAATCGGGAAAAGCAAAGCGGAACATAACCCGGGTGGATCTGGTATCTATTGCCCGGACCGCAATGGATACTATGCGTCCGTATGCTATTCAGCGGGATGTCAGGCTGAATCTGATCACCCGTGAGGTTGTGGAAATGGACGCAGACAGCGAGGAGTTGGAGATCATTTTTAACAATTTGATATCCAATGCCATTAAATATAATCGTGAAGGAGGGCAGGTCGATTGCTCGGTCGAAACCCGCGATGGAATTGTGGAGATTCGGGTTACTGATACCGGGATTGGAATGACTCCTGCCGAAATTGAAAAGATTTTTGAAGATTTTGTCCGGATCAAGAATGAGAAAACAAAGAATATAACCGGAACCGGGCTTGGCCTGTCGATTGTAAAGAAGCTTATTGATCAGTATTCAGGCCGGATTGAGGTAGTAAGCAATCCGGATCAAGGCAGTACATTCTCCGTTTTTCTTCCAAATGTAAAACCATGTTCATAAGAAATTTGCCCCATAAAACCGTTGAGCGTCTGAGTCAATACCGGCGTTCGTTACTGATGACACTTTCGAAAGATAAGACCCATGTTTTTTCCCACGAAATTGCGCAAATGCTGCATATAACGCCCGTGCAGGTAAGGCGCGACCTGATGCTGATCGGTTATTCCGGAAATCTCAGGAAGGGTTACGACATCAAGGAGTTGATCGATTTGATCGGAAAGATCATTGACTCAGACCGGGGGCAGCGTGTTGCTGTTGTCGGATTGGGCAATTTGGGAAAAGCGATCATCAGCTATTTTAAAGGAAAACGGTCGAAGTTAGCCATCATTGCCGCATTCGATATCAATCCCGAAAAGATCAACCGCGTATATGACGGGGTTGCCTGTTATCATATCAGTCAGTTGACCGACATCATTAAACAGAATAATATAACGATTGGGATCATAGCGGTTCCGGCTGAGCAGGCTCCTGAGATCGCCGAGACCATGGTTCTTGCGGGCATCAAGGGAATTCTCAACTTTACGCCAAAACCTCTAAATGTTCCTGCATTCGTATATTTAGAGGAATACGACATGATAACCTCTCTTGAGAAGGTGGCCTTCTTTGCAAAGAAAAATGACGAACGGTTTAAGTAGAAAGGTCTTCAGTGAAAATTTTTCATAATTTCAGCGAGGTGGGGTCGATCCGGAATGCCGTTGTGACGACGGGTTCTTTTGACGGAGTCCATATCGGTCATAAAATGATCTTGCAGCGGTTAAGGAAGCTTGCCGCAGAGATCGGCGGCGAGACGGTTCTTATCACTTTTCACCCCCATCCCCGGAAGGTTTTATATCCTGAAAGCGCCGGCAGAAATCTGTTTCTTATCAATTCGCAGCGTGAAAAAATTGAGCTACTCCGAAAGGCAGGTCTTGACAATCTGATCATTGTTGAATTCACCCTTGAGTTCTCAAAGATCACTTCGCTGGAATTTGTGACCAATATCCTTCTGAACCAATTGCACTCCAGGATCATCGTCATTGGTTTCAATCACCATTTTGGTCATAACCGGGAAGGTGACTATGAAGCTCTGAAAATGCTCGGATCAGCGAATGGTTTTGGTGTTGAGGAGATCCCGGAGCAGGATATTCATAATGAGTCGGTCAGTTCGACTAAGATCCGTAAAGCCTTACAGGATGGAAACATTCAGAAAGCGAATGCCTATCTCGATCATCAATACATCATCATGAGCGAGGCACGGAAAAGCAGTCAGGCCCTTGAAGATATCGGATTCCCCTGCTATTCGCTCAGAATAGAGGAGGACTGTAAGCTGGTACCGCCCAACGGGGTTTATGCCGTGACCGTGGTGGGAGAAGATTGTTTTTCACGGGCGATGTGTTTTATCCGGAAGAATGAGCAATCGCCGCTTGATACGCTTATTGAGGTTCATCTTCTTGAGAGTTACGGAAGTCTGGAAGGACAGATCGTCACAATTCTATTTCACAAACGGATCAGGGAGGAGCGGGTGATAACGACCACTGAGGATTTAAGAAAGCAACTTATCATTGATCGAAACCAGGTTGATGAACTGATATTCTGATGGACAGTATGAATGTAAATCCCATCAAGGTGACTTTTTTAGGCACAGGAACATCAATCGGTGTACCTGTGATAACCTGTGACTGTCCGGTATGCACTTCGACTGATCCCCGGGATAAAAGGATGAGGACTTCCGCAATGGTAGAGGTGGGAGGTCGTACGATAGTCATTGACTGCGGACCTGATTTCAGGCAACAGATGCTACGTCAGCAGGTGATCAATCTCGATGCCGTCGTCTTTACGCATGAGCACCGTGATCATATTGCAGGGCTGGATGATGTAAGGGCATTCAACTATGTACTGAACAAAAAGATCGATATTTACGGAACTCATCAGGTACTGGAGGCAATAAGGACCGAATTCCCCTATATTTTTTCGGAGACCCGGTATTTTGGAGCACCCCAATTAAATATTCATCCAATCGGCGACGAACCCTTTGATGTACATGGTATCAGACTGATCCCCATCCAGGCACGGCATGACAAAATCCCTGTTACCGGTTACCGGATCGGCAATTTTACCTACCTGACCGATGCAAGCTCCATCAGCCCTGAAGAAATGGAGAAAATAAAAGGTTCGGAGGTGATCGTATTGAATGCCTTAAGAAATTCGCGTCACGTGTCGCATTTTTCGGTCAGCGAGGCCGTTGAAATCCTTACCAAGTTGGCTCCGAGGGAGGGTTATCTGACCCATCTGAGCCATTTTGTAGGGATCCATGAAGAGGTAAACAGTAAATTACCAGATTTCATCAGGCTTGCATACGACGGACTCGAAGTCGTCGTATAATCTCTGACCAAGTTGGGTCCTTCCCCGGTAAAATTCATTTTGACAAATTCTTTTTGCCCTATACCTTTGTCACTTTATTCAAAATGAATGAAGATAGATATTCTGACATTATTTCCGGAGATGTTCGATGGGCCCTTCAGTCAGTCGATCCTGAAACGGGCGCAGTTAAAGGGTACCGTTGAGATTAATCTGTTTAATATTCGTGATTGGAGCACCAATAAACACCGAACGGTTGATGATTATCCCTATGGCGGGGGTGCGGGAATGGTGATGATGGTTGAGCCCGTAGCCTTGTGTATAGAAGCGTTAAAAGCCCGGACTGCGTATGATGAAATCATCTATCTTTCGCCCGACGGGGAGTTGCTCAACCAACCCCTGGCCAACCAGCTTTCGATAAAAAAAAATCTGTTGTTGCTTTGCGGACATTATAAAGGAATCGATGAGCGGATCAGGGAGCATTTTATCACCCGGGAGATCTCGATCGGAGATTACGTATTGTCGGGCGGTGAATTAGCCGCAATGGTTGTGACAGATGCCATCGTAAGGTTGCTCCCCGGTGTATTGAATGATGAGACCTCTGCCCTGTCCGATTCCTACCAGAACAACCTGCTTTCGCCTCCTGTTTATACCCGTCCCGCCGATTTCAGGGGATGGAAAGTCCCCGAAATACTGTTATCAGGCAACGAGCGTGAGATTAAAAAATGGCAGTTTGAAAGGGCTTTAGAACGAACTGCCGAAAAAAGGCCGCACCTTTTTGATGATGAGGATTCGTGATGAGGCAAAGCAAATCAGATTCCGCGATTGTATTTTTTTTCAGGCTGTTTGTTTTCTGGATCCTGATGTTCCTGGTGCAGCGGATTCTCTTCATCCAATTGTACAGTGAGCCGGTTGCGACACTTCACGACCATTTGGAATCAACGGTACACGCCCTGCCTATGGATATCAGCATGTATTTCTACCTGATGATGATTCCATTTGCGATTTACCTTGTCAGCCTTTTCATACAAGGATCAGAAATTCCTTCCAGGATTACCGGAATATACATGGTCGTGATGATCCTCATTGCAAACTTTATCTTTACAGTCGATCTGGGATTATACCCATTCTGGGAAGTAAAGATCAACCATAAGTTATTTTTTTATTTGTCAAATCCCAAAGAAGCGATCGTATCAACCTTTTCGGCTCCCTATGCCAAACTGATCCTAATCTTTATTTTATTATCGGCGACATTTATTTTGTTATACCGTTACCTGCTTCAGGTACAAAGCTATGCGAGAAGCAGCCTGACTACCCGGATGTTCTTTATTCCGGCTTTTCTTGGCCTATCCATTATCGGAATGCGTGGGGGGCTTCAAGACATCCCACTGGGTAAACACCGGGTCTATTATTCGGAATACACCGTTTTCAACCAGGCGGCGCTGAACAGTTTTTGGAACTGTATGGACGAGCTTGTCAGTGCAGGCCAATATGAAACCGGGGCATACGCTTTTTATCCGGATCATGAAGCTACCCGGATTTTTACCCAATTGATGAAACCGGCGCACGACACCGTGGTAAACCTCTTTCCCGCCAGCACGAAACCCAATCTGGTGGTGATTCTGCTGGAAAGCTGGAGCGCTGAAGGGACAGGCGCATACGGCAATGGAAATGATCTGACCCCGGAATTCGATTCTTTGACTTCAAAGGGGTTACTTTTTGATCACTTTTATGCAAGCGGAACCCGGACGGATCAGGGGTTGATATCGATCCTCAGTAGTTTTCCCGCTCAGCCCCGAAATGTTATCATTCGTGATTTCGGTAAATTTGAGCGTTTGCCGGCCCTGTCAAAGGATTTAAAGCGCGCCGGTTATCGATGTTCTTACTTTTGCGGCAGTAACAGCGACTTTGCCAATACAAAGGCTTACCTGTTCAATGCCGGTTTCAATTCGGTGACCGATATCAGGAATTTTCCCCTGAAGAAGCGCACTTATTGGGGGGCATACGATTCCGATGTGTTCGATTACCAGATCAATGTCGCATCCCGCGGTGCGGCTCCTTTTTTTCATCTGGTTGTTACCATAACCAATCATGAGCCTTTTGATGCAGCGGTTCCTAAAAGATTCAGTGGAAACGATTTAGTTACGCAGTACCGAAATACCATGGCTTACACGGATCGGGCGCTGGGTGATTATTTCAGAAAGGCGCGCAGGATGGGATGGTACAAAAACACCCTCTTTGTGATTACGGCCGACCATGCACATTCGATGCCTTATGGGCGATCACTTACCGATCCGCGACGGTATCATATACCCTTGCTGCTTTACGGTGAACCACTGGATCGTGCCTGGAGGGGAAAACGGGTAGATCAATACGGGAGTCAGACAGATCTTTCACCAACAATCCTTGCCCAGCTTGGACTGGATCACCGTTCTTATCTTTGGGGGAAAAACCTTATCAATCCGTTATCGCCGGATTTTGCTTACTTTGCCTATGATGACGGATGGGGATGGCTTACTCCTGATCAGCAGATCACCTTTGATAACAATCTGGGGAGGGTAGTCGCCAAAACTCCACCAGATGGCCATGATTCGCTGGAACTGAATGCAGTTCGAAATGGCAAAGCCTATTTGCAGAAATATATGATGGATTATCGGAAGTTTTAGGCATATGAAGAAAGGGTTTATCTGGTTTTTAATTGCGGCATTTCTGTTAAGACTCGGCTACAGTCTGGTTTCTCCTCTGATCGAAGATGATGAGATTCAGATATATCTTTTAGGGCTGAAATTTTACACCACCCATTTGTGGCCCTTTTTCGGTCCTGATGTCGAATACACCCATTCCCAGATCCCGGGCGCCCTTCAGGGGATTTTAGTCGGATTACCATTATTTTTGTTTCCGGTACCCGAGTCACCCATCCTGTTTCTGAATATCCTCTGTTTTGGCGGACTCTGTCTGTTGTCGTGGTACATCAGCCGGCGATTACCTGATATTCCCTGGTGGATCATCTGGGGATTCGTGATGACGGCGCCTTGGACCCTTCGTTTCGGATGTCGGGTGGTGAATCCCTCCTATCTACAACCATTTTCCATTCTATTTTTCATTGGCTTCTTAGAATGTTCGGGAATCTATAAAAACAATCTCATCAACAAAGGACTTGCATTCTTCCTGATGGGATTTTCCCTTCTGTCGATTGCACAACTTCATTTGTCATGGATTTTACTTCCTCCGTTTTTAATTTATGCCGTGTTCCGGGAATACGGTGCAGGATGGAAGCAGGTCATCAGGTCGACGGCGCTGATAGTTGTGGGAATCCTATTTGGCGCCTTGCTGCTAATCCCCACACTGTTGAGCGGGGAGGTAAACGGAGCAGGGAGTCTCCAGCGAAACATACAGGTAAACTGGGGCAATATCAGTAATCTCCCTATTATTTTAACCCGGTTGCTCTCCTTTTCCAGTTATGAGATCCCGTATATGTTAGGTGAAGATAATCCGGTAAGGATGGCAGTCATCAGGGAAAACCCGTGGATCACGCCATTTACTGTTATCCTGTTTGTTGCGGGGTTTGTCCAGGTTGCCTTTTACATAATATCTTTTTTCGTGACCAACAAAACCGAAGGGTGGCAGCACCTCAGGTGGATTACGTTAGGGGCGGTTGTATTGATTTATCTCTCCTTTTTCTTTTCGGTAAAGGGACCATCTTCTCATACATTTTATGTTATGATGCCGCTTATCATGATATACTCCTTTTATTGTTATAACAATCTGATGCGCTGGCGTAATGCATTCAAAAAGGGAGCAGCGGTGTTACTTTTATCGAGTATAGTGTTCCATGCCGGGGTCGGCAGATACTATTCAGGACTTTCGATATACGCTAAACGGCAGGACATTGAAAAGGCGATCAAGGCGAAGGATTACACCAAGGTCGGTTTACGCCGGGCTGATTTCTGGGGAAGCGGTTATTAACAAAAAGTCGGCAAATATACGACCCGGACTGCCGGTTGACTGATTACTTTTTTCACCTTTCCGATTATTAATCCAAAAAAAAAATCTATATTTGCAAACTTTTTAGAGCGAACGTATCAACCGATTACATTAAAGCCATGAATAAAGCCGAAATTATCAAGTTTGTAGAAGATACCGTAATTGCCAAACATGAACTTCCTGTTTTTAAAGCAGGCGACACCATTACGGTTCATTATAAGATCAGGGAAGGAAACAAGGAACGTATTCAGACTTTTCAGGGGGTCGTTTTACAAAGATCGGGAAAAGGAGTAAATGAAACGTTCACGGTTCGGAAGATTTCGGGTAATATTGGCGTCGAGCGTATTTTCCCGTGTACTTCACCCTTCATCGATAAAATTGAAGTCAACAAGCGGGGAGTCGTGCGCAGAGGCCGTATTTTCTACCTCCGCGGACTGCAGGGCAAGAAAGCCCGCATCAGGGAAGAGCGGATTTAGTGTTGACCAGAACGATTATACAGGGAGGCTGTCTGAAAAGTTTGAGGCAGCCTTTTTTTATATTTACCAGATGCCACCGTAACATAAAATCGTGCGGGCCTGTAAAGGACTTGTTTGCCGGGATAGCGAAGTGCCGGGGAAAATAAAAGAGGGCAGCCGATTGAGCCGCCCTCTTGGTTTCAGTTCATCACCAGATTTATGAATCCGGTTTTCGGAGTGGATATCACAGCAAGGGCTTTCGAGTAGTTAAGCAAGTTGCGGATCACCGATTCACTGGGAGAAACTACCTTGCGTTTCCTTCTGGTTTCACCCGAAGGATCGTTTACCTTTGAGTGGTCGCCGATCAAAGAATAAATGGTAGAGGTTCGCTTCATAGGCCGGTTTTAGGTTTAAGTCCTTATTCATACTTTAGGAAACGGGGGATTTGATCCGATATTTTATTTGTTAATAAAATATTTTGGGATCATTGTCAGAACCGCCGAGAATGGGCTTGGTTCTTGGCTGTTGATATGGAACCTCCATTAAGGGTAGAGGGCCGATCAGGAATCCTGATGCACTGTTAAAGGGTCAGGATAACCTCTTTTTCGCGGACAAGTTTCCGGAGGTTAATCAGGGCATAGCGCATCCGGCCGAGGGCCGTGTTGATGCTCACGTTGGTAACTTCAGCAATATCCTTAAAACTCATATCCCCGTAATGGCGCATGACGAGTACCTCCTTTTGTTCTCGTGGGAGGTAATCGATCAGTTTTTTAACATCCTGATGGATTTGCTCGGTGATCATCTGTTCTTCGACTGATTCGACCGGCACCCTGACTTTATCAAAGATATCGTACTCATCGTTATTTTCCACGATGGGGATTCTCTTCGATTTCCTGAAATAATCGATGATCAGGTTGTGGGCAATCCGCATGACCCATTGGATGAATTTTCCTTCCTCCTTATAGGTGCCCGATCTAAAGGTATTGATCACCTTGATAAAGGTATCCTGGAAAAGGTCTTCGGCTAATTCTTTATCCTTAACAACCATAAGGATATATGCAAAAACGCGATTCTTATGACGGCGGATAAGATTTTCGAGGGCGGATTCATGACCGGCTAAATAGCGACGGATCAAATCCTGATCACTGATGACATGGGCTTGCATTGGGCCTCCTTTTTTGTTCAAAAAAGAGTAGAAGTCTTGTCTATAGTGTCCCTCCTATGTTTTTGCGATCCTGAGGATCACGGGGTTGGTTTACAATTTTACGGGATTCTCCCGTTTTGGTTGCGGCAAAAGTAAATAAAAAAAACCAAAAAGCAAGTTTTCTTTATAATTTTGCTCCTTCTATCGAAAAAAATGAACGTTGACGCGCTTGATCCCAGGGAGTATATCATCATAAAAGGTGCACGGGTAAACAATCTGAAGAACATTAACCTCGCTATTCCAAGGAATAAATTCATTGTCATTACAGGATTATCGGGGAGCGGAAAATCGTCGCTTGCTTTCGACACACTTTACGCGGATGGTCAGCGAAGGTACGTTGAAAGTCTGAGCGCTTACGCACGTCAGTTTCTTGGCAGGATGAGCAAACCCGAAGTAGATTATATCAAGGGTATCTCCCCCGCTGTAGCTATTGAACAAAGGGTTAACTCCCAGAATCCGCGATCGACGGTTGGAACCTCAACTGAAATTTATGAGTACCTGAAGCTCCTTTTTGCCCGGATCGGCAAAACCTATTCACCGGTTTCGGGTTCGCTGGTCAAAAGAGATACCGTAACCGACGTCGTGGATTACATAACCGGATTGCCCGGGGAATCGAAGGTTACCCTGTTTGCGCCCCTGGACCGGGCTCTGATCAACGGGGATTTGGATGCAAAGTGCAGTATTCTGCTTCAACAGGGTTTCACAAGGGTATTCCTGGATGGCGAAATCCTGAGGATCGACGAGATACCGGATAGGAAGAAACAAAAATTCCGGGAGTTATCAGTGGTGGTAGATCGCTTCGTTGTCAGAGACGACGATGAAGAATTACCCGGCAGAATTGCTGATTCGGTTCAGACAGCCTATTTCGAAAGCCATGGGTATTGCGTGGTCGAGGTCAGCAACGACCGTACCTTCCGGAAGACCTTCTCGAACAGGTATGAAGCCGATGGGATGGTTTTTGAGGAGCCGACCGAGAATCTTTTCAGTTTCAACAATCCCTATGGCGCTTGTAAAACCTGTGAAGGATTTGGAAGCATCATCGGCATTGACGAAGACCTGGTCATCCCCAACAAAGGCTTATCCATTTATGAGGATGCCGTTGCCTGTTGGCGCGGTGAAAAAATGAGCGAGTGGAAGAACGAATTGGTCTTAAATGCTCTAAAGTTCGATTTCCCGATCCACAAACCCGTTTTTGAACTTACCGATGAACAATATTCGCTGTTATGGACGGGAAATAAATATTTTCACGGCCTGAACGACTTTTTTCAATATGTGGAGAGTCAGAACTACAAGATTCAATACCGGGTCATGATGTCGCGGTACCGTGGTAAGACCACCTGTCCCGACTGCAAGGGTACCCGGCTCAGGAAAGATGCCGGCTTTGTGAAGGTAGGCGGCAAATCGATCAGTGAGTTGGTTTTGACTCCTGTTGATAAGCTTCTTCTCTTCTTCAGAAACCTGAAAATCAATGAATACGAAACAACCGTTTCGCGCCGGCTCCTGACCGAGATTAAAAACCGGCTGGAAGTATTGAACGATGTAGGATTGGGATACCTGACCCTGAACAGGCTTTCGTCTACTTTATCGGGGGGAGAGTCGCAACGAATCAATCTTTCAACAGCGCTTGGCAGCAATCTTGTGGGATCCATGTACATCCTGGATGAGCCAAGCATCGGGCTGCATCCCCGCGATACCCAAAGATTGATAAAAGTACTGTTAAGGTTAAGAGATCTCGGTAATACCGTGATCGTGGTGGAACATGACGAAGAGATCATCAGGGCGGCCGACCAGATCGTCGATATTGGTCCGATGGCCGGCAGCAGGGGTGGCGAAGTGGTTTTCCAGGGCGATTTCAGGACCCTGAGCAATGAGACTGAGAGTTTGACCGCCAAGTATCTGAACCACATTCTCACCATTGAAGTGCCGACGACAAGGCGAAGCTGGAAAGAGTACATAGAGGTTCAGGGAGCAAGGGAGAATAATCTGAAAAACCTGAACATCAGAATTCCCTTGCATATTTTTACTGTAATCACGGGTGTAAGCGGATCAGGTAAGACCTCGCTGGTTAAAAGAATCCTCTACCCTGCCCTGAAGAAAATACACGGTGGATATGGTGAGAAGAGCGGAAAATTCGACCATTTAGGAGGCGACATCAACCGTATTGGTTCTGTCGAACTGATCGACCAGAACCCGATCGGGCGGTCATCGCGATCCAATCCGGCTACGTATGTGAAGGCATTCGACGAGATTCGCGACCTGATGGCTGATCAGCAATTAGCCAAAGTCAGAGGGTATAAGCCTGGATTTTTCTCATTCAACATTCCGGGAGGGCGGTGTGACGAATGTGAGGGCGAAGGGGTTGTAAAGATCGAGATGCAGTTCATGGCCGATTTATACCTTACCTGCGACAGTTGCAAAGGCAGGCGGTTCCGTGATGAGGTGTTGGACATCAAGTACCGTGAAAAGACCGTCGTGGATCTTTTGAATATGACGATTGATGAAGCAATTGCTTTTTTCAGGCACGAAGCGAAGCCCTCGGCTCATGAGAAGCACATTCTGGCCAGATTGATACCACTGCAGGATGTCGGGCTTGGATACCTGAGGATGGGTCAATCCTCCTCGACGTTATCGGGTGGCGAAGCCCAAAGGATTAAACTGGCTTTCTTTCTGACGAAAGGAACCACCGATAAACCGACCCTGTTTATTTTCGACGAACCTACTACAGGGCTTCATGTTCACGATATCCACAAGTTGCTCATTGCATTCGAATCACTCATCTCTAATGGCCACAGTATAATTGTTATCGAGCACAATCCAGAAGTCATAAAATGTGCCGACTGGGTTATCGATTTAGGGAAAGAGGGCGGAGAAGCCGGAGGAAATATTGTTTATGAGGGGACCCCTGAAGGTCTTGCCGCCTGCGAAGCGTCTTACACGGGACAGTTTCTAAGGGAGAAGGTGGGAAAGAAAATGGACAATGGAAAATGGAAAATTGAAAATTGAAAATGGAAAACGGAAAAAATTCAATCAATCATTCATTCATTCATTCATTCAATCAATCATTCAATCAATCAGTCAATCAGTCAATCAGTCAATCAAATAACAGTTGCTTATGAAAAGCATAAATCCCGCTACCGGCGTAATGATTGAGGAATATTCGGAACACACCGCCGAAGAGGCTTCCCGGATAATCGACCAGGCTCATAATGCCTGGTTGTTATGGAAGGAGACTTCATTTGATGAACGGGCTGCAAAGATGAAAAATGCTGCAACCATTCTTCGGGCAAGGAAAGAGGAATTCGGGCGGTTGATGACCGGAGAGATGGGAAAACTGCTTCGCGAATCGACGGCAGAGGTTGAAAAGTGCGCCTGGGTCTGCGATTATTATTCCGATCACGCCGCCCATTATTTGCAGGATGAGGTGATTGTCTCTGATGCCGGACGGAGCCTGTTGGTTTACCAGCCCCTTGGAATAGTTCTCGCGGTGATGCCATGGAATTTCCCCTTCTGGCAGGTCTTCCGTTTTGCTGCACCCGGGCTGATGGCCGGAAATGCAGCGGTATTAAAACACGCATCAAACGTACCCGGCTGTGCCCTGGCCATCGAGGGAATCTTCACAGAGGCGAGATTTCCGCCCGATCTTTTCAGGACCCTGATGATCCCCGCCTCGGCGGTTGAGGCCGTGATTGATAATAAAAAGGTGGCAGCGGCTACACTCACCGGCAGTGAACTGGCCGGAAGCAGGGTTGCATCGGCAGCAGGCAGGAACATAAAAAAAACCGTTCTTGAACTGGGTGGTTCCGACCCATTCATTGTGCTCGAAGATGCCGACCTAAGCGCCGCCGTAAAGACTGCCGTTGCAGCAAGACTGATGAACCAGGGACAAAGCTGCATAGCTGCCAAGCGGTTCATTGTTGTCGATCAGGTTGCTGAAGCTTTCGAATCTGATTTGAAAAAAGCCTTTGAAGAGCTTCAACCCGGTGATCCGACCGACCCTGCAACAACCATTGGGCCCCTGGCCCGACCCGACCTGGTTGATGATATTGAACGACAGGTGAGGAGATCGCTGGAGGCAGGGGCCCGGCTTGTTACAGGCGGGAAAAGAATGGACCGGCCGGGTAACTATTTTGAGGCAACCATCATCGCGGATGTGAAGAAGGGAATGGCCATTTACAATGAGGAGACTTTTGGGCCCGTCGCTGCGATTATTCCGGTGAAAAGCGAGCGGGAAGCCATTGAAGTTGCCAACGATTCCGATTTCGGACTCGGAGGCTGTGTCTGGACCCGCGACCTTGCCAGGGGCGAGCAAGTGGCACGCAGGATAGAGACCGGTGCCATGTTTGTCAACGGGATGACCAAATCCGACCCAAGACTCCCCTTTGGCGGCATCAAAAAATCGGGGTATGGAAGGGAACTCAGCACCCATGGTATCAGGGAGTTCGTAAACATCAAGACCATCTGGATCGCTTGATCCGGAAAAAGCCATGATAAAGCATTCAATGTGATCCGTGTACTGCTGATCGGCGACATTAACAGTGTCTATGTGACTGGTTATGCGAGGGAGATCAGCCGGCATTGCGGTGCAGATCTTGAACTGGATATCCTGTGTACTTTTCCCCCGAAAAATAGTGCTGTCACCGGTTCGTTTCGTCAGGTTTTTTATGATAAAGCCCCTGAAGGCGGCAAGCGATCAGCAAGATGGCATCAATTCTGCCGTCCCTGGTTCCTAAAGAAATTCATTCATGACCACCGGCATGTGTACCAGGTCGTACACGTGATGTACTGTATTCAGGACCTGATGGTCATAGCCGGCAGTCTGCGCAAGGCGGCACCCCGGTTGGTGCTGACGGTGTTCGGAAGTGACTTCATGCAGCTCTCACCCTGGAAACACAGGCCTATGAGACGCGTTTACCGAATGGCCGATATCGTAACTGCCAACAACGCGGAAGCTCTTGCAAGGATCGGGAAAACCTATCGACTGGATGCCCGCCGGCAAAGGCTCTGCAGGTTCGGATTCAGCAACCTGGATGAGATCAGGATGCTCAACAATGTAGATAAAGCGGAAAGCAGACGGCTGCTGGGTTTTCCTGAAAACCGCATCATCGTCTGCATTGGCTACAACTACGATCCCATCCAGCAACATCTCCCGGTTTTGCAGTCAGTCGTTGATTGCGAAGCGCTGAGGAGGATGAAGGAAAGGCTTTTTTTCGTTATCCCCATGACTTACGGGACCGATCCTGCCTACCGCGACAGGTTGAGAAAAACCGTTTCGACTCTTCCATTCAATCATACCACCATTGAGCGCTTCTTATCGACGGAGGAGGTTGCTCATCTCCGCAAAGCCACCGATATCCTCATCCAGGTTCAGAAAAGCGACAGCCTGTCGGCATCCACCCTTGAGCATTTGTTCGCAGGAAACCTGCTGATCACGGGTAACTGGCTACCATACCGCGATCTTGAGTATGCAGGTATCTATTTCCGCAAGATCAGCAACCCGGTGGAAACTGGAAACGAACTTGTTACCTGCCTCGATCACCTGGAAAGCGAAACCGGAAAAAGTAACGGGAACAGTGAAATCATATACCGTTTAAGCAGTTGGCAAGCAAACCTTGATTCGTGGATAAGCCTGTACTTCGACTGACATAAGCTATCACAATCTCTGTTTTAATCTGAATTTCAGGCACGGTGCGAAACCGGATAACGCCGCAGTGGCATCGGCAGTCGGTATAATGGATAAGGATGGCAGAAGATCCGAAACAATGAATACCTTTGTGATGAGATCGGATGGCAGGCCGGAGCGATCCACGCTGTTCGAAAGACCAATAAATGCAAGGGCTGATGAACCTGAAGGCATTACTGAAAGAAAGGTCGGTTTACCTTAAGAACATCTCGACACTGGTGGCAGGCACTGCCATTGCCCAGGCCATCTCACTTGCAGCTGCACCGGTGATCGCCCGCCTGTACACCCCGGCTGAGATAGGCACGTTCACATTCCTCATCTCCCTTGCAGGCGGCATCAGCCTAATCGCTTCGCTCCGGTATGAGATGGCCATCATCCTTCCTGAAAAGCGCGCGGATTCGGTCAACATCATGTTTCTGTCATTCCTGCTCTCAGCGGCAGTGACCATGGTATCGCTCGTGCTCATCCTTCTTGAAACAAGGTATGACCTGTGTGGCATGGGTAATAAATATTTCAGGTACCGGTGGATTGCGATGCTTCCCGGGCTCATCTTTTTCCTTTCAGCCAGCAGCATCTTCCAGAACTGGCTGAATCACAACAGGGAATACCGGTTATTATCCATCTCAAAGGTGGTAAATTCTGCCGGCAACAATCTCACCACCCTTTTGCTGGGGCTTGCGGCTACCGGGGTTTTCGGGTTGTGGTTCGGAAATTTTTCAGGCGTGTTCCTTACCATCATAGTTTTCACGGTCATCCTGATCATAAGGTATCGGGAGGATTTGAAGTTATTGAATTTTAAATCATTAAACAAATTGGCCTGGCGATACCGGCATTTTCCGTTGGCCAACACCCCACAGGTTATCGTAGATATGACCCAGGTTTACGGCCCTATCTACCTGCTGAGTATCTTTTTTTCGAACACCGTCCTGGGTTTTTATTCCATGTCGATGCGGATGTTGCAGGCTCCCATGTGGCTGATCGGCACATCGATCGGTCAGATTTTTTACAAAGATGCAGCCGAGTACTTCATACAAAACGGAAACATAAAGAAACCGGTGATCCGGACAATCAAGATCGCCATGGTCATATCCCTGCCAGTCATGACTGTATTGCTGGTGGCCGGGCCATGGGTCATGTCGTTGATATTCGGTCAGCAATGGCGCGAAGCAGGGGTGTATGCAAGGATCCTCGCTCCCTGGATGTTCTTTGATTTCATCCGTTCAACCATTTATTCGGCACTGATGGTGACCGGAAGAATCAAATCGATGCTGGCATTCTCGGTTGCAGGCGCGGCATTGATGATCTTACCGCTTTTCATCGGCGGGATCATCTTCAGCGATTCCAGAACCACCCTGATACTCGTATCGGTTTGCCAGAGCCTCTACTCTGCCGGGGTTATTTCCTGGATTTTGAACCAGGCTTTAAAAACCGGCAAGAGCGGCGTCACAGCCTGAATTCAGGAAGGCGATATGACTATCTTCTGCTTATATGGAGTCGATCACCTCCACCGGCGTAGCAAAACTTGGGAAGACACTGCCGGGAATTTCGATGCCTTTCGAGAAACCAAGCCAGTTTTTTGGTGCAAACAGCCGGTGACGGTCTTTCATAAGATAGCCTCCCCACCATGAAAAGGAGCTGTTCGACATGATCCCGCTGCTGCAAAGGCTCATCAACACCAGGTCGGTATATTTGGTGGCTTTGGAGACATGCTTCGGTTCCACGTCGCGGAATGTTTCTTCGACATATGCCGGGTCATCGGTAACAAACACGAAGAAAGGGTCCCTGACATTCTGCCGGAACCATTCAATCCGTTCGCGGAAATAAGAGACCGGCAGCGCGGTGTCCTTCAGACCATGGAAATCGATGGTAAGGTAATCGCCCCTTCTTACATGGACAAAGACTTTATGAGCCTTATCGTCGATCGTAGCCAGGGTCCGCCTGGCTTCGTACAGGTGTTCGGCCTTGATCTTCAGACCAGCCATTGCATCGGGATCAAAAAAGATCTCTGACTGGAAATATCCTGGAAAGATCACTGTTACAGGAAGTATTCCCCTCTGCGAAATCACTTCACCAATCTCAAAATCGACTCCCTTACGGTTAACACGAACCGGACGGTACCAGCTGAATAACCGTAGCCGGGCGGCAAGTTTGAGAAAAGGGACCGAATATTTAAAAATGGCGTGCCGGATAAACACGATCCTGTCAGGTAGATCACAAAACCTTCTGAGTTCAGAAAAATTTGAGGTAATGATGAGTTGTCCAGGTTGGGTTACCGTCCTCAAAAAGGCATAATGGAATAATTGGTTACCGAGTTGGCCGTAACTGTAATGAAAGATCATGTGGATTTACAATTGTGCAAGATTTACGATTGACGATTGATTTCAGGATTTGTCAGAAGTAATGTTTTCTGATATACCTCATGATCTTCACCGGGGCAAGGATCTGCAAAACGGCCAGCGCATTGTATTTGAAAGCAAAGGGTTTCATCGCGACCGCTTTCTGCAGGTAAAAGAGTGATCTTCCCGGGTTCCCGGCTTCAATCCGGTAAAGCTTTGCCAGGAGGATATAATAATTGTAGGTTTTGTCAATCGGATCGAGGTTCCGGGATTCCTGGATCGTGAAAAGAACATGCAGTTCCTCCGGTTTTGCATAGCCTCTTTGCACGATCGCCTGCTGGATATTCCTGAAACGCACATCCCTGATGCGAAAACTCAGCGAACCGGGCAACAGCCGGTATGAAACCAGCGGTTGCTGAAAGATATAGGCTTTACCGTACCGGGTCAGCTGGAAAAGAAAGATGAAGTCCTCGAAGTTGCTGTTCACCGGTTCATAGTATCCTCCTACCCTATCGGCGATCTCCTTCCTGAAAAAGGTGGCAGAGTGGGCAAAGGGATTGCTGTGATCCATGAAGGCGCGCACCTGTTCATCATCTTCGGGCAGTTCAGGGGTATAGATGTAGTTGCCATCGGCATCCGTAATCCTTACCCGGCTGGCGCACAACACAAAGTCAGGGTTCATCTCCAAGAATTCAAACTGCCGGGCGATCCGGTCCGGCAGGCAAAGGTCATCGGCGTCGATCCGGGCCACGTACTTTCCCTTGGCCATGGAAAGACCTTTGTTCGAGGCTTTGCATGTGCCTGCATTGGGCTGATGATGGCATACAATCCGTGGATCATTGAATTCAAGGATGATCGCAGGGGTTCCGTCGGTTGAGCCGTCGTTGATGATTATAAGCTCGAAGTCGGGAAATGTTTGAGTCAGAACACTCTCAATGGTTTCACGCAAGTACTTTTCACCGTTGTAAACGGTCATCAGTATGGTAACGGCAGGGTCGGCCATTCTCGGGGTTCTGGAGGTTCGGTAAGATTCAAAGGCCCAAAATTAGAAAAATCCCGGGGAAACCGGGTTCCCACAAATTTTTTGTAAAGCAACCGGTTTTGCCGACCACCCGGTGTAGAATTCCCACGACTGAAAGGGATTACCAATTGGGTACCTGGTCCGTCCCTGCTTGTTGCACCGGGAGCATCGGCAGTTTGTGAAGATCGGGATATGTCAGCCTGGGTGTAGCTGTCGCCAAACAGCTTGATTACCCTTCCGTACAGAATGCGAGTGCGAACTACTCACTGAGGAATGCCATTACTTCCGGTTGAAAAATGGTTTATCTTTACATTATTATCAGGATACAGGGATCTATGTTGCGAACAGTCATCATCGACGACGAAGACCATGAAACCGGGATCCTGGTACCGGTAGGTGATCCGGAAAGAGACGCACAGGCTGCTGAACAGCTCATTGCCGATCCGGCGCTCAGGGAGCTCATGGGTCGTAAGGGCCGGGAGCGGGTCATTCAACTTTGAATTATCCTTTCTGATCCATTGATAGAACCCATATAAGATGTTCCCGAAGATTTCAGACCTGACCAATTTTATTACCGGTAGCCGGATTGATCTTCCTTTTCAGACCTATGGTTTCATGCTGGTGCTCGCCTTTATCTCAGGCGGGTTGGTGCTCAGAAGCGAATTAAAGCGAAAAGAAAGAGAGGGATTGCTTGCTTCAAGGATCCGTATCACTGATCCCTCGCGGCTTGGAAGCTGGATCCTGATTATTTTTCAGGGGATCCTTGTTTCGGTCATACTTTGGAAATCGGCGGGGATTGTAATGGAGTACAGCCGGTTTACATCAAATCCGGGGAAATTTATCTTTTCTTCATCCGGCAGCATACCGGTATTAATTCTTACGGCAATCATCTACCTGGTTCTGATGTTTTACCGGTACCGGGTACTTAAATCTTCCCGGGGGCGACCCGTGGAGGAAACAATTCATCCGTACCAGAACACCTGGGGTATCCTGATCGTGGCTCTCGTATCGGCAATTGTCGGATCAAAGTTGTTTGATATCCTTGATAATATTGAGGTTTTTTTAAGAGATCCCGTGCAAAGCCTCCTTTCATTCAGTGGTTTCGCCTTTCTTGGAGGACTGGTTTCCACAATCTTTGCTCTCATCCTGTATATGCGGGTGGTGAAGCTTGACTGGAGACAAGTGATTGACTGTTCAGCCCCTGCCATTTTGATCGGTTACGCAATCGGGAGAATGGGTTGTCACCTTTCGGGCGACGGCTGCTGGGGGGTTATCAATACATTTGCACAACTGGAATGGCTGACCTGGTTGCCCGATTGGACCTGGGCTTTCAGATATCCACATAATGTTATAAACCAGGGAATTCCGATCCCCGGATGTGGTGGCCCTCATTGCAGGATTCTCGCAGAACCGGTTTTCCCGACAGCATTATACGAATCGTTGTATTCGTTATTTGCATTTGGACTGATCTGGAGTTTGCGAAAACGAATCAAAGCGCCTGTCGTGCTTTTCGGACTTTTTCTGGTAATTCACGGAACCGGACGTTTTCTCGTTGAGCAGATCAGGATAAACAAACAGTACGACCTGTTTGGTTTATTGCTTTCACAAGCCGAAATAATTTCAGTAGTGCTGATCCTTGCCGGTATATCTGTAATACTCTATTACCGCCGCCTGGGAAAAAGTAACCCTGAACCCCGGTAGTCACATCCCCGCCTCATTTTCCCATTCCACCATTCCTCGATTCCACCATTCCTCCACTCTGAACTACTCCCCATCATTAAGACAAAAAAGTTAAAGAGTATTGTTGTTCAACG
>CAZGIM010000001.1:0-317313 GCA_964525995.1 uncultured Prolixibacteraceae bacterium | reverse complement strand
GCACAAGAGATTTTGGTTCTCTTGGTCTAGGTTCGAATCCTGGTGGGTCAACAAACCAGAAAAACCCTCGGTGAAAACACATCCGGGGGTTTTTTATTTCCATTCCACTCCCATTCATCGGAAAATTTCCGTGATTCACCGACAATTATCCGGGATAAATCCATTGCACTGTAACAACCGGTACTGCAATCCGTCACATTGCGGAAAATCAACAGAAAACAAACAGAAAAAAACGAAAACATGAAAACAACGATAATCCTCTTAACCGCCTTTTTATTTCTTCAGTCTACGGTCATGATGGCCCTGACTCCTGATAAAGGCTTGCGGAAATCGGAATCCTTCATCGGTGAACTATACATTAATATCGAAAATAGTAATCCGATCCATGTGTTGTTTGTCGCTTTTAGCGATGGTGCCGAGACCTCTTCTAAAAATACGGTCAGCATTGATGCCCTTGCTCCGGTAACGCCAAAGGTAGCTGAATTTGAAGAAGTCCAACCCGAACCGATTGACATCGAAAAACTGGCTCCGGTACTCCCGTCAGAGACCGAATTCGAAGCGCCTGCTCAACTCACCCTTCCCACTCCCTACGCCATTTCACCGACCTCCCCGGCTGAAGCGGAATTCATTAACTAATCCTTCTCTTTACTCCACCATCACTCCATATATTCTCCTCCCGGTCGCGCTCTGCCGACCGGGATTTTTGTTTGCACCCATAAAACGCACAGCAAATCCGGCAAGTCTCCGGTGTATTCGTTGCGGTATGAACCGGAAATGATTATAAAAAATTTGACAGTATCAAATAATTGATTACCTTTGCATTCGATTTTTGTGTGAAGTTAACGGGGGGCAACAGTCCCCTGTTTTATTAATAACCTATGATTACAGCGCAACAAATCCGTGATCTGGTCGATAATTACTGTGCAGGAACTGCCATTTTTCTGGTAGAGACGGTAATAAGACCAACAAATAAAATTACCGTCTATATCGATGGCGACCACCGGGTGACGGTCGAGGAATGCCGGCGCCTGAACCGGTTTCTTGAGGAGAAACTGGATCGCGACCTCCAGGATTTTGACCTGACCGTATCATCAGCAGGAACCGATCGGCCACTCCGTCATTTGCGACAGTACACCAAAAACATTGGGAACGATCTGAAGGTTACACTGATGTCTGGTACCATCCTTATGGGAACACTGATCGCCATCAGGGATGACACCATCCAGCTGACCATTAATAATAAAAGGGCCGGAAAGACTGAGAAAGAGGAATTAACCGTAAAATTTAATAATATAAAATCTGCAGTTGAAGTAATAAAATTTAAAAAATAGAGACACAAACAATGGAACAACTGAATTTAGTCGAAACCTTTTCCGAATTCAAAGAATTCAAGAATATCGACAGGGAAACCATGATGCACATCCTTGAGGATGTTTTCAGGCATATGCTGACGAAAAGGTTCGGGTCGGCCGATAATTTCGATATCATTGTGAATATTGACAAGGGAGACCTTGAAATTTTCCGTTCACGTACCATCGTTGAAGACGGAACTGTTGAAGATGAGAACACCCAGGTTCCGCTGTCAGAAGCCATCCAAATCGAACCCGACTTTGAAGTTGGGGAGGAACTTTCGGAGGAGATCAAATTAGGCAGCTTCGGAAGGCGTGAGATACTTGCCATCAGGCAAAATCTGATCTCCAAAATTCAGGAATATGAAAAAAACAATATCTATACAAAATACCGCGAAAAAATTGGGGAGATCATCACGGGTGAAGTGTATCAGGTCTGGAAAAAAGAGATACTGGTTCTTGACGATGAGGGTATTGAGCTTATTTTACCCAAATCCGAACAGATACCGACCGATTTTTACCGGAAAGGCGACTCGATCAGGGCTGTTGTTTCCAGGGTCGAGATGAAAAATAACAATCCGGTCATCATCCTTTCCCGTACCTCCGAAGCATTTCTGGAACGGTTGTTCGAATCGGAGGTGCCCGAAGTTTATGACGGACTGATCAATATTAAAAAGATTGTCAGGGTGCCGGGTGAAAGAGCAAAGATTGCCGTCGAGTCGTACGACGACCGTATTGATCCCGTCGGAGCATGCGTGGGGATGAAAGGAAGCCGTATTCATGGCATCGTCAGAGAACTCAAAAACGAAAATATCGACGTCATCAACTTTACGACCAATCCCTCTCTGTTCATCCAGCGGGCACTCAGTCCGGCAAAGGTCACTTCAATCGTTATTATAGAAGACGAAAAACGAGCAGATGTTTATATGAAACCCGATCAGGTATCTTTAGCCATTGGAAAAGGTGGATTCAATATAAAACTGGCCGGGAAACTTACAGGTTATGAAATTGATGTGTACCGCGACACGGATGTTGACAATGAAGATGTGGACCTCCAGGAATTTTCGGATGAAATCGATCAGTGGATTATCGATGAATTGAAAACCATTGGCTGCGACACCGCTAAGAGTGTTCTGGACCTGCCGGTCGATGAACTGGTCAAGCGCACCGACCTGGAAGAGGAAACCATCAATGAAGTTGTCCGCATATTAAAAGCGGAGTTTGAATAATAAATCTTAATTTTGCCCAATGACTGAAGGCATAACAACGACAAGGTTAAGCAAAGCTGCGCGTGAATTTAACATCGGGATAAAAACCGTTGTGGATTTCCTGTTAAAAAAAGGATTTCCGATTGATATGGATCCCAATGCCAAGCTGACGCCGGATATGTACACTGCCCTGATGAAGGAATTTGCTTCCGAAAAACATGTTAAGGAAGAGGCAAAAAAAATCGGGTTACAGTTTACTATCCATGAAACCATTACCATCGAAGATAAGAAGACAGCCACAAAGGATCGTGAAAAAGAACTTGATGAGCTGTTTATTAAAAATGTTTCGATTGAGTTCGAGAAGAAGCAGGCGGATATCACGAAAAAACTGAAGGAAACGCTTGTTAAGGAACAGCCAAAAGAAGAGAAAAAGACCGAGCCCCCGATTCCGGAACCTGTTCCGGTGAAGGTTCCCAAGGAACCTTCGGTTGAACCCGAACCGAAACCCATCATTGAAGAGAAAAAGGTTTCTGCTCCTCAAATTGAACCAGTAGCGGAAACAGAAGAAGTTAAAGAGCACAAGACCAAAGAAAGACACAAAGCGAAACCCGAATCCGCAAAAGAACCCCTGCCATCCGAACCAGAACCGGCAGAAGAGGAAATCATAGAACCAAGTGCGGAAGTAAAGCAACAGGGCGATATTAAAATTTTAGGGAAGATCGACCTGGGCGCATTTGAAAAGAAACCCACCAAAAAATCTGCAGCAAAAGCCAAACGGGAACAAGTAGCGGAGAAAGAAGCCGTACAGGAAGAACTGCCTGCTTCAGAACCTATTGCTCCTGTCGAACCGCCTCAGGAGCCTGCCATTTCACTGGATGAAACAGTGTCACCTCCTGCCGAGGCTCCTGTACCACCGGAAGCCGTTCAGGAGGCAAACTTTATTCCTACTGAACGCATTAAACTCGAAGGACCAACGATCCTGGGATCCATCGTCTTGCCCGAGCCGAAAAAGTTCGAGAAGAAAAAGCCCCAGCCCGTTGCATCCTCTTCTGATGAGACAATCAAATCGAAGAAAAAGAAACGGAAAAGAATAAAAAGACAGGGCGAAGAAGGTGTTCCCGCTGATCAGGACGCCCAACATGTTTATACGCAACGGACTCCCTCGGCCAAGGATAAAAAATATCACAAGGAGATCCAAAAACCGGAGGTTACTACCGAGGATATTGAAAAACAAATCAAAGAAACGCTAGCCCGCCTCAGTCCGACCGGAAAATCAAAAGCATCCAAATACCGTAAGGCAAAACGCGAAGCAGCCAGTCAGCAACTTCATGAAGAGATGGAACGGATGGAAGAAGGACGTCATGTGATCAAAGTGACCGAGTTCGTCACCGCCAATGAACTTGCATCGATGCTGAATATACCGGTTACAGATGTAATATCGACCTGCATGGCGCTCGGTATGTTCGTGTCGATCAACCAACGACTGGATGCAGAAACACTAACACTGGTTGCAGAAGAATTTGGCTATAAAGTCGAATTTGTCAGCGTCGAAGTACAGGAAGCTATCAAACAGAATGAGCCTGACAATCCTGAAGACTTGAAGGAACGGCCACCCATTGTTACAGTCATGGGCCATGTTGATCACGGGAAGACGAAATTGCTCGACTTCATCCGCAGCACCAATGTAGTCGCCGGAGAAGCTGGGGGAATCACCCAACACATCGGAGCATATGAAGTACAGCTCGAAAATGGCAAAAAGATCACCTTTCTCGATACCCCGGGCCACGAAGCTTTCACGGCCATGCGTGCTCGTGGGGCCAGCGTGACCGACGTTGCCATTATTGTGATCGCTGCCGATGAAAATGTGATGCCGCAAACCCGCGAAGCCATCAACCATGCCTTGGCAGCAGGCGTTCCGATTGTGTTTGCCTTTAATAAGATGGATAAGCCGAACGCTAATGCTGAAAAGCTCCGTGAAGAACTTTCGAAAATGAACATCCTTGTCGAGGAATGGGGCGGTAAATACCAAACCCAGGAGATCTCGGCAAAAACAGGAACCAATGTCGATCTCCTTCTTGAAAAAGTATTGTTGGAGGCTGAAATCCTCAGCCTTAAAGCCAATCCTTCCAGATTGGCTACAGGTACTGTCATCGAATCCTCTCTTGATAAAGGACGGGGTTATGTTGCCAAACTCCTCGTTCTTAACGGAAGCCTGGATATCGGCGATATCGTCCTTGCCGGTGCAACGTTCGGCAAAGTTAAAGCCATGTACAATGAGCGAAATATCCCGATCCGTCAGGCAGGTCCATCTCAGCCCATCCTGATGTTAGGCTTGAACGGCGCTCCTCAGGCAGGCGACGGATTCAATGTGATGACCGATGAGAAAGAATCCAAGGCAATTGCTACCAAACGTTTGCAACTTCAAAGGGAACAGGGACTGCGAACCCAAAAACACATCACCCTCGACGAAATCGGTCGCCGAATCGCTATCGGCGATTTCAAAGAGCTGAATATCATTGTCAAAGGTGATGTTGACGGATCGGTTGAAGCCCTCTCCGATTCGCTGCTCAAACTTTCCACCCAGGAGGTTATGGTTAACGTCATCCACAAATCGGTGGGCGCCATAACCGAATCGGACGTACTGCTTGCCTCAGCTTCCAACGCGGTCATCGTTGGATTCCAGGTTCGACCCTCCATGAGCGCACGCAAACTGGCAGAAGCTGAACAGATCGATATCCGGTTGTACTCCATCATTTATCAGGCTATTGAAGAGATCAAAGCAGCCATCGAGGGTATGCTTTCACCTGAGATCGAAGAAAAAATTATCTGCAACATCGAGGTTCGCGAAGTGTTTAAGATCACCAAGGTAGGCTCGGTCGCGGGATGTATGGTACTCGACGGGAAGGTTACACGTAACACCAAAATCCGGGTGATACGCGACGGGATCGTTGTTTATACCGGACTACTGGGATCGCTCAAACGATTCAAAGACGATGTCAAGGAGGTGTCGTCGGGCTATGAATGCGGACTGAATATCGAGAATTACAATGATATCAAGGTTGGTGACATCATTGAGGGTTATGAGCAAATTGAAATAAAGAGAAAGCTTTAATCTTCGCTGGTCGGTTTAAATCATTCAATTTTTCTTATCCGTATTCCGCACAAGAATTTGTGAGCGGTCGGGGCCCATGGAGATCATGTCAACAGGCAAGTTGACCTCCTGTTCAATAAACCGTACGTATTCAGCCAATTCTCGGGGGACCTCTTCAAATGAGGCCGTTGAATCCAATGTTGTATTCCAACCCTTAAGCGTGATATAGAGCGGTTCGAAAGATTCTGCCTCAAGATCAAAAGGAAAGTGACCAGGTTCCAACCCGTCTTTCCGGTAAGCAATGCAAGCTTGGATTTCCTGAAACGGGCTGAGCACATCCGTCTTCATCATGATCAGCCGGTCAACCCCATTCAGCATGATTGAATACCTGAGGGCCGGAATATCAATCCATCCGCACCGCCTGGGCCTCCCGGTTGTTGAGCCAAATTCATTTCCACCCACCCGTAGCCGATCGCCCATTTCATCCTGCAACTCAGTGGGGAAAGGACCACTGCCAACCCGGGTGCAATAAGCCTTGAAAACTCCGTAAACCAATCCGATCCGGTGAGGCGAAACGCCTAAACCCGAACACACTCCTGCAGTAATCGTATTGGAACTGGTTACAAAGGGATAAGATCCAAAGTCAACATCAAGCATTGTGCCTTGAGCGCCTTCAGCAAGAACCGTTTTGCCCTTGTCAAGACTATCATTGATAAACTGCTCGCCGCAGATGACATGAAGTTTGCGAAGCCTTTGGACCGATTCAAACCAGCGCTCCTCATATTCAACATAACGCAATCCGTCGAGCAAATGGTCGGAGAAATCAAATCCGGTTGCTTCAATCTGCTCTAAATGCCGGTCTCTCAGACTTTTATATTGCATTTCAAACCTGCTCTGAAAAATATTCCCCACCCTTAAACCGATTCTGCCATATTTATCGGAATAGGTCGGACCGATTCCTTTTAATGTCGATCCAATCCGGGTTGCCCCTTTCTGCCACTCCAAAGCCGCATCGAGAAGCCGATGGGTTGGAAGGATCAGGTGGGCACGCTCAGCGATAAAAAGGTTGTCTTCAGGCGTCAGACCAGACTGATGTAACGCGTCAATCTCCCTGAACAAAATATACGGATCAATGATCACACCATTTCCGATGACATTGGCTTTATCAGACCGGAATATTCCGGAAGGTATGGTGTGTAAAACATGCTTGACACCATCAATAATAATTGTATGGCCAGCATTGGGTCCTCCCTGAAAGCGGGCAATAATATCGTAACGGGGCGTTAAAACATCAACGATTTTTCCTTTACCTTCATCTCCCCATTGAAGCCCTAAAATCACATCAATCTTCATGTCAGGCGCTATTTCTTGGATATCGAATGACCATAAAAAGTCAGGGCATAATGGGTGATCCTGACTCCAAACTGTTTCTCTACGCTGGCTTTAATATTTTCAATGGCAGGATCAAAAAATTCAAGAACCTCACCTGAATCGTCGAAAATAAAATGATCATGCTGCCTGAGAAGCGTCGATTTCTCAAACTGAGCATAGTTGGTTCCGAACTGATGCTTCGTGACCAGACCGCAATCAAGGAGTAACTCAATTGTATTGTACAATGTCGCTCTGCTAACCCGGTATTTGTGATTTTTCATCCTGATATACAGGGTCTCAATATCGAAATGTCCCTCTGTTGCGAAAATCTCATTTAAAATGGTATAACGCTCGGGAGTCTTACGATGCCCATGACGTTCAAGGTACTCCGTAAAAATCTTACGGATATTGTCAATGACATCATCTGATTGCTTCTTAATCATATCCTCAATTTTGTGATAAAATTACAAATTTATCAGTATTTAGAACAAATAAAAATAAATTTTTCATATTTTATGTATTCTTGCCACATTCGTAATGCCATCGATCTGAACAATTTTATTCATTGCATCATAGATATTGGAGGTATTTTGAACGTAAAATGAGATGGTCCCCTCGGTCAATCCGTTTACAGCCTCGATATGCAACGATTTAATGTTTAGATTTAATTCATTCGACATGATTTTGGTGATTTCATTGATAAGCCCAACCTTATCAAGTCCGATTAGTTTTATCTCGGCAAGAAACGTGATCGACTCACGGTTTGTCCAGTTGATGCTGACCATTTTTTGGTTGAAAACAGTAATAAGCTCCTGTACCCTCGAACAATTGGTCCGATGAAGAACCAATGGGCTCTCCGGTGTGCTCATCAATCCGATCACCTTATCGCCGGGTATCGGATTACAGCAATCAGCCACCTCAAACCTGATCTGATCATCCTGCGCCTCAATCCTAATCGGAGTTTCCTGTGGCGCCGGCGCTTTCCCAAGACGACCCGGGCCGGCTAAATTTTCTGTTGTTGCTCCCGAAACCCGCTCCGAAGGCTTTCCTTCCCAACCGGTTACATAATTAGCCGTTTTGAAGATTTTAACGTCCTTAAACCCGATCTTATCCTGGTAAGCCGCAAAGTAAAGGTCAACAAAGCTGTTGAAATTCATCGAAGCCTGAAATTTCCTTATGTTCTTATTCGTGACTTCAATACCGATCTGAAGAAACCACCTGGATAACTTCTCCTTACCCATCTTCGCAAATTTCTTCTTCTCCTCTCTAACGGCAAGTTTAATATTGGTCTTCGCCCGGGTGGTAACAACGTACGACAGCCATTCCTCTTTAGGCGATTGTTTTCTCGAAGTGATGATCTCCACCTGTTGACCGTTCTTTAGTTTCTGATGAATCGGGGCAAGCTTTTTATCAATTTTTGCACCGATACAGGTATCACCTAACTCGCTGTGAATGGCGTAAGCAAAATCGAGAACCGTCGAATTGGCCGGCAGTGTTCGCAGCTCTCCCTGAGGTGTAAAAACAGATATCTCCTCAAGGAAAAAATAACCCTTAACATCGTCGATGAATGAAAGGGCATCCGAGTCCGGACTCTCAATCATCTCCTTGATACGGTCCAGCCAATTATCGAGCCGGCTGTTCAGATGCATCGACTCCTTGTATTTCCAATGAGCGGCATAACCTTTCTCGGCTACTTCATCCATTCGTTTTGAACGAATCTGAATCTCGACCCACTGACCGGTGTGGCTCATCACTGTGGTATGCAATGCTTCATATCCATTGGCTTTAGGAATGGAAATCCAGTCGCGCAACCGATCCATGTTCGGACGGTAAAAATCCGTGATGGCTGAATAAACTTTCCAGCAGTCCGATTTCTCAGACTCCATCGGCGAATCGATGACGATACGGATAGCAAAAATATCGTACACCTCATCGAATGGCACCTCTTTTTTCTGCATCTTCAGCCAGATTGCCGCAATCGACTTCTCCCGCGCCTGGATGGTGTATTTGAATCCCTGCTGGGTCAGCGCCTTCTTGATGGGATAGATGAATTTGTTGACAAAACGCGAACGTCCTCTGGCAGTCTCTTTAAGCTTCCGGGATATGGTCTCATAAACCTCCGGTTCCGTATATTTCAGCGCGAGATCCTCTAATTCGCTCTTGATTGCATGCAACCCTAACCTGTGTGCCAACGGTGCATAAAGATAAGTCGTCTCGGAGGATATCTTCAGTCTTTTTTCATGTGACAAGGCATCCAGTGTACGCATATTATGCAACCGGTCGGCTAACTTGATCAAGATGACCCTTACATCGTCAGACAGGGTCAGGAGTATCTTTTTAAAATTCTCGGCGCCAATGTAAACCGATTTCTGATCAAAAATCCCCTTAATCTTGGTCAACCCGTCGATGATGGCTGCAACTTTGTCGCCAAACAAACCCCTGATATCCTCGATGGTATATTCGGTATCTTCCACCACATCGTGCAACAAGGCACAGATCACTGAAGTGGTTCCCAGCCCTATTTCACCCGCCGCAATGGTGGCCACACTCAGGGGATGATAGATATACGGCTCGCCACTCTTCCGGCGCATATCTTTATGCGCCTCAAGAGCCATTTTGAACGCTTTTTTTACACTGATCCGATCAGCGGGGGTTCTTGGTTTCCAAACTCTGAGAAGGTTTCTGTAGCGCTTGATGATCTCACTCTTCTCAACTTCGACATCGGGCAGGTACATTTCCGGCACAGTTACAATACGATGCAAAGTTATGAGAAATAGCATACCCATCAACCTCTTGGGTCATCAGAAAATCAAAGAAAACAAATTACACCCCTGAAAATTATTGAAACTGGTATCTGAACCTGACAAGCGGAAAATTATTACTTTTGACGAGACAACTACATCCCCGACTCTCTCATGCGGAAACTAAAAGGCCTGCGACCGGATGCTTTACTACTTTTCATTCTGCTGATGGCTCCCCTCGCGGTATGCGCTACCCATCAGAGAGCCGCAGAGATCATTTACCGGCATATTTCAGATCTGACCTATGAGATCAAACTGATTTCCTATACTTTTACTCCAAGCCCTGCCAATGCCTACCGGGAATATCTAACCATTGACTGGGGCGACGGACAAGTGAGCGAGATCCACCGCGATACTGTCAAGTACCTGCCCAACGATATCACTTACAATGTTTATATCGGCCGGCACAGTTTCCCGGGGCCTTCAACCTATATTATCTCCTGTGAAGATCCCAACCGCAACGGCGGAATCATGAATATTCCAAATTCTGTGAACACACCCCTGTTTATCTATTCCGAATTGACCATCAGTCCCTTTATCGGAGGATACAACAACTCGCCGGTGCTGCTTCTGCCACCCATTGATAATGGCTGCGTAAACCAGCCCTACTATCACAATCCCGGCGCATATGACGCTGATGGCGACAGCCTCTCATACCGGTTGGTTCCCTGCCGGGGCGCCGGCGGACAGGTAATTCCGGGATACACCTATCCACCAGCCTCCAATCAGCTTACACTTGACCCGGTGACAGGCGATCTCTTATGGGACAGTCCGCAAAAACAAGGCGAGTACAATATTGCCATCCTGATTGAGGAGTGGCGTAATGGGATCAAAATTGGCAGCGTTCTCCGCGATATGCAAATAATCGTCGTGGCATGCAATAACCGTCCGCCGGTGATCTATGACGTTGCCGATACCTGCGTGGAGGCAGGAAAAAATCTGAGGTTTCCGGTCAGGGCATACGACCCCGACAGTAATACCGTTACCCTGTCGGGCACGGGCGGTCCCCTGATTCTCACCAACAATCCGGCCGTCATGGAACCAAACCCGGCTTCCGGATATGGACACACCTTCGCTCTGTTCCGCTGGAATACCAATTGCGATCATATTAAAAAAAATCCCTATCAGATGTTCTTTAAAGCACAGGACAACGCCAAGCCGGTGAACCTTGTGACCCTGAAGACCATCCATATTCTGGTAATCGGACCGCCTCCGGAAAATCTCTCAGCAATCCCTTTTGGGAATTCCATCACCCTGAACTGGGATACTTATCGTTGTCAGAATGCAACCGGTTTTGATATCTATCGCAAGGCCGATTCAACAGGATACCTGCCCGGATATTGCCAAACCGGTGTACCTGCCTACCTGGGTTATTCAAAAATCGCGACCGTGAATGGCTCCGCCCTGACCACGTACCTGGACGATAACCATGGAGCCGGACTCCAGCGGGGTATCAATTATTGTTATCTTATTGTTGCCATGTTTGCTGATCAATCAGAAAGCTACGCCTCAAACGAGGCTTGCGCGTCACTCAAAAAGGATATCCCCGTTATTACCAATGTCAGCATAACTACTACCGGCGAATCCGACGGCTCAGTTTATACCGCCTGGTCAAAACCTACCGAAACAGATACCCTGCAGGCTCCTGGACCTTATAAATATGTCATCGCCAGAGCCCGTACCGATAATCCAGGCGAATTTATCAGGATCGATTCGACCAATGACTTAAATGACACCCTGTTCTACGACCATCAGCTCAATACTGCTGCATTCGGTTTCCTTTACCGTATCGACTTCTTCAATGAAACACCAGGCAACCGGTTCCTTTTGGGCTCCTCTCAACAGGCTGCCTCTATGTTTTTAAAGGCAGTCCCTACCGATAAATCCATGAAACTTAACTGGAGTAACCAGGTACCTTGGATAAACGACCGGTTTATCATTTTCAGAAAAGACCCGGGCTCACCTGTCTTTGATTCCGTCGGACAAAGCCTGTCAAACGGTTATTGGGACAAAAATCTCATCAACGGAGAACGTTATTGTTACCAGATCCGGAGTGTCGGAAGGTATTCGGCGCCGGGGTTTGTATTTCCAATCATTAACGAATCACAGGAAACCTGCGGAATTCCGGTTGATGACATCCCCCCCTGCCCTCCTGCTCTTACCGTCATCACAAATTGCGAAGATGCAGTAAACCAGCTCTCCTGGAGTGTTCCGGCTGATACCTGCCCTTCCGATATAGCCAAATATTATATTTACTACTCCTCCACACCCGGGAATCTGTCGCTGATTGATTCATTATTGCATCCCCAGGATACAACTTATATCCATGCCCCTTACCAGTCGATTATCGGATGTTATGGCGTTGCAGCAGTTGATTCGGCTGGCAATAAGAGTGAAATGAGTCCAATGGTCTGCATCGACATCACAGCCTGTCCCGGTTATGCGCTTCCCAATATCTTTACGCCAAATGGCGACGGCATCCATGATCTTTTCAAACCCATTCATAAAAGCGCTGTCGCCGAAATCGATCTCATCATCTACGACCGTTGGGGGAAGGCGGTTTTCAAAACCCATGATCCCGAAATCAACTGGGACGGGAAGGATATGACCACCGGGCAATCCTGTAGCGACGGCACCTATTTTGTCCTGTGCGACGTATATGAAGTGACCCTCAATGGAACAGTCAAAAGGAATATTCATGGTTCACTGACCCTACTGCGTTAATCCTGCACCATTTTCAAACGATATTACTATCTTTGCGTCCGTGAAAAAAATTCGGAACTTCTGTATTATTGCCCATATCGACCACGGCAAATCAACCCTGGCCGACAGGCTGTTACAATGGACCGATACCATTTCAGAGCGGGATTCAAGAGAGCAGGTGCTTGATGATATGGATCTCGAACGCGAACGGGGTATCACTATCAAGAGCCATGCAATCCAGATGAATTTTCGGTATCATGATGAAATCTATGTATTGAATCTGATCGATACTCCCGGACACGTTGATTTTTCATACGAAGTCTCCCGGGCAATTGCAGCTTGTGAAGGGGCCTTGCTGGTGGTTGACGCGACCCAGGGAATCCAGGCTCAAACAATTTCCAATCTCTACCTTGCCATTGAACACAACCTGGCCATCATCCCAGTCTTAAATAAAATTGACATGGACGCTGCGATGGTTGAGGAGGTCAAAGACCAGATCGTTGACCTTATCGGGTGCGATCGTCAAGAAATTTTGGCAGTCAGCGCCAAAATCGGACTGGGCATTGAAGAGGTTCTCGAAGCTATTATCCATAAAATTCCGCCTCCTTCAGGCGACCCCGATGCTCCGTTGCAAGCCCTGATCTTCGACTCACTCTATAATCCATTCCGTGGAGTGGTAGCCTATTTCCGGATCTTTAACGGATCCATCAATAAGGGCGACCATGTAAAATTCGTTGCAACCGGTATGGACTATCATGCTGATGAGGTCGGGATTCTGAAACTCCGCCCCGAACCACGCGACGCGGTTTGTACAGGAAATGTCGGTTATATCATTTCAGGGATCAAAAACAGCAAAGAGGTACAGGTGGGCGATACCATCACCCACGTTGAAACACCATGTCTGGAGGGAATTTCAGGATTTCGAGGTGTAAAACCGATGGTTTTCGCCGGAATCTATCCCACCGACGCCGATGAATACGAAGAATTACGCGACTCCCTGGAAAAACTTCGCCTCAATGACGCTTCCCTCACCTTTGAACCGGAAGCATCGGCAGCCCTTGGTTTCGGATTCCGGTGCGGATTCCTTGGACTTCTTCATATGGAGATCATCCAGGAACGGCTCGATCGTGAATTCGATATGGATGTCATTACTACCGTCCCCAACGTATCCTATAAGGTTTATACCACAAAAGGCGAAACGCTCGACGTTTATAATCCATCCGGACTTCCCGAACCAAACCATATCGAACGGATGGAGGAGCCTTATATTCTGGCTAACATTATTACCAAAGCCGAATACATCGGTCCGATCATCAAACTGTGCATGGATAAACGGGGAACGCTGAAAAATCAGGTATATCTCACCACCGATCGTATTGAACTTACCGTGGAACTCCCTTTGGGCGAGATTGTTTTTGATTTTTATGACCGGTTGAAAAGCATCTCCAAAGGATATGCCTCTTTCGATTATCATCCGATCGGCTATAAGGATACCGATCTTGTAAAACTTGATATCCTCCTGAATGGTGAAGTGGTTGACGCCCTCTCGGCGCTCATTACCCGTAATAATTCGTACGATTTCGGCCGGAAATTCTGTATCAAGTTAAAGGAATTTATCCCGCGCCAACAATTTGAAGTAGCTATCCAGGCGGCCATCGGCGCAAAGATCATCGCAAGGGAAACCGTTAAGGCGGTGAGAAAAGATGTCACCGCGAAATGCTATGGCGGCGACATCACCCGTAAAAGAAAACTTCTTGAAAAACAGAAAAAAGGAAAAAAACGAATGCGTCAGATCGGGAATGTCGAAGTTCCACAGAAAGCATTCCTCGCTGTTCTGAAACTCGATTCCTGATATCGTTGTAACATTCGAGATTATTTCACGTCTTAGGCTTCAGTTGTTAACCAAAAAAAAATGTACCCTATGAAAACTATGAGGATTTTCCTTATCGTCATAAGCATGACTTTTGCACTGCCTGCTGTAAAGGCACAAGACCCTTCCGATTTTCCCAGGCATAAATCCAAACATCACGTTCATGACAGCGTTTTTATGAATGACTTCCTTTGCGGATTCCCCGATTTTGACTGGAATGATTTCCCATTCTGTAAAAAACACAAAAAATATAATGGCCATTGGGCCGGGATCGAGCTGGGCTTTAACGGGTATGAGACCTCTGATTTCAATATGAACTTTTATCCGGAATACCCTTACATGAATATCAACACAGCCCGTTCACTTACTGTCAACATCAATCCCTTTGAACTGAATGTAAATCTGGCCAAAAACCATTTTGGATTTACGACCGGGATCGGTTTTCAGATCTGCAACTACTTTTTTACCAATAACTATGTTATGCTGCAGGATTCGAACGCTTTGGTAGCGTATCGGGTTGAAGATGCTTCCGGGAACCTGGTTTCTCTTCGTACAAACAAAATGGTGGAGTCATTTATTACGCTACCATTGTTGTTTGAATACCAGACCAACCGTTTTCGGAGGGCGAACAGCTTCCATGTTTCTTTAGGCGTTATTTTAGGTGCCAGAATCGGATCTTATACCAAACAGGTTTACGACAATAAAAATCAGACCTATTTTCTCATCGACGATCAGGGCAATAGGGTTGCATCCTATACCGTCGAAAAATACCTGGTTCGCGACCGGGGAGCTTACCACCTTTCACCATTTAAAGTCGATGCTGCCTTCCGTATCGGTTGGTCTCATTTGAACCTCTTTGCCACTTATTCTGTAACCCGGATGTTTCAGGAGAATCAGGGTCCCGAGTTATATCCATGGACTGTGGGGCTCACACTGTTAGGATGGTAACCGGTTCTATGCCTTAAAAAATAACCCTGTTGTGAATTTTCGCAACAGGGTTATTTTTTAAAAAAACGTTCCTCGAAATTGATCAGATACAACGTTCGGGTTGCCCGGGTCAGCGCAGTATATAACCACCGTCCATATTCAATATTAATCATCCGGTCGTTCAGATAACCCTGATCAACGAAAACGGTATTCCATTGACCGCCCTGGGTTTTATGACAGGTTAGTGCATATGCAAACTTCACCTGAAGGGCATTAAAAAAAGGATTGACCCTGACCTGATCCAGCCGGGCACGGCGGGAAGGAAGTTCCTGGTAATCATCCATGACGGCCTGAAAGAGCCGGTTTTGCTCCGCTTGCGAAAGTGCCGCCGATTCCGACATGAGTGTATTTAAAATGATCTTAACGTCAAGTTCCTTCTCTTCAGGGTAATCGATGAATCGGATGGTGACTTCAGCAAAACGAAACCCATACTGCTCTTCAATCTTACGGATTCGGACCAACTCAACGATATCACCATTAGCGATAAAACCCGCCTGAGAATCATCCGGCAACCAGAAATAGTTATTTTTAACAACCATCAGGTAGTCACCCGTCGAAATTTCATCCTCATAGTACAAAATACGCCTCCGAATTTCACGGTTGAAAATATTCGCCCTTTTGTTGGAGCGGCAAATGACTACATTATGATCTTTCGCAGAATCTGAAAAAGCATGGTTCAGCAACTCCTCTAATTCTGATCCGGTGATCCGCTGAATGTCTTTAAATGATTCGGTAAACAATATGGGAAGTTCAAATTTCCGGTCCTGGAGCTGATTACGAACCATCGTGGCATTTACCAGGATACCCGACTTACGGGCTTGTCGTACAACCTCTGTGAGTTCAAATGTTTCCGGCGACAGATGATACCGCTGTTTTAAAAAATCGATATCCAGGGCCGGACTGTATCCAAGTCCAACCGGAGGAAGTTGGGCAGTATCGCCGATGAACATCATCCGGCAATTTTCACCGCTATACACATAGTGAAAGAGATCATCAAGCAGATTCCTCGATGAAAACAAGGCTCCCTCCTGTTCTCCGCCATATTGTATCATCGAAGCTTCATCGACAATGAACAGGGTATGTTTATGATAATTGGTCTGTAACCGCAAGCTGATCTTACCCTCCCGGGTTGTGCGGGCCAAATAAATCTTCCGGTGAATGGTATTCGCCTCCTTGCCGGTATACCCGTTAAGAACCTTGGCTGCCCTGCCCGTCGGGGCCAGTAACACAGTCCGTTTCCCGATCCTGGGCAATACATCGACCAGGGATTTAACGAGGGTGGTCTTTCCTGTTCCGGCATACCCACACAGCAGAAACAGTGCATTCGACTTCTTCCATGATAGAACCAGAAACGACGCTAATTCTTCCATCACCCTCCGCTGACCCTCGGTGGGCTCATACGGGAACTCCTTGTTGAGCAGGGCGATGACGCTACAAAGATCCATGTTTTACGATCATTCGTAACGAAGCGATTCGATCGGATCCAGGTTTGCTGCCTTACGCGCCGGGATGAACCCGCTTAACAACGCTACGGCAAGACAGAGTATGACACCGGTCAGTATCCATAACCAGGGCACAATAAAGGCGCTCCCGATTAACAACGAAATCACATTACCCACCATGATTCCCAGGAATATCCCGACAAATCCACCCAATTGTCCAATAACGACGGATTCGAATAGAAACTGATTCCGGATGACCCTTTTGGTGGCGCCAATAGCTTTACGGATACCGATTTCGCGGGTGCGCTCCGTGACCGAAACCAGCATGATATTCATCAGTCCGATGGCTGCTCCCAGTAAGGTAATAAATCCAATCAACGTGGCAGCCATTGTAACATATTTGATGTTCTCGATCAACATCTTTGCAACGTTATCGCTTTTGGTCATCTCAAAGGTGCTTTCGATACCAACAGGAACTTTTCTGATATTCCTGAGAATCGCAGTAGCCTCCCCTATCGCGGCGTCAACCTGTTCAGGCCTTTTCGCCATGACGTTGATATTATACGACATGTCGGGCCTTGGAAATGCCGTCCTGACTGTCGTAACCGGAATAAAACAGGTCAGGTCGCCGCTAAAACCCATGCTGGAACCTTTCGACTTGAGGACCCCGACCACCTTGAATTTTCCCGGTCCGATCGAGATAATCTTATCAATCGGATCTTCCTGATTCTTGAAAAGATCTTCCACTAATTTGGAGCCAAGGATCACGGAATGGAACCCGTTTTCAACCTCGTTTGGAGTAAAATTACGACCTTTCTCAACTTCATCACCTGCTGTTACAAAATACATCTCATCGGTACCGATCACCCTTACATTGGGATTGGTCTTTTTGTTTTCGTATTTCAACGTAGCTATTCCCGTTGCCCTTGAATATATTGAGGTATATGCAGGAAAATCGTACCGTTCCTTGAATTCCCGGGCTTGTCTGAAGGTTATGGGTTCATATCGCTTCTCCTTGTGTGGTCCGCCTCCCATATGTACATTCGACGACCGGTTACGGATGGTAAAGGTATTCGATCCCATCATCGTGAAATTCTGGGTAAGATAGTATTTGATGGAATCTGTGGCCGTGAGAATCCCCACAAGCGCCATAATCCCGAAGGCAATGATCATAATCGTGAGAATAGTCCGCAAAAGATGACTCTTTATCGCCGTCAGCGAGATCCTGATATTTTCATAAAACAGTGTGTTCTTCATAATCCATGCATTAACAAGTTACCCAAAAAATAAAAATTCAAACACCTCCTCCAGCTACTCAAATCATTATGATCCAGCCTTTTCAAGATCTAAACTTCCGGATTAAACGTACCCCCGCCCACAAAAAATATGGCAAACGGTTTATCCTGACCGCCGGATAAGTGACCTCGCAAGCTCCAAAACCCTTATAAAACCTGGCTAAGTTCGCATCATTACCACCCTCGAAATCAAGGAGGGTACTACTCCCCGAATGATCCCGTATAATTTGATCGATCAGGAAAAACATGGCTCCATTGTCACGGGCTGCAGAATTAGATGCCGCGAAAAGGAAATAATGCCTCGAAGCGTCAGTTAAAACAAAGGCTGCTGCCAAAAGCATTCCTGAATCATTCAGGGCGCTGTATATCACTCCGGAATTATGTTTCTTTGTTTCATTTAACAATCGTTCCAAAAGTAAGTAATGGTCCGGATTGAGTTTTCCCTCTTTATTCCCAAAATTTTCTCTGAACAGGGCGATCAGTTCTGCAATTGCGGTATCATGGCTGATGATAATTCCATGTTCGCCAGCTTTTTTCAGATTCCTTCGGGCATTTTGTGAATAGGCGGTATACAACCGGTCATAGTCAGCATTAAGGCTAATCTCATGATTCAAACGGTGAAATACTTCGTATCCCTGAAGCTGAACAGGATTCATACTGTTCAGGTGAATTTCAATAAATTTGAATTTTCGGGGTATCCGGCCAAAAAAATCGGAAACGAGGTTCTCCGTAACGGGTTTTGAAGAAAATATACCCAATTGTTGCGTAAAAAAAGGCTCAAAGAGATAAAGAATTCCCCATTTCTTCCGATGAGTCAGGGGAAAGACACTCGCATAATCATCCTCCACCAGCGCATCCCACCCCGGACAAACCTGATCGAGGTACCACGAAAAGGCATAGACCCTGCGGTTGATTGATCCGGCCACACACCGATCCCAATTCTGCTTGTCGATTTGACTATTTTGAAGATACCGGATCATCGGATAAGTTAAACAGAAGCCGATTCGACCATCTTTTCATATACCTGCCTCCAGCCTTTCCATTTCCCGGTGTCACCCAGGCTTTCATTGTGCCAGATGCTCACAAAGGAACCGCCTGCCGATCGTACGACCTTTATGTAGTTCTGAATGAGTTGGAGGGCCTGATCTGGTTTTAGACGCAAATGATCGCGCAACGTTACATCCATCATCGTTATCGGATGAATGATCAGGTTCGTCGATTCATTGGTTAAAAGGTCGAAATATGGGAATGGCACTGATGTCCCGGCCCGGAAACCGGGCTCATTTGCATATCCCATCGAATAATCATGAGTAATTCCCGCCCCGATCAACCCACGAAAGGTATCAGGGAAGCTGAAGCTCAGGAAATGCTGCCTGCTCGCAACGATTGGTCGCCCGATGACCTCTGAGAGCGCTTCATACTCTTTCAAAAGCAAATCCTTCCGGGTTCCTGATAAAACCGAGGGATGTATCCCGATTTCATGATCCCGGGCCAATTCTCCCAATAACCTGCGGAAACGGGGTGAATGAAGGGTCACGTTATTGTCATCACCTCCATAATTAGCAAAAAGAATAAAATATAAAAGGGGTGTAGAATACCGTTGATGTAAGTTTAAAATGTATTTAAAGTTGTCATAGGGATCTTTTTCGAAACCGGTAAGGACCCTTATCCTCCGGTAAATATCAAAAAGTTCTCCCCGTGTTATTGACCTCACGATTCCTCCGGCTGTTCTTCCGATAGTTCTGCTCAGGTAGGCATATGCATGATCCACATCAAGGGTTGGAACATAGCGGTAATCGGGCATTTTCACCTTCAGCCCGGGATATTTTTCGGTCAGCATGTCGCCTAACAGCCTTGCCCACAAATTAACCAACGGGAGTTCCAGGAATCCGTTTCGGAATGCAAGGCTATCCTGAACCCTGAACCTCCCGTACCGATCCTTTGAATGTGGCAGATACTCTTCATACCGGCTGATCAGGTAGAAGGCTGCACCGAAAATATCAAAAGGGATCATGGCGCCGGGATCAGTATCCTGAAAAAACACGGGAATGTCGCAGAACCGGGTTACCTGTGTTGGTTTTATAGAAATTCCATGTTCAAACAGAATTCCTTCCGGCTTGATTCTAAGTGCCTCCGTATTGGGGGCGGTACCATAAAAAAGTTTGGGACCCGGATGAGAAGTAAACTCACCAGTAGAATTTGTCAACCGTACTCCAAGGCCAAGCAGGTCATTGAAAAGAAAACGGGTGATGTAATCGAGCCGTGATGTGATTTCAGAGGTAAAGATGAGTACCATAGGGAGGGTCTGTAGCCGATGCCAAATTACAGAAAAAACAAAAACTTTTGTAATTTTGGCCCTCTTTTACGCATGCAGGAACTCTGTTTATGGAGAATTTCATCGTATCAGCCCGAAAATACCGTCCTCAAACCTTTGATACGGTCGTTGGTCAGCGTCCCATCACGAGCACCTTGAAGAACGCCATCAAGAACAACCAGCTTGCCCAGGCGTTTCTTTTTTGCGGGCCAAGAGGAGTTGGAAAAACTACCTGCGCACGGATTCTGGCAAAGACTATTAACTGCGAAAACCTTTCATCCAGTTTGGAAGCATGCGACACTTGTCCTTCTTGCATCTCATTCAATGAAAATGCTTCGTTCAACATTTACGAACTCGACGGGGCTTCCAATAATTCGGTCGATGATATCAGAACTCTGGTTGATCAGGTTCGGATTCCGCCTCAAACGGGGAAATACAAAGTGTATATCATCGATGAAGTCCATATGCTTTCGGCCGCTGCCTTCAATGCATTCCTGAAAACATTGGAGGAACCACCTGCCTATGCCAAATTCATCCTTGCCACTACAGAAAAACATAAAATTATACCGACCATTCTTTCCCGGTGCCAGATTTTCGATTTCCGTCGTATTACCATTGACGACATTGCAGGACATTTGCGTTATGTAGCCGAGAAAGAACACGTAGAAGCTGAAGACCATGCCCTGCACATCGTCGCTCAGAAAGCTGACGGCGCCATGCGGGATGCGCTCTCTATCTTTGACCAATTGGTAAGCTTTACCGGGAACAAACTCACCTATGAAACCGTTCTGGAAAATCTCAATGTCCTGGATTATGAATACTATTTCAGGATAACCGATCAGATGCTTTCGGGTGATGTTTCAGGTGTAATGATAACCATTAACGAAATTATCGATAAAGGATTCGATGGGCAGCATTTCATTATCGGCTTCGGCGAACACCTCAGGAATCTTCTGGTCAGCAAGGATGCAGCGACTGTAAAACTCATTGAGACCGCCCCCTCCATCCGGGATCAATATCTGGAACAATCAGGGAGATGCCCGGTGACCCTTCTGATCAACATGCTCGACCTCAACAATCAGTGTGATTTGAATTATAAATCGAGCAATAACAAGAAACTTCATTTGGAGATTGCCCTGTTGCAGATGTGTGCCCTGGTTATGAAAGGCTACGCCCCTGCTGAAACCGGAACGTATCCCCAACCGGCGCTTCCTAAAAATCCTTCACCCGTGGGAGCCCCTGTTCAGGTCCAGACTGCCCGGCCGACTACTCAGCCAACAACCCATGCTGCTTCAAAAAAGGCTGTGGAACCTGTAAAGATGAAAGACCTTCCCCGTTCTTTCGACGGGATCACATCCTTAAAGAATCTCAACGCGAAACCCGCAACAGGAAACGATCTTATTGACGAACCGAACGGCAGGTCAGAGATGGCTTCTCCTTTCTCACAAACCGATCTTTGTAATTACTGGGATGAATACGCCGAGACACTACGGAATGATTCACCCCATCTTTACTCAACCCTGAAAAACAGCCGTCCCCGAATCTCCGATGAATGGACGATCGATTTTACCGTTGATAATAAAGTGCTTGAAGACGAACTTACCCTGAAAAAGACTGAAATGATGGAATTTCTCAGAAATAAACTGAAGAATTCCAAAATCCAGCTCAGGACTTCAGTCGCCGAGAACTCTAAAAACTTCAGACCCTATACCGACAAGGAAAAATTCGATCTGATGGCACAAAAAAACGATTCCCTGCGGTTACTTCGCGAAGAGCTTGATCTTGAAATTGAGTATTAACAGTTGGATTTACGTTGAGGATGGGTAGAAAGTTAGCCAAATTCATTTTACGACTTTTCGGATGGAATACCAACGGAGCGCTTCCATCAGGAATTCACAAAGCCGTGATTGTCTCTGCCCCGCATACCAGCACCTGGGACTTTATTATTGGCCGTCTTACTTTCTGGGCGATTCGGGTGAATATCCGGTTTCTGATCAAGAAGGAAGCATTCGTTTTCCCTTTTGGCCCTTTCCTTAAAAGTTTGGGAGGACTTCCTGTTGAAAGAGGCAATGCCAGCAGTATGGTCGATCAGGTAGTTAAAATGTTCCGGAAGGAGGAATCCCTGGTCATTGTTATAACGCCTGAAGGAACCCGTAAACGGGTGGATAAATGGAAAAAAGGATTTTATATTATCGCCCTCAGAGCAAAAGTCCCCATTGCCCTCTCCTTTATCAACTATGGAAACAAAACCGGTGGTATCGGTCCGATTATTACCCCGTCGGGGAATTATGAAGAAGACCTGAAATTCATGGAAGATTTTTACAAGGATATGGTAGCCTGCCACCCCGACCGGTTTAATCTTTCAGCGCACAATAAAGAGATCAAAATCAACCATTAGCCAATCTATTAATGTCACGGGGAATTTCAACTGTACTTCTTCTCATTCTTTCCAACGCTTTCATGACCCTCGCTTGGTATGGTCATTTGAAATTTAAAGAGATGAGCTGGTTTCAGAATTTAAGCCTCATCAGCATTGTTTTACTGAGCTGGGGTATTGCACTGTTTGAATATTTTTTTCAGGTTCCCGCCAACCGTTTAGGCTATCGGGAAAACGGAGGTCCCTTTTCACTGGTGGAACTGAAGGTGGTACAGGAAGTCATCACTCTGATCGTCTTTACCTTGTTCACGCTTCTCATTTTTAAGACAGAATCCTTCAGGCTGAATCATTTTATTGGTTTTTTCTTTTTAATTTTAGCAGTCTATTTCATCTTTAAGAAATAAATCATGAAAGCAACCAGGGCCTCGATCGAATCCTTTTTAGCAACCCGTAAACTCGCGGTTGCAGGTGTTTCAAGGAATCAAAAAAAATTCGGATATATCGTATTTAAAACACTCACCGAAAAAGGATTTGAGATATTTCCGATCAACCCTTCAACCGATATGATTGGTTCTACACCCTGCTTCAGGAATGTCGGCGCCCTGCCTGTCAATGTCCACAACCTGCTAATCCTGACTCCCAAGAAACAAACACAGGAGGTGGTTGCCGAGGCAATCCGGAAAGGGATCGACCATATCTGGATACAACAGGGATCCGAAACCCGGGAGGTTGTTGAGTTGATCAATACCCACAAGATAAACCTCATCACCGGCGAATGTATTCTAATGCATGTCGATCCTGTTACGGGAATCCACAAGTTTCACCGTACGCTAAGAAAATTCTTCGGGATGATGCCTAAATAATTCATCCTTCATTTTGGTGATGTTGATTCTTTTCGTACCTTTGCACCCTTCAATAATTCAGGGAGCATAGCTCAGTCGGTTCAGAGCACCTGCCTTACAAGCAGGGGGTCACAGGTTCGAATCCTGTTGCTCCCACCAGAAAATCAAGCACTTACAATTTAATGTTGTAGGTGCTTTTCTTTTTATACAAACATTTGCACAAACTTTGATCTTGTCAATCCTGTACAGTGTCCCCTCAGAAACTTTTGCCACCTAAGAAATCTCCTTTGGGGTGCTAATGGGTGACAATTTTATCAATGTTTTCAAACTTGCCCCCGGCTGAGCTCCCTTGCGTTTTTTCTGGCTCCCCTTCTCCTTTACTGCAATAATCTCTTTCAGTTTAAAAGCCCATGATCTGTGCCGAATCCTGTGATGTTCCGTTCGGTACAAATGTCCTGGACTTCTGCAAAAGAGGCTTATTATTTTAGTATCCCGTTGATAAAATTTCTTACAAAAGTTTCCCAAAAGTTACACTATTGGAATCGCCATAGACCCTACAGTACATTTGCCAAAAACAAATTAATTGACAATGGACTTAGATTCAGAAAAATTCATCACCATAAGAGAAGCTTGTTCCCTTTTGAGGTGTTCCTCCGTAACTGTTTGGAGATTGACAAAAACAGGGCGATTAAGTTATTATCGGATTGGGCGGAGAAAGTTGTTTCTCAAAAGTCAAATTTTAAAAGAATGTTTCATTAAAAGGCACCAGGAATAATGGAAAATCCGTATCAGATTTTGTTTGACGAAATTTCATTGATCAAACAGCAATACGTAAGAATCGAAGCCCTTTTACTATCCCAACAGCAACCCCCCTCGACTGAACCAGATCGGTTTTTAGACGTGAACGAGGCAGCGAACTTTTTAAAACTTACCACCGGGACATTATACCAGTATGTACACAGCGGGAAGCTGCCAGTTTTCAAGAAAGGCGGAAAACTACGATTCAGCTTAAAAGCACTTCGGGAGTGGGTAAACTCAGGGCGTATCGAAATGCCAGAGGAAATTTTGGAAGAATCAAGGATTGCCCGAACAATGAACAATCATATCAATACTAAACAAAGGAGTCTTTAAATAAAAAATCCCGGTGTGCTGCCAGCACTTAACCGGGATAAAATCTTAACTACTAATGAACAAAATTACGAATAATTTGCTTGGATTCAGCTATTTCAACCCTCCGATAACTGTAAGCAATAAGAGACCGGACGAAATCTACACAATACAGGATGCGTTCGATCATATTAAATCTGGAGACCTTGAAAAAAAGACAAAAACCTTACGAAGCCTTGCAACGAAAGCCGAAAAGGATTCATTCAAAATAGAAAAATTACCTTTTGTTACTTGGTGTGCGGTGCTGTCTGTAAAAAATCAAAACAGCGTGGTGACCAGAAGTCAATACCTGGCCCTTGATATTGATGGCCTTGGTAGTGCTGAAGACTATAACAAGAGTTGGGAAATAATTCAATTAGAGCTTAAACCTGCTCTAATGTTTAAAAGTCCAAAAGGAGAAGGTTTCAAAGCCATTGTTCGTATTGCCCCGGCCGGGGATGAATCAAATAAAGATGTAGCGTTGTACTACACGTCGTTTCAGAAATATCTTCAAACCAAGTTCAATATAAAAATAGATTCTGCCCCCAAAAATGTATCTTCAGCGTGTTTTCTATGCCATGACGACAATGCTGTCCTGAATGAAAATGCGAAAGTTTTCGATAATAATTTTATCAAGCAATGGGAGTCTGAAACAGCAGAACAGGACCAAAAGCCGCAAGCCCCCCCTAAACAGTCTGGCGCATATAAATACACTGATCCGATGGAAGTCGCGGCCAGAATGATTCAAAATTCGAAAGATGGTGAAAAACACGCTACTCTAATTAAGGCTTCCAAGTTGTTGGGGGGGTATGTTGGTTCAGGTGAATTGATTTTTGAAGAAGCTAAACAGAGGTTACGCAAAGAAATTAAGGATAAAAACAACGTCGATAACCTTGAAACTGCGTTCAAAACAATCGAAGATGGACTTCAGGAAGGCATGAAGAATCCCCTTGAATCTGTAAGAACCCCTTACATCCGGGTAGGGTGCGATTTTTTCAAATTGATTACGAAAACAGATGCACATTTCGGTATCGAAAGAACTGAACTTAAAGCCTGGAAAGTAAGAGAAATCACAAGAGATCACGGTAAGACCTTTGTAAACAAGATCAAAAAATTTGACGATTTCACTATTGAGCCGGAACATTTAAATTACCACCAGAGATATGGCAATTGCTTCAACCTTTATTCAGAACTGTCTCATACCCCGGAACCGGGAGAATGGCCGACAACTAAGCTATTTCTCGAACATATTTTCGGCGAACAGTATAACTTGGGGATAAGGTACATCCAAATACTCTACCTGCACCCGAAACATATTTTACCCATTCTTGCACTTGTCAGCCGGGAACGAGAAACCGGAAAAACCACATTCCTAACGTGGATAAACTTGATCTTTGGAAATAACGTCGCTAATATCACGCCTCAGAACCTAAGCAGTAATTTCAATGGGTCGTACGGGTATAGCAATTTGATTTTGATTGAGGAAACAGCAATCGACAAAAGGGAGATTATTGAAAAGATTAAGGCCCTAACTACTCAACCATATATCACACTAAACCTTAAAGGTGTCAATGAGTCTCAAGTCCCATTCTTCGGAAAGGTAATTCTAACATCCAATGATCCCGACGGATTTATAAAGATCGATCAAGAAGAGGTACGATTCTTTATTCGCAAAGTAGGAAAGCCAATCAAATATATTCCTAACATAGAATTGAAGCTCAAAGAAGAGATTCCAGCATTTCTGTATTACCTCACAACACTACCAAGGCCTGACCTAACAATAGACCGATCCGGGTTCACGACGGAAGAGTTGGACAATGATTTCCTTAGAGATTTGAAAGCTGAATCACATTCAGGACTGTATAAAGCATTGCATGATCATTTCGAGGAACTGTTTTTGAATGTTTTAAAGAATGAAAAATTTTGTTTTGCCACACCCACTGACATAAAAGAACGGTGGTTTTCAAGAGACTTGAAGATCGACAACGCCTATATCCGTAAGGTTTTGAAAAATGAGTTCAAATTTTCCCCTCCAGACGTAATTTATTATGAACCATTTGGTAATATTAATAATGAACCCAGAGCGGGGAAATCCGGAAGAGCCTACAATTTTCGGCGGGAAATGTTTGTAAAACAGGAGCCGGAGAAAGAATCAGTGTCAGACAAACTGCCATTCTAAAGTGTTAAATTTCGTAAGACGCTTTGTAAGACATTTTGTAAGACGTTATAAAATTGAAATACTGAATGTTATGAAAATTTCTTACAATCTTACAGTTTTTAATTGGTAAAATCCAGAGAGAAAAAAACAGTTGTGAGAAAGAGTAACAGAGAAAACTATTTTTTTTTAGATGAATTATTGGAATAGAAAATTTTTTACTGTAAGATTGTAAGAAAACAATGTTAATATAAATATAATCAAAAAGTTACATTCTTACAAAACTTCTTACAAAGTTCTTACAAACATCTTACAAAGTTCTTATAAAGAAAACATGAAACCCGTTGCATCCATTTCCATCGAAAAAGCTTCTGCCATGCTTAACATGAGCCCCGAAAAATTACTGTCATTTTGTGAGGCAGATACAGAATGCAGGTACCACCATCTTACAATCTACGGGAGGAAGATTCGTTTCTTTCCGAAAAATATTGAAGCAATCCGGGCAAAAGGTATATGTATCACATCAAAAAATTAATACCATGTTATCCCATTATTCAACCGGATCGGTCAGTCCCCACGTTCGGGGTTGGCAAAGTTTTAGGCAGGCTTTCATTCATTGCCGTTCAATCAGGCACATTGACATCACCAGGCGCCAAATGTTTTTTTTCTGTTATATCAACGGGAGACCTAATACCTCAAAGCCTTTCCAAACCCGGGATATTCTATGCAAGGGCCTGTCTTTTGAAAACGCTCACCGGTACCTAAAAGAACTATTACAGGCCGGGATGGTCGAAAGGAACCGTTTGCCAAGGTATTCACTTTGGAGAATAACAAACGATGGTTTGAGTTACTACGAAAGATTCATAACAGAGTTTGAAAAGTGGCAAAATGCAGAGTTTCGATGGCAGTGATCATCATTGAACTCATGAGCCCAAGTCCGGAAGCATCCGGGGTGTATACCTGCCTGTTGAGGGAGAAATCAAGAAAGTTCGAACCAAAAAAATCAGACTTAAACATAGAAATTGACAACTTTGCCGAATAATCAAATGGAAGTCAAATGCTAAATAATGCATGATCAATTTATTAACCTTTTCTTTAATAATATTGAAATAATTTGTTAAAATTGTTGCACAGTTTACCAACTTGGTATATATTTGCATTGCAATTTGACATATAGATTGTGTGGATCTATCCACATACCATTAAAATAAAATTAAGTCATATATATAAAGAGCCACCCATTTTGTCGGTGGCTCTTATTCTTTAAACCAGTACCATGGCAGCAAAGGAATACATTAACGAATTATTTCGTTTCGCTTTCTTCCCTAATTATCAAGAGAGCATAAAATACCTTGCGACATCTTTGTGTTCAAAAGAGGAATGGGATTTTTCTGATTCAATTTCAAAGAACTTTTCAATTCTAAAGAATTATATCGAATTCACATTCAGGCGTATTCAACAGGAAAAGAAGATTGTTTATACATCCGATAATCAATTTTGTGCCTGGAATACTGGTCTCGTTACCGAAAATCTTGAAGATATCTTTGCCTTATTCGAAAAATACAGATCACCAAAACCAGACAAAAAGTCTCCATATTTTTTTAAAGCTTTTTTAAAAAAAAGTGATAGTCAATTTTTAAGGCATTTCTCAGGATCAATCCCTGAGGTTGCAAATTACTTTGGGAATCCGGAATTACTGCTTTTTAATCCCAAGGTAGAATTGGTCCCGGATATCGATCATATCATTATTGATAATAAAGATAGATTTCCTGATCACATGCATTATCTTGATGACAATGGCATCCGACGGCATTTGTTTGGGTCGATAGAGGAAGTAAAACAGAAGGTAAGGATTAATTACAAAATAGCCGTACCTCAGTGTTATAATGGAAAAATTCAATTGCTCTTACCGCTATGTCTAACTTCAGGCTCACCAAATCCTGATCTTGCACTTGTTGTTTTCAGGCAACATGAGAATATTTATTGTGCCAGGACATGCCTGACGCTTCATATGGCATATATTAATGCACGTCTTATTGTGAAACCTGAAAGCAATTGGCTTAAACCGTAGTCGACACATTTGTGCCACAGCCAGCAGGCTAAAAACACCGCAAAATCAATAAATGAAAGGCAAAGCTTCAAAAATAGCGTGAGTCCCAACAACCCCGCTCATCTGCTAACGTTGCTAACTTTTACAAATGCTTCCGGCTTGGTTTCTTTCAGCTTCCGGGCTTCGCTGATGTAGGTACGGTTCGTGTTGAACAGGGAAGCAATGTGAGAATCGGCAAGTCTGGAGTTGTCTTTTTGTGGAGATGGTTCAATTAATTGAACCGTTTCCACTTTTGGTTCAGGCTTCGTGTATTGATTCGCAACGTTTTCACGTTCAGCTATTTTCCGCCTTCTGTCTTCTTCGACCTTTTGCTGCAATTCCGATACAAGGTCTTCAGCCTCGGCGGCAATAGCAGCCCATTGGGAGCTGGTCAGGTTGCGACGCTTGTTTGTCCGCATGACGAACATTAGGGCGATACCTATTCCCCCAATTACGTCAACCATGAACCGCCAAAGGAAGAGAAGAGAAGTTACGTATTTGATGAATTTCAACTCTATAATAATTATTTTTAAGAATTTATTTTTTCACGTTAATTCAATTTTTAACTTTGAATAACTAAAACTACATTATCGAAACATAACCAAAACTTAATATGATTTAGCATTTAGCTGAATTCTGCTGTTTAAATCGACCAAATTCTAATACCGCCGCAGGATAGTAAGAAGCGCCCCCAGCAACAGTTTTAGAGTTGTTTTATTTGCGGCATGGGTTCTTGATCGAACCCTAACAGCAGTAGGTAATATGCTCGCGCTGCATTTTTTTTGTGAACCTAATAACGCCCAAAAATAAATCGGTTGACCATGAGAAAGCTAATTTTCTTTTTGCTTTTATATGTTGTTGTAGGCCAATCGCATTTAATTCAAGGGCAGGAGAAGCAAACCTATAGCGTCGGCCAAACAAAATACATTGTTGGGGAGAATTACAAAACTACAGGGTACCCAAAAGTTGAGCGGAGTTCTTCTGCAAAAAAAGAATTTTTACGCAGCAAGGGATACGACAAAGTACCTCGGGGATACCAGATTGACCATATTATACCACTGTCTCAAGGCGGCAAGGATGAACCATCAAACATGCAGCTGCTTTCCACCCGTGAACATAAGATAAAAACCGCAAAGGAGCGATCTGTATCAACCTATAGTCGTAGCCCCATTCCACAGTATGGTAGAAAAAGTAAGACTTACAAAAGCACACACTTTTATTCAACTCCTACTTATAATTTTAACTCATCAAGGCCAGTAATGACCGGGCCTCGTGGAGGAAAATATTATATCAACTCAAAAGGGACAAAGACATATATACGCAAGAAATAAACCAAAACAATGTATGCAATTAGTAAAACACGCTTAATTTTTATTTGGTTTGGCATTCTGCTTTTTTTGATGCCATTAGTTCCCCAATGTCAATTTTTCTACAAAGGAGCTTCTGAGCAGAGTGTAGTTGACTACTTTAGTTCACATAATAGCCAACTCGATGCACTTGAGGGCATATGGTTGAGAAAGTCCATCACCATAAGCAAATTTAAATGGCCAAATCCAGATAAAGAATATGGTAATCCCTTGAATTCAGAGGTAGAGACCGTGATTGTTAAACTTGGGGACCAGTATAACGTATATTCAATAGTGGGCGGTGAAGTAAGGGTAGAACTTGGTGTAATGTGCATGTTTGAAAAAAGTGCAATTCCTGGCAGATTTTCATTTTCATCTCTCCCATTTAAATGTGACTGTGTATTTCCGATTTCATTCACAATTGTTAACAATAGGTTCTCATTGTCGTATGAAAACCAATGTCATTCAGGTGATGGGCTTACGCTCAATACTCTTGGCATGATATGGGACCAAAAGGTAATTGAAACTTGGGAAAAAATTTATCCACTTCCACAGTAATAATTTCAGACAGAAGAGGACCGGTTAAATTCATCCAAACTCATATTTGCAAGATCATCAGAGTCGTTAGAATACTGATTTTCTGCCTGTTTCCAATATGGAGGATCGAGATATGCCAATCTGACATCCTTCCAACGATTATTAAAATCCGGAAGGTTGTAGTTTATATCAAGTTTTCTTATTTCAGATTCACGCTCAACTATTGGTTTCCTGTCAGAAACATAGTATCTCCTTATTCGTTTTTTACAAACATCTATGGTTGATCCACCGCCACCAAACGGATCAAAAACTATATCAAAAGGATCGGTGTATAGGTAAAGCAGGTTTTCAACAATTCTAACCTCCGAATTGCCGTAATGACTTACCTCATTGGTCTTTTTCGCAAACGTCCAGACGTTGTAAATCGGAACTTCAAAGTCAGGATCGGAAAAAGAGGAAAAAATCTTTACCGATTTCTCCAAGTCTGTTAATTTCGGTAAAGAATCAGCTACGGTTTGTTGTGGCAATCCCACCGCCTCAGCTATTTCCTGCTGTGTATGACATGCCAGGTACATTTGGAAAATCTTTTCTTTGCGTTCCTCACGAAGCCGACTAAATCCAACTGTCTCACCCTTTTTTGCTAACATTGCTAACATTCAAAAACACTTCTGGCTGGTTATCAAGTATTAACTTCGACGGTAATCCTTCCTATTTCGTCTGCTCTTCCGACTGCCTTATTAAGTTCAGCTTTTCTATTGCTTTCCGCCTTGCTTTCAATATCCTCACTAATTGCTTTAAGTTTTCCATCCTCGTTTGCCGTGCCTTCTTCAATTCTTCTGAAAAACTCTCATCTGACTGATCCATGTTTACCTCCTCGTTTATTTACGAAAATACATCAAATTGCGATTTACCGGTAATATGGTCAGTTAGAAATTAACAATATTCAGATATTCCAAGGGTTTCAATATTGAAAACGCCCGCTTCATGGTATATCTTTGTAATAAAATCAAACACTATGATCGGCTCATTATTAGGATTGGTTTCATCCATCGTTGGCGGCGCGCTCTCTTCGGCTTCGCATGACGAAACGCAGTCGAAGCTATCGGAGATGGTAAGCAACACCAGAGTCCCGGAGAGTGTCCGCCGTGGTGAGGCCATACTCCGTGAAAATGTTAATACCGGACTGCCCGGATACCAGGAACAACTCTCTGAGATTGATTCGTCGATTCCCATGACACTGAACCAGGCGAAGGATTACATTTCAGGAGGAGGATTGGTTGACGCACTCTCGAAGATGTACAGCCAGGGCAACGCGGCCAAGCGCCAGATAGGAAGGGAGAACGATGCAGCGATCCTGGCCAATAAAAACCGGCTGGCGCAGTACCTTGGAAGTGTGTCTGCCGGGTACGAGAACGAAACGCAGCGCCGCCGGGATGCACTTCAGTTGATGGGACTTGAAGAAGGGAAATCTAAGACATTTGATATTCTCAGCAGTGCAGAAAAGGGAATAAATTCACTCATATCAGGCATTGGGGGCGAACAGGGGTTGATGGATATAATTCTCGGATATAATCAGAAATACAAAGCGGATGAGGCTGCACTACTGGCCGCCCCGAAAACGCCCAAAGAAGCTACATTTGATGATTATATCCCCTCATCGCTTTTCCAAAATATACTGAATATCCTAAATTCCTCAAAAACCGTTGCGTAAAGAGGGAGTAATTTAATAGGTATATTGAGACCGGCACTTGAAAACCGAAAATCGTTTCCAGGCGAACCCAGGGGGTGAGAAAAACCAAATTTCAATCTTATTTCATCTCCTTGTCTGAGCTAACAACCTGTAATATAAACACTTCACATTTAACCCCTTCCGAACCCCTCCCGAACCCTCAAGGAGCCCCAAAAGAAGAGGTCAAGTCAGGATTAAAAACTATTCTTAACCATGTACTCCTTATTTATAATATTCAAAATAGAAACATTCCACACCAGGGAATTCATTGGTTATTCCGATTCTGAACCGGACAAACCGGTAGCGCTGGAACCGGTGAAAGAAACCATGTCACACCAACAAATGAAATTATTTTGATTATATTTGGCAAAAAAGCGCCATGAAAGTCATTGTCATTTTGTTGATTATGTTGATTGGCATAAGCCTGTCGGCACAAACAATAACCTTTAAAGAGGATCGGTTAAACGACCGTGTGAAGATTTACCGCGATGATGTTTATATTGGTTACTGTGAAAGAGACCATGATCAGTTAAATTTCTATTCTCCGATGAATAGGTTTGTCGGGTCGGTTTCAATCGACGAATATAAAAGGAATCCATTGGACTTTAAAGACCTTACATTTACGGACAAATTAACGCCGGTAAAAACAGATAACGGCGTTACAATATCGGATTTGGTCGGAAAAATATCAGAGAAGAAAAGACAGTCGGCACCACCACCGCCGGCCACTAAGCCTCAGCCTGAGCCGACAAGAGTATATTTTCCGGATAGTGGATACAAGGAAAGAGATCCCGTCCGGGAGGATATTTGGAATGTGTTTAACCGAGACAAAAAACAGGTCGGATATTACAAAAGGGACCCAAAGACAAGACATTGGGACTGGTTTGACGGTATCCCTCAGAAATGATACTCACCATTAAAGAAGTAGCCCGGGCTTGCTGCCGTTTGTAACAGAAACCCGAGCTATTTTATTCAGTTTTAAGTTTTACGCTGGGGTCGCCAGTTCTTTCTTTTGTTGATTGTATTCTATCAAACTTTCCAGCAATGCATCCATTGAAAGGAATGCGCTGTATGCAGAGTCGGAATCCTCACCTCCATATTGAAGGAAGTGTGCATCCATCATTCCCCGTAAACTTTTACGGATTTCAGGTAGGTCAATAGTTGAAATCTGGTTGATAATTGTTTCTGCTTTTTCCATAATATAAGAATTAAATGTTAAACTATTGATTATTAATATCGGGCAGTAACTTCTCTGCCCATTTTCTTTTCTCTTCAATTTCAAAATCCGCCAGATAATTTTTCGTCGTGACGGGGTCATTATGACCCAGTGATTCACTGATAAACTCAAGCGATGCACCCGACCGTTTCAGGACCGTCGCGAACGAATGCCTTGCTGTGTATGTTGTAGCATCTGGGATTTCTAAGTCTGAACATATCTTCCTGATATACTTGTTTGTGGTCTTTACGAGTTGCTTTATTGTTGCATGTTGCTTCTCTGGTGTCATATCCGGGGTCAGAATCGGAAAAATGAATTTATCGGGCGTTCCCGGCTTCTGGCCCCACTGGTCAATAATACGTCCTATCTGTCGGGTTATTATTACCCTTACTTGCGTGACCTTCCCATTAATAGTAGTCTTTGCCCGTTCAAAAACCAGTTCCTCACCTTTTATATTACTGTACCGAAGATTGGCAAGGTCTTTGAAATTCATTCCATTACACAAGTAACTGAACAACCAATAATCTCTGCTCTGGTGAATCAGGCTGCCCGGATCACAAGTGTACCATGCAATCCGTGATACTTGCTCCTGTGTCAACGCCCGTTTGTTACCCGTCCATTGCGGGATTATATATTTTCTGTCTTTTTCTTTATCTTTTTTCGTATGAAACGGATAGGGCGTACCCTCCGGGGCCGATTCGTTAAAGACACTGCGAAGGCATCTCATATACATTGATACGGTCGTTCTGCTGATATTCCGTTCCACCTTGGGTTTTTTGGTTCTGGCCCTGCCGCCAACAGTTCGGGCGTAAAGTCCTTTTTCGAATTGCCGAAGGAAATCCGGTGTTACCTTATTAAAATTCAGTTTTGGTTGGTGGGTGTATTCTTGCAAGGCATTTAGTGTGTTTTGGTATATATCGGCGGTTGCTATCTTCCCTTCATTCTTTAACCTGGTGGCCTTGGTTTTAATGGCTGCCACTATGTCGGTATTATCTTTGGGTTGTTCAAAAAACGCCTCCTTAAAGGCTTCAAACGTGAAATGGGACAATCCTGCAATCACTTCCTGTGCGTCAGATACAATTCCGGTTAGATACAGAAACATTGTCCGGTAAGGTTCCTTTTCATTTGTCTTTTTGGGTTTGACCTCCCCCTTTTTGTCTTTGTCCTTATTCTGCTGAATTTCCTCCGGGGTGTATTGGTTAAATGTATCGGCAAACTCCAACGGGGTCATACTGATACCTAAATTCTGCTTCTGTAACCAATACTGCTGGGTTTCTGTCAGTGTTGCGCCGGACCTCTCCGGGTTGTACAATATTTTATAGTACATGGCCGTACGATCATGTATTAGCCGAAGCTTCACAGGATAATACCCCCCTTTGCGGGTAATCCGGGTATCCAGAACGATCGAAGCGGTAACGGCGTGAATGGGTTTTGGCTTCATGGCTGCTGAATTTGCTTGTAAATATACAACTATACAAACAACTATACAAACATTTTATTAAAATTTATTCAAATAAATTTAACATTAATTTAAATGAAGTTGTCGTAACTGACTTATTTTGATTTATTTTGCAGAATATACTAAAAACGTGCTTAAAGCCAATTTAACATAATAATCAATACAGATTATGCCTTACAAGCAGGGGGTCACAGGTTCGAATCCTGTTGCTCCCACCGAAAAAAAATCGCTTACATCCGTTGCAGGTAAGCGATTTTTTTATTTCAGCGCCGACAATTCTCAAACATTTTGTGGCAGGGAACGGGTAATCCCGTATAACTCGTTATTTTTGCTTTCGGTTTTAGTTTTTGCATCCAAATGTTATAAGGATCGAAACTATTTTAATACGGTTTGACAGGATGAAGCTCCGGCCGGTTGCGACACTCCATATGGGTTGGGTTTTGATGTTGTTAGCATCAATGATGACGGCATTGACCGGTTGCGATGTGACAAAGAACCTGGAGTCGCAGGAGTACCTGCTGATTAAAAACAAGATCCAGGTCAAAGGTGAAAAAATTCCATCCGACGATCTGGAGGCATACTTTCAGCAACACCCGAATAAAAAGCTTTTCGGACTTTTCCGAACTAATATTGCCTTCTACAATCTTGGCAGTAAAGGAAAGGATACGAAATTCAAGAAATGGATCCGTACAAAAGTCGGCGCTGCACCGGTTATCCTCGATACCAGCCTGGTTTCGATGACCTCAAAACAGATGGGGCTCTACTTAGCCAACATAGGTTATTTCCAGGCATCTGTGAAGGATTCGGTCATCTTAAAAAAGAAAAAAGCGACGGTTATTTACCAAATCCAGGCATCAAGGCCCTACACCATCTATGATATCTTTTATTCCATTGCCGATTCGCAGGTCGCCTCATTCGTATTTCGCGACACGGCACGTTCACTCCTGAAAAAAGGAGCCAACTACAATGCGTATCTTCTTGACAATGAACGCACCCGTATAACTACGTTACTGTTGAACCAGGGATTTTACCGGTTCAATAACAGCTATATATTCTTCAGAATTGATTCAAACCTCAACCGTCACCGCCTAACAATCAACCTTGAAATAACCAATCCGGTTGTACCCTCCTTTGATGATTTTACCCTGATTCAACAAATCCCGCACAAACGATACTATATCAATAAAATATACATCTATCCTGAATTCGACCACCTGGCAACGCACACAGGATCCTACGATACCCTGATGAGAACTTACGACAATCCTCTGAAAAATCAACCACCCAACACCTATTACTTTCTCTATAACGGGAATTTCAGAGTCAAACCCCGAACCATTGCCCAATCGGTTTTTGTTACCCCCGGCTCTCATTATAACCTCCTGGACGTCAATCAAACTTATTCACAATTATCGGGTTTGCAGGTTTTCAAGTACATCAACATAACCTTCAGGGATGCTCCTGAACAAGAACAGTCGAAAAAGAAAGATAAAATCGACTGCCATCTCGAATTGTCACCCACACCCGTACAATCCTTTACCACCACACTTGACGGAACCAACTCAGGAGGCGCCTTCGGGGTACAGGGAAGCGTGGGGTACCAAAACCGTAATATTTTCAATGGTGCGCAACTGTTCCGCCTCAACCTGAACGGTTCACTCCAGATGCAGGCTTCCGACGGGATGTCGGCCGGCTCATTTTTTAACGTGATCGAATTAGGGGCCAGCGCCGGACTAACATTCCCACAGTTTTTGATTCCGATAAAACCGGAACGGATTTCCAAATATTTTAAGCCAAAGACCACCATTACATTGGGTTATAATTATCAGCACCAGCAACATTATGACCGGCATATCTCCAATATTACGTTTGGATATTCATGGTTGCAAACCGAAAAGATCAAGCACGTACTCAATCCGGTTGAAGTCTCTCTGGTAAAGGTTTTTCCGGATTCCTATTTCGATTCAATAATCAACAATGAGCCCGACAACCGGTTACGTAATCAATATACTGACCATATGGTAGCGGGATTGAAATACACCTTCACTTTTTCCAATCAACAGATCAATAAAGTAAAAAACTTCATGTACATCCGGGCAAACTTCGAGACCGGAGGGAACCTGATATACGGGATCGATGAACTATTCAAGGTTGAGAAAAGTCCCGACGGGGGATATGATATTTTTGGACTTCCCTATTCGCAGTATGTCAGGCCGGATGTTGATTTCAGGTACTACAACATGATCGGGAACCAGTTCTCGCTGGTCTATCGGTTTTACGGAGGGATTGGCATTCCCTATGGAAATTCCAAACTCCTACCCTTTGAAAAAGCATTCTTTGCCGGTGGCGCCAACGGAATGCGCGGTTGGAAAATGTACTCGCTGGGACCCGGCACCTACAAAACAGACGATGAAGAGAATAACTTCAACCAGATTGGCGATATTCAACTGGAAGCCAATGTGGAATATCGTTTCCCGATATACGACTGGTTCAGGGGAGCTTTGTTTGTGGATGCCGGGAATATATGGCTGTTAGAGGATTCGGAAGACCTTCCTGGCGGGAAATTCACTTTTCCCGGATTCATCAATCAGATTGGGCTGGATGCCGGGCTGGGAATCAGGTTGGATTTCGATTTTTTTGTCATCCGTTTGGATCCGGCCATTCCAATTCGGGTACCCTCCTACGAAGAAGGAAACCGATGGTATTTTAATAAAATGCAACTTGGCGATATCATCTGGAATTTCGGGATCGGGTATCCGTTCTGAGAACGATTAAAAAGTGCCCTATCCCGATCTGGAGCAATCTCAGATATTTATGATCCCACCTGTTGAGATGATATCCTCAAGGCGCCATCCCCCCCTTTTGGTGTCGCCGGCCGATGAAAGTTATCTGCGTTGTCGTTTCAGTTTTTCAGACATCGTGCCGAATATCCGACAATCTTTTGGCTGCTGTATCGCCCTAACTGCACGGAACTGTAATAAAGCGACCGGTGCCAGGCAGTTGTCGCTTCACTCTGGGTTGAGGTCCAGATCAGGGCCGAAAATGTAAGGTTGGAGAATTTATGATTGGTGCCGATGGATCCTCCGGGTAGAGCGGTAAACCCGCTGGAATTCGTTGCCCCTGTATTAGGAGATTTCCAGAAAGTTATTCCCGTCTTTTTCAATGCACCGCCCGCGATTGAGTCCCCGCCTAAAAAATCAGCCATTTCAATCCATTCCTGGTCGGTGGGAACATGCCACCCCTCCGGACATAATCCCCGATCTCCGGGATTTATGGAGCCTTGCATGAGTTCATCCCACTGATACAACCCTCCGTAAATCTCACAATTGATTTCAAGGTTATCATAACAGTATTTCTCTACCACGCTATTCCCTGGACTCTGGCTGAGTTCTCCGTCGATGCGCTGACCAATATTCAGATTCTCTTTAAACCAGCATTTCCCGTTAATCTCGATGGTATTATAGGTCTTTCCGCCATAGGATACGGTGGGCGGACAGACCTGCGGACCGGTATTGGTTGTGTTAAAGCTCACGGTATCGCCGTAACTGGTTCCGGATTCATTGATAGCATAGGCCCTTACATAATACCTTGTATTGGAAGACAAGCCAGTGATTTGGCTTGTAAATGATCCTAATCCGGAACCATCGGTGGTAATATCATCGGAGATGGAAGGGAATTTGGAAAGGCTCCAGCAAACCCCGCGCTGGGTAACGGCAGAGCTGCCCTGCGAAATTACCGTACCTCCCGATATGGCTGAAATTTCAGTGATACCCGTCACGCCTGATGTGGTGACCGTGGGAATGGTTCCGCCGGAGCCGTTGGTGATAAAACTCACCTGAGCGCCATAGGCGGTACCCAGGCTGTTGGTGGCGTAAGCACGTACATAATACACTGTGTTCGAATCTAATCCGGCAATGGAACTTACAAATGAACCGGTTCCTGTGCCATCGGAGGTATGTGAATCGGAAAGGGTCGGATTCTGGAGTTTTGACCAGCATACGCCACGTGCCGTGACTGCTGTGGATCCGCTTTTAGTGATATCGCCTCCGCAAATTGCCGAAGAGGGAGTAATCGCGCTTATCGCATCGGTTGATACGGAAGGCAAACCCGAAGATTGTTTTGTCATAAAGGTAATTTGATTACCGTACCCTATTCCGATTTCATTCAGGGCGTACGCCCTGAGATAATAGGTAGTATCGGGATACAAACCCGTAAGCGTATGTTGAAAGTTCCCGGTTCCATAACCCACGCTCACGGTCATATCCAGGATGGTAGGATTCGGGTGGAAGGCATAACACACTCCCTTTTCAGTTACCGTGCCTCCCCCGTCGGAAGTCACAAAACCTCCCACTTCGGCGGTTGATTCGGTAACTATTCCCGGATTCTTGGTACTGACGTTCGGAACCTCGGTCGGATTATCCGATTTATTGCACGATATGGCGATAGTAAGGATTATCGCGAATAACCCAATTCTCCGAAACCCGGATATCATCCGGAGAATGAAATGGCAATAAAAAGAGGAATAACGGTACATGGCCCTGTTTGTTAAAGGTTTATCTCTGCACGTTCATCTCATTTCTAAATAGCGGAAAACAATACACCCCCGCCTATTTATAGCGAGGGTGTACCGGATCATTAATATTTAAGCATTTTTTAGTGCTGAACGATTACCTTTTTGGAGATCCTGGTATCGCCGGCTGTCATATTGAGGAAATAGACCCCATTTGGCAAATCGCTGACCGGAATGGAAATCTGGTCGGAATTGGAGGTATTCAGACTGCGTTTGATTACCCGGGTACCAAACCGGTCAAATAGCTCGATGTTGAATATTTGGGATGCACAGTTATCGATCTCTATATTCACGTTTTCAGTACAAGGGTTGGGAAAGACCTGGGCATCGATCAAGAGCATAATCCTGAATTTATTCTCGGCTAATTTCGTAATTCCTCCGTCAAGGGTGCTTGTGATCTCCACCCGGTAATATCCCGCTGCCTGGGTTCCTGGAATATTCCAGTTATAGGTTGTACCTGAAACGGAAGTAGTTATAGTATTTGTTGATGTTGGCGTTTCTGTTCCCGGATCAGTACCATAATAATGCAAGGTTATCTTAACAGGTTCGGTAAGATCGTCATCCCAGGATATAAGGTTGCTGGTACCCTGCACCCAAACCAATCCCGCTTCGTTTGGCTGATTGATCGCAGTAATTCCGCCGCCTAAACTCTGTACAAGTTCAAAGTCCGGACTAACAAATTCATTCGAATGATTGAGAGTACTTCTTAATTTAAAATTATATGTACCATAGTCTCGATTACCCGTACTGAAAAGATAGGTTGAACCATGAACATCTGATGCCAAAAGAGTATAAGTGCCTCCATCTGTTTTATCGGAAAGCAGTATATCCACGCCCTCCAATATGTCGTCCTCCCAGGAAATCAGGTAGGTGGTGTTTCTAAGCCACTGTTCACCTCCTAAAGGCTGGAAGAACTGGTTAAACGTTCCGCCCAGGGTATTCACAATTTTGAAATAGCCCTCGCTCCTAATTGGGGTAACTGAAGGATTGGAATGACTCCTAATCTCAATTTTTAAGTAATCGCTAAGCGGGCCGACATTGTTCCATGACCAAGTCGATCCTGAGACATTAGATCTTAAAGGAATTGTGTCATGAGGGATTGTAGTAACTGTTGCGGTTCCAGGTCCTGATCCTGGATCCCAAAAATTTAATAAATAAATATCCACAGTCTCATCAAGCTCATCTTCCCAGGAAATCAGATGATTGGTGCCCTTTAACCAGACATCAGTGCCGGTAGGCTGGTAAATTTCATTGAAATGTCCGGTTAGAAGGTCTACAATTGCAAAATCGTTATCGCTCATATTAGAATTCGTCGGGTCTAAGGTGCTTGATATTCTGATTTTGTAATTTGAACCAACATCCTGAGTAATATGCCATGACCAGGTAGAGCCACTTACATTTGATTGTAACCTTTCACTTGTGGTAGGTGATGTTGTTCCGTCCACTAAATCGATATTCACTTTTTCCGGGATTTCGTCCTCCCAAGAGATTAAATGGGTGGTTCCCTTCTTCCATTCAATGTTAGCATCGCTGGGTTGGATCACGTTAATCGCACCTCCCGGTGTGGCAATAATAGAAAATGGATTCTCACTCTCTGCTACACCGCCAGTAAACTCTCCGGTTATTCTGATCCGGTAGTTCGCTCCGGTAGGGAAGTTAGAAGGTATATGCCACGAACGGGTGGTACCACTTACAAAACCGGAAGGCAACCCAGTAGTTGTAGTTGTAACAGTGCCATTGTCCAGAAGCTCGATTTTTACCTTTTCATTTGCACCTGCTTCCCACGAAATCAGGTAGGTGTTGCCTCGTACCCAGTCAATTCCCGGTACGTTAGGTTGATAGAGTTTATAGGTTCCGGGTAATGCAGTGACAATAGAAAAATACTGGTCACTTTCATCAAAATAAGTTGTATCCACATTACTTTGTACCCGGATCATATATTTATCCCAGCCGGCAACTACTCCTGGAGTATTCGTATTCCAGTTGTAGGTCGATCCACTTACATTCTTTTTAATGAGACTGACTGTCCTGGAGGCTGTTCCCAGATTATCATCAATAAGATAAATATCGACGGGTTTGACAAAATTATCCTCCCATGATATTAAGTGATATGTTCCTTTCACCCAGGATATTCCCGCTTCGCTGGGTTGGATCACCGTGACCTTTGGATCAATGCTTTGACCGAAAGAGAATAACCCGGTTAATCCAAAGCACACAACTGAAATAATGGTAAATAGCTGGTGGTATAACTTTTTCATATATGAGATGTTTTGAATTGATTTAAACGATTATTTCACTGTACAAATATACAATAAAATAAAGAAGAATGTCAATCAAAGTGGCCGGATTATTAGTAAGTGTTCATTATTTTCTTGTTTTCGTGACTTTTTTCAAGCTTTGTTCCTTCTAATAAACTTTTACCATTGAAATCGATTGAGTTGCTCCGTTCGATTTTACAAAAATCCGGTACAATCCCATGGGATAAACCCCGGTTGAAAGATGAAAATTGTGCGTTCCGCTTTCAAGTTCACCGCGATATACTGATTCTATTGCCCGTCCTTCAGCGTCAATAACGCCGATTTCTGCAAACAGGGTCTGTTTAAGCTCCAAACTTAAGGTACAAAGATCTCCGGCCGGATTGGGATAACATGATAACCGGGTGATATTACCGGAAGGCTGGTCGGAAGTACCGGTTGATTTGGATGTATAACCTGCTTCCACCCTGTAGCCGGTATAATATTTCATATCCATTCCCGAATTGTAATACAGCGCGATCAGACCGTCGCTTGACAGCGACCACGTTTGACCATCCCAGGTGTAAAAAATGGCCGTAGTTTCATTTCCCTCATTGTCATAAGCATAAGTAGTGAGGGAGAAGTTCGACCATACCTCGCTGGCCCATACCAAATATAAAAATGACTGGACATTACCGGATGCATCGTAGGTATATTCCTCTCGTTCATCATTTACCCATTGGGAATTCAGCCAGGTTTCACCTGTCATCGACGAAAGGTGCCCCAAATCGTCATATTCATAGCTTTGCCGTTCACTGTTCAGCCAGGCGCCCGCGTTCCAAAGTTCAGTAATACAAGATCCCAGGAGATGCGTTTGAATATAAGTATAGTTTTTCCTGCTTTGATTGACCCAGTTACCGCTAATCCAGTTCTGAAGAGTAGCCATAGCGAGTTCACCAAAGGAATCAAAAATGTAAGTAAACTGACGATCGTTCACCCATTCCCCGCTGATCCACTTCTCAATTAACGCTCTGATTAAATTCCCGTTTTGATCATAAGTATAGGTTTCATGCAGATTGTTGACCCAGGCCCCGCTGTTCCATGTCTCCTGAAAATAGGCAACCTGTTGCCCAAATCCATCATAGGCAAGAGTCTCCCTCTCAAGATTAACCCAGACTCCATTCATCCACATCTCAAATAAGGAGGAGGTTCGCTTGTTATTCTGACCGTAAGTGGAGGTCTCCATTTTATAATTCATCCAGGTATCGCTAACCCACAACTTCCACAGGGTGGTTAATTTATTACCCGACACGCTGTAAATGCTGGTTTCCAAAGAGACGTTGGCCCAGGTCAGATTTTTGTATTCCTGAACTACCAGAGAAACCTGGTTACCTTGTGCATCATACGTGAAGATATGTCTGAGATTCAGGGCTTGTGTCGAATAAACAATAATGGTATCGGGGAGAAACACTTTTTTTGATGGATTATCCGTAATTGCAAACCTCAACTGAAATGGATTCACCGGAGATGTCTTGCTGAACATAAGATCCATCCAGATCGATTTTTTACCATCCGCCAATGGATCGATATTTCTTGAATCAACCCGGGAAGGGTCAAATACTCCGGCTGTGACCGGAATATGGAAAAGTACCAAAATGAAGGCAACCAGGGAAAAGTTGTAAATCTGTCTCATATAAAAAATATATCAAAAGAAAGATAAAACATATGTTCAAAGGTAAACCTTTTTCTATGTAAAGTAAATAAACTAGATTACAAAGTTAGTAACTGTATCAGTTTTGTTAGTAACTGATACAAAAATCCGGGACATTCAAACTCTTAACCTGCGATGAAGGATCATTATCTGAATACCGGCGGTTTACATTCCGGTGGATTTGACATGATTCAAATAAATCAACCTGTCATAATTCCCGCCGGTCGGCTTGTAATAGACCATTACCTCGTATTCATTCTCGGTCTCCCAGTGACTGCCTTCGATCATGGTCTCATCTGCAGAAATGCCATCTTTTGATCGGTAATCATACAGGTAGTTGTAATATCCCTGTTTCAACAGCACGGTCAGCTCGTATCCCCTTCGGGCCGGATTATATAACATCCGGCTAAAATCAGCGCTTTGCCATGCCGTCAGGTCGCCGATGATGTAAAAGTCACCCGAAGCGATCTGGACGGGATAGGGAAGAAAAAAATTAACAAAGGCATAATCTGCCTCCGTTTCATTATTTTGTGCATGCTCCTCGTTTTTAATATAGTACCTTCCGTTCAGGTCATATTCACGGGTGTAGTTCTTATAGGTGCGCGGCTGATCGTCAAGAAGGTAAACATTATAAGCTGTATCGTAGGTGATTTTGCGGATCCGTTCCGATTGATAGAGCAGACTCTTTGTATCGAACGACCGGTATTGGTTCCAGCCGGCAAAGGATATAGCCTCATCATACCGGTAATCGAGTTCCCCCGGACGGGTAATTCTAGGTTTCATGACATACATACAATTATCCCAGCGACCGTTTTGGCGGATACACAGTCTTACTTCGCGCGAGATATCATCTATTCTGAATCCGTTCAGTCTGACCATTATATCGATCTGCTGATGGGTCTGTCGATCTTCCATCCTCAATCCCTGACCTATTCTTACATCTGCTGTGAGTGAAGAGGACTCATTAACCATGAATCGTTGTGTAAATAAAATCTGCCTGGTATCCTCCTCATACACAATTAAAAGGTAATTGCCCGAAATTTTTAATCTCAGGTTATCTGTCGGGAAGGTAGCAAAATAGTGAATATAGGGAATAGTGGTATTATAGGAGTATAAATATTGATCGATATTCTGTTCCCGGAACCCGTCGATATAATCCGACACAACCAGGTCAGTGGAGGTATTCCAGTCAAAGCTGCAATGGCGAATCGTAAACTGAATTCTCCTGAGATCAGGCGAAAGGTCATCGAACGATATGTTCAACTTCTCGTTGCTGTTTATCGAAATCACGGGATAATTCAGGATGCTGTCGGACTGGTAAACCTGGATTGACCGGATGGCGTTCACATAGGCTTTATTGATGTTGGGGAATTCCGAATCAAGATCAGGTCCCTGGGCAGAAATTATATTGGGTATGATAAAAAAGGATATCGCAAATAAAAATGAAATCTCCTTTTGATGGATTCGGTTGAGCATGATGGTAGAACTTAAAAAAACGTTTGGCATTATAAAGGATTACAAGGTTTTTTTTCGCCCGGATGAAAACCAAACCGACGAAAAAATTCTGCCAGAATAATTGCAGTAGCAACGGATGCATTCAATGATTCGGCTCTTTCCCCGACATCGGAATGAAAGGCCGGGATGGTAATTTTTTGGGTAATCAAAGGAAGCAAATTCTCCGAAATACCATGCGATTCATTTCCTATCAGAATGATACCATTTCCTTGAATATTTTGGGATGAATAGATATTTTCGCCGTCCAAACATGCTCCGTAAACAGGGATAACCGGGACGGCAGAATCCGAATCCGGTGCAAAGTGATGTGATGATAAATTAACTTTATTCTGGTCTGAGATCGTTGCAAGTACCTTTTCAAGATCGCACCGGATCACGCGCACCCTGGCAATCGATCCCATGGTTGCCTGCACCACCTTGGGATTAAACTCATCAACACAATTCATCGAGCACAGGATTGTGTCAATCCCGAACCAGTCGGCAATCCGGATTATGGTTCCAAGGTTACCCGGATCGCGGATATCGTCGAGTGCAAGGATGAGCCACCTGGAAGACCAGAAATCATGGGAAACAGGGGAACGAGGGAACTGGGGAACGGGAGATTGGGAGGACGGAAGATTGGTAGTAGATGGAATAGCGACGACGGCAAGCACAGGGCCTGGGGTTGATAGCGCAGAGATCTTTGCCATTTCATGCGGAAGGGTTTCGAACACCGGAATTTCTTTTGTGCAAGCCTCCTTCATATGCGAAACAATCCATTCGGCGCTGGCATAGATCCTCCTGACCTGGAAATCGCTTGCCATCAGTTCCATGACAATTTTGGTCCCCTCAGCAATGAAACAACCGTTCTCCTCCCTGTATTTCTTGTGATGGAGTGAAGTGATGAACTGTATCTGGCTCTTGGAAAGCATAAAAAATCCCGGAATATTAAGATCCCGGGATAAAGTTACAAAAATCCGTATTTGTTATTCGGCAAAAACCTCGAACGAAATTTCGATGTGCACCTCTTTATGAAGGTGGACCTTTGCTTTGTAAGTTCCCAGTTCTTTGATGTGTTCCTGATCGACATGTATTTTCTTCCGGTCGATGTCGAAGTTGAACTGTTCTTTAAGGGCTTGGGCAATCTGAATGGCATTCACCGATCCGAAAATCTTTCCGCTTTCGGCGGCTTTGGCCCCGATCTTCACGACAATATCCTTGAGACTTTGCGAAAGATCTTCGGCTGATTTCTTGATTTTTGCTTCCTTGTGCGCCTTTTGTTTAAGGGTTTCAGCCAACACTTTCTTGTTCGATTCTGTTGCCGGAATGGCAATACCCTGAGGGATCAGGTAGTTTCGAGCATAGCCCGGTTTCACGGTTACCTTTTCATTGGCATATCCCAGGTTCAGGACGTCTTGTTTTAAAATTACTTCCATGGTTTCGTCCTCCTTATTTTAATAAATCTCCAACATAGGGTAAAAGAGCGATATGGCGGGCGCGTTTAACAGCCTGGGCTACTTTGCGCTGATATTTCGTAGAGGTTCCGGTAATCCGGCGCGGAAGGAGTTTTCCCTGCTCATTTACGAACTTGAGCAGAAAGTCGGCATCTTTATAATCGATATACTTGATGCCACTCTTTTTAAAGCGGCAATATTTTTTCTTCTTGGTATCGACCGCTATCGGGGTCAGATATTTTATTTCGCCTTGTTGTTGTGTTGCCATGATAAAAAATTTTTGAGTTGTTACTGTGCTTTTTCTTCTTTAGCCGCTTTTGCTTTATTCCTTTTCTTCTCGTTATAAGCCAGCATGTGCTTATCAAGAACAACGGTCAGAAATCGGAGAATACGCTCATCGCGTTTGAAAGTCACTTCCCATTCACGAATAATCGAAGCATCGGCTTTAAACTCAATCAAATGGTAAAAACCGGTTGACTTTTTCTGAATGGGATAGGCTAATTTGCGCAACCCCCAGTTTTCCTCAAAAATGATCTCGGCTCCTTTGCCGGTAAGAAATTTTTGATACTTTTCTACCGTTTCCTTCATCTGTTCATCAGACAAAACGGGAGTCATAATGAAAACGGTTTCGTACTGTTTTAACATTTCTTGTTGATTTTTAAATTTGTGACTATGTTGAAAAAAGGTCTGCAAAAGTACGTAGAATTAATCAGTTCACCAAATTACTATGTTTATTATTTTTGATGCAGGAATGTGATACGGACGATTTTCAGGATCTATCATGAATAATATACAACCAAAACAATCTTTTTCTTTTCTTCTTTCCCTGATCCTGGCGGTGTTTTTTCTCTCCTTTTTCTTAGGGGCAAGAATATTCAGCGATCCGGCCGGCACCTGGAAACATATTGTAACGAGCGACGGCCGTGGCTATTATGCCTATCTGCCGGCACTGTTGATCGACAGGGACCTGTCGTTTGATCAAGTGGTTCAACGGGAATCCCGGTTACTTGATTATCCCCGGTATAAACCCGGTTATCTGGTCAGATACGATGAAAAGAACCTGAACAAGTATTTTGCCGGTGAGGCGCTGCTGCTCTTACCGTTTTTCCTTGCCGGGTTGCTTTTCTCCGTTCTTTTCGGAACGCCTGTTGACGGGTATTCATTCTTTTTCCAGTTTTTCACCGGCATAGGGTCCCTCTTTTACCTGATCACCGGATTCTGGTTTTTGGTAAGAACATTAGAGATTTACAAAATCAACCGGAAGGTTGTAGTTTGTTCCCTCCTCTTGCTGGCTTTCGGCACCAACCTCTTTTATTATGGTTTGTGGCAACAGACCATGTCGCATGTCTTCTCATTTTTTGCCATTAACGGTTTTCTTTATACTCTTTTAATCCTGTCGGAAAAAGCCAACACCGGCCGTGTGGCAGTATTGGGAATGTTCCTCGGACTTGTCGTCCTGATCAGGCCCACCAACCTAGTTATTCTGTTGCTGGTCCCATTTTTCGTCAACCGGCAGGCGGTACCCGGACAGGTGATGCAATACCTGCGTTCCAAGAAAAACCAGCTAATCGCTTTCCTCATCCCGTTGGTACTGATCCTGTTGGTTCAGCCAGTTCTTTGGTATTCTCAAACCGGACACTTTTTTATCTGGCCATATACCGGAGAGGGTTTCAGGTTCGGAGATCCGCACGTTACCGATGTACTGTTCAGTTACCGGAAAGGATTGTTTATTTATACGCCCGCGATCCTGCTCGCCCTGCCCGGTATCTTCATGATTCGCCCGAAGGAATTCCGCCGATGGATCAGCATGATTTTGTTCCTTTTCATCAGCACCTGGATTGTTGCAAGCTGGTGGAACTGGTATTATGGCGACGGATTTGGCCTGCGGGCCTTTATTGATTACTACGGCATTTATACGCTTCTGATCGCCCTTCTTCTGAATGCAATAATGAAAACGAAAACCGGGACTGCCACGGCTTATTTACTGGCTGTTATCCTGATCATCGTCAACCTGATCCAAACCTGGCAATATAGCCACCGGATCATCCAGCCAAACAGCATGAACCGGGAGAAGTATTGGCATGTCTTTCTCCGGACTGATTCGGCGGTATTCAACAGTCTGGGCGGTAACCGGGAAATGGCTGATTTTGCCGTGAATACCCGGCATGCGGTCCGGCATTACAGGGCCGGATTTGAACGGGCCGACAGCAATTGGAACCAGGCCCTGACGGTCTTTACCCATAATGCTTTTGCCGGTTCGAATGCCGGTTATCTTGACTCTACCCACACCTTCAGCCCCGGTCTGGCAATCAGGGCTGCAGCGCTGGGAACGATTCCCGGTTGGTTTTTCATTGAAGGAAGGGCCATGATTTACGATAGTATTGCCGGAACCAGCAACCAGGTGTTGGTAGTTCTGAGCATGCAGAAAATCAATGGTGTTGAGGACTGGTGGCAGGGGTTCAGGGTGAACGATATTCCGGTTACTTCAGGACAGGTGTGGCGCGAAATCAATTTTTCGCTGATGCTTCCTGAAATAGCCAACCCGGATGGGATTCTGAAAATCTATCTTTGGAACACCGGGAAAGGCGCAATGCTGATCGATAATTTCGATCTACGGTTTTTCCGATAACAGCAATACTACGGCATAGGCTGAAACGCCCTCTTCGCGGCCGATAAAACCGAGTTTTTCGTTGGTTTTTGCCTTAATGGAAAGTTGGTCTGGTCGGATCCCTAACACCTTTGCCAAAGTCGTTTTCATTTGCGGGATCAGGGTCTGAAGCTTAGGAGTTTGCAAGACGATGGTAGAATCGATATTTCCGATCTCAAGGCCTGTTTTACGGATTTTCCCAACCGTATCAGTCAGCAATAGCTTACTGTCGATATCCTTATACTGCTTGTCGTGATCCGGAAACTGATTCCCGATATCCGGTAATCCGGCAGCTCCGAGCAGGGCGTCAATGATGGCATGTATCAGGGTATCTCCGTCGGAATGACCTACTGCGCCTTTGGTATGGGGAATTTGAATTCCTCCTAAGTAAAACGGAAGATCCTCTTTTAGCTGATGGGTATCAAATCCAAATCCTATCCGGAACATATATTTCCTGTATGGCGAACGTGGATATTCTGTTTTTCCCGCCAGCTTATCCCTAATTGGTTCCCTTTTCTTCCTTAGTATCGGAGGATTTTGCCCGGTCGAAATTGAACAACAGGGTAAATTGCAAGGTATTCTGTAACGGGTTATTATTTTTGATCGGCAATAGATAGCTGAAGTCAAGACCAAAAACATTGTATCGCAATCCGGCGCCTAATGTCACAAATTGCCGATCGCCCTTATATTTTGATTCATAAAAATAACCGGCACGGATTGAAAACAGCTTGTTATACCAGTATTCAGCTGCGATGGCGACATTGATCTCCTGCATCTCCTCCTTGAATCCCCAGGGGGCATCATAAAACGACTGGATCATACCCTTGACCGGAGAGACGTCAGGATCCATACCGTAGGCAATGACTTTCTTACCATCGGGACCGACGACCGGGCTGCCATTCGAATCGAGCTCATAGACGGGGGGCGTGGGTACAAGCAGTTTAGTGAAATCGAGAGAGACCGAAAGACGGTTATAATCATCAATGTCCATAGTGAAGGAGGGGCCGATACGGAGGGTGGTAGGGATAAAGTCGCGGACCACCGATGTACTGCTGTACGACATTTTTGCCCCGATATTCGAAATATCCAAACCCGCATCAATGGAGGCGCCTGAAATACCTGCAACCTCCATTTCATGATGGTAATAGATGGCAACGTCGGCCGCTATGGAGGTTCCGGGCCTGACATCATAATTGGAATAGTTTACCGGTACCAGGTTGGAATAGATAAACCGTGCGGCAACGGCTCCTGAGAACTCCCGTGAAAATTTCCGGGCATAGGTTAAATCAACGGTCCATTCGTTTGGTTTAACCTCTCCTAATTCCTGGCCGACATCATTGGTAAACATAACGGCTCCCATGGAGAAAAACCTGAGTGAACCGGCAATGGCCTGTTTATCGCCAAGTTTCCCGTAACCGACCAGAGAAGCCAGTCCGATATCATTAACCAGACCCCTCAACCATGGAACGTAACCAATTCCAAAACCGAATGCTTTATCCACAAATGCATATTTTGCAGGATTCCAGTACATCGAGTAGGCATCCGGAGTGGTTGCCGCGCCCAGGTCACCCATACCGCCACCTCGGGCATCCGGGGCAATTGAAATAAAGGGAACGGCAGTGGAAATGACCCTGCTTCCGTCTGTTGGTTCTGTCCCTTGTCCGAACAATGAGGTCATTGCCATGGTCAAGGCCACTACAAAAAGTGACCGGATCTTCATTTGATTCATTCTAAATTGATCGTTAAAGTATAAATATTAAACAACAGGCAAATAAACGATATTGCCTAAAAGTTATTGCACGGTTCAGATTTCAAAAGATAAAAAAATCACCTTCACCTGATAATCACTAATTTTTGAGTAGTTTCAGAATAGGATCCATCGGAGCCTTTAAAAATAATTTTATATGGATAAAGACCGGAATTCAACTTCCGGCCATTGGCATCTCTTCCATCCCAGGTAAGTGCCATTGATTGATCGGTCGGTGTCGTCCAGTTGGTTTTCAGTACCTGGAGCAGTTGTCCGTTCAGATCGTGAATCTGTATCTGCACTTCAATGCCGCCCTCCACGTGTTGCTGAGGTTCAAAGAGAAAGGTGGTATGATCAAACATCGGGTTCGGGGCGTTGATGACATTTTTCACGGTCAATTGCTGCGTTTCAGACACAAAAAACTTGATCGCTTGCTCGGAGGAGTTGTCAAACAGGTCCCATGCCTTCAGCGAAAGAGTATGCAGGCCGGTGTTCATTTGCGGCAGTTTAAAGGTCACCGTACCGCTGGTATAAGAATTGAATTCGGGCTGGTAATAATCATTCAGGAGAATTGCGTGAACCCGGTCGTTATCGATGGTTGCCGTAATTTCATGACCTATGCCCAGTCCGATAGCGTTGATACCATTGGCATCGTAAAGGTCAGCCAGCAACAGCGGTGCAGGGGTTGTCCGTGATCCCGGGATGAACGTACGGTCATTAAGGAACAAAGCAATATCCGGGCCCGGGTTCACCGGCGAAATGTTTTCCATCCCTCCGACTACAATTTTATCGTAGTACCCGTTTGCATCAAGCTCATCACTCCGGGCATAATAGGAGATTTTTCCGGATCCGAAGGGCAGTGAGATGCCTTTGGGAATGATACAATTTACAATGAATTCGCCATGAGTCACCGGGGCATCTCCGTTAAATATCAGGCTGTTCTGCATTTTGAATTCTTCCGGGTAGGTTTCGCCGGGTCGGTTTCCAAGGGTACGGTAGGTGACCGGTTTGTCGAATATCTTACAATTCACGGATCCTTCAAAGGAGGTAAGCATATGTCCACCCTCATCCTCAATGCGACCCTTGATTACCAAATTCGACATCCCCTGTACCGTGTCGGCCTCGTCGGGCATGACGTGATTGATCTCTCTGGTGTTCACCTTCATTTCGGGGAAGGCAATATTTTGAGCCGGGTCGCCTAATAACACAAAATTTCGCAGCGATTCGCTGTTGAGGTTGTTATTTTTTGAGATCCGTATCAGATCGCCCATTTTTACATAAGCTCCGTTGTCATCCCGATCCATCAAATGGTGGAAAAAGCTGGTATCGAGTTTAATATTCTGACCGGCGAATGCAAGCCGTGTAGTTGAATAGAGCGCAATGGCGCCGCCATTTTCGTGAAGGATCAACATTTCGCCGGCCGTGAACCGTTCAGGATTGTCAAACCTGCTGAATTCACACGTTGCGGTAATAAAAACAGGCAGTCGGTCGATATTGCTCCATGACTGGATGTCGGAGGTATTCAGGGCTTGTTCGTAACTCCATCCTGTTTCACCGCCATGTCCGGTATAGTTGATAATAAGCGATCCCTGTTCAACCGATCTGTTGATGGCGGCGGTCGCATCCGGGAATCGGTAGCCGCCAGGGATTGCCTCTATCTGATAGGCGTCGAGGAAAATCTTACTGATGTTGAAAACCGGATATTTCTGAGCAACGATGGTACAAAGTTCTTCTGCCTGGTGAAGGTGAAGATTCAGGTTTTCGTCGTCGGCGACAAAGGTGATGTTATTTCTCCAGGAAGATCTGACAGGTTCGGTTTTTTCATCGTAATGCAATATTTTTTGAACCATTATCTGGGCCTCTTCGGCTGTTGAGACCGGGAATCGGCCTATTCCGATATCGATACGGCCGTTGGAACTCTGTCCCGACTGGTCGGCCAATATCCCGAAATAGTCGTCGGTGACATAGGATGCCGTTCCTGCCAGCGATTCCTGTGACTGGAACGTAGGGATAAAATTGTTGTTGCCCGGAATCCTGTTTTTCGGATCGTAGGAACCATCGCCAAACAACAACAGGTACCTGGGGGCAGTTTCGCTGGACCGGTCGTACAGGAGTTTCATGAAATCCCTGATGGCAGTGGGATCGGGCCTACCTCCTCCAAATTCATTAAATACCTGGTTGGTTGTGGCGACTAATACAGTTAACCCGTTTGTTTCACGGTGAAATGCTGCAAGCTGTTGCGCCTGATCTTCAAATAAAGGATGCGTAATAATGACGAGGTCAGTGGGATCAGCGGCATGAAGGTTTTGGTTTTCAACTTCACCGGCACATTTCACGGGATAGAAGAAGGATTGGTCGAATGCGATGAATTCGCGCAAGGTATCGGACTCTCTGAAAAAACGGAGCGTACCATCAATAAGTGAAGTCTGGAGCGCCGTTGTGGCCGATGGGTCGGTGACATCCCAGATTTGAACGGATGAATTTGCCAGTGCCATTCTAAATTCCGAATATTGACCCGGCCCGCTGATGGTACCGCATCTGAAAGGCATTTGAGGTCCCGACCAGATCAGTTTTTTTGCATAACTCAATTCAAGGTAGTTAAGCCAACCGACGGAATTGAAAGTCGGCATTTTATAAGTCAGATTGATCGTGAATTCAGATCCGGGATTTGAAATATACGAATACTTGGTGGTGGCCCTTCCCATCAGGGTATAAGCTGTAGGGTCGGATGAATCAACCTTCAGCGAATCGATTTTTTTGCCATTATGTGAAACAAGAAAATAACTGACATTGGGTGCCTTGGCAACAACGCTGGTGCGAAGCCTGAATATTAATGTGGAATCGATATCCGGAATCAGAAAATGGAAATCACGGCTGTTCTTCGAATTATCAAAAACTTCGCCATACCACTCCCGTCCTGAACGGAGCAGGTTCAATGAATCAAGTTCGTGCAGCTGGTAGTCTTCATACCGGGTAATAATATTGATCGGATTAACAGGAGGAGGTGTGTCGTTGAGAATACGTAATCCGTTAGTAGTATTGATATTCAGAAAATAGTAGGTTGAATCGGAGTATAGATTCTGCTGGTGGATAAAATACTGCTTTTGCCGGTCAAAGCTCCATTTATCAGCCTGCTCCCCGTAAAACAAAAGATCGTCTCCCTGATCTAGCCTTCCATTTCCGCCGTCCCTTACCATAATGGCTACCTCCCTGAGATCGTCAATTCGCGGGGTTATGTTCATCTCGGGAAGCATACCGCTGCCGTTTCCAAATATTCTGATTTTTGATACCTCGACGGTAGCCGGATCGATGCCGAGGGCGATAAAATCGTTGTAGGTGACCTTGTGAATACCGGTTTCAGTAACAACCAGTTTAAACCATCGCCCCTGGGCTAGCACCGAGGAATCCTTGTGTGGTAAGGCAGCCGTAAGCGACCAGGGTAACAGGAGCAGAAATACTGCAATGACGAGGGTCCGGTTCATCTTCTGAATAATTTGCAAAGATAGTAAATCAGCGAATTACCACCAACTTTGACGACTGGCTCTTGATGGTGCCATCAGGAATTTTCAAACGAACCTGGTAAATGTAGGTGCCGGTAGATATCTTCCGGCCGCTATCCTGCGTGCCATCCCAGTGTATTGAAACATTCCGGTAACCCTGCGATTCAATGGTCTGACTGATTACTTTTACCAGATCGCCCCAAAGTGAGAAGATGCGGATTTCAACTTCCAGCGTTTGATTGACCTGATTGGTTTCCCAGCAGAAGGTGGTTTGGTCACGCATCGGATTCGGGTAATTGATGAGATGTTGAAAGGCAAACTCCGCTGACGATACAACTAAAAAGTCGATGGCACTTTCAGTGGAGTTATTATAGACATCCCAGACTTTAACGGTAATCGTGTGCAAGCCATCTTCCAATTGGCTCAATGGATATTGGATAACCCCGCTCTTGAAAGTATTCAGATCTGATACATAATAATCATTCAGGATCATCGGGGTGGTAGTTTTATTGTCCAGGATGGCTGTGATATCGTGACCGATTCCATTACCCACCGTGTTGATGCCTGATGAATCGCTCATAACGGCAATCAGTGTCGGTTTCGAATTCGTGATTCCCCCCGAAACAAAATGAAAGTCGTTTATGAAGAGCGACAATTCCGGTCCCTGGTCATCAACCGGCGCTTCATTGTTGTAACCTCCGACCTGGATATTTTCGTCGAATCCGCTGGCATCGGTCTCAGCGCTGCGGGCATAGTAGCTGATCTTTCCGATCCCGTACTGTAATGCAATGTCTTTAGGGACGATAAATGAAAACGAAAACCTGCCATCGGCCACTTCCACTTTCCCTTTGTAAACCGGATTTTTTCTAAGGAAAAATCTCACGGGATCATCATAGCCGTAGTTTGCTTTGGTCCAGATTTCTGAAGGTTTATCATACACCGTCGGGAAAATGGTGCCCGAGAAATCATCCTGCCGGCTGCCCGAAGCATCCCTGACCTCACCCTGTATGGTAATTACGGAGAGGGCTTTCAAGGTATCGGGGGCGGAGTTGTTTTCACGTGTATTAATAGAGGTTGTAACTACATTCAAATCCGGATAGGCGATTTTCATGGCCGGATCGCCTAACAGTACAAATGAATGAATGTTGGGAGCGCTTCCTAATGAATCTTTTGCTTCGCGGATGAGATCTCCCATGCGGGGATATTTTCCCTGGTATTTGACAAAAAGATACTGGTAAAACCGATCGAGCAGAGTTTTATTGGTATAGGCAAACGTCAGTCGGGTTGTGGTAAAAAGTGAAATGCCGCCACCGTTGCTGTTCAGAAATACCCATTCACCGGCCGAAGTCCGCTCCGGATCGTCAAATCGGCTGAATTCACAGGTTGCAGTAACAAACACCGGCATGTTGTTAAAATTCCTCCAGGCTTTGATGTCGGGCACTTCGAGAATCCGTTCATGGGCCCAGCCCACTTCGCCCCCGTGTCCGATATAATTCATAATCAGGCAGCCCTTTTCGACCCTTTTGTTAATAACCTCATTAACCTCAGGATATCGGGCGCCCCCGGGGGTCGAAACCATGGTATAGGCATCGGAATATATTTTATCGACATTATACGATTTATACTGGTTCTCAATGCCTTTTGCAATGTCTTCCGAATCTTCGATGAACATGTTATTGCCTTCATTCTGATCGTCGGCTACAAAGGTGATCACGTTGCGCCAGTCGCTCATGACTGCCTGGGCATTGGTGCTGTAATGGATTACCTTATCCACTGCGCTCCTGGCTTCGGCAAGTGTGGCAACGGGAAATCGTCCGATCCCGATAACCATGTTACCTGCGGCTGATTGTCCTTCATTTTCTTTCAGCTTGCCGAAGTAATCGTCAGCCACAAAGGAGCTAACCGGGTTGAAGGACTCGACAGATGCATAGGAAGGTACGAAGTTGGTGTTATTTTGAATCCGGTCCTTGTAATCATAGGATGCATCGCCAAATAGGAGCAGATAGGCGGGTTCCTTGCCGGGTTCTGCCTTATTGTACATCATCCTCACAAAATCGCGGATTGCGGTAATATCCTGAGCTCCGGAAGAGAATTCGTTATAGATTTTTTCGGGAGTGGTTACAAGTACCGAAAATTGACTCTGTTCCCGGTGAAACTGAGCCAGCCTTTCGGCCTCATCCAGAAAAAGCGGGTGGGTTACAATAATATAATCCACCGACTGAGTGGCATGCAGGTTTTGGTTTTCCACTTTACCGGTAAAGGAGGGCGCGGCAAAGGAACTCCCGTCATATGCAATGAATTCACGCAAGGTTCCCGTAGCAACCCTGAAAACATAATCATTTCCGGTTTTAACCGCATTTAATTCCCTGATATTGTCAATGGAGGTGACATCCCAGAAACGGAGATTCTGACCGTTTGAACTGACAACAAATTCTGTCACGGCACCCTGACTGGTCGCTGTTGCTGAACGAAATGACATCTGAGATCCGTTCATGATCAGGTTCCGAATTGCATTCACTTCGATATAATTGAGATATCCCACCGAACTTGAGGATGATTTCAGATAGGACAACCTGATATCAATTGCTGGATTCGCGGTAAGAAAACTGGCGGAACTGGTAACCTGTTTCGCGAAATCATCATCAAAGGTACCGGAGGTGGAGGGAATCGTGACAGTTAGGAGGGAATTACCCTGGGCAGCAATCGTAAAGGCGCTGCTACCAACAGTTGATCTCGCGGCCAGATTACAGGTCAGGGTGACCTTTTGGGCGCCATCGATATTCGGGAAGCTGAAGGCATAATTCCTTACCGTGGTGATATCAAAATATTGCTGGTCCCACCATTCCCTTCCGGTTTTTGCAAGGTTTTTGTCGTCCTTCTCATAAAAGGCATAATCATTGAAAGTGGTTGCGGTTAAGGTAGCCGGATCACTGACACTGCTCTCCGTTCCGATCCTCTTCCCCAATCCCTGATCAAAGTTCAGAAAGTAATAAGTATAATCACTATACGCGTTTTTCGCATGATGGAACAACTGGTCGGTTTTGGTGAACGTCCAGGTGTCGGGCGACTGTCCGTAGAAAAGAATGTAATCACCAGGATCAAATCTACCATCCTCTTCACCATAAACATAAATGGAATTTTCCAACAGATCGTCCACCCGGCTTTTGGCGTTGGATTCGGGCAGCATCCCACCACCATTTCCGTAGAGCCTGATAAATCGGGGGTCGATAGTTGCTGGATCAATCCCTGCCGACCGGAGGTCTTCGTATCCGATCCTGAAAATTCCTGAATTGGTCACGCTGAATTTGTACCATGATCCTGTTGCAAGAACTGAAGAAGAGGCATACCTGGGTAATCCCGATCCGTTATCCGGTCGGTCAGCTGCCTCGAATTTTACCGAAATTCCAAATGAAATGAGCGCTTGTAGCATCCCTGTCGAGGAATCCCGGCGAACAGGCATGACCGAAATCCGATACGATACTTCATCTGAATAACTTACCTGCTCATTCCAAATGGCAACCTCTTTCCGGATTAATTCAACATCTCTGAGAGGTAGCATGCTGGTATCACCGATAGTGAGATAAACAGGATCGGTAATGGTTATACTCACAATGGTATCGCCGGTTGCGGGGGGCGCGACATAACAGGAAAAAACCGGCAGCAGCCCGAATTTTTCATCCAGCAGGGATCCCTCAAAGGTAAGAATGTTAGGGTAGTAGGTTGATGTATCCTGTTGAGACCGGATTGGTTTCCATTTTAGATTGTACGGTCCACTGGAAATTTCGGTACTGCCGCGTGCTATTCCGGCAGCAAGCAGGATGATCGTAATAGCCGTTATCAGCAGGCAGTGAAGTATTTTATGATTCATACAGTTCCCTGTTAAGCATAAGACAGAAAAAAAACAAGGTTGGTTGCCACCCGTAAAAAAATAGTCACCCGGAAAGATGATATCCAGTTTTTAAACGTTTGGTGTTAGTTAATATTGTAAATGACTGGAAGGCTTTCAGTTTTTTTTCGTAATTTTGTGACCGCTAAACAGGTTGTATTCAACAGCATGACAAAAGGAAATCGGTTCCTGATTGGGATTCTCTTCTTTTTATTCTTTGGTAAGGTCGTAGCCCAGGATCCGGAATTTTCCCAGTTTTATGCCAATCCACTCTACCTGAATCCTGCCATGGCAGGGCTGAACATTTGCCCTAAAGCCACAGGAAATTATCGAAACCAATGGCCTGGATTCGGTAAAGCATTTAACACATATCATATTTCATACGACCAGTATGTCTCATTTTTACATGGTGGGGTAGGTGTTTTGCTCATGGCCGACAGAGCTGGTGGAGGCGCTCTGAACACAACGACCATCAGTGTAATGTACGCTTACAAATTCAACCTTACTTCAAGACTTCAGGCTAGTGGGGCAATTAAAGCAGGATATTACCAACGGCATCTTGCGTGGGATAACCTCACTTTCGAAGATATGATCGTCCGCAATTCCACAGAGACCCTTGAAAAGCAGCCGGATCAGCCAAGGATCGGAGTTCCTGACTTCTCAGCCGGAATATTCCTGGCCTACGATAACCTGGTCTACGGAGGAGTAGCAGTGGATCATCTTTCGCAACCCAAAATAGGATTTTACGCGAACAATGACACCCCGCTGTATATGAAGTTCACGATTCATGCAGGCGGGACTATAAACCTCAGGAAAAATGGAAGTGCCGACGATGAGCGGGAGTTTTCGTTATCACCCAATGTTCTTTACCAGCAGCAGTCCATCTATCACCAGCTAAACATCGGATTATATCTCACGATCGATCCATTTGTTGGCGGAGTTTGGTACCGCCATAACTTTGAAAATCCCGATGCCATTATCCCGATGCTTGGAATTCACTATAAAAATCTTCAGGTGGGATATAGTTATGATTTCACGATAAGTAATTTGAAAGGCGCATCTGGCGGGGCTCACGAGGTTTCGGCGTCATGGCAATTCCCTTGCTCTGAAAAAAGAAGACATATAAGGGCAATAAAATGCCCACGTTTTTAGTTATTGATACAATTTGTTTTCAAGCACCAACTATCACTCACAAAAAAATCGCATGAGACCGCATCAAAATTTGCACAATTTTCCGATTTCATGTAGGTTTGCAAAAATTTCTCTCGCATGAAAATGAACAGGATCTTTCAGTTTGCAGCTTTATCCGGTATCCTGATCCTGGTAGGAGCCTGCAAAAAAGAAGCTTCACGGTCAACAGGATGGGAATACAACAATCCCAAAAACGGAGGTTTCGAGGTCAGGCAATTTGCCGACCAGCAAACCGGACCGGGCCTCGTGTTTATTGAAGGCGGAACATTCACCATGGGAGGTACCCAGGACGATGTGATGTATGAGTGGAACAACAGTGCACGAAGAGTGACTGTTGCGAGTTTTTATATGGATGAAACCGAGGTTCGTAACCTCGATTACCTGGAGTATCTTTACTGGCTCAGCCGGGTTTACGCCACCGACTATCCCGGGGTTTACCGCAAAGCGCTTCCCGATACGCTCGTTTGGCGCCAGAAACTCGCCTATAATGAACCTTTGGTCGAGTATTACTTCCGACATCCTGCATACCGTAACTATCCGGTTGTGGGTATCAGCTGGGTACAGGCCAACGATTACTGCCTCTGGAGAACCGACCGTGTTAATGAGGCAATGCTGATAAAACGAGGCATTCTCGCCATGGACCCTGCTCAGAAAAACGAAAACAACTTTAATACCGAGGCATATCTTGCAGGGCAATATGAAGGACTGGTTGATAAGCCGCTACCCGATTTGAATCCCAATGGTACCGGAACCCGAAAAGTCAAGATGGAAGATGGTATTATGCTCCCGAAATACAGACTGCCGACCGAAGCTGAGTGGGAATATGCGGCTCTTGGATTGGTGGGTAATACTCTGTATGAACGGGTTGTTGAAAGAAAGAATTATCCCTGGAACGGAAACTACGTACGTACTGATGAAAACCGGTATTACGGAAGTTTTATGGATAACTTCAAACGCGGTAACGGTGACTATATGGGGGTAGCCGGGAATCTGAACGACGGAGCAAATATTCCTTCTGCCTGCGGTTCTTACTTCCCCAATGATTACGGGCTTTACAACATGGCTGGAAATGTGAGCGAGTGGGTTCTGGATGTTTACCGGCCACTTAACTCGTATGAAGTATCTGACCTCCATCCGTTCCGTGGGAACGTTTTCAAAACTCCGGTCAGGGATGCAGAAGGATTTCTTGCTGAAAAAGACAGCCTTGGAAGAATCAAGTACCGTGATATAACCACTGCGGAAGCCATGAACCGTAAAAATTACCGGCAAGCCGATAACATCAATTATTTAGACGGTGATTATGCTTCCAACATCGACAATAACGTCTGGAAAGAGGGTGCAAGGGATAGCAGTGCAACGAATCTTATGTATCAGTATGGTATGAGTTCACTGATAACTGACCATGCCCGGGTTTACAAAGGAGGTAGCTGGAAAGATCCCGCTTATTACATGAGCCCCGGAACCCGCCGCTATCTTGATGAAAATGAAGCATCCGATGCAATTGGTTTTCGTTGTGCCATGACCCGTGTCGGCGGCTCTATAGCCGGACGATAAAATATGAACCATTAACCAGAACCCCGTTTCTGACCGAGACGGGGTTTGTTTTTATATATGATGAATGTTTGACGATCCTCAGGGGCTCATGGATAATCCAAACAGCGAACTATATCACCATTTCCTGGAATGCGGCACGGTTTGTACCGACAGCCGGAACATCATCCCGGGTTCCATCTTCTTCGCCTTGAAGGGAACCTCGTTCGATGGAAACCGGTTTGCATCCCAAGCCATAAATGACGGAGCCGCTTTTGCAGTGGTTGATGATCCAGCCTGCACCCCTGACAACCGATACATCCTGGTTCCTGACTGCCTGAAAGCCTTACAGGACCTGGCCAGCTTTCACCGGTCCCGGTTCAATATCCCTGTAATCGCTATCACCGGGACCAACGGAAAGACCACGACCAAAGAATTATTCCATTCCGTTTTCAGACAGAAATTTAAAACTGTTGCGACCACCGGCAACCTGAATAACCACATCGGGGTACCTTTGACATTACTAAACATCACCGATGAAACCGAGATTGCCATCATTGAGATGGGAGCCAATCATGAAGGGGAAATCGACTTCTTATGCCGGTTAGCCAGACCCGGTTATGGGATCATTACCAACATCGGTCGTGCCCACCTCGAAGGATTCGGTGGCTTTGAAGGTGTTGTGCGTACCAAAACAGAACTCTATCGGTATCTGAAAGATAATGACGGGACGGTATTCCTCCATCGTCAGGATGATTTGCTCAGCAGGCACGCTGAAAGACTTAAAGTCGTTACCTACGGTACTTCACAGGCCGACACTGTAGTCTCTCTAATAGCTGCCGATCCCTTTGTCAGGGCTGAAATCCGCTTTCCGGGCAACCAGAGGATCACAGTCGATACCAAATTGTACGGTAAATACAATCTGAGCAACATCGCTGCTGCAGCCTGTATCGGGCATTTCTTCAAGGTTCCGGTTGACCGGATTGGGTCCGCACTTGAAAGTTATGAACCTGCCAACAACCGTTCGCAGGTAACTATGACCCGCACCAACAGGTTGATCCTGGATGCCTATAATGCAAATCCCAGCAGTATGGAAGCGGCATTGGTATCTTTTGCCGAAACGAACTACCCAGCGAAGATCGTCATTTTAGGTGATATGCTTGAACTGGGAGCTGAATCTGACAAGGAACACCGTCATATTCTTGGACTTATAGATAATCTGGACTTCAAAAAAGTTTTCCTTGTTGGCCGGAGATTTTGTTCGACCAATACCCATCCCGATTTTCATGTTTTCGCTGATGCTGCGCTGGCAAAACTGTGGTTCGAGCATCACCGGATTGAACAGGCTACGGTTTTGATAAAAGGCTCCAGGGGGATGAAGATGGAAACCCTTGTTGATGTATTGTAAAATCAAACATCCCGGAAATGAACTATTTTGCCATAGGATTAATGTCGGGAACCAGCCTTGACGGGATAGACATTGCTTTTTGTGAGTTCAGGTTACAGGACTCCAAATGGTTTTCAAAGATCCATCAGGCTGAAACCATTCCATACACCCGGCAATGGAGGGATCGGTTAGGCTCGGCAGGCACCGGCCGGGCAATTGAACTTATTACACTTGACAGGGATTACGGGCATCTTTTGGGAAGTCTGACCCGGAATTTTATTGAAAAACATCGCATTCATCCCGATTTTATTGCTTCGCACGGCCATACGGTATTTCACCGGCCGGAAGACAGGCTGACGCTTCAGATCGGGCATGGTCCTGCAATCAGGGCTGAAACCGGCATCCCGGTTATCTGTGATTTCAGATCGCTGGATGTGGCGTTAGGGGGACAGGGAGCTCCGCTGGTTCCGATTGGCGATCGGCTGCTGTTCTCCGATTATGAAATCTGCCTTAACCTTGGAGGGTTTGCAAACATTTCTTTTGATTCAGGAGGAAAACGGATTGCCTACGATACCGGCCCGGCCAACATAGTCTTAAATGAACTGGCTTCCCGGTCAGGATATGACTACGATAAAGACGGATTAATGGCACGACAAGGCACCATCGACCAGGGAATCCTGAATGCTTTAAATGCCCTACCTTATTATTCTGTTTTACCTCCAAAATCGTTGGGAAAGGAATGGGTTGAGCAGAACGTTTCTCCCTTAATTGCCGGTCTGACCCTTCCGGTTTGCGACCTCCTGGCAACTTTTTGCGAACATATTGCCATTCAGATTGGACATGCAACAAGGCTATGCGCCCATACAGGATCTTTTCAGGGGGCACCTGCACTGGTCAAGGATCAACCTATCGAATATGCAACCTTAAGTTGTGTTGATCGGGATGGCATGACCGGTATCCAGAAAACAAATAACCATCATGTCGGGCATTCCATCAGGCGAATGCTGATGACGGGCGGTGGCGCCCTGAATACGTTTTTAACAGAACGGATCGCACATTATGCCGATACCGAAGTGGTTATACCCGACCGGTTAACCGTGGAATTCAAGGAAGCTCTCATTTTTGCCTTCCTCGGGGTTCTTCGTTGGCGTAACGAATCCAATTGCCTGAAAAGCGTCACCGGAGCTATAACTGACTCATCAGGCGGCGGAATTTTTTAATTCCTGTTGACATTTCCATTCCAATATCATATCTTTGGTGTAACTCATTCAGAGAACAACAAGATTAGTAGATTATTAACGATTGAAAAAGAGAGAATTATGAGTTACAAAAAAACCCTTGATTACATGTATGCCCAGCTTCCGATGTATCACCGGATCGGGGCATCCGCCTACAAAGCCAATTTGGATAACACCCTCGCGCTTTGTAAGATACTGAACAATCCCCATAAATCGTTCCGCTCGGTTCACATTTCGGGGACAAATGGTAAAGGTTCTGTTGCGCATATGCTGGCATCCATTCTGCAGACTGCCGATTACAGAACCGGCTTATATACCTCTCCACACCTTCGCGATTTCCGCGAACGAATCAAAGTGAACGGGAAAATGATTCCCCGGTCGTATGTATCCTCCTTTATAAAAAAGTATCGGGAACAGTTCGAAAAATTTCAGCCCTCCTTTTTTGAACTGACCGTAGGAATGGCCTTTAATTATTTCCGGGACCAGCAGGTCGATATCGCCGTGATTGAGGTAGGGTTAGGCGGCCGGCTGGATTCTACTAATGTCATAACTCCGGAACTTTCGGTTATTACCAATGTCAGCCTTGACCACATGCAATATCTTGGCAATACCCTGAACAAAATTGCCGTCGAAAAAGCTGGGATCATTAAACCAGGGATCCCGGTGGTGATCGGTGAAACCCAGAAAGAGACGAAGAAAATATTTAATGAAAAAGCATCCTCTTCAGGTTCTGAAATTCTTTTTGCCGATCAGCTGTTTTCGGCAGTTTCCGGTGTATCGTATCACGACACCGCTAAAAAAAGAACCTTCGACGTTCAGATGAAAGGCAAGCCATTTCTGGAAAAGGTGGTTCTGCCCTTACCCGGATTGTACCAAAAGAAGAATCTGGTCACCGTTTTGGGAGCCTGCAGTATGCTCGATAAGAGCGGTTATTCGCTGAGTCAGACTGTTATCCGCGATGGATTACGAAATGTGATCCTGAATACCGGTTTTGCAGGCCGGTGGCAGGTGCTTGGACAGGATCCGCTGGTAATCTGCGATACCGGCCACAATGAAGGCGGGATCAGGGAAGTCGTAGCACAACTTGCGATCACACCGCACAAACAACTCCATTTTGTCATCGGATTAGTCAACGACAAGCGGCTGGAACCCATCCTGGAACAACTTCCGCTCAAAGGGATTTACTATTTCTGTAAACCGAATATTCCCAGGGGATTGAATGTGGATGTGCTTATGAAAGCAGCAAAAGACGCGGGATTACGCGGAAAGTCTTACCCATCGGTGAAAGATGCCATTGCTGCCGCAATTGGTAATGCCGACAAGAATGATCTTGTTTTTATCGGGGGCAGCAATTTTGTGGTGGCTGAAGCTATCTGATTTTCTGTACTTTCTCGGGAAATAATACTGAAAAAAGCAACGCCATTGCACCGGCAGCAATAAAACTTACCAGGCGTTCCGATACTCCCGTGGAGGATTCAAAAAAGTATTTCCACACGACGGTCGAAGTTGTCCCGGTGATCAGGGATGCATAGACACCGGCGCGAGAAAATTTCTTCCAAAAAAGGAGCAGCAATAAAGCCGGCCCAAAGGACGATCCAATCCCGGACCAGGCGTAGGAAACAAGTCCGTAAACAGTCTCAGTCAAAGTCAGGGCAAGGATGATGGCAATTACTCCGACGGCCAATGTCATGAGTTGGTTCATGCGTAATTTGTTTTTATCGGAAATCGCCCTCCTGAATATCCTGCCCAGGATATCCTCCGTGATGGAGGCCGAAGAGACCGTCAATTCTGATGATGCGGTTGACATCATTGCAGAAATGACACCGGATAACAGGACTCCGGCTAAAATCGGATTCACAAACATGACCACCATCACCGGAAGGATCTTTTCAGCATCTCCGGCAAGTCGGGCCGACTCGGCACCAAGGTATCCGTTCTGGACAAAACCAATCCCGAAGAGTCCGATCAAAATAGCCCCTGCGTATGCGAGCAAGGTCCAGAAAATTGCAACTACACGGGCCGGTTTCACATCACGCTGATTTCTGATGGCCATCATCCGTGTAAGTAACTGGGGTTGCCCGCTGTAACCCAGAGCCCAACTCAATCCGCTGAGAATGAAGAGGAATGCGGTACTGCCGCTTTTCCCTGCCGTCAGCGAAAGATAGGTAGGACCTGCCTGTTCAATGGCATGAAAAAGCGGGAGGTTGTTTGAAGCTGCAACCATCAGGGCGATAAAGGGAAAGACAACCAGGGTAAAGATCATCAGTAAAGACTGAAAAACATCGGTAACAACAACAGCAACGAAACCGCCCATCATACAGTAAAAAGTAACGATAACCGATCCGATCAGGATACCCCAGATCGGGTCGAGGTTGAAAGTTTTATGCAAAACTTTTCCCGAGCCACTGAACTGCGCTGCAATATAAAATACGAAGAAGAATACAATTATAAAAGCTGATAGGAGACTGATGTTCCGTTCAGCGCCCGGAAAACTTTTCCCAAGCAACCCGGATACGGTGAGCGCTCCGGTCTGATCGGTCTTGCGTTGCAGCCGGCCGGCCATTACCATCCAGATGAAGATAATTCCCAACACACAGCCTAAGGCCACCCAAACAGCAGCAATTCCTTCGGAATAGGCATGCCCTGTAAGTCCAAGCAGAAGCCATGCCGATTCTCCGGTAGCCCTCTCGGAAAGCGCCAACGCAGGACCGCCGAATTTTTTTTGACCTAAAACAAAAGTGGAATTTGTTTTTTCACCACGTGAATACCACCAGGCTATTAGTACAGTCAGGGCTAGGTAGAGAATAAATACCGTCAGCATAGGAGATTGTTGGATTACGCAAAAAAAGAAAAGTATCACCGGTTCAACCGCCGGAGATCAGATGAAGCACCATCACATCGTCACCCTCATGGATCGGAGTCTTTTCATATTCAGACCTTTTCACCAACACACCGTTGATCTTAACAACCAGCATTTTGAACGTAAAATTCTTGATCTTCAGCAAATCCGTTACCATAAGTTCACTGGCTTCGATATGTTCGGTACAGTTGTTCAGTGTGATGACCATCCTTTGGTTTATTCGTGAAAAGAATTCAGGCACTTAACAGGATCTCCAGAACGGTATTGGCCTGCATGTGAGCTACGATACCAACTCTGGGAGCCAGCGGAGGCATCTCCGGCCCTATTTCTGAGACTCCGTCGCCACAAATATACAAATTATCAAATCTCTGATACCCGATACCTTCTGTCCGTCCCCACCCTGCCATTCCGTTTCCGGTCACCAGCGGGGTAGTGGGAAGATGTTCCAGCATGGTTTCAATTAACATCATCTTCTGGTCTGCCTGGTCGAATGCTTCGACCACCACATCATACCCCGCGAAAAGTGTGGGTATATTACTTTGATCGAGTTTACAATCTTTGACAATTATTTTCAGTGTGGGATTGATCTTCCGGATGTTTTCTTTGAGCGCTGCTACTTTACTCAATCCGACCTGATCGAGAAAATAGTACTGGCGGTTTAGATTGCCCGCTGTGACCACATCAAAATCGACCAGCAGCAAGGAACCCACTCCTACTCTTGCCAAAGCAACGGCACAATTTGACCCTAATCCCCCACAACCGGCAATTGCTACCTTCTTGGATCGCAGTTTTTCTGTTATCTCTCCGGCAGTCATAAAATAAACAAATTAACTGGTGAAATGGTCTGAATCATCCCGGCAACCGGAATCCATCCTGAGAAAGCAGATAAGAGAGTTCCGGTTCATTCAAAAGTATTTTCCCATATTTACAAAATTAGCAAATTTCAAATCATTCAATTCATTAAATTTGCAATCTGTTATTTTATTAACAACAAAAGTCTGTTTAAGTTTAGTATGTCTGGGAAAAACTTACTATTTACGATTGAACATGTTTTGCAATTTACGATTGTCTTTTGATTTTGGTTTAATAGGTTGATGTTTCATTGTAAATTTTGAGTATCAGGAATAAAACAATTAGGATATGGCGAGAAGAAAACTGTTGATCAGAGATCTCACATTACGTGATGGCCAGCAATCGTTGTTCGCAACCCGTATGACTCAGGAGCAGGTTGACCGGGTTTTGCCCTATTACAAGGAGGCCGGATTTTATGCCATGGAGGTCTGGGGTGGTGCCGTCCCTGACTCTATCATGCGTTATTTATCCGAAAATCCTTGGGTACGGCTCGAAAAGATCAAAGAGTCGATCGGAGATAGTTCAAAATTGACCGCTTTGTCGAGAGGAAGAAATCTTTTTGGGTACAATCCTTATCCCGAAGAGGTGATCGAAGGATTCAACCGCAATGCAATTAAAAGTGGTATCGGGATCATGCGGATCTTTGATGCGCTGAATGATGTCGATAACATGAAATCGACCATCAAATATGTGAAGCAAAACGGCGGCTTGGCTGACTGTGCCATCAGTTACACCGTTGATCCCAAATTCTCGACAAAGCAAAAGTTTCGTTCGTGGATTCATTTTAAAGCGCTTCCGCATGATATTTTCACGATTGATTACTTCGTTGAAAAAGCAAGACAGTTAGAGGCTCTTGGAGCCGATATGATATCCATTAAAGATATGGCCGGGTTAATATCACCCTCAAAAACCGGCAAGCTGATCCACAGGTTAAAAGAAGAGGTAAGGGTCCCCATCGATTTTCATACCCATTGCACCCCTGGATTCGGGCTGGCTTCGGTTCTAACGGCCATTGTCAACGGTGTTGATATCGTCGATACGAATATCTGGAATTTTGCGGGAGGTCCGGCCGCTCCAGCCTACGAACTGATCCATATTTTCTGTGAAAAACTCGGCGTTGACACCGGAGTAAATATTTCTGCCGTCAACTCCATTAACAAAGAACTTCGCGAGATCCGTAAAGAGCTGAAACAATTCGACACCTGCAAAGAGCTTCCGGTTGAATTTGATGTTACAACCGAAAAGCTGCCAAAGGATATCAATAAATTATTTGTCAAGGCCATCTATTTGGCAAAACATGACCGTGAAGATGAATTGCTTGAAACCTGTCTTGCTATCGAGAAACACTTTGCATTCCCGGAACCGGATGAGGCAGTAAAAAGAGCTGAAATTCCGGGTGGCATGTATACCAACATGCTTGCGCAATTGAAACAGATCAAACTTGATCAACTGCTACCCCGCGTGCTCGAGCTGGTGCCCCTTGTACGCATTAAATCGGGCTGTCCACCGCTGGTCACTCCTACAAGTCAGATTGTCGGAGTCCAGGCTGTTAACTGTGTGATCGATGAAAATAAGGATTTACCCTTCTTCACGACCAAGTCGATTCAGTTTGTCAACCTGGTAAAGGGAATTTATGGAAAGACTCCCATCCCGATCGATCCCGATTTCCGCGAGCAACTGACCGGGATCAGAGAAGAAACGCCCTATGACACTAAAAACTATAAAAAACAAGAAAACACGGTCTTTGAGGAATACGGCGACATGAAACTTGCCGACAACGAAAAAGAGGAATTGCTGCTGGAACTGTTTCCAACCGTAGCGCGGGATTTCCTTCAGAAATGCGTCGAAGAGAAATATACTGCCAACATTTATGCCATCGAGGAAGAAAAACGTCGGAAAGCACGGGAAGCGAGGGAAGCTTACGAAAAACTCTCTGCCACGGAAAAACGCGACCGGCTGATGCAGGGACTCTACAGTTGGCACGAAATATCGTACCCCGAAGAGGAGAATCTGGGAAGATCGTAGCGGATTAATGTTGATAAATTATCCAATGACCCAGGGGATGAACATATTTCTCCTCCCCAAAAACCATCCGGTCACTGATCTTTAAAAACTTTTCTTGACGCTGTAGCCGAAAACCCCTCGGTGATTCTTCCGATATGCACAAAAAAACTAATCGAACTTTTTGATCTACGGCCATTTGCGTCTTTTTTTTTCCTATTTTTGTTACGTATTCCGGATACGCTCCACCGGACTTTCATACAACATATTCAGGTTGAGGAATATATTTTCATAAAAAACCAGAAATCATGACATTCGAAGATTTTAAAAAGAGCCATACTTTACTAGCACAGTACTCCTACAAGTGGGCTCCCATTGATAAAGGGTATAACAACAGAAGCATTTACATCAATGTCGGGGATCGTGTAATCCGGGAAAAGGTAGTTTCGGAGGAGATGAAGGAAAAGTTCATCGGCGGAAAAGGATTTGATCTGCGGTTGTTATGGGATGCCACCAGGCCCGACACTAAGTGGGATGATCCGGATAATGAAATTGTCATCTCCGGTGGGCCGTGCTGTGGAATTACCCAGTATTCAGGAAGCGGAAAAGTCATTTGTTGTACCATCAGCCCCGAGACCGATATTATCATTGATTCGAATGTGGGCGGTTTTTTTGGGCCTTTTCTCAAATTTTGCGGTTTCGATGCCATCGAAATCCAGGGAAAATCCGACCGGGAGATCCTCATTCTTTTTGAGGAAGAGCGGGAGATCATTGAGATCTATGAAGCCGGCGACCTTCCTTCCGACAGTCATGTTTTGGCAGAGCAACTGCACGATGTTTTTGCCGTTCCCGGAAATGAGAAGGATAAATACAACGTTGCTGTCGTATCGGCAGGTACCGCGGCCGAACATTCGCTGATCGGAATGCTGAATTTCAGTTTCTATGATATCAAGCGAAAGAAGGTCAGGCTGAAGCAGGCAGGCCGTGGTGGAATTGGCACCGTGCTTCGTGATAAAAAGGTTAAAGCAGTCGTTGCACATGTGAAGACCATCGGAGGGAACCGGAATAACGTCGTAAACCTTGAAGCCATCCAGGAGCGCGGACGTCGTTTTAACAAGGAAATGCGGGAGCTCGACGATAAGCAATGTGAGATGAGATCAAAAGGAACAGCTCATCTTACGCATATTATGAATGATTACGACCTCCTTCCGGTGCATAATTTCAAGTTTGGAAGTCATCCCGATGCTTACAAGATCCGGGGGGATGTCTGGAAATCCTATTTCACCCAAAACGTACCCGACGGATGCTGGGTCGGTTGCAACATGGCATGTGCGAAAGGGGTTGACAATTATGAGCTTCGCACCGGTCCGTACCGGGGAGATAAAGTCATTGTCGACGGCCCCGAGTATGAAACCACCTCCTCGTTGGGATCCATAGCCGGTATTTTTAATCCCGATTTTACCATCGAGGCCAATTTTTACTGCGACACCTATGGAATCTGTACCATCAGTTGGGGCACAATTCTCGGATTTGTGATGGAATGCTTCGAAAACGGAATTCTGAATGAAGAGCGTACTGGTGGGTTAAAACTTAATTTCGGTAATGCCGACGCTGCCATGGAACTCCTGCACCAGGTTTCACGCGGTGAAGGATTTGGCTTGATTGCAGGTAAGGGTGTCAGGAAGATGAAACAAATCTTTGCTGAAAACGGATGGGGCGAGTTGTCATTCATGCAGGACATCGGCATGGAAAATAAAGGTTTGGAATACTCCCAGTATGTTTCGAAAGAATCGCTGGCGCAGCAGGGTGGATATGCCATGACCAACAAGGGTCCGCAGCATGATGAAGCCTGGCTTATCTTTATGGATATGGTCAATAACCAGATCCCGACCTTTGAAAAAAAGGCTGAAGCCCTTCATTATTTCCCGATGTTCCGCACCTGGTTCGGCTTAGCCGGATTCTGCAAGTTGCCGTGGAATGATGTCGAACCCGAAGATAATGCCCAAACCTCAGAACCTGCAAAAGTTCCCGAACATGTTGATAATTATGTGACCATATTCAATGCTGTTACCGGCGCCAATATTGACAAACAGAACATTATCAGGCAATCGGAAAGAGTATATAATTTTCAACGGATCTTTAACATCCGAAGGGGATATGGCTTGCGTAAACATGATGCCCAACCCTATCGGGCCTGTGGTCCTGTAACGAAAGAAGAGTATGAATCAAGAGCCGAACGTTACGATAAACAACTTATCGAACAGGTAGGGTACGATCCGGCTGGAAAATCAACCGAAGAGAAGATGAAGACGTTGCGCCAGTATCGCGAAAACCGCTACGAACAACTTCTCGATGCCGTGTATGAACGTCGCGGCTGGACCAGGAACGGGGTTCCGAAGATCGAACACCTGAAGGCATTGGGAATGGATCTCCCTGAACTTATCGAAGTAGTAGCTCCGCTCCAGTAATTAATAAATCGTAACCACAGGTCAAACCCTGAATTCACTTCTGAAAAAAGGCTCAACAACAGGATCGGTTAATGGCAGTGGTCCTCCTTCATGAAGGGATAGGTGAATTCGGTTGGCGGAAGCAGGGTTTCCTTGATCGTCCTGGGATTGGTCCATCTCAGGAGGTTAAGATGACTTCCCGATTTATCGTTTGTGCCTGACCCCCTTGCCCCGCCAAAAGGCTGCTGTCCAACAACCGCCCCGGTGGGTTTGTCGTTAAAATAGAAATTCCCGGCCGCATATCGAAGAATACGGCAAGCGGCGTTTATAGCCGCACGGTCTTTAGAAAAGACCGACCCGGTCAAACCATAAGGTGAAGTCTGATCGCACAGGTGAAGGGTATCTTCAAAGTCCTTATCCTTGTATGTGTAGATCGTCATTACCGGTCCGAAGATCTCCTCCTCCATGGTCTTGAAATGAGGATTTGTGGTATGAATAACCGTCGGCTGAATGAAATAGCCTTTTGACTTATCCCCGCTTCCGCCAAAAATCACACGTGCATCGTTTGATTTTTTGGCATAGTCAATATAGCCCATTATGTTATCAAAGGATGCTTCATCAATAACCGCATTCATAAAATGGCTAAATTCACGGACATCTCCAACCGTAATCCGGCTTATCATCTCTCCGATCCTTGATTTAATATCGTCCCACATCGATTCGGGAATGTATCCCCGGGATGCGGCTGAACATTTCTGTCCCTGGTATTCGAAGGCGCCCCGGACAATGGCAACCGCAACTTCCTGGGGATCGGCTGAAGGATGAACAAAGATAAAATCCTTTCCCCCCGTTTCACCTACGATACGGGGATAAGACTTGTAATTGGCCATATTACCGGCGCTCATCTGCCAGAGGTTGTTAAATGTGGCATTGGATCCTGTAAAATGAATTCCAGTCATTTCCCGGTGCTGCAAGGCAGTTTTACCAATTACGGATCCCGGGCCGGGCAGGAAGTTGATGACGCCATCCGGCAATCCGGCTTCCTGGAATATCTTCATCAGGAAATAGTTTGAAAGTAACGAGGTAGAGGCGGGTTTCCACACGACAGTGTTCCCCATCAGCACCGGGGCCATATTTAGATTGGAAGCAATCGCGGTAAAATTGAACGGAGTCACTGTAAGAATGAACCCTTCGAGCGGCCGGTACTCAATCCGGTTGATGATCCCCGGCTGTGAGTGCGGCTGTTCTTTATAAATTTCTGAGATGAAATAGGCATTAAAATTCAGAAAGTCGATAGTCTCACACGCGGCATCGATCTCCGCCTGGTAGGCGTTCTTTCCTTGTCCCAGCATGGTTGCCGCATTAACCAGCGGCCGGTACTTTTTTGAGATGAGTTCGGCCGCCTTCAGTGTCATCGAAGCGCGTTCGACCCACGAAACGGATTCCCATTCGCGATGGGCCTTTAATGCAGCCGAGATGGCCATCTGAACCTCCTTCTCTCCCGCCATATGGTAAGTTGCCAGAACATGGCCATGGTCATGCGGCATCACTACATTCCCCGTCTTTCCGGTCCTTACCTCCCTCCCACCAATGATTAAGGGTATCTCCTGTATCGATTGGCTGAGTCGGTCCAGTTCAGCATTCAGGGCTTTGCGTTCTTTACATCCCGGTGCATAATTCAGCGTATGCTCATTAGCCGGTCTTTCCAGATTAAATATTGCGTTGTTCATATCATTTTTCTTGCAAAGTTATTGATAAGATAGCGTTATGCAAAATTTGACATATCGCTTTACAATTTACGACGCAAAATTAATATTTATTTAGATTAACTCTAATTTCTTTATGATTTATTTTACCACCTCCGAATAGCTGTTTTGTGCATAACGTAAAAACTGTATTTTTGCAGATCGATATTGGGTTTTTACATACACTAAACAATTGATTCCTTCATGTCGGAGAAATTTGAAAACAAGCTTTCGAACATCCAGTTACACTATAAAATCTGGATGGCCGATAAAAAAGAGGAGGGCATTCTTGGTGACGGCAAATGGAAAATGCTGAAACTGATCGAAGAGAAAGGTTCTATCAAGGGAGCCTGTGATGCCTTGGGATATACCTACCGGCGTACCTGGGGAAATCTGAGAAAGATAGAGAAGTTCTTTGGATTCCCCCTGTTGGAAAAGCACCGGGGAGGAAGCGAAGGGGGACGGACGATGCTGACACCGGAAGGAAGAAAACTGGTCAAGGCTTTCGACACCTTCCATCAGAACATCGACAACCAGATCCAGGTAGGATTTGAAAAATTCATTGAAGATTTGAAGGGTTAAGGGCATGGTTCCGGTCATGAGAATATATATTGTGTTTATTGCTGTTTTTTTCAGCATTTCAACGCAACTCCCCGCACAAAATCCAAGGCCGGTGGTTCAGGGCAACCTGATCATATTCCATGCAGGAAGTCTGTCGCTGCCAATGAAAGAGTTAGCGGCTGAATTTAAAAAACTTCATCCCGGAGTTACGGTTCTCCTTGAACCAGCCGGAAGTGTTGAATGCACGCGAAAAATCACCGACCTGGGCAAACAATGCGACATTTTGGCTTCCTCCGATTACCAGGTGATTGATAAGATGCTCATCCCAAAGTACGCCGATTGGAATATTAAATTCGTATCCAACGAGATGGCCATCGTCTTTAATGACAAATCCCGCTATGCTAATCAAATCAACCGGAACAACTGGTATGAGATTCTGCTCCGGAAGGATGTTGCTTACGGCAGGTCCGATCCTAACGCGGATCCGTGTGGTTACCGATCTGTAATGACGATGCAATTGGCTGAAAAATTCTATAAAAAGCCAGGATTGACTTCCAAACTAACGGTAAAGGACAGAAATTACATGCGTCCCAAAGAGGTCGATCTCGTAGCATTACTCGAATCAAACGCACTGGATTACGTTTTCCTTTACAAATCGGTAGCTATCCAACACCATCTCAGATACCTTGAGCTGCCTGATGAAATAAACCTCCGAAATCCGGCATTTGTGAATCTTTACCGCTCGACAAGTGTTGTGATAAACGGAAAATCCCCGGGTTTGAAAGAGACCATGAGGGGCGAGCCCATGATTTACGGAATCACGATGCTTTCGGCCGCACCCAATAAAACCGCAGCCATCGAATTTTTAAAATTCATGCTTTCACCGGATAAAGGGATGAAAATCATGGAAAAACATGGCCAGCCCACCGTTATACCACAACAAAACAGCAACTACGGTAACATTCCCGACGCGTTAAAACCCTTTGCCAGACCCTGATTCAATTTAGGCCATAACCCTGAAAGGAGCGAAACCAACATGCGACATGCACAGAAAAACCTAACGAAAATCCGGCGAATTCAATCTATATCCACCAGGAAATCAAACCACCTGCTATGAAAAAAACACAATTCAAGCTTATTATCATGATCCTGCTTCTTGCCGTTGTATCATGCAAGAAAGACGAGAATCCTTCACCTCCGGTGATCACCCTGAATACCGGACAAGGTTATACGGCTGATAAATCGGTAATTCCGGTAGGCAGCCGGCTCTATTTCGGGATCTCAGCCTCTGGGAAAGATGCCAACATCACGAATTTGGTCATTAAGAAGATTATGCCCGACGGAACATCGAAAGTCATGCTGGATTCGGGACTCAACTCGACAGGCTTTATAGTCAACGAAACCTTTTTCCAAAGTGTCGAGGCTGAAGCACGATGGACCTTCCAGGTAATGGATCGCAACCGCCAATTTGCAACCACGGCAATGACCATCTACAAAGATCCGAATAGCGCATGGGGCGGTATTTATGAAATTAACAGCATCACGATGGGTTATCAGAACAACACAGAATTCGGACCCTTCTGTAATGCAAGCACCGGAAGGGTATTCAAAAAAGATACCGCGGCGATGTATCCCGATTCCATCGACATTGCAACCTATTTTTATGTCGATGACGAACTCCCCTCTCCCACTTTTTCATCACCCGGAGAGCAAGGCGGTGGGATCACGGAGTATTATCCGGATATTGCAAACTGGACAACCAAAAGATATACAAAGTGGGATGTAAGCGTCGACACCGACCCTGTACCGCCTGAAGCATTCGACGCCTGCCATAACGACAGTCTCCTGATTCTCTCTTATGATGATGTCTGGGGAAAACGAAAATTCAAATGGGCATCCCCGGGTGATGTTATTCCGTTCATTACTGCAGCCGGGAAAAAGGGACTCATCAAGGTTGTATCAACCGATCACGATCCGGCAGGTAAAATAACCTTCTCCATGAAAATACAGCAATAACCACGTTCACACTGTTTAACCGGTCATTATTGCCATTACAAATCAAACATTTTAATAAACTTTAAAACCTTTACATTATGAAAAAAACTTTACTTATGATCTTTGTGCTCCTGTTATCAGGAGTGGTGTTTGCACAGGATACCCTCACCGGGTGGACATTTCCTGTCAATTCCGGCCCCGACAGTCTGAATGCAAACCTCGGAACCAACCAAAACAAATCGTATGACATCCGGTTTCAGATGATTCTTAGTCCAACCAGCGATTCGACTATCAACACCATCTTCTTTGCCGACGGACCAACCACCTTTGCCGCCGCTACTCCCAACTGGGACAATGGTTCGGAATCGAAATTCTGGTCAGCCAAATTTAAAGCTAACGGATACAGTAACTTCAAGGTCTCATCAAAACAGAAAAGCGATCCAACCTTAGGCGGACCAAAAGATTTTAAACTCCAATGGAGACTAAGCAGTACTTCCTACGAAGATGTTCCCAACGGTGAGATTACGGTTGCCGGTGACTGGACCACGGGTGTTATCAGTGAACTGCCTGTTCCGATTACCAATCCGGGATCAAGCTCCATTTATATCCGTTGGATTATGAGTTCAAACGACGATATCAATGGCGGGACAGTTGCAAGTACCGGTGTTTCGATGATCGATGATATCCTGGTTACTGCCACTGCTCCTTCAGGAAATGAGGAAATCATTTACAACACCAAACTCCTGGTATCCCCGAATCCCAACGAGGGATCGTTTACCCTCAATTCAACGAAACCGCTTACACACATCACCATCATCGATGCAGGAGGGAAAGTTATTCAGAACGTAACGGCAGCGGGAACAAGCATGAAGGTGTCAATTCCCGGAGTCGCGTCGGGCACCTATTTCTTGAAAGCCAGGGTAAAAGGCGATGACAACGAGGTCGTTACACGTTTTGTTGTTGAATAGGATAACGAAGATTGTGACCTTCCTGTTATCTTTCTTAACATTTCTAACAAACATGAAAGGACCCGGCAGAAGGAGCGGATTCCTGATATCTATCCTGCTTCTGCCGGCTCTTTTTACTATTTGCCAGGCACAACCGGGTAGGACCATTAAGGGAATCATCACCGACTCACTTACACGCAAGCCACTTTCCGGCGCCCATATCCTGATCAGGGAATCGGAAAAGGGAGTCTTTACGGATGCTGAAGGGAATTTTGTGTTAACCGGTCTTCCTGAAGGCAAGATCCGTTTGACCATATCTTTTGTAGGATATTTTACCGAGACCAGGGTTGTGCAACCGAAAAACATTCAGCAGGTTGCGTTAAACATCAGAATGATCCCCAAGATCATGGAAGCTGCCGAAGTTGAGATCACCGACAACCGGTTCCAGCAGGCCACAATGAAGGTCCCGGTAAGGATGGAGATCATTTCGGCCGCCAACATCAGCAACACGCCGGGGCAAAATATTACTGCCGTACTGGATTACCTTCCGGGGGTCAATCTTTCGTCCACCATGGGCAGTTTCAGCAATAACACTGTAGTATCGATGCGTGGTCTGAGTGGTTCGGATCAGGGAAGAACACTCGTACTGCTCGATGATGTGCCATTAAACAAGGCCGATCAAGGATCCGTAAACTGGAATCTCATCAACCGTGATAACGTTGACCGGATCGAGGTCAGCAAAGGCCCGGGAAATGCAAAATACGGCAGCAATGCGATGGGCGGCGTAATCAACATTATCACCCGTAATCCCGTTACAAAGATTTCTGGAACAGCTACCCTTGATTATGGTACCTTTAACACGGCGGGCATCCGGTATCAGGTTGCCGGGAGAATTCCGGCCGGCAGCAGGCGTCAGCAGTTCTTTTATGGACTTCAGGGTTTTTATCGTCGTAGCGATGGTTATAACGCTGAAATTCCTGAATACTTAGAGAAATCGGATACTTTTTATGTCAATAATTTTTTCCGGGAAATCAATATCGGAGGAAAGATCGGCTATCGTTTTGATTCACTGAATCAGGTTGAAGTCAGTACCAATTTTTTCAATGACAAAAGGGGTCGTGGTGTTCAGGTTTACGAGGTTGACGGGGCCTATGAGCGTCATAAGACCTGGCAGATCACCGGCAGGTACCGGGGTGGTACCGGCAACATTCGCTGGGACCTCTTAGTCTGGAATCAGAATGAGCATTTCGAACGGCTCAATGAAGCTATGAACGAGGGAGAATACACCCTCTACCTGGTCCTGTCAGACCGGATCGATCAGGGTGCACGATGGCAGATGAAATTCCCGGCAGGCAGAATCCAGAATTTCACTGCCGGATTAGAGTACCAGGGTGGCAGCGTGGATGGTCAGGATATTTATTACACTTCCACCGATGTCATTTCCAATAAAGGGAAGATGAATACCTTCGCCGCTTTTGTCCAGGATGAGATCGCTCTTTTTAAAGAAAAACTGACGATCATTCCGGGATTGAGACTGAACGGTGCAATTTTCCACGACGGCAGCTTCAGGATCGATGATCCCTCCTACGCCATCCAGTACCTGGTTGACTACCAGGACAGTTTGTTTCCTCAGAAAACCTGGTTCCAAGCCGATCCCAAACTATCACTCCAGTACCGTTTTTCACCTCAAAGCCGGATTTACCTGACTTTTGGAAGGGGATTCAGGGCTCCTAACCTGGACGATCTATGCCGGACCGGTAAAATGAGGAACGGTTTCAAAGTGGCCAATCCGGGACTGCAACCGGAGATCTTAGATAACATTGAGATCGGTGCGGACTTGTCGTTATTTGATAAAATCCACCTGGCTCCCAGTATCTATTATTCGGTAGGACGTAACTTCATGTATTATGTTAGTACGGGTGACTCGGTGAATATGGGCTACAAACTGGCTCCGGTATTCATGAAACAAAACATCAGCAGGGTCGATATCGCCGGATTTGAGATCGAAGCAGATATCTCCCTGTTAAAATGGCTTGATCTTTCAGCTAACTATACCTTCAACCATTCGGTGATCAGCCAATTCACACCTTACGACACGGCTGTCGACAAAGATTTGAACGGAAATTTTCTTACCGATGTTCCGGCCCATAAAGCGGCAGCCAATCTGAAATTCACCAATAAATATATAAATGTCAACCTGTTGTGGAAATTCATCGGAACCCGATGGATCAACGATGAAAATGAGGTGGATCCATACCTCGAAACTGCAAAATATCCCGCCTATCAAACAGTAGGACTTCGATGCTGGCATACTTTCTTTAACCATCTCACAGTTGCCTTAAATGTAGATAATTTGTTCGATGTGATCTATATTGACGACCGGCTTCAGCAAAGTCCGGGCAGGATGATCACCGCCGAACTGACCGTAAAATTTTAAATCAACCCCCAAAAAAAGATCATGATGAGAAACCTGACTGCATTAATTTTATTCACCTTAATTTTACAGACCGCCTTTGGCCAACAAAAACCTGTGGTAGTGAACAAAAGCGAAAATCTGAAAATCGATGCGGGATTCGTTCCCGACAAATCGGACCGGAACAACAATTTCTATGACAATGAGCCGGTTTACCAACTACCGATGAAAGATTTGTACATCGAAGGGGAGGTTGAAAATCCGGGAAAAGTTGATTTTTCCAAACTCCCGCGTCGAACGGTCATTGTCAAAGAAGCACTCTTAGCGGGTGATACGGCAAATCGTTTTATCGGCGCATACCGCTATGACGGATATTCTCTTTTTGACATTCTCAATGACAGAATTCTGAAAAAAAATAACGCCGCAGAGTTTAAGCCCATCATCGATGTCTATGTAACCATTGAGAATGATAAAGGCGAAAAAGTAGTTCTGACCTGGGGAGAAATTTACTATCCAAACTTCCTTCATAACTCCATCATTGCCAGTCATGTGATGAGGATTGTTCCCAGCAAGACCAAAGATCTCTGGCCGTTGCCGGCTGAAAGCAAGCTGGTGGTTGTCAACGATCTGATCACGGAAAGGAATATATCCAGCCCGGTCAGGATCACGGTTCATTCCTATAAAAGAGCCTATACCATTAAACGGGAACTGTCGCCCCTGGTATCAGAGAAATTTGATTTTCTTGAAGGGGATAAACAAATTGAAAAAATAGGGTCTATCCCTGCAGAGTATCAAACTCAAACCCTTCATACCATCTTTTATGGCAAAGGCAGGGGGATCCACAGCACCCAGCCGTTTTCAGGGATCTACCTAAAGGAGTACCTGCGAAGCAAGACCAGAATTGACGGAGCCGCTCTGAAACAGGGCCTGGTGGTCATTGTGGGTATTGACGGATACCGTTCGGTATACTCGCTGAGTGAAATCGTCAATCGTAACGATCAGGCTGAGATACTGATCGTACCATGCCCGGAAGAACAAGACGGAGGTAAATTCAGAATTTTCCCTTCTTGCGACTTCTTCTCCGACCGTGCGGTCAAGGCCCTTGCGGAGATCCGCATCGACCGGATAGAAAAATGATTGCCGGCTTGAAACCGGGAGTGGCAGGAACAGTTGTTCATTTGCGACATAAGCTATGACGAAATTCTCAACACTGCAACTGATATTCACGTTCCTTGGAGGTTTAGTCCTCCTGTTCATTATTGCACCGCTGGCCGGGCTTTTTCTTAGTACCACTCCTCAGCAAATATTTCATACTGCCGGGGAGGAGGAAGTAACCAGCAGCATCTGGCTGACCGTTATCACCTCCGTATCGGGGACCATTGTTTTTGCCTTTGCGGCGATACCGCTAGCCTGGCTGCTTGCCCGCAGACAATTCCCAATGAAAAAACTGGTCACCGGAATCATCGATCTGCCTGTCGTGATCCCGCATTCTGCTGCCGGTATTGCCCTGCTTGGTTTTGTTTCGCGGGATTCGTTACTTGGCAAGGCCGGATCAATGGTGGGGCTGAATTTCGTGGGAAATCCGGCTGGAATCGCCATTGCTATGGCCTTCGTCAGCATCCCTTACCTGATCAATGCCGCCCGCGATGGTTTCGCGGGTGTCCCCGAACGGCTTGAGAAAGCCGCATTAACACTTGGCGCTTCCCCTGCAAGGGTCTTCTTTACCATTACACTTCCACTTGCGTGGAGGAACATTGTTTCAGGCCTTATCATGATGTTTGCCCGGGGAATGAGCGAATTCGGGGCCGTGATTGTCGTAGCCTACCATCCGATGGTCACCCCTGTATTGATCTATGAAAGGTTCGGGGCTTTCGGGTTAAAATATGCAAGGCCCGTATCGGTCCTTTTTATCCTGATCTCCCTGACTCTTTTCATTTTTTTGCGAAGGATGTCAAAGGAGAAGGATGAAGGTCGTCGGTAAACGTGAAAAATAAAGCGGAATGATGCAAATTGAACTGCACCGGATCAACAAAAAATACCAGGGATTTCAACTGCAAGAGGTCTCCATTTCCATAAAGGAGAACGATTATTTCATTCTACTTGGCGAGTCTGGCGCGGGGAAATCGCTGATCCTCGAAACCATCGCAGGTCTGGTGCAGCCCGACTCAGGAACGGTTCTTTTTCGGGGGGCGGACATAACCCTGCAAAAAATCCAGCAACGTAAGGTTGGCATCGTTTTCCAGGACCATGCTATTTTTCCGCATTTGAATGTTTTTGACAATATTGCATATCCGCTTAAATGCCGGAAATGCAGAAAAAACATCATCCGGGAAAAAGTTTCCACAATGGCTTCCCTGATGGGTATCGAGGCGCTGCTTGACCGCAGGCCTGCGACTCTCTCGGGAGGTGAACTTCAGCGAGTGGCATTGGCCCGATCGCTGGTACAACAACCTGAGGTGCTCCTTCTTGATGAACCTTTGGCATCCCTTGATACCCGGCTAAAATCCGAGATCAGGGCGCTATTGAGAGAAATTCACAAGCGCGGACAAACCATCGTTCATGTAACTCACGATTATGAGGAAGCCCTTGCTTTGGGAACCCGGATCGCGGTGGTTGACAAGGGGATTATTGTCGAGGAAGGAAGTCCCGAAGAGGTTTTTCACCACCCGAAAACCTCTTTTGTGGCCCATTTTATTGGTATCCGGAATTATTTCAGGGTAAAAACCTCATCGGATGCACAAGGAATGAAAGCAACCACCGAGGAGGGATTGACTCTTCACCTGCAGGAAGATTACGACGAAGCTGAGGGTTTTGTGCTCATCCGGGGAGAAGACATCCTGTTGGCCAACGAACCAGTCAGTTCAAGCGCCGTGAACTCATTCCGGGGAACCATCACCGAGATCCTGCCGACCCCCCGCGGTATTGAAGTATGTGTGGATGCCGGAACGCTGTTCTATGCTTTGATCACGCAGGCTTCACTAAACCGGATGGGTCTGGTTGAGGGGGGAGTTGTATGGATCCAGTTCAAGGCTACAGCTGTCCGGTTTATAAAAATCTGAGCTATTGCGGAAATCCGTATTTTTGCATCATGATATCATTCGAAGAAGCTTACGGGATTGTCATGAGCAGTCAGCCAACAGCCGTTGCCGAACGTGTTCCGCTAATGACGGCCCTGGGAAGGATCCTGGCGGAAGATATTACCGCCGATCTTGACATGCCGCCGTTCGACAAAGCGGCAGTAGATGGATTTGCATGCCGCAGGGCTGATCTTGGCTCCCTTTTCGGCTCTTCTGGATCCGGCCACCTGACCCAAAACAGCGCTTTCAGTCATGGACCATCAACACCGGAATATGGTGATCGTCTTAAAGTTATTGAAACCATTCCGGCCGGAAAAGTACCATTACAAACCATCGGAACTGGTGAGTGTTCGCGCATCATGACCGGGGCCATGATCCCGGAAGGGGCAGATTGCGTGGTGATGGTGGAAGAGACGGAAGAAACCGAGCCCGAACTGATCAGGGTCATTAAAACACAGAAATCCCCTAATATTTGTTACCGGGCAGAAGACATCCGAAAAGGCTCCGGAATCCTGACGAAAGGAACCTTATTGGATCCTGCAGGGATCGCCTCTCTCGCTACAGTTGGTATTACCTCTCCGCTGGTTTCCGTTCAACCCTCCGTCGGAATTATCTCAACGGGCGATGAACTGGTGGAACCCGACACCTTGCCCGGTTTAAGCCAGATCAGGAATTCGAACAGCTGGCAGCTAATGGCCCAGCTGATGGCAATGGGTATCCGGGCCAATTATCACGGTATTGCCAAAGACACTGCCACTGCACTCCGGGATAAAATCGAAAATGCCTGTCAAAATAACCGGGTAGTACTGCTGACTGGTGGCGTTTCGATGGGTGACTACGACTATGTTCCACAGGTAATGACGGAAGCCGGCTTTAAACTGAAATTCAGGAGCCTGGCTGTCCAGCCTGGGAAACCGACCGTTTTCGGTCACCGTGATGATCGCTGGTTTTTCGGTCTTCCCGGGAATCCGGTCTCTTCCTTTGTTATATTTGAGATGCTGGTAAAGCCATTTCTTTATCGGTTGATGGGTCATCAGTGGCAACCACTTGAGTTGATCATGCCTGTTTCAGCTGACTACACAAGGAGGAGGGCCGAAAGAAAAGCCATGGTACCTGTCAAAATAACCGGCGGCACGGTTTCACCGGTTGAATACCACGGATCAGCCCATATTCACTCCTATACGATGGCCGACGGAATCATGATCGTGGAACGCGGCGTGAATTTTATTAAAAAAGGGGATCCCGTAAATGTTCGACCGGTTTAACAGGCAGATAAACTATCTCCGGGTATCGGTGACCGACCGCTGCAATCTCCGGTGCATCTATTGCATGCCTGAGGAAGGAGTACCGCTGCTCCAGCATGATGACATCCTTCGTTTCGAGGAGATTATCGAGGTGGTAAAAGTGGCAGTTGGCATGGGGATCACGAAAATCAGGATCACCGGGGGAGAGCCTTTGGTAAGGAAAGGAATTGTCGGCCTGGTAAGGGAGATCGCCGGTATTAACGGGATCAGTGATTTCGGACTCACGACCAACGGGATCCTCCTGGAAGAATTTGCCGGTCCGCTCGCTGAGGCAGGATTGCACCGTATTAACGTCAGCCTCGACACCCTTAATCCTTCGCGGTTCGCGGTCTTGACGCGCGGCGGGGATGTGAACCGTGTGATTCGCGGAATTCACGCAGCGAAAACAGCAGGCCTCAATCCCATCAAGATCAATTGTGTAGTAAGAAATTCTTCCGGCGAGCCCGATGCCTTGGCTGTAAATCAGTTCTGCGCCGAATTTGGACTGGAGGTTCGTTTTATCCATGAAATGAACCTGGCCGATGGACGGTTCACTATTGTCGAGAATGGCCATGGGGGTGATTGCCTGCATTGCAACCGGCTCAGGCTGACTGCAAACGGCATGATCAGACCCTGCCTGTTCAATGATTCGGAATTCAGCATTCGGGAGCTTGGCATCAGCCGGGCACTCGAGAGGGCTGTTGAATGTAAACCGGAACAGGGGACCCTGTCGAACGGACATTTTAACTCGATCGGAGGATGATCGCTCCGGACCAGGATATCATGTTTTCACATCATAACTTTTAATCCTTATGCCTGAGAAAAAGAAACATGCACTCACTCATACCGATCCTACTGGAAAGGCCGTCATGGTTGATGTCGGAATGAAACCGGTAGAAAAACGCACGGCTATGGCCGAAGGTTTTATCAAACTGTTGCCTGACACTGTACAACTGATTCGGGAAAACCGGTTGAAAAAAGGGGACGTGCTCACCGTAGCGGAGATAGCCGGGATACAGGGCGGAAAGAGGACCAGCGAATTGATCCCGTTGTGTCACCCGCTTCAAATCACGAAACTCGATGTAAGGGCATCTCTGGCCGAAGGAGGTGTCAAAGTTGAAAGCTATGCCGCCTGTATCGGGCAGACAGGTATTGAGATGGAGGCACTGACAGCAGTCACGGTTGCCCTACTCACGGTTTACGATATGTGTAAAGCGGTTGATAAGGGGATGGTCATCGAAAAGGTCAGGTTGATTTCAAAAACCAAGAATGATATAGAAGAGCTTAACAGATAGGATAAATCATGGTGATCTCCTGAAGTTTGTAATAAGAGATTCTTTAACAATTACTTTTGAACACAACCTTACTTGATGAAAGCGATAACCATAAAATCTGTGAATATCTCGAAGGAGAAGGGAACAGCTAAAAAACCGGTCCGCACGATCGAGTTGACTCACGAGGGAGTATCGGGCGATGCTCATGCCGGTCACTGGAACCGGCAGGTAAGTCTGTTGGCCATCGAAAGCATTGAAAAGTTCGAGCATCAGGCCCGTCGAAAGGTCAAACCCGGTGAATTTGCCGAAAACATCACAACACAAGGACTGGAATTGTGGAAAATCCATCCACTCGACCGATTCACCTGTGATGACATCGAGCTGGAGGTGACCCAGATCGGTAAGGAGTGTCACGGGTCCTCCTGTGCCATATTTACAGAGGTTGGCAACTGCGTAATGCCTAAAGAAGGTATTTTCTGCAGGGTTCTCAGCCCCGGATGTCTGAACAAAGGAATGACACTCCATTATCACCCTAAAATGTTCAGAATCATGGTTGTCACCTTGAGCGATCGCGCCTCGGCTGGGGAGTATGAAGATCGTTCAGGCGCCCGTGTCAGGGAATTACTGCAGCAATGGTTCAGTGAAAATGACCGTCAGCTCTATATTCATTACGTTCTGATCCCCGACGATCCGCATAAGTTGGAGGAGTTGATGGAGAAGGCAAAGGAGGAGTTGATGGATGTGGTCATCACGACAGGGGGCACAGGTATAGGGCCAAGGGATTTCACTCCCGACATTATCAAACCGATGCTCGACAAAGAGATCCCGGGCATCATGGAAGCGATCAGAATGAAATATGGCCAGAAGAAACCAGCCGCTCTCTGCAGCCGGTCGGTGGCCGGTGTCATGAAAAAAACCCTGGTATTCACCCTTCCGGGAAGTGTCGGAGCTGTCAATGAGTACCTTGATGAAATCTTCGGATCACTGCTTCATTTGATCTATATGCTGCACGGATTGGATATTCATTAAATCAGGACAAATTCGGTCACTTCACTGAGATAAAGAACTGTCGCATTGCGGTTCTGTCCCGGTACCATTCACGATCATGCCTAACAGCTCCTTTTCACAGACCATAAGATGGGATTCAACACTTTATTTCTGCACCTTACCCGATTTTTATTGAATCCTGCGCGTTTAATTAGGTAAAAAAGAAAATAAAAAAGGCTGTAAATACTTGATTTACAGCCTTGTACCCCGGGCGGGACTTGAACCCGCACGACCGCAATGGTCACAGGATTTTAAGTCCTGCGTGTCTACCAGTTCCACCACCAGGGCGAAGAGGGTGTGGGGGGAAAAAAAACCCTCTTTATTGAGGGTTTTTTTCAGAGCGAAAGACGGGATTCGGACCCGCGACCCTAACCTTGGCAAGGTTATGCTCTACCAGCTGAGCTACTTTCGCAGAAATGGAATGAGGTTGCAAATTTAAAAAAAAATTGTACAACTTAACTTTTTTCGAGTAATTTTTTGATTTCATTCAGCTTCATCAAGGCTTCTACGGGAGTCAAATTATTGATCTCAATATTCAGGATATCTTCCTTGATTTTCTGTAGCAATGGATCATCGAGCTGGATAAAGCTAAGTTGATAACCACTCCGGGCTGGCGAAACGTGATTCCTGCCAAAGGGGGTTCTTCTTTTTTTCGACCCTTGTTCAGTAACAGGTTCAATCTGAATTTCTTCAGAGCCGATATCAGTTTCTGATGCTTCATCGGGGTGACCGAGCCGCTTTACCGGGGAGAGACCGGCATCGGATTCATTTTCACGCCATCCTAATTCTTCGGCATCATGGGCCTCTTCCAGTTGTACTAAAAGTTCACCTGCCCGGTCCAGCACCGACTGGGGCATACCTGCCATCCGGGCGACATGGATACCAAAACTGTGTTCGCTGCCTCCGGGCTGAAGTTTCCGTAAAAAGATGATCTTGTTCTGAATTTCCCTGACCGCTATGTGGAAATTCTTAATCCGGTTCATTCGCGCCGCCATTTCATTCAGTTCATGGTAATGGGTGGCGAACAACACTTTTGGACGGAACATGGGATGTTGATGCAGGAATTCTGCAATGGCCCAGGCGATGCTGATTCCGTCGTAAGTACTGGTTCCCCTACCGATTTCATCCAGCAGGATAAGGCTCCGGTTTGAAATATTATTCAGGATGCTGGATGTTTCATTCATCTCGACCATAAAGGTAGATTCGCCCGATGAAATATTGTCTGACGACCCAACACGGGTAAATATCTTGTCGGTCATGCCCAGTTCGGCCCGGTCGGCCGGTACGAAACTTCCCATTTGTGCCATCAGGACGATCAGTGCAGTTTGACGGAGCAGTGCCGATTTTCCCGACATATTCGGACCTGTGAGAATAATGATCTGTTGGGTACGGTTATCTAAATAAACATCATTGGCAATGTAAAACTCACCGGGTTTCATCTGTTGTTCGATCACGGGATGACGTCCGTTTTTAATGTCAATGACCAATCCATCGTTGAGTATAGGGCGTGAATAATTATATTTCAAGGCATCCGATGCAAAGGCAACCAGGACATCAAGGCGTGCGATCAGCGCCGCGTTGAGCTGGATTGGTTTGATATAATCGTTGAGAAATATGATCAGATCATTGTATATCTGTAATTCAATCTCCAGCATTCGTTCCTCGGCATGAAGTATCTTTTCTTCATATATCTTCAACTCGGGTGTGATGTACCGTTCGGCATTTACCAGCGTTTGTTTACGTTGCCAATCGTCAGGCACTTTTTCTTTATGGGTATTGGTGACCTCAAGATAATATCCGAAAACGTTGGTATAACCTATTTTCAACGAGGAGATCCCGGTTCGTTCCGTTTCACGTTGTTGAATCTGAATGAGATAATCTTTCCCTGACACAGACATTGCCTGAAGTTCGTCAAGCTCGCTGTTTACGCCGCGTTTGATAATATTGCCTTTAAGGGCCAGGGCCGGAGGATCAGGATTGATGGTGTGGTCGATACGTTCGCGTACCAGATTGCAGGTGGAAAGTTGTTCTCCGATTTTTTTCAATCCATCGTTACCCGATTCATTGCACATTATTTTAACAGACTCAATTGCATCGAGGGCTTTTTTCAGGTAGATCATCTCCCGGGGATTGATCCGTGCAATGGCAACTTTTGAGATCAGCCTTTCCAGGTCACCGATGTGTTGAAAATGTTTTCGCATCTGTTCGGTGATCTCAGTATGGGTGGTAAAAAACTCGACCGTATCGAGTCGTTCCTCGACAGGTTGGCGGTTTTTCAGGGGAAGAATCATCCACCTGCGAAGCAGTCTGGATCCCATGGGCGATATCGTCTGATCCAGGACATTGAGCAGGGTTTTGGCCGATTCGTTCATACTGTCGAGTAGTTCCAGGTTCCTGATCGTGAACCGGTCGAGCCACACATAATGATCTTCCTCAATTCTGTTTATCCGTGAAATATGCTGAATCCGGTCGTGCTGGGTTTCGGCCAAATAGTGGAGGATGGCTCCTGCGGCAATGATACCCTGGTCCAGATTTTCAACTCCAAATCCCTTTAACGAGGTGGTGCCGAATTGTTTCAGAAGGGTTTCTCGGGAAAAATCAAGAGTAAACACCCAATCATCGAAGGTTGAAAGATAAAACTTGGTACCGAAAAGTTCGCTGAACTCTGTCCTCTTCTGCTTTTGAATGATCACTTCACTGGGGCGAAAGCTCTGAATCAGTTTATCAATATATTCGATATTACCCTGAGCTAAATAGAATTCACCGGTAGAGATGTCGAGCAAGGAGATCCCTGATATCCTGGAATCGATATGTACACTGGCTAAAAAATTGTTCTCTCTTTGCTCCAGTACCTTGTCGTGATACGATACCCCGGGAGTTACCAGTTCAGTGACTCCGCGTTTGACAATGGTTTTTGTCAGCTTGGGATCTTCCAGCTGGTCACAGATGGCAACCCGCAGGCCAGCTTTGACAAGCTTGGGCAAATAGAGGTCGAGTGCATGGTGCGGGAACCCCGCTAATTCCATGGAAGCAGCGGCCCCGTTTGATCTACGTGTCAAAACGATCCCAAGGATATTGGAGGTCTTGATGGCATCCCCGCCAAATGTTTCGTAGAAATCGCCGACCCGGAATAGCAGCAGTGCATCGGGATATTTTGCCTTGATAGCGTAATACTGCTTCATCAGCGGAGTTTCAGCGATATCTTTAGGTCGGGACATATTCTGATGAAAAATGACAGGTACCGTGTGAAATTCAGGTAATTTTTGCGGGGCCGCCCCTGTTCAGGCATACAAAAGTACAAACCACCTTTCTGATTTGCAGGTTTTGTTGATAACTAAATATAAAAGTACTTTTGCACGGTTTAAATGTAACATGTAACTATGTTCTCAAAGCGAAGCATGACCGAACTGAATCGCCTGACTCCAGAGGAATTCAGGGTAAGTGAAAAATCGCCGGTCGTATTGGTTTTGGATAACATCAGGAGTCAGAACAACATTGGAAGCATTTTCAGGACCGCGGATGCATTCAGATTGTCGGGAATCTCTCTGTGCGGTATAACGGCTACACCTCCCCACCGGGAAATCCATAAGACTGCGCTGGGAGCCACCGAGTCGGTCAACTGGGATTATCACTCTGATGCGTGTGAGGCTATTCGCAAGTTAAAAGCCGAGGGATATACCATCATTGCCGTTGAACAGACTCATAACAGTACCTTGCTTTCAAACTTCCATCCTGCCGCAGGGTTGAAAGCGGCCTTTGTTTTTGGAAATGAGGTGAATGGGGTGGGGAATGAGGCGCTGGACCAGGCTGACTTGTGTATTGAAATTCCGCAGTTCGGCACTAAACACTCCCTGAATATTGCTGTAACAGTCGGGATCGTCGTCTGGGATTTTACAAAGAAAATGCATTTTTTTTGAATATTTGAAACCCAGGAGCATACTCAGCGTATAAAGTGAATAAAGAAAAATATTTGTTATATTTGATTCTATTTTTTTATCTTTACACGCTAAAATGAAATATTATTTTTCTAAATCATTAAGTTTCAATGCTATAATTAATGAACAGGAATTTGTTTATTTTGATTCCTGAATGGAGTTGAATTTTCTAATGTATTGTATTATATTTGCTAATTCAGTAAACAAACTAAAAATAACGCATCATTAAATTCTTTCTTATGAAAAAACTTTATCAACCCCTGGCGAAAACAGTAATCGTCTTTCTTATGATGGTTGTGCCTTTCGTGCTGACTGCGCAGACCCAGAAGCCTGATGCTTCGAAGAAAGAGGCGGAAAAGACTGAAAAATCAAAGGTTTCCAAGTGCGAGAAATTGTCCACCTATAAATACTGGGCAATTACCGCTTACGGAGCAATGGATCAGTTCAACGGTGACCTCTCAAAAAATTTACTGTTAAACGATCAATGGATGTTTGGCGCCGGTGCTTCTTTCACCAGGCAATTTTCAAGGGTTATTGGCGCCCGTTTGAGAGGCGGCTGGGTACCTTTGAAAGCTTCAGTTGACAATAAGTTTTTACCCAAAGCCAAAGAAGCGAATGAGAAAAACGGTAACATGGTTTCCCAGAATTTCAAATCCTGGGTCATTGAAGCCGATCTGGAAGCAACCATCAACTGGGTAAATTGGATTATGGGTTACAAACCCGAGCGATTCTTCTCATCTTACCTGGTTGCGGGTATCGGCCTGGATCATACTCAGGGGGTGAAAGAAACCAACGGTGTTCCTGATGTTGTTATAGGCTACTTAGGATATCCCAGTCACAAGGGTACCGACAATAATGGCTATGGCAATAACAGTGGCATTGGAGGCTGGAACATGGATTTCAAAGTGGTTGCAGGTATCGGTTTCGATTTCAACCTGAGCAAACACTGGTCCATCAATCCTGAAATCCTCTGGAGATGGAGAAGCAGCGATGTGCTCGATCTCACAGAAGGTGGTGAAAAGCAGGTTATTAACGATATGTACAGCGGCGTTAATCTTGGCCTTACATATAAATTCACAGGTGGTTGCGACCTCAAAAACATGGCAAAACTTTATGACCTTGTGAAATATGAAACCACTCCTGCAGTTCTTACCGAAAAAGGCGATTCCGTGATGGTCACTGTTAAAGGAACCGTACCTCCCAAATATTTCTGTCCCACTGCAGCCATGTATTTCCAACCGGTTCTTACTTATAATGGCGGACAATATGAAATGCCTTGCGCAACCCATCTTTACGGAGAAAAACTGACTGGACAGGGAACCATGATCCGTTACAAAGAAGGCGGCTCATTTACCTATACCTGCGTTTTCCCCTATAAACCTGAAATGAACACTTCGATGCTGACTGTTGCTCCGGTTATCTATGAAGCAAAGGAAAAGGTTCTCTTGAAAAAGGATGAAATCAAGGTGAAGGCTAAATTCATCGATCTGCCCAAGCGTGATCTCGCCCCCGGCATTATTTATACACCGACCCGGATCCTTCATGATGAGCTGACACTTATCGCTGATCATGGATATCAGAAAGAGGTGATCGTTTCCAAAGACGGGATCATCTACTTCAAGAAAAACAAATATGACCTTGATCTCAAATATGGTATCAATAAGACAGACGACGCTAAAAATAAACTCGCCGATCTGAATGCCTTTATCAAACAAGGCTGGAAAATCAAGGAGATTGCCTTTAATGGTTATGCATCTCCCGAAGGTGAAGAGACCTTCAATGCCGGACTATCGGAAAACCGTTCAAAAACAGGTCATTCCTGGATGATTGCTCAGTACCAGGGTTGGGCAAAAGAGGCCAACAAAGACAACAAGGACAAGAAAGCCGTTAAAGCCGCGATTGAAGCTGCAGGTAAGGATGTCAACATGACCCTTCAACATCATGGTCCCGACTGGAACGGATTCCTCCGGAATGTCCAGAGTTCCAACCTGAAAGATAAGGATAAAATCCTGAACGTTATCAATTCCAATGCGGATGCCAGCAAGAAAGAACAGGAAATCCGTAACATGATCCTGATCTATCCGGAAATTGAAAAAGATCTCCTGCCTGCCCTCCGCCGTTGCGAAATTACCGCCAATCTTTATGAGCCGCGTTTCACCGACGCCGAATTGCTCCAGTATGCCTCTTCCAATCCTGAAAAACTGAAGGCTGAAGAATTACTGTATGCTGCAACGCTGACTACTGATAACAACGTAAAGGCTACCATTCTTGACAATGCTGTTAAACAATTCCCGAACAACTGGAAAATCCTGAACAATGATGCTGTTGCACAGATCGCAAAAGGCAATCTTGGCAAGGCCGGCGAATTGTTGACCAAAGCACAGGCTGCATTGCCGAACAACGGAATCATTGAAAATAACATCGGTGTGGTTGCAGCAAAACAAAAAGACTTAAAGAAAGCCGAAGCTCAGTTTAAGAAAGCTGCCCAGTTGGGTGAAAATACCAACTATAACCAGGGTGTTCAGTTAATCCCGAAAGGCGATTACCAGAAAGCTCTTACGCTCCTTGGAAACTCAAAATGCACTTACAACCTGGGTCTTGCCCAGTTAGTATCGGGCAACACTGCCGCTGCTGAGACAACGCTGAAATGCGCTCCCGACTCTCCGGAAACGAATTACCTGTTAGCCATCACCGCAGCGCGCAGCAATAACACCAAGGCTCTCTATGAATATCTTACAAAAGCTTGTAAAAATGCGGATCTTAAGGCACAGGCACGGGGTGACCGTGAGTTTTATACCTATGCCAATACACCTGAATTCCAGAACATTGTTAAGTAGTTTTGTTTACTGATAATTTTCGGAAGCCGCCTGAATAAGGCGGCTTCTTTTTTTTGAAAAGAATTCTAACTATTGCGGGAGAGCCTGTTGATGCCAACAGGATATTTATCCATGATGCGGTCGCGGATCCACTGATAGTCCTGGATATTTGATACAAAATCAAGTCCGTTCGTATCAACCAGCAGAATCCTCAAATCCTGCTGCTGCCTGAGGAACTCAAGATAGCCTTGCTGGATTTTATCGAGATAATCGAACTGAATATTCTGCTCGTATGATCTTCCCCTTTTCTCAATATTTTTTTTAAGATTATTCAAATCTAGGTACAGATAAACGATAAGATCGGGCCGGGGTACAGCCGAACTCACGATGGTGAAAAGTTTCGTGTACAATCCGAATTCCAGGGATTCAAGATTCCTGCTGGCGAAAATTAGCGACTTAAAAATAAAGTAATCTGCAATGGTAAACGGATAAAAAAGGTCGGTTGCAGGGAATTTAACCTTTAATTGCTGGTACCGGTCGGCCAGGAAGGATAGTTCCAGCGGAAATGCATACCGTACCGGATCCTCATAAAATCTGGGAAGAAATGAATTCTCTTCAAATTGTTCCAAAATAAGGCGGGCATGGTACTCCTGTGCCATCCGCGTTGCAAGGGATGTTTTTCCGGCTCCGATATTTCCTTCGATGACAATATATTGATACATCTACAAGACAAGGTTCTTGTTTGTGATTGATCCGGGGTCAAAATTAGCTTTATTTCTTCACATGCGGATTACCTGGCTTGTATCATGACAAAGAGTCACCAGATCTCGGATGGTTTTTTTGAGTACCGGGTGAATAAACCCGGGAGCAATTTCACAAAGGGGTACCAGGGTAAATAAGCGTTCATGGATTCTGGGATGCGGAATCATTAGCGTTTCTGTAAATACAAGCCGTTGCCCGTAAAACAAAATATCAATGTCGATCGTTCGGGAAGTGTAGGGCAAGGGTTCTGTAGCAGGTGATTCCTGATTTCCGGATGGTTGTTTTGGAGGCTCCCCTGAAAACTCCGTAATTTCCTGAAAAACCGCATTTGGGAGTTCGGTTAAACAGCTTGTCCGACAAGCGGTATCCTGTTTTCTGACTCTGCCGAGTTTTTTTTCCAGATTCAGGATAACTGACAAAAGAGAACCGGGATCGAGCTCCGAATCTATTTCAAGAACCTGGTTCAGGAATTTCACCGGGTCCGTAAATCCCCAAGGCTCCGTTTCGTAAAGGGATGAAGCGGCGATCACCTTCCCTGCTTCAGAAGCTATCGACTCCCGGGCCTTGTGCATCATTGACAAACGATCACCCTGATTGCTTCCTAACAGCAAAAAGATCTCTTTCATCGGGCAATCATTTTGAACAGAGTTGTTTAAGAAGTCCTTCGATTTTCAATCCATAGTCGGGATCTGAAGCCCATCTGCCGGCCAATTCATGGATGGTCCTTGCGCTACCCCTTTTTACATGATACCATCGGGGATCTACGAGGGGAGGTACTAAAGGTTCATTACAGGCATAGGCCTTGAGGTGTTGGATGTGAGCCCTGACCCCTTCTTCCATATTCCGGAATGAGTCGCCAGCCGACCACGGATCAGTGGCTCCCAGTCCGCAAAAATTATTCTGATAATGACTTACGGATCCTGTAAATCTCAGAAATCCGGTTTCCAGACACATCTGACAAACCGCCACATCATGGTTCACCCCCTCTCTTTTACTCTCGGCGATGTAAGTGCTTACCAGTTTCGTAACATAAGTATGATCGGCACCCGTGTTGTTCCGGATGATAAAATGTACGAGCTGTTCGCGGTTTGTCAAACCCCGGTCCATGATGACCGGTGAATATCGTCCCGGATTACTGATTTTCTTGGCCGGGGTGGTCACTGATCCTGACTTCACTGTTCCTGAATGGTTCCCGGAGATACTCTCTGCATTCCTGATAATTCGATCGGCCTTTCTGAGTAAGATTTTCACGTCCTTGTCATGCTCCATTGGCGCCGTCGATCGTGAATCTTTCTTGTAATCGCCGGTAATACTGCCCCCTCTTGAATATACAAGAATGCAACAAAGAAAAATACAGAAGATGTATTTCACAGCATTGAATTTCGGGACAATAATACTCTGAAATCGGATATAATAGCGGCTTCGTAAATTTTCTTATTCACAAATTAATGTTAAATGTCATCTGAATGACAATTATGTAACCTCTCTCCCACATATGCATCAAAGTGTAAATAAATAATTAAATTTGTTTATCCCAAAACCAAATATCCATGAAAGATTTTTTTAAGTTCATGTTCGCCAGCATGCTGGGCACAGTGATTCTGACGATACTGGGGTTTCTGATCAGCATCGGAATCGTTGCAATAATTGTTGCGTCGGCTTCGACCGAGGAGACCGTAATATCGAAAAATACCATGTTACATCTAAGGTTTGATAAACCTATTATCGACCGCGCTCCAAAAATGAATCTGATGTTTAATTTTTCAGGTCCCGAAAAGATGACCGGTCTCGATGTGATTCTGGAAAATCTGGACAAGGCAAAGAGGGATGAGAATATTGCCGGTATTTACCTTGATTTTACCAGCATTGATGCGGATATTGCGACACTCGATGAGATACGGGAAGCCCTTCTCGATTTCAAAGCATCAGGAAAATTTATCTGGGCTTACAGCGAATATTATTCTCAGACCGGTTATTACCTAGCCACCTGCGCTGACAAGATTTTTCTGAATCCGGAAGGTGCAATCGATTTCAAGGGACTGGCCTCAGAAATGATTTTCATAAAAGGATTACTGGAAAAACTCGATATCAAGATGCAGGTCATTCGTCACGGTAAATTCAAAGCCGCGACAGAACCCTTGTTTTTAGATAAAATGAGTAAAGAAAACCGCGAACAGATCACCAAATTAATAAACGACATATGGGATCACATGTTAGCGGGAATTTCCGAAACACGGAAGATCAGCAGGCAGGAGATAATGAACATTGCCGACAGTCTGAAGATTGAGACAGCAAAGGATGCACTGAAATTCAAACTGGTGGATCAATTGGTCTATAAGGATGAGTTGATCAGGGAGATGAAGAAAAAGCTTTCGATCGAGGAGAAAAAGAAGATCCAGACTATATCGCTGGAAAAATATGAGAGTGTTGCCGATTCTAAAAAAGCTCCCATTGGCAAGGAGAAGATAGCAGTTATTTATGCTATCGGTTCCATTGCAGGAGGCGAAGGAGATGATCAATCCATCGGTTCGGAACGGATTTCTAAGGCCATCCGAAAGGCCCGTGAAGACGACCGGGTCAAGGCGATCGTTTTCCGTATTAATTCGGGAGGAGGCAGCGCTCTTGCAAGCGATGTGATCTGGAGGGAAATTGACCAGGCGCGTCAAATGAAGCCGGTTGTAGCTTCTTTGGGCGGTGTTGCAGCCAGCGGTGGTTATTACATTGCCTGTGCAGCATCGAAGATCATTTCAGATCCCACCACCATAACCGGGTCTATTGGCGTATTCGGTGTGATCCCGAATATGGAAGGCTTATTCTCGAAAAAGCTCGGGGTTACCTTTGACTGGGCTATGACCAATAAAAACGGCGATTATATTCCGGTGACAAAACCATTATCCTCTTACCAGGCGAATAAAATACAGCGTGACGTTGACCATATTTATGAAGTGTTTACCGGGAAGGTGGCTGCTGGACGGAACATGGCCACTGCACGTGTTGACAGCATCGGGCAGGGACGGGTATGGAGTGGCGCCGATGCAAAAAAACTTGGATTGGTTGATGATTTTGGCGGACTTACCAAAGCCGTTGAGCTGGCTGCCGAACTTGCCGGAATTAAAGATTACCGGATTTGGTCGCTCCCTGAGCAGAAAGAATGGTTCGAAGAGTTGATTAACCAGTTGACCGGAAACGATCCCACGACGCGCATTCAGCAAGCGCTGGGCGAGGATTATAAATTCTATCGCTACTACCAGGAAATGAAAGAGCTAAAAGGGCTCCAGGCCCGGATGCTCTATCAGATCGAGATCCATTGATCGGTTAAAGAACCGTTACCTCAAAGGATATTTTTTAAATATCTCTTCCGATTTCATCAGAATATCGATGTACTGGGCCCTTTTGTATGAAAAGGGATCTTTTTGATGTTTCTTCGACAGTTTACCTTTGAATGAGTCGATGGTGGAATATTTTTTCTCCTCCATCCATTCATTCAATTCGCTGACCATCTTTGAAATATGCCCAATACCATTCTTGTAGATCGCGCTTACAACCTGAACTGCATCAGCACCGGCCAATAGCATTTTTGCAACATCCCTTCCTGAGAAGATACCCGTATTTGCACAAAGCGATCCTCTGATCTCGCCATAGAGCAATCCGACATATCGTAAAGGTAATCTGCAATCGTCTTCATGGCTGAGGTTATATGGAAACTGATGCTCTTCTTTGTCAGTGTCGATATCGGGTTGAAACAACCTGTTGAAGAGAACAAAACCATCGACACCGGCATAATACATGTTTTGGACCACCATGAGTACATTCGTATAGAATGGGCTTAACTTGACGCTTACCGGAATTTTCAAATTCTTTTTAACCTCATTAATGATATCCAGTTGTTCATTTACAATGACCCGGCCTTCACGTTTGAAATCGCCAGGAATTGAATAAAAATTCAGTTCAATCGCGTTGATCCCGGTATTTTCCATCAGCCGTGCATACTCCACCCAGGTATCGGAAAAGGTGCAATTCAAACTGGCGATGACTGGAATTTTCACTGAATCGACGACCTTTTTAAGATGATTCAGATGCTCACGCGGTCCTGCATGTTGGATGTCGGGAAAAAGGCTAATCATCTCTGCATGCCGCTCATTATATTGATTTAATTCTTCGTTTAGCTGCAACCGTTCCAGCTCGATCTGTTCTTCGAAAAGAGTTTTATACACTATAGCCGCGGCTCCGGCTTCTTCCATTCTTTTACAGTTATCGACCTCTTTCACAAGGTTGCTTGCACCGACAATGACGGGGTTCTTCAACTGAAGCCCCATATATTTTGTAGTCAGGTCAGTCATATCGTTTATTCTTTAGAATTATTCCGAACAAATATACAAATTTGTTTATGGATGAAAAAAAGGGAGGCAGCACAAAAAAAGCAGGAGTTCATTGAACCCCTGCTTTTTATAAAAAGAGTTTAGCGTTGTACTCCCATCGGGAGGTCTGGCAGACTAATTCCCGTACTTCATTTCAGTCAGTCTTTTGTAGTTCTGGTAACGCCAACGTGCATTCTCCTCGGCAGCTTTAAAAAGTTCCTGCGCCTCTTCGGGGAACAGCTTTGTCAGTGAAGTGTAACGAACTTCGTTGTTCAGGAAGTCCTGGAACTTGCTCCAGTCAGGCTCTTTGGAATCGAGGGTAAAAGGATTTTTACCATCCTTCTCATTGATTGGATTGTACCGGTAAAGTTGCCAGTAACCTGCAGTAACCGCGCGGTCCATCTCTTCTTCGGCTTTTCCCATTCCAGCCCGCAAGCCATGATTGATACAGGGAGCATAAGCAATGATCAGCGAAGGTCCGTGGTAGCTTTCAGCTTCTTTAACCGCTCTGAAAAGTTGGCTGTTATTGGCGCCCATGGCCACTTGTGAAACATACACATAGCCATAAGTCATCGCCATAGCCCCTAAATCTTTCTTCCGAACTTTCTTTCCCGATGCGGCAAATTTTGCCACTGCCCCAATCGGAGTTGATTTGGAAGATTGTCCCCCGGTATTTGAATAAACTTCGGTATCCAGGACCAGGATGTTTATATCCTCTCCGGAAGCGATCACGTGATCCAGTCCGCCGTACCCGATATCATAAGCCCATCCGTCGCCGCCTATGATCCAGATGGATTTTTTAACCAGATATTGTCGCAGCGCCATAATATCGGAGGCAAGCTGATGGGTTTCTTTCGGAAGTAAGGCAACCAGTTTCTGAGTGGCTTGTTTTGAGGCTTGGGGATCGTACATTCCATCGATCCACTCTTTCATCGCTTCAAGCGTTTCCTGAGCCATCATGTTTTCTTTCACTGCTGCACGCATTTTTTCAGCAATTCTTTTCCGGAGCTTGGCGATTCCGACAGCCATACCATATCCATATTCCGAATTATCCTCAAAAAGTGAATTGGCCCATGCCGGTCCGTAACCTTCTGAATTGGCGCGATAGGGAGTAAATGGGGCCGTACCTCCATAGATTGAAGAACAACCTGTGGCATTGGAGATAATCATGCGTTCGCCAAATAATTGTGTAAGCAATTTGATATAGGGTGTTTCGCCGCATCCGGCGCAGGCTCCTGAAAATTCAAATAAAGGCTGGGCAAATTGGCTGTTTTTAAAGGTTTTGAAGCGGTCAACCACATCCATTTTATAAGTGACGCTACCCGTCAGGTAATCCCAGTTCTTCATCTCAGGTAACTGAGATCCAAGATCACGTAATTCGAGTGCTTTAGTTTTTGCCGGGCATACATCGATGCAATTACCGCAACCGGTACAATCGAGGGTGCTGACCTGCATACGAAATTCCAGACCTGCCAATTCCTTACCCACTGCTTTCAGGGTCACCATTTCAGCAGGTGCCTGTTTTTTTTCTTTGTCATTCAGCAGGAATGGCCGGATGGCAGCATGGGGGCAGACATAAGAACATTGATTACACTGGATACAGTTTGAGGAAATCCATACGGGAACATTAACGGCAACGCCTCGTTTTTCCAGTTGCGTCAATCCACTCGGGAAGGTACCATCTTCACGCCCTAAAAATGCGCTTACGGGAATGTCGTCGCCGTTCATTGCGCTGACCGGATCAAATACGGCTTTCACAAAGGGATCTTTCGTTTGCGATTCGATTTTTACCGGGTTAATGGTTGCCCACTCCGAAGGAATTTCAATTTTGGTAAGTTCTCCCCCCCGATCGATGGCAGCATAATTCATATTAACGATGTCCTCCCCTTTTCTGCCATAGGTTTTATAAATGGCCTTCTTCATTTCGGTAACTGCTTTATCGTAAGGAATGACCTGTGAAACTTTAAAGAAAGCGCTTTGCATGATCGAATTGGTGCGGTTTCCAAGCCCTATCTCATTCGCTATTTTAGTAGCATCGATAATATAAAATTTAATTTTGTGGTCGGCTAAGTACCGTTTCATATGATCGGGTAGCCTGCGCTTGGTTTCTTCAGCATCCCAGATCGAGTTGAGCAGAAAAGTTCCACCGTCTTTCAGCCCCTTCAGCATATCGTACTTTTCAAGATAGGCAGGAACATGACAAGCAACAAAGTCGGGAGTAATGACCAGGTAAGGTGAACGGATCTGACTGTCGCCGAAACGAAGATGCGAAACGGTTACACCACCTGATTTCTTTGAATCATAAGCAAAATAGGCCTGTGCATATTTGTCAGTGTTATCACCGATAATTTTTATGGAATTTTTATTTGCACCAACCGTACCATCCGAACCGATACCATAGAATTTGGCTGAGTAGGTTCCTGCCGGGGCAATGTCGATTTCAGGTAACAAAGGCAGGGAGTGGAACGTCACATCATCGATAATTCCCACTGTGAAATGGTTCTTGGGTTCTTTTGCTTTCAGATTATTGAAAACCGAGAGGATTTGGGCAGGCGTGGTATCTTTTGAACTGAGTCCATAGCGACCGGCAATGATCACCGGACGATCGACACGGTCATAAAAAATATCGCGGATATCCAGGTACAGCGGGTCGCCGTTTGCACCGGGTTCTTTGGTACGGTCAAGGACACAAATTCTTTTGACTGTCTTGGGCAGTACATTAAAGAAATATTTTTCCGAGAAGGGTCGGTAGAGGTGTACGGAAATCAGACCAACCTTTTCGCCTCTTGCAACCAGGTAATCGACCACCTCTTTGGTTGTATCGGTCACCGAACCCATTGCAACAATAATGTTTTCGGCTTCCGGATCTCCATAAAATGTGAATGGATGATAAACCCTGCCAGTCATTTTGGTGATTTCCTGCATATACGAATCCACAACGTTGGCAACCGGCTCATAGAACCTGTTGACGGCCTCTTTTGCCTGGAAGAAAATATCGGGATTCTGGGCAGTGCCGCGGGTAACAGGATGTTCAGGATTTAAAGCCCTGTCACGAAATTCCTGAAGCGCTTTCCAGTCAAGGAGTTTTACCATATCCTCTGTATCGAACATCTCAACTTTCTGGATTTCATGCGAAGTTCTGAAACCATCAAAGAAATGGAGGAACGGAAGACGCAGTTTGATCGCTGAAAGGTGAGCAATGCCAGCCAAATCCATAACTTCCTGAACAGAACCGGAGGCTAACATGGCAAATCCTGTCTGACGCGTGGCATATACGTCACCATGATCACCAAAAATGGATAGGGCATGTGCGGCAACTGTTCGAGCGCTTACATGAAAAACACCCGGCAACAATTCACCGGCGATTTTATACATGTTCGGAATCATCAACAAAAGTCCCTGCGAAGCAGTGAAGGTTGTAGTTAAAGCCCCTGACTGCAGTGAACCATGAACAGCTCCTGCAGCGCCGGCTTCCGATTGCATTTCCACCACTTTTACCTCATCCCCGAAAATATTCTTACGACCATGAGCAGCCCATTCATCGACATTCTCGGCCATGTTCGACGAGGGTGTGATCGGGTAAATGGCAGCAACTTCACTGAACATATAAGCCATGTGAGATGCAGCCTGATTGCCATCACACGATAAAAACTTCTTTGTTTTGTTCATAATATGTTGATTTTAAAATATTTGATTCCGTATTTGTTAATTTTATAACAAACTGCAAAAATACACATTTTCATTTATGCAGGCAAGTGAAATTCCCTTCTTTCACCTGGAAAATTTCTAATTTTGCGCCCTATGTTATATCCTTCAACGTTCGAGCAAAAGATAGGCTTTGATCAGATTCGCCAGATGCTTCTGAATTATTGCCTTTCTCCCTTGGGGCGTCAGGGAGTATGCCGTATCGGGTTTTCATCAAACCGTAACGAAATTCATACCTGGCTTTCCGAAACTTCAGAGATGAAGGCGATCCTGCAGTTTGAAGAACATTTTCCATCGCAGGATTTTTACGATCTGATCCCTGAACTGCTTCGGATACGCGTTCAGGGAACCTATCTGGAAACCGAACCACTTGCCGAACTCAGGCTTTCGCTGAAGACTATCGCGGCCATCAGGAAGTTTCTGATCACACGAAAAGAACGTTTTCCTTACTTGTGCAAGCTGATTCCTGCAATTTATCCTGTTCCCGAACCGGGAGGGCAGATCGCCTCCCATGAAAACCAGATCATCTCTTATATTGATCGCATCCTGAATGAAAAATCTGAGATCCGGGATACCGCTTCTCCCGAACTGCAGGAGATCCGGCGTGAAAAAAAAGAGAAGATGGCTTCAGTCGAACGAAGAGTGCTGCAAAGTTTCAAGGTGGCACGCCAGCAGGGATGGACGCCCGAGGATGCTGAGGTGACCATACGTAACGGCCGATTGGTCATTCCTATGATCAATAGTCATAAACGTAAGATCCAGGGTTTTATACATGATGAATCATCCAGCGGTCAGACGGTCTATGTTGAGCCAGCCGAAATTTTTGAGACAAACAATGAAATCCGGGAACTGGAATATGCTGAACGCAGGGAGATCATAAAAATTCTGACGTTATTTGCCGATTTTTTAAGGCCATACATTGAGGATTTACTCAGGGATTATCAGTTTTTAGGGCAGATCGACCTGATCCGGGCCAAGGCGAGATGGGCTGTCGAGATCAACGGGATCATGCCTATGATTTCGGAGGGTTTGGAAATGTCGGGAACAAGTGCATTATCAGGCGACTCCGCCTATCAATCCGATAAAACCAGGACTTCAGGGAAGGAACGCTCCTTTGGGATAATCCCGGGGGATGCAATCCCTCAAAAATCAGCGGAATTCAGGTTATCCGGGGCACGTCATCCGTTGCTTGAACAACATTTAATCAGGCAGGGGCGAAAAATCGTCCCCCTCGATATCACCTTTGATTCGAAGCGGCGCATTCTCGTTATTTCGGGACCCAATGCAGGAGGGAAATCCGTTTGTCTTAAAACTGTCGGACTATTGCAATATCTTCTTCAATGCGGATTATTGCCTTCGGTCGGAGAAGATTCCGTGTTCAAGATTTTCAAGCATATCTTCATTGATATCGGAGATGAGCAATCCATTGACAATGATCTCAGCACCTATACGTCCAAACTGAAAAACCTGAAATTCTTCATCGAAAACACCAACCGGGAATCTCTTTTTCTGATTGATGAGCTTGGCACAGGAACCGATCCTTCGCTGGGAGGGGCGATTGCTGAAGCCTCGCTGGAAGCATTAAACCGAAAGGAGGTGACGGGTATTGTCACGACCCATTATTCAAATCTGAAACTATTGGCAGGCCGTGAAAAAGGAATCGTCAACGGTGCCATGCTCTTTGATCTGAAAAAAATGAAGCCTCTTTATCAATTGCTGACGGGGAAGCCGGGCAGTTCATTTGCCTTTGAAATCGCCGGTGAAATAGGATTTCCGGAGGAGGTATTAAAAAATGCAAGAAAAAAAACAGGTAATAAACAGCTTGATTTTGACAGGGAGTTACAAAATCTGGAAGTGGAAAAAAAAGAGCTTGATAAAAAAACAGATACTATTAAAATTGCCGATGATTTTCTTTCGGAACTGATTAAAAAATATGAAAAACTGAATACCGATCTGGAGTTAAAGAAAAAAGAGATACTGGAAAATGCCAGGATAGAGGCTCAAAAACTAATTTCCGATTCAAATAAAATCATCGAAAAAACCATTAAAGAAATTCGCGAATCGCAGGCGGAAAAAAACAAGACAAAAGTTGCCCGTGAAAATTTAATTTCCGAAAAAAATAAAATTCTGGGAAATAATAAATCCACAACTGATCAGAAAGAAAATAAGCCGGTTTTAGTACCTGAAATAATTGGCAGTAAAGCACCTCCACACCGGTTTCAGAATTATATCGACGACCTGCAGACAAAAGTAACCCGGTTCTCCCTAACGCTTGACCTGCGCGGTAAGAGAGTGGATGAAGCGTTATCGATGTTACAAAGATATATCGATGATGCCCTGTTAATTTCGATACCTGAAGTCAGGATTCTGCATGGAAAAGGAAACGGGGTACTCCGACAGGTAACCCGTGAATATCTAAGATCGCAAAAAGAGGTAAGAGTTGTCAGGGATGCACCTCTTGAAGAAGGTGGCGCCGGAATAACGATTGTATCATTCAAGTAAAAAAAAAGCTGATTTTATTTTTTTCTTATTAAAAAAGAAAAAAATAGGTTGGTTATTTATTTTTGTTTTTAATTTTACAAAATTAACCATCTAAAAATTTCCATATGAAATCGATCAAATTCAGTGAAAATGAGCTTGAATTTTTAAAAAATCATTATGAGCTCGAGTTGGCGGATGCTGAAAATTATGTGTCGGAAATAAAGAATATCCTGACGAAATTGAATAAATTGGAAAAACCCGTGATCGCGGAGAAAGCAGGAAAAAAGACTGGAAAAAAAAGGGGTCGTCCAAAGAAGGAGCAAAAAGCAGTTGAAGAAATACCGGCTCCGGTTAAAGAAGCTCCGGTTAAAGCCCCGAAAGAAGACGTTGTAAAGTCAAAAACAAGTAAACCAAAGACAAAAAAAAAGGTAACCAAAAAACCTTCGCCTAAAAAAAAGGCCATCAAGCCCCGCAAGGCTCAGACTGCAAAAGTTGTGAAAAAAGCGGTTCCGGAGAATCCTCCTGCTGAGGCTCCTGTATCCTGACCGTTTTATCTTAATTCCTGCAGCAACACAGTTATCACCGAAGGAAAAAGGTTCTTCATTGACTACAGTGAATGAGTCCCCAGGGATGAAGATTAAATTCTGTCGGAGGCTTTGAAAATTTCGAAAAGGGTTGTAACTTTGCACCCCAATTTTAAAACAATTACAGATCATGGCCAATCATCAAAGCGCTGAAAAGCGGATTCGCAACAACAAAACCAAACGATCATTGAACCGTTACCAAGGGCGTACCGTGCGTAATGCGGTTAAGAAAATCCGTGAAGAGGAAAATAAGGAAACTGTTATCAAGGATCTTCCAAAAGTCCTTTCACAGGTTGACAAGCTGGCCAAGAAGAATGTGATTCACAAGAACAAAGCGTCCAATCTGAAGCGCAAGCTGATGCTCAAGGTAAACGCATCGGCCGTTGCGGCTTCCTGACAGCTTTAATAGATACAAGCCACACGGAATCCCCTGTTGCTTTAATTTTCGAATCGGATTCAAGAGGAATTGATCCTTCTGAAGTTGAGAGAAAGAGGAAATAAGCTTCAGGGGATTTTTATTTCCTAACGGCGCCGGCGCCAGCGCAATCCTTTTAGAGAAGAAAGGCGCTGAATATAAGTTTTCAGGTGACGTTCTTTTTTACGGGGATAAATGTCATTGATATTTATCAGAATCCCGGTCTCCTCTACGTCGCCAAAACCATGATTGATGGCGGTTCCAAACGTACGCATAGTCGGTGAAAGGTTCATATAGGCGTTGACAAGCGGTGGTACGAATTCACCCCGGCGCTTCACTTCCTGAATGAGTATTCTGTAATTCTCTTCATAATTTGATCCCGAAAAGATTTTGGAAATCAACGAATCCGGCATCACCTGGACAATAGGCTCCCTGGGTATCATCAGGGTTTCATTGTCAGGAAAGTACTTACGAAGAAAATATTGCACGATATCGCGAGCTTCTTTATGATATTGTGGATACATGGTCATCTTCCCGAAAAAATACTTTACATCCGGATTTTCAATGATCATGGCCCCGAGTCCGTCCCAGAGGTTATCAAGCGAATACATTCCCTTTCTGAAGTTGACGAGCGGCTGATAATTGGGTTGAACAAATGATCTTCCCAGTTCAATGGAATCGGGAAGGAAATCATGAATGAACCGGTTAGAAAAATCAAACAGTTCTGCGGTCGCGCTGTGAACACATCCCTTTTGTTCACAAACGATATCACGGCCATGGATGAAGCGGTAGCCCCCGATAATCTCCATTTCAACAGGATCCCAAACAATAAGCTGATGGAACGGAAATTCCATGATATCGAATTCATCAATATCGAGAGATTTTCCGGTCCCCCCTCCTGCATCCCTGAACGAAATCTCGCGCAGCCGGCCCAATTCGCGCATCAGGTTGGGTGCATCGTGGGCAGTAAAGACAAAGATCTTGTGATGTCCGTTGTTGGTGTTTCTGAGAAACATACTTTCGGCTAATTCGGCCTCCAGAATATGTTTATCAACCGGATCGATAATTGGTTCCATAGGTGATAAAATGGAAGGACAAAGGTAGGGAATAATTGATTCCCGCCCATTTAGTACCTTTGCAAACCGTTATTGAAACAACATGGAAGTTTCCGAACGACTGATCAATGTCGAGGCGGTTTTTGCCTCCAAGAATCCTTCCTTATCCAGACTTATCCCCGGATTTGTATGGCGTTACCTAAAGAAAATCATCCATCAGGATGAAGTGAACGGATATATCTGGCGCAACCGCGATAAAACAGGATTACCCTTTGTGGAAGCAATACTGAAGGAGTTTGGTGTGACAGTTGAGATGGTTGACCGGCGAAAAAAAACAAGCGGTACTGAGAACATTGGAACAGATGATCCCATCATCCCTCCGACAGGCCGCTTTATCATTGCTGCGAATCACCCACTCGGAGGGCTTGATGGTATGGCGCTGATGCACCAGCTTGGCAAATTCCGGCAGGATCTTGTTTTCCCGGTCAACGACCTTTTGATGAATGTACCCGGACTGCGACCCCTCTTCATCCCGATAAACAAACACGGGAAGAATACGGAAAATGCAAAACTCATCGATGAAACATTCGCTTCGGAAAAGATGGTTCTCTATTTTCCTGCCGGATTGGTTTCGCGCAAACACAGGTTGAAACGGTTGATCCGGGAAAATCCGGGTTCATGGGTGATCGGCTCAGAATCGGGGATTCCAAGTTCCATTGACATGGAGAAGAACAACTTGTCGGGAACTGATCCGACTTTCTTTGTCCCGGCTTCTGCGCTTTGTAAGAAGGGCTCTGTGATCCGTGATCTGGAATGGAAAAGTACCTTCATTAAAAAAGCAAGGAAATATCAACGAAACCTTATTCCGGTATTTATTGAAGGACGAAATTCCGAATGGTTCTACAATTTGGCAAACTGGAGAAAAGCTTTGCGGATCGGCGCCAATGTTGAAATGCTCTATCTGGTTGATGAGATGGTCAAGCAACTTGGAAAAACCATCACCATTATGGTTGGGGATCCGATTCCATGGACAGTCTTTGACCGGACGAAAACCGATGCCCAATGGGCCTCCCGGGTCAAAGAAAAGGTATATGAACTCGGGCTGGGTTCCGGTTCCTGATCAGGAAATGTCGAGTAAAACTTCTCTTATTACCTGTAAAACCTCAGCCTTTCCGGTCCTTGTCACCGACGAGACGGGAATTATATTGGGAACGGACTCCCAGGTCATCGAGAGGGTTCGTTGGTAAGCGTCAAGTTTATGTTTAATCTGACTTTTTGAGAGTTTATCGGTCTTGGTGAAGAGGATCAGAAATGCGATGTTCCGCTGGACCAGCCAGTTTATAAATTCAACATCGATCTTTTGCGGATCCAACCGGGAATCGATCAGTAGAAAGGTCAGTGCCAGGTTTTCTCTTTTCTCCAAAAAATTCCGGATCATACCCTCAAACTTCTCACGTTCAGTACGAGTAATTTTGGCAAAACCATACCCCGGTAAATCAACGAGATGCCAAATGAACTTTACTGGTAAATCGTTGCGGCTGCTCCCGGTTGTTTCGAGGTCGGCATGATCGAAACCCGTTGGTCCGCATTCCGATTCCACCTTAAAATGATTGATCAGTCGAGTTTTCCCCGGTGTTGAAGATATCTTGGCAAGTCCCTTTGTTCCCGTCAGCATGTTGATCAGGGATGACTTCCCGACATTGGATCTGCCGATGAAAGCAAATTCAGGAAGGTTCCCGCGAGGACAGAATTTCAATGAGGGACTACTACAAATAAATTCGGTTTTGTTAATTTTCAAGGTTCGGTAAATTTCAAATCGGAACTCTGGTCGTGCAAATATATGCAAACTCCCATGCCCCAATCAACTTTACGAACACGTTTTTTAAGGCTGTTGTAACGGGTCAATTCATTAGGCGGATGTTTTCTTATATATGAACGGCATGGGATCGGACAGCATCTGGCTGCTCTCCATCAGGACCCCCCTTCGGCGGTACTGTGCCCTTAAGATACGGTAATCCAATTCAGCATTTTTAACAAACTGAGAATACTGATGTTCGCCGGTTTCCCTGACGAACAAAGGCGATTTTTGCAGAACCTCGTGCCTCGTGATTGGATCGACTCTGTTGAGAATGGTCAGTTCACAAAAGACCTGTGGGACGATTCGGTTCATAACCGGAAGGATATTTTCCAGTGCCAGGCACATTCCGATGGAGCCATCGAGGTAAACGGCTAAATCGAGATTTCCGGGAGGCATAATAAAACCCGACTCATCCGGACCTGAAATAAAAGCAAAACTAATAAAAGGGCAGGAAGTCAGCAGTGCTGATTGAATCTTCTGAATATCCACTTTCTTTCTCTTCATGGCAACTTTTTGATCCAAGACTCCTCAGATTTAAAAAGAGTTGCCGTAAGAAAAAATTATTTCAATTCGAGAAGCAGGTGATGTTTAGGTACCACTTCACCCTGTTTGACATAAACCTTTTTCACCACACCGTTGTGAGTAGCCAGCAAGAAGTTATCCATTTTCATGGCTTGCAGCGCCAGAAGGGCGTCTCCTTTTTTTACTTTGTGCCCCTCTTTTACAAGCACTTTAAGGATCGTTCCCGGGATAAATGCAAATACTTTTTTAGAATCAGGAGTATGATAGGGCTTCCGGTTCGCAAACTTTTTCGTAAGAGTTGTTTTATAAACGATCTCTTCAAATTTAAAGTCAACGAATTCAGTGGTTTCGTCCATGTGTTCAGTTTAAGAGTTTATATACCATTAAGAGCGCACGTACCCGGTGTTTCCGGTGAATCCTAATCAGAAAGGAGGAAGCCCGTGTTTCTTGTTAGGCGACACCTCCCTTTTACTTTGTGCAAGCACGAGCGAATGAGTAAGATAATTCCTTGTTTCGTTCGGTTCAATTACGGCATCGACATATCCATAGGCAGCCGCAACATAAGGATTTGCAAATTTTTGTCGGTACTCCTCTATTAATCTCTTTCTGGTCTCTTCAGGGTTATCACTGGCCTTGATTTCATTGCGGAAGATGATGTTTGCCGCGCCCTCGGGCCCCATCACCGCGATCTCGGCAGTTGGCCAGGCAAAAACAAAGTCGGCCCGCAGGTGGTTCGAGCACATGGCAATATAACCACCGCCATAGGCTTTCCTCAGTATCACAGTCAGCTTGGGAACGGATGCTTCGCTGTAAGCATAGAGCACTTTGGCCCCGTGCCTGATAACGCCTGCATGTTCCTGGTCGGCTCCGGGGAGATAGCCCGGCAGGTCAACCAGTGTGACCAGCGGAATATTAAATGCATCGCAAAACCTGATGAAGCGGGCTGCTTTATCACTTGAATCGCAATCAAGCACTCCGGCTAAAACCATAGGCTGATTGGCTACAAATCCAATGGTCTGTCCATCCAACCGGCCAAATCCTATCACGATATTGCCGGCCCAGAGCTCCTGAACTTCAAAGAAATCGCTGTCATCGGCAATTGCTCTGATAACATCCCTTACATCGTAAGGTTTCATCGGATCAGTCGGGAAAATATGATCCAGCTTATACTGCCTCGATTTGGGCGCTTTCTTAGGGAAAACTTCAGCTTTCTTTTCATTATTCCAGGGAATGTAACTGACCAACCGTTTAATCTGGTCAAAACATTCCATTTCACTTTCGGCATAGAAATGTGCATTCCCGGTAATTTCGGCATGGACCCTGGCGCCACCCAGGTCTTCCATTGATATCTCCTCGCCCAGCACTGTTTTTATCACCTCAGGTCCGGTGATGAACATCTTGGAAATTTTATCGACCACGAAAACAAAGTCGGTCAAAGCCGGACTATAAACTGCGCCACCCGCGCAGGGGCCTAAAATGACCGATATTTGCGGAATAACGCCGGAGGCCTGAGTATTGCGATAGAAAATTTCACCGTAACCGGCTAATGAATTGACCCCTTCCTGGATCCGGGCGCCTCCGGAATCATTGATACCGATCAGGGGAACTTTCATCTTCATGGCATGATCCATGATCTTGGTGATCTTTTTAGCATGCATAAAGCCCAAAGAGCCGCCGGCAACCGTAAAATCCTGAGCAAAAATGCACACAGGCCATGCGTTTATCGAGCCAGTTCCTGTAATGACCCCGTCGCCGGGAAGATATTTTTTATCCATGTCAAAATCCTGCCCGGCATGCTTTACAAAAAGATCATACTCATGGAAGGAATTGGGATCGAGAAGTGCAAGAATACGTTCACGGGCAGTCATCTTGCCCGAGGCTTTCTGCTTTTCAAGGGCCTGCTCACCGCCACCCTGAAAGGCTTCCTGCATTCGTCGTTTCAATTCCGTTGTTTTGGCTCTCAAACTCATAGGTTCGGTTTTTTGACAAAGGGTGCAAATATAGGTTATTCGGAATTAATTAGCAAATAAGCAGCTTCCATGCAACCTGAAGCCAGCCGGGAACATCATTTTTAATGGTGGTACGAAGATCATTCCGATGATTTCAATATCTTTGCCCCGGACAGATTGAAGAGGAACTCAACCCTATCTTCCCGGGGGATCTGTTGAAAGATAGAAGAGATAAGAAGGCTAACAACGAGAATGAGTTATGGGTATTGAGGCTGGTAATTCGCCGGAACGTGATGTTCACATTCATAACAACAGAGTTTCACGTAACTTACCGTCCACCCTGGCCTGGTTCGCGGTTTACACGCGTTCAAGGTGGGAAAAAAAACTCATGTTGATGTTGAACGAAAAGGGAATCGAAGCCTATGTTCCCCTCCGTAAGGTGCTTCATCACTGGAGTGACCGGAAGAAACTCATCGACGAGCCCATTATACGATCCTACTGTTTTGTCAGGATTACCCCCAAGGATTATTATGAGGTCCTCAATACTCCGGGCGCCGTAAGATATGTGTGGTTTTCGGGCAAGCCTGCCATGATTCCGGAGCGCCAAATCGATACCCTGAAAGCAGTGACAGGTTCCGACATTCCGGTAACCTGTATCCCCGACACTTTTGAGCCGGGAATCCGCGTAAGGATCACGGCCGGCCAACTCATCGGACTGGAAGGGGAACTGATTTCCATTTCGAATAAAAAAAAGGTGATCATCAGGATCGACCACCTCAACCAGGTGCTCAAACTTTCGATTTCACCGTTACTCATTGAGCGGATCAGATAAAACAAAGTATAATTTATATTTTCCAGATGGAGCATACAATTCCCAATCTAAACGAAATCCGTATCGCGGTTATCGGATTAGGGTATGTCGGATTGCCTCTTGCGGTCGAATTCGCAAAGAAATTCCCTGTGACAGGTTTCGACATTAAGCAGGATCGGATCAACGAACTAACAGGCGGTCATGACAGCACCCTTGAAGTGGAAGATTTTAATCTCCGGTTGGTGATCTCCCAAAATCCGTTACCTGATCAGGTGCCGGGTTTATATCTCACTACAAATCCCAAAAATCTTAAGGTCTGTAATGTTTTCATCGTCACCGTGCCGACACCTGTAGATAAAAATAACCGGCCCGATCTTACTCCATTGATAAAGGCCAGTGAAACAGTAGGCCGGGTGATTCCAAAAGGCGGAATCGTGATTTATGAATCGACGGTATATCCGGGCTGTACCGAAGAGGATTGTATCCCGGTCATTGAAAAGGTATCAGGACTTCAATTTCAACGGGATTTTTTTGCCGGCTATTCACCCGAAAGAATTAATCCCGGCGACAAAGTCAATACCGTTCTTACCATAAAAAAGATCACCAGCGGATCGACCCCTGCAGCTGCAGACCTGATCGACCGGATGTACAATGCCATTTTGAAAAACGGGACCCACAAAGCCCCGTCAATAAAAGTTGCAGAAGCAGCCAAGGTCATCGAGAATTCACAGCGTGATATCAATATCGCGTTTATGAATGAATTGGCTAAAATATGCAGTTACTTCGGGATCGATACAACAGATGTGCTGGAGGCTGCGGGAACCAAATGGAACTTTTTAAAATTCAAACCCGGACTGGTCGGCGGACATTGCATTGGCATCGATCCTTACTATATCGCCGAGAAAGCCGAAGAGGCCGGGTATCATCCTGAAATCATTCTTGCGGGTAGGCGGATGAACGATGGTATGGGAGCCTGGATCGCCCGGCAAATCATCAAAATGATGATCGGTAAAGGGATTCTCATTAAAGGAAGCAGGGTTCTGGTTTTAGGGATCACATTTAAAGAAAACTGTCCCGATATCCGAAATTCAAAAGTAATAGATTTAATCCGTGAATTACGAAGTTTCGGTTGCACTGTTGATGTGTTTGATCCCTGGGCCGATGCAGTAGAAGTACAGCATGAATATGGAGTGGAACTGATGCATTTACCGCTACCCGTCGTACTTACAGATACCTATCAGGCATTGGTACTTGCAGTGGCACACGATGAATTCAAATCGATCGACTTATCCGACAAACCTGAAAATATGGTCGTTTATGATATCAAAGCGCTGCTCCCCCGCGAACACATCGACGGCAGATTATAACAGGCTGAAGTTATGCGTTGCGATGCATTCATATTGCTCCGGCTGCCGTTCAGTGTGTGAGCCAGCGTATTTCATGTACATTTGTATCATCCATCCTCAAGAACATTGAATTATGAAAGCAAAAGCAATCTTTCTGGTTTTGTTGATGTTTATAAACGGGTTATTGGCTTCCGGTCAGGTTAGCAATGGAACAATGAGTTCCCTATCTCCATCATCGGGTGACAACTCAAAATACGGGACTGACCTGATCATTCACGACGATGCAACCCAGGATCAAAATAATAGTTGTATCGGGGTTGCTCCCAACGGGTGGTTGTATGCCTGTTATTCATTGACAACCGGCGGTTTTCAGGTTGCACGATCCATCGACAACGGTGTAACCTGGACCGTTACGGCCCTGAATCAACCGGGAATGGATATCACATCCATGGGATTGGTGGTTTGCGGCAATGATGCGAACGATATCAGGATATTTGTTGCTGCCAGCTTGTCTGTGATGGCAAACAGGACAACAGGTTCTATTGTGGTTTATACCTTCGATGCTACTCTGGCCGGTCTCGGTGAGCAAATGCTGCATTCAATGCCCAATGCCGGTTATCATGATGTTGCAATAGCCACCGATTTTCCGTTTCCATCATCCGGAGCGTCGCCTTACAGTATCGGGGTTCTTTTCACGACCAACTCACCGCCAGCCGATACGGCAATTTTCATGGTTTCCGGCGACGGAGGGGGTACATTCACCACCCGGAAAGTACTGGGAATCTCGTGGGGGAATTATGGTCAGGTAGCCCTGGCCCACGGACGATCCCTGAACTATCAGAATGGAATCTATTTTGCGGCGATTGCGGAACCAACCACAGGATCATACGGAAAAATATGGGAAACTCACAATCAGACTTCCTTCAACAGCGACTTCACTTTCATGGTAAGTATGGACGATGCGGCCGGACTTTCGAATCTGTGCAAAAATCCCTCCATTGCCTGCCAACATAACAATCTTGCCAACGGGGTGAACGGACTGTCGGTCGCGATCCTCTTTGAAAGATTTTCAGGTGCAGGTAATTACAACATTGCCGGAACTTCTAATAAATCGCCACTTGGAGGTGGATTCTGGTCAAGACTTGACGTAACGGGAAATACGAAAAAAAACCTGCAGCCCGATATAAATTTTGACGCCCTGAGCAGCAAATTCCTCGTCACCTATTTTGATTCCACTTCCCAGCAACTTAATTATGTAATTAAGAGCCAGGAACTTACCGATCCTTCTTCCTGGGAAATGGTCAAAACAGGCTATAATGATCAGGCTAACCTGACCCATCCGTTTCCCAGGGTCATGATGCATCCGGTAAAGCAAAAAGCCTTTCATATCTGGAATGGTGTCCGATCGGGAGGCAATGGCGTGTCGTTGTTTGAACCCGAATATTCAGTTACCGGAATAGCTGACGACGATGTTTCTGCATCTGGTTTTGTTCGCAGGATTTTCCCGGATCCGGCTACCGACAGGATCAATTTTGAAATTTCGGTGAATAGCAATGAAGAGATCATCCTCTCAATCTATGATCAGTCGGGCAAAATTGTTCGCAATCATAAATTCAGCCCCGGGAAAGGGATCCGAATGATTTCTTCAAATCTGACCTCTTTACCTGCAGGTACCTACCTTTATCTGATCAGAGCGCATGAACAGATTGGAAGAGGCACATTTATCATTTCGAGATAGTAAAAATCATCCTAAGTATTACATTTTCGAAGTAATCCTGGCTTGTAAATACTGATATCCCGGATGATCAGCTTTTTGTTATTTCAAGTCCGGATGATGAAAGATCCCAGTTGACAAACCGGGCTTGTTGGTTTGGCGGATCGTTCGACAGCCTGGCTCTGATAATACCCGCAGCGCCCGGATCTTTTGCAAAGATCATCAGATAACCTCCTCCGCCGGCGCCCAATAATTTATAGGCAGCAGTATAGTCTGAGATCCTATCTATTATCTCCCGGATAGGAGGAGGGTCGGTACCAGCATCAAGTTTCCTGTTCAGCTCCCAGGAGTGGGCGATTGCACTGTTCAGTCCCTGCCAGTCATGACGTTGCAAGGTATCATAAGTTATTCGTGCATGATGTTTTATCTCTGTTAAAACATCAAGGTGCCGAGAGGAGTTCAGGAACATTCCGCGTACGATATCTTTTAAAATATGCTTGGCAACCCGGGTGATTCCAGTGTAATACAGCAAAATTTGATCGTGATAAATCGATTGCCTGAAAAGGTGGTCGGGGGCCCAACTCAATGAGGGCCGCTGTTGAAGTCCGGGGTAACTTTCAATGAGTTTGACTCCTTCAAAAATTCCACCGAGTTGATCCTGCCAACCACCGCCTGTTGTGAGTAACTGTTCCAGCAGAAGCGTTCTGGAGGATACTTCATAAAGGTCCCAGCCCAATGAACAACAGTCGGATAATCCCTTTAACAAAGTTGCAGCAAGTATAGAACTTGTCCCTAATCCGGAACCTTTTGGCACTGCCACCATCAGCGAAATATCAAGTCCGCCACCCATGCTTGTTAATTGTTGCCGAAGCGTAGGATATGGTTGGTCAGACCATGTCGGGGAAAAACCTGCCAGCATCAAGGCAGCCTTGGGAATAGAAAAGGCGGATCCCACCACCGAAATATTTTGCAGATTCCGGTATTCCCGAATCACCTCGCTCACGCCCAGATCGATGGAATGAATGATGATTTCAGGATTCTTAGTCCGGCGGATATATACCTGAATGGGAGGTTGTCCGTTGAGTTCAACTGCCATATTGACCACTGCTCCTCCATAAAGAATGCAATAAGGAGGCGTATCGGACCATCCTCCGGCCAAATCAAGTCGAAGCGGGCTCCGCACCCACAATATCTGATCCCACTTAAGCGAAATGACCGGATTACTAACCCGGGGGAGTTCGGCCAACATTCCTTCACGCATCAACCCGAAAGCAGAATTTTCAAAGTTCAATGATTCGGTATTTGATCGCTTTTTAAAGTAGTATGAGCGGAACATCAGGTCATGAATGCGGGTCATGAGGTCGGTAGATGGATCAGGAGCCACAGGCACATCAAGCGCTGCAGCATGATACATCTCAGCCAGTCGCATCAGATCAAGTTGATAGAAGATGCTTTGACGGTAATTCCCTGCAACAGCCTTAAGCGAATGTTCCATATTCCTCTTTCGTTGCTCAAGAAGTCTGGAAATGTTGATGACTGAAATAAGATCACACGGTGATACATATTTTTTCGGAGATGGTTCTATATTGCGTTCACCATGAATATCGTTCACTGATTCCTCCTTATTCTCGCTAATGCCGGGGGTTTTATTATCCGGCCATCGGGAATGTTCTGTTTTCAAACTTATTGAAGAATTTTTAAAAAATCTTTGGATCCAATAATTTAAAATCTCTTCCGAAATATCCTTTTTATGGTACACGGGGTAGCTGGGAATTGTGTATGGATCATAGTCCATACCCTTCTGCATTCCGAATGAATCATCAAAATGATAGATGCGGAGAGCCCAATCAGTCGCTCCGACCGGTACCATATCGATACAGATACCCGCCGGCACATCGACATGCCAGTTATTTTCGGGGATTCCCGTCAGGATATGATGATCATGTAAAGTCCAAGTGGCCGGGATATGTGAGTTTTCGATCCAGATAGAGGTGTTTGTTTCCTGAAAAGGGACTTCGGTTTTTGAATTCTGGACGAAGATTTCAGGGGCCGGTTTTATTTTTTTATGCCAGATTTCGCGTTGGTCAATCACCCTATTATGAAGCGCTGCCGTAGATCGGAGCAGATCAGCATTGGATCCGAAATGATAGAATTCACCTTTATCAAGCGGCAATATCCGACACGTGAGTTGGGCCGGACCGGTGCTATGGATATCCCCGGAACCAGTTCCAACCAATTTTCCAAAATCGCTGTATAGATCATAGTAATCGGGCACCTGATTTTTAAACTCATGTCTTCGCGCGTTCCATCCGGTTTTTTCGAACAGTAATTTCAGGGCACGGTCGGACAGAAGCCAAATCCCGGCGTCAAGTAAAAAAAGATAGGCTCCGGTCAGATCCTGCAGGGTCTGCAAGCCGGGTTTCTGAAGCATGTGATGGAGCCGGGTAGGATCATGCCGGGGACATACAAAGACTCCATGCCGGCAGGCTACTGCGGGTTGTGCCCAGATCCCGACACAAACCACATCTGCGCCGGGCACCGGACCGGCGGGCGAATCTGCCCAGACGAGGGCATCACCACTTGCAATGAGGGTATTCAGACCTTCGGGCGCCGCGTCAAGGATTTTCTTCAACAAGGGTAGTTGAACATTCAACAGGGTTTGATCCAGATTTTGGCCTCTCCCCCACTTGAATACCGGGAAGGGTATGAAACTTTTACCGACTGGGGCATAAGAAGGCAGCCTCCTGCTTTGACCATCCGAATGTATGATGATTCTTTTTACGGATGGCTTTATCCCATGCTGCCAAAGGATGTTAACCGTGCCGCCGCCGGAACCCGATTTATGTCCTGGAGGATCGGAATAGACTGCTGTTATCTCCGGAAACATGGATTTGTGTTTCCGTATATAGTCGGCATAATGAGGCGGTACTGAAAGCAGAATCTCCATAATGGATTTTTTTCAAAGATACACAGTTAAAAATTTCATATCCGTTTTCTGAACCGTTAAATCTGAATCTATTTTAGTAATTTCCGGAAATAAAAAAAATCCATTACTGATGAAAAAGAATCGCTTTTGTTTAACCCTCGACTTGAAAGAGGATCCTGCCCTGATCGAAGAATACCTTTACTGGCATCGAAAGGAGAATATCTGGCCGGAGATTCCGGAAGGGATCCGGGCAGTCGGAATCGAGACCATGGAGATTTATCGAATAGGCAATCACTTGTGTATGTTACTGGAAGGAGGCCCTGGTTTTGATTTTGAGCGGGATATGGCGCTGCTCGCTACATTGCCACGCCAAGAGGAGTGGGAGTTGTTTACTTCGCGCTTTCAACAAACAACCCCCGGATCGGCATCGGCCGAAAAATGGAAATTGATGGAGCCTGTTTTTCTTTTATGAAGGATTTGTAAGGGAGAATGAACGGGTTTGAGTTAAGCGGCCTGATAATTTGGCAAATATAAAAACATAGGAAAAACAGGCTAGTGGTACAATAAAGCCCCACTGAATGGCAGTATGATCGGCAATATATCCCATGAACATCGGGCTTAAGGCTCCGCCTACGATTGCCATAACTAAAAATGATGATCCCTTTTTTGTCAACGGGCCCAATCCTTTCAGTCCAATGACAAATATGGTCGGAAACATGATCGACATAAAGAAATAGGTCACAAAAAGTGCAGTCACCGAAACCCAGCCAAGCCTGAAAATAACGAGAAGCATAAACAATACACACAGGAGGGCAAAGGTCGACAACAATTTTTCGGGAAGATACTGCCGCATCAGAAAGCTACCCAACAGGCGTCCGGCCCAGAAAAGACCCATACCTCCGAATGAAAGCACGAGGGCTGCCTGTTCGTTTGATATTCCATGGATGGTTTCCGTCGTAAAGTTTATGAAGAAACTATTGATCCCGGTCTGGGCCGCAACATAAAAGAATTGTGCTATAACGGCCAGAATAAACAATTTGTGACTGAGCAGATCCTTGTAGCGGCTATTAACCGAGGTTCGATCCGGATTCTCATCCGCTTCCAGTGTTTCACCCGTATCCCGTCCAACGGGTTGTTCCTGCAGACCAGATTTTTTGGTTTCGCTGGTAGATGATTCCCGGATCTCAGGCAGCCTGGTCTTATAGAAAAGCAGGGCAACCAGAAGTACGACAAAACCAACTCCGATATAGGGCCAGGAAATGGAAGAAAACGGATTTTCGCCTGAACCCTGGAGGCCAAAGATAATCACCCCTCCCGTCAGAGGCCCGAAGATCCATCCAAGTCCGTTAAAGGATTGTGAAAAATTAAGTCGTCGTTCGGCGCTTGCGGGTGGACCCAGAACCGACACATAAGGATTTGCCGCAGTTTCGAGGAATGCCAATCCGAATGCAATGATTAACAGTGCAGTAAGGAAAGGTGGGAAGGTTTGGATGGAGGCTGCAGGATAAAAGAGGAAGGCGCCAAGCGCATAAAGCAAAAGACCGGTGATTATACCTCGTTTATAACCATACCGATGCATGAACCAACCTGCCGGCAAGGCTGCCAGAAAATAACCGCCATAAACCGAAAACTGCACCAACCCCGATTCAGCCCGCGACATATGCAACAATTCCTGAAAATGTTTATTCAGCACATCTAATAAGCCATGTGCAAATCCCCAAAGAAAAAATAGTGTAGTCAGCAATATAAAGGGAATCAGGTAGTTTTTACCATCAGCGCTTTGTAGCATTGATTTTTTTTTCATGATTCAGGATTTTTGCGAAAGTACAGTTTTTCGGATTGAAAACAGAGTATTATATAAAGGAGAGACATAGTCAGAATATTTTTGTGCGGATTTGGTGGATTTGAGAAACTGGTATATTTTTACACAGCCAAACAACGTGGCATATTCTGCAAAAGTCATTGAATGCAGTTACCCATATCATAATCAGAATATTTGCGATTTCCGATAAATTAATTTTAAAACTATTTACAGATGAACAATTTTAAAAATGCCAAATCAGTAACCCTCTGTTTCCTGATCGCGGTGTTCGTTGCTGCGACTGCTCCTGAACTAACTGCTCAGGAAAAAGGTTCATTTAAGGACTCACGTGACAATCGCGTCTATCAATGGGTGAAAATCGGAAAGAAGGTCTGGATGGCCGAAAACCTTAAATATCTTGCGGCTTCCGGAAGCTGGCTTTACAATAATGAATCAGGCAATGAACCGGTTTATGGCAGGTTATATACCCATACCACCGCACTGACAGTCTGTCCGAAAGGTTGGAGGCTTCCTACCGACGGTGACTTTGATGCCCTGATCCAGAGCCTGGGAGGCAATGACCTGGCTGGCGGGAAAGTTCAGTCGTTCGATTCTCTTTACTGGGCAGCAAATCCTCAATTACCCGAGAATATCAAAACCCTGTCATCGCTGTTAGGCGGCGTCAGGCATGCCGACAGCACCTTTACCGGAATAGGAATTTGGGGTGGATTATGGTCAGCTACTTTGTCGGAAAACGGAGCAAACAACTATCTCTTTGTTCGTGGCGATAAAGGTCTTGGAAAAAGTTCCAATGACAAGCTTTCGGCATTCGGAGTCCGTTGCGTGAAGAAATAGGGATGGAACAGGAATCAGGCCGGACAGATGATGCCCGGATGAATTTTTTATGGCTTCAGGAGATCGTTGAATCGGAAGTTGCCAAAGCGATCCACACAAAAGATCCCCGTGAAGCAAAAAGTCTCCTGATACAGGTTCAGAACCAATTCAGAGGTTTGAAGCTTTACCGCGAAGACCGGGAAAATCTCTACGCCAAGCTTCAGGAGGCATTCGCAAGCGTTAATCAAAGAATCGAAGCGGAAAAGTCGGCTTTTGAAAGGGAGGTGCAAGAAAATTACGTTGCATTGCGCCAAATTGTTGACCAGTCGTTGGCTCAATCCTCACAGTGCGACGATTTCAGGCAATGCTGGGATTCGCTCCTCGATATCCAATCACGGGTCAGAAGCGCGAAGTTATTCCGTGAGCAACGGGATGAACTTTTCCATAAGCTTCAGGAGGCATTTGAAACCATCAAATTACGACGCAGTCAGGAGCGGACGGCTTTTGAGCAGGAAGCGGTGAGAAATTATAACCGGTTGAAGGTTATGGTTGAGGATGGTCTGAAACAGGCGGAGACTACCCATGAATACAAGGAAACCAGAGAGTACTTAAAAAAGATCCAAACGGAGTTCAAGGGAATCCGGATGGTTCACGAGCAACGTGAAGAGCTATACAGCCGGTTGCAAACCGCATTCGATATTCTCAGTAAACGGTTGGATGAATTTTTCAGAACCAAGAAAAAAAACTGGGAGGTCAAGATGAACTATCGCCTCTCGCAATATTCGGCTGAAATTTTTGAACTCCAGGAGAAACTCAATCATGACCGCTCTTATTTGCAGGAGCTCCAGGATCAGCTTGATATCATGAAGGCATCGGGCAAGGAGAGCACGGCATTGACCGGCCTGGAGGCCCGGATCACCTCGACGAGCCGCAGTATTAACCGGCGCCTGGATGAGATCGCACATCTCGAGGCAGAACAACTGCAACTCAAACAAAAACTGGAAGGCGGAGTCGAAGGGCTCTAATATTTTCTTGGATAACTAAAAAATGTTTCATAATTTTGCACACCCAAAATGAGACAGGCCCGTTCGTCTAGGGGTTAGGACGTCAGGTTTTCATCCTGGTAACAGCGGTTCGATTCCGCTACGGGCTACAAAAAAAGCTGTAAATGAATATTTTACAGCTTTTTTTATCTACCCCCACCGGGGGTCACTGAAGAAAATTATCCATTAAAACCAGATCATTTATAAATTAAAATCACCGGCAGCCTCCGGTTGATAGATAATCTCGTCGATTCTTATCTTCGTAAGTCCTGCCGGGACAATCCATTCAATTTCATCCTCGGTGCGGTAACCTATCAATGCCGTCGCGATGGGAGAAAAAATGGAGATTTTATTTTCCTTCAGATTTGCCTGGTCCGGGTAGACTATCTGAAATTGAACCTGCTTCTTATGTTTTAAGAAACTGATTTTGATTACAGAATTCATGGTGACCACATTGGGCGGGATGGCACCGGGTTCCACGATTTTGGCCGACTCCAACTCATTTAACAGACTCTCTGCTTCATTATCTGTTATCGATTTCGATTTTTTAGCATCATTGATACATTTTTTAATCCTTGCGTAGTCCAATCGACTTAAAATGATTTGATTCATGATATTATTAATTAGCTGATTATTTAACAAATATACTGATTATTTTTGTTCCGGCAAAGTATCGTAGCATCTGTTATGCATTCCCCAATAGCTAAGTTACGATTAAAAGTTTTGTACCTTCGTATCCATTTGAAGCGTATCACCGCCCCCGGTACATCCCTGCGAGTTAATCATCGCGGTACCCGAAGGTTGCATTATACGATTAAAACCATTTATTACTATGTCAAATAAATCGAATGATTCAACAGTTCTCGTCAAATCGATCATCGAAAAGGCGAGTCTTAAACAGGAGGTCTATCAGAAAACGCAGGAAGTTTTCGGACAGTTTAAAGGGATTACCGAACAATTTGTGAATACTCATAAAAAAGCTTTTAAAAAATCAGCATATCCCCTCCTATTTGAGTACCATGACCGCGGAACCTTTGAATTTCAGCTGAAATTCGGATCGGATATTCTGATTTTCTTTATGCATTCGAATGTTTTTGAGATCCCCCGTGATTACCTGGTCATGAAAAGTAGCTACATCAGCGAGAATAAGGCGCGCTCCTATTGCGGCATCATCCATATTTTCAATTTTCTTTCCGACTCATTCAAATTCAATCGCACCAACGATTTGGGATATTGTATCGGCAGAATTTTCGTGAATTTTGAGAAGCACTTTTTTATTGAAGGTAAAAAGGAGTTGGGAATGTTATCAAATAATTTCACCATTAATCTTCTCGATAAAAAAGCCCTGATATCGATTCTCCACTCCGCCATTCAATATACCCTCAATTTCGACTTGCTGACTCCTCCCTATGACAACATTAAGGAGGTCACTGTGTCGGAAATGCAGACCGCCCTCGACGCCATGAAAATCAGTACAGGAAAACGACTTGGTTTCCGTTTCCAGGCCGATGAGTTTTAGCCACCAGGAGGGTTTAACAAGATGACAAACGGGAATGATTTCGGAGGCTATATATTCCCGTTTGTATTATGGACAAAAGGTTGACCGATTAACCAGAATCGTGCGTTCAAGAAGGTCTCTGATGGAAGCATACGTATTCATCATCACGAACGACAACTCAGAAGTCGGAATCCATTTGACCAGGAATATACCTTCGCTGACCTGCGGTTTAAGAATTTCACCTCCGGAAGCCACCATCTCAAACCAATAGGTTCTCTTCAGAATTTCCGCATTATGATCGGCATAGATATGCCAGGTGGATGGGAGCTCACGGGTTGTCGAAACTGACTTCAATCCGGTCTCCTCCTTCACCTCCCTGATGGCTGCCCGGTTGGTGGCTTTTGTTAGATTTCCTTTCTTTTCGGCAAGCTTTAGCTCTTTCTGCGTTATTTTCCCCTTTGGCAGATCCCATTTGCCAAAACGGTGAATAAACAGGTTCTCATCCCGTTCATTTCTGACAAGTCCACCAGCAGCCGGTACCAGTGTAAAAAGGTTCAAAAATGCGATTATCGCACGGGGTTGTTTATCCATATCATGAAAAACAATACGGGAGAAGGGATCGGTGGCTGGTTCAGACACCTGCAATGATTCAGCACCGGGATAGGTGATTAAAAGACTTTTGAAATGCACTTGCTCCCTGAACCGAATCCAATCCTTTTGTAATTCATTCTCCGATTGATAGTTGACAATTAGCTGATCGTCAACCTGATGTTCAGGTGGTAAGCTGGAAAAATGAATAGTCCGGTCACCAAGGAATATTTTCATCATTCAGTTATTTGCGCTGGATTGCTGTTTGGATTATCCATGAAACATTTTTTACCTGACTTTGTTACAGGGATTGTCATGAAGGCTTCATGCGTATGAAATTTGAATTGTAAAGGTACGTTTTTCCTGACTCCATAATTGGCCAACTTCCGGATCCCCCTTGTTATCATTCGAAAGATAAAAGATTCGTAAGCCGATCCAAAACTTCTGATGTTCCCCTTCGTGAATTGAAAAAGTGTATCTTTGTACCGAAATTTGATAACTAAACCATAATGATCTATAACAAGGATATTGCCTTACAAACCGCAGAACTTTTACTGAAGATCAAGGCTGTAAAATTAAATCCGAAAGATCTTTTCACCTGGGCATCAGGCATAAAATCACCCATTTATTGTGATAACAGGATTACTCTTTCCTATCCTGAGATCCGTACCTTTATCAGGCAATATTTCGTAAAATCGATTCTGGAGAGTAGTTTTGAGCCGGAAGCCATAGCCGGTGTAGCTACCGGGGGTATTGCCCAGGGAGCGCTCATTGCCCAGGAGCTGGGCTTGCCATTTGCCTATGTCAGATCAGGGAAGAAAGACCATGGTTTGACCAATCAGGTTGAAGGGGAGCTTCGCAACGGACAACGGGTGGTCGTTGTCGAAGATTTGATTTCGACCGGAAGCTCAAGTTTGGGTGCGGTTGAAGCCCTTCGCAGTATTGGTTGCAATGTTAAAGGGTTGGTAGCGATTTTCACCTACAACCTTCCGAAAGCTGAAAAAGCCTTTAAAGATGCCGATTGTGATCTGATCACCCTAACCGATTATGACCACCTGGTTCAAAGAGCCGCTGAGATTGGGTATATTAAAGATGCTGATATACAACTTCTACAGGATTTTAAACAATCGCTGAGTTAAGGAGCGCCGGGCGCACATAAAAAAAGAGGCTGTCACTTCAATCATGACAGCCTCTTTTTTATTGTTGAAAAGAGATTTTATTGTTTGATGAATTTACCGGTGGACGAGCCGATTTTCACAAAGTAAGTACCCGCCGGTAATTCTGAAACATTCAACATTCCGTTGAAGGTACCTTTAGGCTGGAATCCAAAATTCTTTTGTAATACGGTTCTTCCCATGAGATCGATAACCATAACCTCGGTCATCGAAGCTTCTGTAGTGACACAAGAGATATTCATCTGGTCCTTCACCGGGTTTGGAATAACCCTTACATTGCCTGCAGATGGTAAGGATGCAGGAACCGGAGTATCGATGCCTACGGGGGTCAGGAAGGTGGTATCCATCCAAACGCCACGGCCATAGGTTGCAATATATATGGCTCCATAATTCAGAATATGATAATCCTTCATGGTTTGTTGTTTGATATCGGTTACTGCAACATCACCAATGACATCCATATCAGCTCCCCACTGTGGTGCGCCGGAAGTCAGTTCGTTGGTACTGAATAATCCCAGATCTGTTCCCACAATGGCATTGCTTCCATGCATTTCAAGAAGTCCGGAGTACACTGGGGCTTTTGGTAAATTCCCTTGAACTGAAGTAAAAGTAGGTTCGGTAGCGCCTCCAGTGGAAGTATAGTAAACATAATCCAGATTGCCGTAGTTACCTAAGGTGAACAGCATTTCGTTTGAATTTTTCGGATTGATTGAAATGGAGGTCACATAACGGCCTGCCATAGGAGTGTTGGCAAAAACATCCTTTACCAGAACAGATTGTGAACTAAATTCATTAGCCGTAACGGAATCCTGGGCATTAATCAGTCCGGTAACGCGAATGAGACGACCTTTAACAGTCCCGGCCCATAAGGTATTCAAGTCGGCTGAAATGGCAAAAGCACTGATCAAATCGACCTTGGTCGCAGTATCTTTAAGCACTAGAAAATATTCGGGATCCTTGTAGAACTTGAGCATATCTTTGGTCATGTAAATTCCGTACCCATAACTTGTAGCCACTTTATTGCCATAGTAAAAAAACCTGCTGGCAACGGGATCGACAATGGTCAGACTATCGCCTTTAAGGATGGGAGCCGTTGTAAAATAGGGGAATTTCACGCCATTCTGGCTTTCGGCCTGAATCAGGGTATCGGCGGGGATTGTTTTAATTCTTGCATAAACTTTGACACTGTCTTTCGACTGAGTAAAGTTGAAACTTTCCCATAGTTGCATGGGAATATGTTTGGAGTTTACGGCAGTAACGCCGTTCATCATTTCATTTGCATAGGTAAGGTCTCTGAAATCGCGTCGCAATAACGGTGTGGTAGCTCCCTGGACGGTAAAAATTCCAATATTGTAATCAAGATTTGACCAGACGCAGGGTCCGCCATAAGAGCTTGTTACTAAACCGTCGCTCAATACAGGGAAGCCATCCGTAGGTCCATTGGTATAGGTCGGATAGAAATATCCCATGGCTAAGGTCCCGATGTTTTGTCCGCCACCCATTACAAAACTCTTTTTTGTCGAAACGGCAAGAGCATTAAACTGGGCGCTGCCAAGGTTTTTGCTATTGGTTTGGAACAAGAAACCCTCCGGGGTAATAGTACCGACTGATACCCCGCCATCAGTAGCAAGGACAAGGTTATTTTTATTGTTGGGTCGGAACATGTAACTGTGGTGGTAAGCAGGAGCACTGTTGGGATACCAGGGAGAATAGTAGCCTGAGCTGGCTATTTCCCAGTTATAATAACCAGTTTGAACACGCTTTCCGTACCACATATTGATTCCACCTAACAACAACTGATAGGGATCATCGGGGAACACGGCCATGGTATTGGCGTAGCATCCCTTACCATTAAAGGGTTCAAAGGTAGGATTACTGGGAAAGATGACCGACCAGGTAGCACCTTTATCAATTGAATTGTAGATACTTAACAGTTTTCCATCGAGATTCGCCAGACTTCCATACATGACGTTGGCATCGGAAGGGGCGATAGCAAAAGTCATCCAGCCGATTCCATCCTTAGGTAATTTATCCGGTTTACCAGTGGTAAGGGTGACCCATGAATTCACGTCGCCTCCGATGGCAAGATATGCAGAATCTCCGATAGCGGTAATAACTGTGCCGTCGGGGCCAACGCATACATCCATTGCATACCCGGCTTTTGCCTGGGTCCAGTCATTCAGGTTATCGGTATAGAACAGGCCCACGTTGGTGGCGGCAAACAGTCGTCCTGTTGCTGCATTCAGGGCTAATTTGGTTATACCAGCGAAAGAGGGGTTATTGTGCGTGGAAGGAATGACTGAGAAGGCATTGCCATTTTCCGATTTAAAAATGCCGCTTCCGGTAAGCGTAACGGTTTTGCAGGAGGTGATGCCGGTTGCAGCATAGATTGTCCCGCTTGAGGTCTGAACCATCGAGGATACCTTCAGCACTTCATTATTTTCGACCGGTAACTGGTTCCATGTCAATCCTAAATCATTGGATTTCCAAATGCCTCCTGATTCGGAACCTGCGATAAGGGTAAGTCCGCTCGCATCGGTGTTATCAAATATTGCGCTCCAGATAATTCCGGAGTAGTTATCGGGACCCGCATTCCCCCAATTCAGGTTCAGCGCGCCGGTTGCTGATTTGGTTCTGAGCGATTCGGCTTGTTGACGTGCCTGGAATAGATCGCCCGGGTTGACCACTCCCGTATTTTGATTGGCGCGGATTGCTGCCAACCGGGTTCCGTCGGGTCTCCTGGAATTCAGATCCTCAGGCTGGCCGGCCATCGACAAAGCAGTCAGAAAAAACAGGTTAAGTCCGAAGCATACTGCGAGCAGGCCAAAGTGTAAAAATCTTTTTTTCATATCACTCATTTTAATTTTAACGTATATAATTCTTGTTGTATTAATTCTTAATTCTCTGTAAATCAAATTGTAAGATAATAACCTCCAATCATTCTTTAAACGAACAAATATAAAGGAAAAACTTTATTCTCCAAAAAAAAATATATGATCTGCCCGTCACAGTCGGTAATTCGGGGCATGTAAAGGATTTCCGGATCAGATTTTTTCGAGTGCATTAACCGGCAGCCAACCTATGCTTCCGTTGGCAATTCTGATCTCGTACCAATTGCTGATCTGGTCAAGGAGGATCACTTTTGTTCCTTCATGGACCACGAAAAGGTCGGTGCTTTTCTCATCCGGAGAACTTTTAACCGTGATGGTTGGCGCGAAAACGATGGCTTCGCTGGTTGATTGTTTCTGAGCGTATCCGCTCCATGCACAAAGAAAGGAGAAGAGGGCGATAATAAAGAGAATGGTTCCTGACCAGAACCCGGCTTTCCTAAAAACCAGGATGCGGGCTGTTAGATAGACCACCCCCGACAGAAGGGCAAGAATCAGGAGAATGACACCAAATTTTGCCCACCCATCGATGGAAGTCACCTGAACGATGGATTTGAACCATCGTTTATAGAACAATTCGGGAAGTGGTTCAATTTTATCGGAGATTTTTGTATTGGCTACATTCAGATTGAAATTGATATCGTCGTTGGAAGGATCAAGCCGCTTTGCCCGTTCGTACCAAAGAATGGCGTTGGGAAAGTCGTTCATTTTAAAATAACTGTTACCCAAGTTATAATACAGTTCCGGGGCTTCAAAACCTTCGTCCGTCACCTTCCTGAAATTCTCTACTGCCTCCTGATAATTTCCCAGTGCATAGGCTTTATTGGCTTTCTGAATCAACAGTTGCGCTCCTCCGGCATAAAGGTTAACCGACAGTAACAACATCAATCCGATCCGGACTATTTGCTTCATGGTTTAATTATTTTCAAGGGACCCATGGAATATTGATGAAGATTTATTCATTCGTGGATTTGGTGAAATCGACATGGATATTTCATTCTTAATAGATTATCTTAATTCCCGTTCAATTTTTGTAATGATTTCAAGGGCTTCGTTGTAAATCCGTTCCATATTCACCATCTTTTCACCCGGAGCAAACCGTGCAAATTCGGTATTGTTCAAGGTATCGATAAACTGTGTGATGAGACCTTCGCTGACATTCTTTTGCAGCAGGGCATCGCGTACCGATGAGATACTCAAATCGGACAGCGGGATTGTGAATTTATCGCTGAGATAACCCCACAGCGCCTGTGAAATGGCCACATAGAATTCATCCTGTTTACCTGATTTCCTGAATTCCTCTGCTTTCCTCAGATGCCTGCGTGCGATCCGGGTAGCCTTAAGATTTTTCATTAAAACCGTGTCGCTGCGCCGGGCGGCTAATTTTCGCCATAAAATCAGAAAAAGCACAAATAAACCGAGCGGTATGCAAAGAGACAACCAGAAAACGGGTGAACCAAAGAAAATGGCTCCGGTTGGGTTCAGCTTTATCACTCCATCTTTAATATGACGAATATCACTGCCTATGTATTTTATCTCCTCCTTGTTGGCGCCTGAATAGGTCATAACTGCCTGGGAATCGCCACTCCCCTTTTCCACTTCGAGGGTGAATTCGGGGCTGGTCAGAGTTACATATCTCTTTTTGTCGAGATCATAATACGAAAAGGTGATGGGTTTAATAGTAAATTTCCCGGGTTTTCGCGGTATTAAAAGGTATTCAAAGATCTGGTTCCCCGTAACTCCTGCGGCGGAGGTCTGAATGTCGCTTGTTACCTTGGGATCATAGTTTTCAAAGTCGGGAGGAACTATTACATTCATTTTATCAATCAACTGGATGTTTCCTTTCCCGCTCACCGTGCATTTCAAAGTAACGGCCTCATTGGTCTTTAACCTGGTCTTATCGACCTCAGTCCTGAAGGTATAGCTGCCCACTGCGCCACTGAAATCGGCAGGTTTTCCCTCTTCGGGCAGTGGTCGTGCATTGATGACCAAAGGATTGGATTTCAGATTTTTTTCAACATTGGCGATTCCTGAATTAAAGAAGGCATCGTTAAAAAAATCGTCAAAGAAGGGATCGCCGGTTCGCGTTCTGGTTTGTTTGCGTACCTGGGCTACACAGGTCAGTTCCATCGGGTCAACCACCAGTTTCCCTGTTTTCAGCGCGAACAGGGAATACTTTCTGATATCGGCAACCAGATATTGTTCGCCGTTGATCATCTGTGTTGTCGGCTGTAATTTATCATTATCCTTCGTCAGGTTTTGTGACCAGAATCCCGGGAATGCCGGCGCTTTGCTGATGTTGATCCCCGAAATCTGCACTTTCGTATAGATCTTATAGGTAATCACCACACCTTCACCCTGCAATGGATTGGAGTTCGATGCGAATGCTTTAACAAAAACATCATTTCCGCCGCTGGTTGCAGTGCCGCCTCCCGATTGTCCTTTATTCAGCAGGGCAGGATTCTGGCCCGCTGGAACATTGGGATTTTTGACCACTTTTATATTCAGGGTGTTTGAGGTGTACTGCCTTCCGTCGGCATTCACCGATGCCGCGGCAATGTCGAATGAGCCCTCCTTCAATGCCTGAAGAAGGTAAGTAAAAGAGTATGTGATGGTCATGGTGGTCCGGCCATTGACAGACCTGATAGAAGAACTGGTGCTGGTATTGGGCCCGCTGAGCACTCCGAATCCCTGCAGATTCGGTCCTCTGAAGCCCGAGGCTTCTTTATTGACCGAATACGAGAGGGTAAAGGTCTCTCCGACAGCAACCGTCTGTTTGGCAGAAGCAGTAAACTGCACATCCTGACTCCACAAGGAGAAGCAGGACAGGAGAATGGTTAGTGTCAATAAATATTTCATATCAGATTATCACTACGCACAAATAACATTCCTGTTGGGGGCGATTATCATTACCAGTCCTTTTCTACCCCCGTGACCTGAACATTGGCCTTTTGTTTCTTTACCTTTTGCATGGTCTTTTTTTCATCATTTTTCAGCGCTTCCAGCATACGATCCGCATCTTCCTTACTTATTTTTTTCTGATCCTGAGGTGGTTTCTGCTGGTCTTTGTTGTCGTTCTTTTGGTTCTGGTTCTGTTGCTGATCCTTCTTTTCGTCTTGTTTATCCTTGTTGTCTTTGTTTTGCTGTTGTTGTTGCTGTTGCTGTTTCTTCAGCATCATTTTGGCATATTCGAGATTATATTTGGTATCTCTGTTTTTTGGATCATTCATCAGAGAATGTTTATAGGCGGAAATACTTTTTTCGTATTCTTTCGATTGCAGCAGTGAATTACCAAGATTGTGAAAGATCTTTGCCTGGGTTTCACGGTCTTGTTTCTTTTCAGCCATACTGCCGTATAGTTTTGCAGACTCCTCGAAGTTGTTGTTTTTATAAACGGCGGTCCCCAGGTTAAATTGACCTTTAACCGATTCCTTATTCAATTCAAGCGCTTTTCGGTAATCTTTTTCAGCCTCTTTAAAATTTCCCTTTTCAAATTCGGAATTCCCCTTTCTAAGCAATTTATTTTCCTTCTGAGCATAGGAAAGCGTGCCGGAACAAACCATCAGAATTACCAGCCAGGAAAAGGGTAATGACCGCTTGAAAAACCTGCCCATCAGCATTGCAGTGACCTCCATCATTTTTCAAATAGTTTGACCTGTTCCATCCATTTTGTTTTCCGTTCAAAAATAAAAAGATCGAGAATCAGAAAAAACAGGGCCAGCGCTACAAAATACTGGAATTGATCTTCGTAATCACTGTATTGTTTTTCTTCAATCTCGGATTTTTCAATTTTCGAAATATCGTCAAATATTTTGTTTAGTCCTGTTTCGGAAGTGGTGGCCCTGACGTACATGCCTTTTCCTACACTGGCAATCCGCTGAAGCAGGGTTTCATCCAACCGTGTCATTATGGTATTCCCTTCCCGGTCCTTCTTATAACCGGTTTGGATCGTACCGGAGTACTGCGGGATGGGAGCGCCTTCGGGTAATCCCATTCCGATAGTATAAACCATGATCCCTTTTTTAACAGCCGCTTCGGTTTGTTCAAGCACGCTTCCCTCATGGTCTTCGCCATCGGTGATCACCACGATAGCTTTATTGTGTTTTGATTCCCCGAAACCCGCGGAGGCTGTCTCAATGGCTTCGGCTATTGCAGTACCCTGTGTTGGAATGATCGAGGTGTTAATGGTATTGATAAACATTTTGGCGGCCGCATAATCGGTGGTTATCGGTAATTGGGTATAGGCTTTCCCGGCAAAAACAATGATACCGATCCGGTCGCCCTCAAGGTTGTCAATTAACCGGGTGATGGATTGTTTGGCGCGCTCCAGCCGGTCGGGTTTAATATCCTGGGCCAGCATGGAGTTTGAGACATCGAGACAAATCATCAGGTCAATCCCTTTGCGTTTGACCTTTTCAAGCCGTGAACCGGTTTGCGGATCTGCAAGGGCGACGATGAGCAGGGAAAGAATCAACAGGAAACCGATCCATTTGAGGATGGGTTTTGCAACCGAATAGCCCGGCATGAGTTGCCTGATCACAGTAAAGTCTCCGTATTTCTCCAAAGATCGTTTTCTCCAGTGCATAAACAGGATGAACAGCAGGACAAATACCGGGATCAGTGCGAAAAGCCAGAAATAATATGAATTTGCAAATCTGAACAAGGCGTGAATATTTAAATTTTACTTGTAAATCCGTTTCGAAAATTTAATCTTTTTTGTGTTAATTTAAGGGATATTGCGCAGAAACAGGTACCGTATCAATCCTTCGGCTGCTAACAATATAAAAGCAATAAATACCAGAGGCAGGAATTCTTCCTTTTTCTTTCGGAATTCCGTTACATCGATTTTCGATTTCTCCATTTTATCAATTTCCTGATAGATGGCGCGAAGTTTATCTTTGTTGGTAGCCCTGAAATACCTTCCATCCGTCATTTTTGCAATGTCCTTCATAAGGGGTTCATCGATCTGTACCTCCATCATCTGGGTTTGTATTCCAAAGGGTGTCTGTACCGGATAGGGCGCCTGTCCCATGGTCCCGATTCCGATGGTGTAGATCCGGATTCCATAAAGTTTTGCGATCTCGGCAGCTGATCTGGGGTCAAGCGATCCCATATTATTGACCCCGTCGGTGAGCAGGATGATCACCCTGCTTACGGCCTTGCTTCCGCGGAGCCTGTTGACTGCCGTAGCCAGGCCGTCACCCAATGCGGTACCGTCGTCGATCATGCCGCTGTGGATGTCGCGGAACAGATTTTTCAATACGGCGTGGTCGGTAGTCAGAGGGCACTGGGTAAAAGTCTCTCCGCTGAAAATGACCAAACCGATGCGGTCGTCAGGTCTTCCATCGATAAATTCCATAGCCACATCTTTGGCCGCTTCGAGCCGGTCGGGCCTGAAGTCCATGGCAAGCATGGAACCGCTGACATCAAGCGCAATTACCAGGTCAATCCCTTCCACACTGATGTCTTTACGGCTCAGGCTGGTTTGCGGCCGCGCTAAAGCCACGATCAACAAAGTAATGGCTAAAAGTCTGAAAACATAAAGAGCATAGGTAAGATAGATCCTGAAATTCCGGCCGGTACGTGCAAATCCTTCAATACTGCTGAGTTGTAAATCGGCATAATTACGCTTACGCCGGTAGAAATACCAGACCACCAGGGCAGGGATAACCAGCAACAGGAACAGAAATCCGGGATTCGCGAAGGTCAGGGTCTTAAACATATTTCAATTCAAATGTCAAAATTTAAATAAGGCATTAGGCATTGGCCATTAGAGAAAAAACTATAACTCAAAATTCAAATGTCAAAAGTCAACTTAAAAAAGCTTTACGTTTTCACTTATATTATTACTGTCGGGTTTCACCTTTTGCAAGGGTTTCTTCCGGTGGTTCAGTCTTTGCCGATCCTGTGGTTTCATAAACAAATTCAATTCCGTCGTTCAGGCTCTGTTCATTCTCAGCAGGGAGGGGAATTGATTTTGCAAATTTCACCATATCGGCAAGGATCAGCATGTTTCTGAGCCGGCCGGTCGCAGTAGAAGAACATTCGGCCGATTCAGAAAGGTTTTCGAGGATTTCGCCGCTGGTCTGTTCCAATGCGGGTACCGAAAAACGCGCTTCAATATACCGGCGTAATATTTCGGTCAGCTCTGAATGATATTCTTTTACCTTTCCGGATTGCCAAAGTTTCTTCACCCTGAGTTTTTCCATTTCCATTAATGCCCGCTCATGCGGCGGCAACACAACTTTTGGTTTCAACTGAAATACAGGCTTATTCTTCTTTCGTCGTTGATAATACCAAACCCCAAACAGGACGGCTGCAATGGTCCCTAATGCGATAAGAATCCAGGGAACCATTTCACGAAAAGTAATCGGAACGCGAAGTGGGCCGGCAATGGGTTTTATGGCCTGCGTAGTATCGACCTTTAGCGTATGGACCATCAGCATCATCAACTGACTAGAGGCTGTTTGCACCGTTGTATCCGGAAGCACACGATACCGGAAATCAAACGGTGGTATGGTATAAAAACCTGAATCGTAACAGGTTATAGTAAACTGTTGCGAAAGATTGATCTCCTTCTGCCCGTCGGAGAAGCTGGTATCGATTTTACCGCGTCCGATAATGTTGATGTTACCCAGGATCGTGTCGGGCAGAAAAGGCCAGATAACCTGAGTTTTCGATGGTCCGGTGAATTTCAGGGTCAATCCGACATGATCGCCGATGAGCATCGCATTGGTATCAAGACGGGTCGACACCCTGACAGTTTGTGCAAATCCATTCAGAGATACAAGAAGAAGTAATATCGGGAACCACCTTCGTACGTGTTTCATTTTAGGTTGTAATTTGCCGGATAACAGATCCTTATTCAGATTTATCTTCGTGCTCCTCTCTTTTTAAACAGTTTCATCAATGGTTTTATATAATCCTCGCCAGTTGCAACGACAGCCACATCAACTCCGCTTCGGATAAAGGTATCGTTTAAATATTCCTGATGTTTTTTATGCCAGAAATCGTAGTGGCGTTGTACGGAACGATTAGCGGTATCGATCCATATGAGTTCACCCGATTCGGCATCCCGGGCGCGGATCAGTCCGACCACCGGAAGTTCGGTTTCACGGTGATCATGAATGCGGACAGCAATGAGATCATGCTTTTTATTGGCAATTTTAATAGCATCTTCGAAACCTTTATCAATGAAATCGCTGATCAGAAATGCCGTACAGCGTTTCTTTATGGCGTTGGTCAGAAACCGCAGAGGTTCCGTGAGGTTCGTTCCCTGATGAGTCGGTTTGAATTCGATCAATTCCCTGATGATCCTGAGGATATGGGAAGTTCCCTTTTTGGGAGGGATAAACTTCTCGACATTATTACTGAAAAATATCACACCGACTTTATCGTTGTTCTGGATGGCGCTGAAAGCAAGTACCGCTGCAATTTCAGTGATCAGATCCTGTTTGAGGCTTTTCCGGGTTCCAAAACTGTTGGAAGCGCTCACATCAATAAGCAGTACAACCGTTAATTCGCGCTCCTCGTCAAAAACTTTGACATAGGGATGGTTGAACCGGGCTGTGACATTCCAGTCTATGCTCCGGATATCATCGCCCGGCTGATATTCCCGAACCTCCGAAAAAGCCATTCCGCGGCCTTTAAAGACAGAGTGATATTGCCCGGAGAAGATGTGATGGCTCAATCCACGGGTTTTGATCTCTATTTTTCTGACCTTTTTAAAAAGTTCGGAACTCTCCATTATTCATTCGGTAAGAGTACAAGTTGATTTTTTATTGCTACAGTATGCTAACCGCACCCAGGTGGTGAAATACTCCGGTCACAGTTGCATAATCCCGATCATCAGGGCACTTCAACCGTGTTGAGAATTTCGTTGATAATATCTTCGCTGGTAATGTTCTCCGCTTCGGCTTCGTATGTAAGTCCGATCCGGTGACGCATTACATCCTGTGCAACTGCCCTGATATCCTCAGGAATAACATAACCGCGACGTTTGATAAAAGCGTAGGCTTTGGCCGCAAGAGCCAGGTAAATGCTCGCACGGGGAGAGCCTCCGTAACTGATCAGTCCTTCGAATTTCTTGAGTTTGTATTCGGCCGGGAACCTGCTCGCAAAAACAATATCGGTGATATAGTTTTCGATTTTTTCGTCTAAATAGACCTCCCTGACGATGGAACGTGCCCGTAAAATATCGTCGGGTTTAATGATCCGGCTGGTATTGAAACTTTCGTTGCCAATATTCTGCCGGATAATTAATTTTTCCTCCTTTTTATCGGGATATCCGATCACGACCTTAAGCATAAAGCGGTCAACCTGAGCTTCGGGGAGCGGATAGGTTCCCTCCTGCTCGATCGGGTTTTCGGTGGCGAGCACCAGGAATGGTTCCGGAAGTCTGAAGGTCTCCTCCCCGATGGTCACCTGTCGTTCCTGCATGGCTTCGAGAAGCGCGCTCTGAACCTTAGCCGGACTGCGGTTAATTTCATCGGCCAGGATGAAGTTGGCGAAGATGGGGCCCTTTCGCACGGAGAACTCTTCCTTCTTCTGGCTGTAGATCAGGGTTCCGAGAAGGTCGGCCGGCAACAGATCGGGGGTGAACTGGATCCTGCTGAATTTGGCATCAATGCAATTGGCCAATGATTTGATGGCAAGGGTTTTCGCTAACCCAGGGACGCCTTCCAGCAGAATATGACCGTTCGACAGTAAACCGATCATCAGACGTTCGATCATTTGTTTTTGTCCGATGATCACTTTATGCATCTCCATAGTCACCAGATCCACGAAGGCGCTCTCTTTCTGGATTTTCTCGTTTAGTTCTTTGATATCGGTTTCAACCATGTTATTCAGTTTTTGGGTCTGCAAATTTATAAAATGAAAAAAAATACAAATAAAGTCAGGTTGTTAATATTTGTTAACCATTTCGTTAAAAAACTGTTAAACCATTCTATGCGATCAAATCATTCATGGTGATACGACTCACCTCTCAGAATCGTCAGTGCCCGGTATAACTGCTCTGTAAAGAACAGTCGAACCATCTGATGAGAAAACGTCATTTTTGAAAGGGATAGTATATGAGATGCCTGCTTTTTCAGCGAGAGATCAAACCCGAACGGCCCTCCGACTACAAACAGGATTCTTTTAAAGCCCGAAATAAACTGCTTATTCAGAAATACGGAGAACTCAACCGATCGCATTTCTTTCCCGCGTTCATCGAGCAGGATAACACAATCACCTTGCTGAATCTGCCGGATGATCAATTCCGATTCACGCTTTTTCAGCTCGTCCTGACTGAGAGCAGCGCTGTTTTTTGGAGTGGGCAACTCCACGATGTCGAATGGAAGGTAACGGTTCACACGGCTTTCATATTCCCGGATGCCCGATTTTAAAAACTCTTCCTCGGTTTTACCAATGAGTAACAGTCGTACTTTCATAAATCACTGCAAAGGTGCGAAATTCGACCAAATTTTTGTAAGTTTGTGCTCATGCAATCCATCTCCCCTATTTCCAGACTTCTAAAGAGTCCATTCCGGATTCCGGCATTTCTTCTGCTATTGTTATTACCCTTGAATCTCTCATCGCATCCGGTAGTATTTCTTTTTTCGATCGACATCTCGCGAGATGTTATTGCGAGCCTCAGAGCGGGCGATGCGCAGGGGCTTTCCCAGTACCTGAATCCGATGGTCGATCTCACGATTCCCGGCTATTCCAACACCTGCAGTAAACAGCAAACCACCCGGCTGCTAAAGGAATTTTTCAGTAAAAGCAAAATTAAGGATTTTAAACTCATCCGAAAAGGCGTTGAGACTCAGGACTCCTACTATATTTTCGGCGATCTTGAGACCGCATCGCTTACTTTCAGGAGTTACCTGTTAATCAAAAAGAGTGGCAGTGAAGAGTTCATTCAACAAATCAAAATCGAGGAAAACTGATGACCATTGATGAGATTATTATCAGAGCCCTTGAAGAAGATCTGGGCGACGGAGATCACACTACACTGGCCACGCTTTCGGGCAAAAAAACCGGAAGGGCCAAATTGCTGGTAAAGGAGGATGGGATCATCTGTGGTACCGATATCGCTGAGCGGGTATTTCACCAGGTAGACTCTACGCTCCAGATCAGCAGTTTTATCGCCGACGGGTCAAGAGTCAGAAAAGGAGATATTGTTTTCACGGTTGCCGGAAACAAGGCTTCAATTTTATCATCGGAAAGGGTGGTTTTAAATTTCATGCAGCGGCTCAGCGGGATTGCCACAGCTACCAGCCGGATTGTCAAGAAACTGGAAGGGTTGCACACCCGGATCCTGGACACCCGGAAAACAACTCCGTTGTTACGGGAACTTGAGAAATATGCCGTCGTGACGGGCGGAGGCGGGAACCACCGGATGGGATTATACGACATGATACTGATAAAAGACAACCATGTGGATTTTGCAGGGGGAATCGGGCCTGCCATTGATGCCGTTCATCAATATTTAAACAGGACCGGAAAAGGGCTGAAGATCGAAATTGAAGTCCGGAATCTGGATGAGTTGAACCAGGTACTGGAGCATGGTAAGGTTGACCGGATCATGTTGGATAATTTTTCGCCCGGTTTGTTGAATGAAGCAGTTGGCCTGATTGGCCGGCGATACGAGACTGAGGCCAGCGGCGGGATCAACGAATTGAATATCAGGGAATATGCCGAAACCGGTGTCGATTTTATATCCATCGGTGCATTGACCACCCAGGTCCGAAATCTTGACCTGAGCCTCAAGGCGATGTAGCACGAAAGGTATAGGTGTATCTCTTTCCCGACTTATCAGGGTACAAACGATCCAGATGTCAGAGCCCCGACCCAAAGAGATTTTAGACCGTATTCTTGGCTGGAAACCGGTATCCGGGATTATTAAAGGCTCTAAGAGGCTTGTTCTTCCGGGATTTAACGGGATCCCGTTGTTTGATGTAGCAATATTCTTTTTTCGCGGGCTTCAGCAGGGATATATCACCTCGCGGGCCGCGGCCATCTCCTACTCCATTTTTCTTGCCATTTTCCCCTTCCTGATATTTCTGTTCTCTATCATTCCGTTCATTCCCATCGACAACTTTCAACAGACGCTGCTGGCCCTCATTGAGGAATTTATGCCGAAACTGGCCTATGAATCGGTGAAGGAGACCATCATCGACATTGTCACCCGACCCAGGAGCAGTCTGTTGATATTTAACCTAATCCTTACCCTCTATTTTTCCACCAACGGGGTCAACAGCCTGATTGAAGCCTTTAACAACACCTATCATGATATTGAAACCCGGTCGGCGATCAAACAGTATATTGTCGCTTTTTTTGTACTGTTTATCATCAGTTTCCTGCTTATCCTGGCGGTAGCAATGATGACCATCGGACCTGTTTTGCTCCGGTTGATTCTGCCCGATTCGATCGAAGAGAGCGGATTCATCGTCTTTATATTTGATGTTCTTAGGTGGATTATTGTACTCGGATTGCTCCTGATGGCCATTTCGTCGCTTTTTTATCTTGCCCCTGCCCGCCGGAAGAGTTTCCGCTTTTTTTCGCCCGGATCCCTGATGGCCACCTTCCTGATTATCCTTACGACTTTGGGTTTTAATTTCTATGTAGATAATTTTTCCAGCTACAACGCCTTTTACGGATCCCTCGGAACCCTCATGATCGTTCTCGTATGGATCTATGTAAATTCGATCAGCCTGATTGTGGGATTTGAGTTAAATGCCTCGATTCTTCACGTTAAAAGCGACAAAAGCTCTTTGCGGTAAGTCGCGAACACCAGTGAAAAACTCACAAGCAGTTGTCCGGCCGCAAACCATAAGAGATTTTTTTCGTTGATAAAGAACTGACCGATAAGAGTCAGGATGATCACCAGGATGGGAAGGTAAAAGATCTTCCAGTTGTTAAGCCGGAATCTGAATATTTTTTTACTCTCAAGATAGAGGAAGAGCGCCTGTACCGGTTTTACGAGGAAGTTGGACCAAACCGCCCCCATCAATCCGTATTTCCAAACCAGAATACTGCAGACAAGGATCTGAAATGCGGCTGAAAAGAGAAATACTTTAGGAAGCGCTTTAGTTTTTTTGAAAAAGAACAGTGGGGCCATGAAAAGATAGAACCAGGGCCGGGTCGCGAATCCCAGGCAAAGAACCGGTAAAAAAAGGAAGGCCTGGTAATAGATCTCTTTCTGAATTACCAACGGAACCAGTAACGGAACCGCAATGACAACCAGGGGAATGATCAGCAGGGTCACTGCAGTATAACCATTGTAGTAGCGGTTAACTTCGGGGGTACTTTCATGCACATTCCCTTCTTTCCAGATGTTATAAACCTTGGGATGAATGGTATTAGCCAGACCTACCTGTACCAGGTCAATCCCCATCGAAAGTTTTACTCCGAAGTCAAAGATCCCCACGAAGGTCGGATCGGCCATGAAATGAACGATGATATAACGGTCGATGTAATTAACGATCCAGACCATGATCCCATAAACGACCATCGGTGCACAGAAAGACCATACCCCCCTGAGATATTCTTTTTTGAAAGCATATCCGAATTCGCTTAAAACGAGATATACGGAAAGCAGTCCGGTAAGAACGGCAGGGATCAACCGGCCAATGACGGGACCATTCAGAGTAAAAGGCGACTGGTACAGGATTAAGAGCGAAGCTCCTAAAGTGACCAGGAAATTGGTAATATTCAGCCAGAAAAACCGTTCGGGTCGTTGCTGATTGATTAGCAAGCTGGAGTACGATTTGAAAATGCTATTAAAAATTGCCGAGAATACCGTTATCAGACCATAGGGTAAAAAATCCAGTTCCGCTGAATTTTTAAAAATGATCCGGAACAGCGCGCTGCCTCCTAATGAAAGAACGCAGACCACCAGCGTTCCGGTCACCACGAGGGTCATCAGTATCGTTCCGACAAATTCACGTAACCGCTGCCGGTCATTTTTATACTCGAAATAGTTGATTCCGATATACGTATCCAGTCCGAAAGTAGAAAGTAGCTGGACGAAATACATCACGGTCAGGTACAGTGCGTTGACGCCAAACTGTTCGGGGGTAAGCCGGTAGGTGAAAAATGGGATCAGGATCACTCCGGTGGTGTATGGCAATGCACCGACCAATGAGTAGATGAGAGAGGATTTAAAAAATTGCCTCGAGATCATCACGGGTTATATGAGGTTTTCCCAAGCATGCGTGAAAGCGATTCCACATTCCAGTGGAATAAACTGAAAATCCAACCCGTTATTGCCCTGGCCCTCCAAACCCAATTTCCGCCGACCGGATAAAACAGAGCCCTTGCATAGTCGCTTCTGGCATCTTTGAATTCTTTTCTGATCAACCGATAGCGCCCCGACGAAGCATAGGCAATCATCAGCCTGTTTCTGAAATGACGTTCGAGATCGTGGGGTTTTATGGTGATAATTCGCCGGTAGCCGGGGTCTAATTGGTCGAGGTGGTGTTGAACATACTGCCATCTGTTTTGGACCATCTCTACCGGATATTTTTTGGTGGTCTGATTGCTGTAAACCCTCCATTGCGCCAGTATTTCAGCATCAAAAAAGAAGGGTCCCCGAAGCGCTAGGTCGGTTAAAGTCGGAAGGTCGGTGGTTGGGAATCCCGGGGGTTGCTTAAATCCGCCTGTTTCTATAAGGGCTGATTTCCGGATGGTGATGGTGACGGCCGGGATCATATTTTCGAGGTAGAGGGCGTTGAGAATGGTGCCGGCAGGTTGGTTGAACCACAAGGGGTCGGCGGGAATTCCGGCGGGCGGCGAAATTCGTTCGAGTACCGATGTTCCTGAAACCCGTGCTTCTGCGCGTCCCCAGCAAACAATGACCTCCGGATGTTGTTCCAGGATGTCGAATTGGCGTTTCAATTTATCGGGTTTCCAGAGGTCGTCGCCTTCCAGAATGCAGATATACCGACCCTGAGCCATCGACAGACCCGTGTTATACGTTTCCGCCAATGAGTTAATCCCTTTATTTTCCTGATGGTAATATCGAATTCGTTTTTCATGAGCGGCCCATTGACGTGCGATGTCACCCGTACGATCGGCGCTCCCGTCATCCAGTATGATCATCTCCCAATCCTGAAATGTCTGCGATATTACCGACCGGATACACGCCTCCAGGAAGTTTTCGTGGTTATAAGTTGGTGTCAGGATGGAGAAGACGGGCATATTATGATAATCTGACGACTGTTGCGAATTCCAGATATTTGCAGTCCGACATATGACCCAGTGTCAAAACACTCAGTAACCATGTCTTAAAACTACGTGTAGGATTGATTCCAGTACAAGTCAAAACAGTATAACCTGCCTGACGGAACAACCTGTGAATACTTTTTTGGGTAAAAAAACGGTAGTGTGTATTATCAAGGATTCCTCCGGCTTTGTACTCCCAGTCTTTATGAACAATAAGTTCTACCAGGTTTCCTATATATCTCACATTCGGGATGGAGCATATCAGATGACTATTTCGGGTTAGAATAGTTTGGCATTTGTGCAGAACAGAAACCGGATCGGTAAAATGTTCCAAAACATCATTAAATACAACACAGTCAAAATAGTGATCTGGTAATTCTTCAATGACGGAAAAAAAATCTCCTTGAAAGACCCTGTCCAACTTTCCCGAAGCAATCTTTGCAGCGGGTTCCGATAATTCGATGCCCCACACTTCTGCCTGATGCGACTTTTTAATTGCCTCACCAAAATTCCCCTCACTGCATCCTACCTCTAAAATCCTGTGTGAATCTGAAGGAATGAAACCGATCATCTCATTTCTCTGATTGGTATAATAAACGTCCTGCATTTCCTCGTTGGTTGGTCTCTTTCTCATAGTAAGTCAGGTTGTTGTATCAAAGATTCCTTGAAAATTTCTAACAGTTTTTCTTCGCGGATGGCCAGCGTAAAATTATGAAGAACCTGTTTCCTGGCCACATATCCCATATTCATTTTCAATGCGGTTTGTACGGCATGTTCCAGTTCTTCGATGTTCCGTCGTTTCACAATGACTCCGGTATCTCCGATGGCATCGGGAATGCCATTCACATTGGATCCGACCGGAATACATTCGCACAGCATGGCCTCATTCAGGGTGTTGGGCATCCCCTCGGTGATGGAGGCCTGCACGAATACCTTTGCTTTGTTATAATTCAGCAATAAGACCTCATCTGAAACATAAGAAAAAATCAACTCAAGATTAGAAATTTCCGACACATGATAATGCTCCTCTACCCAGGGAAGAAATTGTTTCTTGATCCCGATCAGGGTAAAAGTCAGTTCAGGATTCCGGCGGGCCATCTGAATGAATAAATCAAACCCTTTATTTATAAAATCCGACACCGAATTCATGGTTCCAACCGTCAACACCAGATCAGGAATTTTCGTAATCGTCGGATCACGATAGAATTTAACGGTATCGATTCCGTTTGGAACAATCGCTACGGGAGTTTTCAGATCGGGGATATAGTATTTGATGCCATCCTTTTTCCCGTTGTCGGAATAATAGAAATTTTCATGGAACATCAATGATTTGTGGTTGGGAATAATCAGAGCGGCATTTTTCAAAGCATACCGCACCATACACCCTCTCAGTTTCTTATTGTAAACGCCCTTGCCAAGCTCAGGATAACAAACAGCCTCCTGTCCGCCTGCAAAAATGATCACCCTGATCCGGAACAGTTTTCCCAGGAATACCATCAAAGCCGAATGGTAGTCGCCAAACCAGGTGACCATCGCATGCGTTCCCCGTGCATGTGTCAGTATAAATAAAGCGAGCGCTACCATTCTCTTCAGGAAATAAAATCCTCCTTTTTTCTGATGGATTAAAAAGGGGATTACTCGGAATTGTTTTTCAAGTATCCGTTGATCAGAAATAACAAACGACGAATCGGCATGCTTGATATACAGGATCTGCTTCATGCAGAAAATGGATTATCGTTTCGCTTTTTGAGCTGTGATACATTGTTCAATTCCTGAATCGAAGGAGGTTCCGGGCGACCACCCCAATTCCCTCCGGGCTTTACCGATATCGGAATAGAGGTCAAAAATCTCGTTGGGCCGGGGTTTTGACAGGGAACAATAGGGTTTGTCGATGCCGGTATATTTCATCACCAGCCTGATGATCTCCTCCACACTGATGGAGCAGCCTGATCCCAGATTATAAATTCCATTTGGTTTCGCGATGGATATCATTAAGGCATCGACCAGATCATCAATATAAAGATAATCCCTTTTAGGGCGGAGATCCATCACCTCCACTTCCGGAGTTGCAGGATCCATGACTTTCGCGATTATTTCGGGGATAAGAAACCGGGATGACTGACCGGGGCCATAGGCATTAAACGGTCTGAAAATGGTGACCGGCAGGTTAAAATGCCGGGCATAAAACTGACAGGTCGAATCGGCAATTACCTTACTCTGACTGTATGGGTTATACGATTTAACCGGATGTAACTCATCGATGGGCAGATAGTCGGGTTCGCCGTACAGGTAGGAACTGATGTAAGTGAGTCCGGCGCCGGTCTTTCTGCACAACTCAAGCACCTGGATCGTTCCCATCACATTGACCCGGAAAAATTCGGCAGGATGTTCCCAGCTTTCCGGAACGAAGGTCTTCCCGGCCAGATGAAAGATGTGATCGACACCGTGTTTCGTATAGTGATCAAATGCATCAGGCAGGGTAACGTCACCGCCGGGAAGGTCGAATTCATAAACCAGATGACCTGATCCGGTCAGCCTTTTAACAAGCGCCTGCCCGATAAATCCACTGGATCCGGTCACTAAAATTTTACTCACAGGATTTTGTTGAGGTATTCAATGTCGTTGTTAGCTTTCTCGTAATCGTCGGGGCGACCGATGTCGAGCCAATAACCATGATAAGGATAGATACGGGCCGGTTCATTTTTTTTCAGCAATGTCAGCATCAGGTCGTCAAAGCCAAAACTGGTCGAATCCGGCACAAAATCAAGTACTTTTCGGTTCATGACATATACACCCATACTCACGGAGAAGGTATATTCGGGTTTCTCCCTGAATCCCTTTGCAAGCATCGATTCTTCATCAACATCGATGACACCGAAATCGATTTTCATGTTTCTTACGAAAGTGGAAACGGTAAGCAAGGAATTTCCGTCAAGATGATATTGAAACAGGTCGGTAAAATTCAAATCAGTAAGCAGATCACCATTCATAACTAAAAAATGATCGGGTAAATCCCTGATTAATTTGATTGGCGCTACGGTACCCAGGGGCTCATGTTCAATGGAATAGTTTATTTTCAGTCCAAACCGGGAACCATCGCCAAAAAAAGCCATGATGATTTCAGCAAAATGGTTGAGACAGATATATATTTCATCAACACCTGCTTTTTTTAACCGGGCGACCAGGATTTCAAGTATAGCGCGTTCGCCTACCGGAACCAGTGGTTTGGGGATTACGGATGTATAAGGTTTTAACCGGGTACCTTTCCCGCCTGCAAGGATAACGGCTTTCATACTTTTAGATCAGATTTGGTATTGATCGGGTCGATAAAAATCCATCACCCCGGGTTTACTGAACCACGAAATAGTTTTTATCAGTCCTGCATCGAGTTTGAATTCAGGTTTCCAACCCAACAGTTCAACCGCTTTTGCATTCGATGCCCAGAGTTGTTCAACTTCGCTTTTTTCGGGCCTTACCCGTTCATTATCACTATGGATCGAGATCTCTCGGTTCATTAATCCGGCAATTTTTTGTGCAAGATCCCCGATGCTTATTTCGTAATCGCTACCCAGGTTGATGACCTCGCCGGTCGAACGATCGCTTTCGGCAGCTTTAATGAAACCGGATGCCGTATCCTCCACAAAATTTAGGTCGCGGGTGGGCGACAGGGATCCCAGCGTGAGTTCGCTACGGCCGCTGAGAATCTGTGTTATGATCGTTGGAATGATGGCCCTTGCCGATTGACGGGGACCGTAGGTATTGAAAGGCCGTACTACAGCGACGGGGGTTCCGAACGACCGGAAAAAAGTCAATGCAAGAAAATCAGCGCCTGCTTTTGTTGCGGCATAAGGCGATTGCGGATTTACCGGGTGCTGTTCGGTGATCGGAACAAACTGGGCGGTACCATACACCTCGGAAGTAGAGGTATGCACTACTTTTTCGATACCGTGATGGCGCGCAGCCTGAAGGATATTAAGGGTTCCTTTTACATTGGTATCGACATAAACATCGGGAGAGTGATAACTATACGGGATTCCAATGAGGGCTGCCAGATGAAAAATTACATCCTGCCCCTTCGAAGCCTCAAGTACGCCATTGGGATCGCGGATATCGCCGGTGAAAACCTCAATCCGGTTAAGAACATCCTTTGGAAAAAAATCGAGCCATCCCCATCTTCCAAAGGAGTTGTAGTGAACAAATGCTTTAACCTTACAATTTTTCTTGAGCAAGGCTTCGACCAGATGGCTGCCGATAAAACCTCCTGCACCTGTAACAAGCACATTCTTTTGATTCAATTCCATATCGTACATTGCGTTAAAGAGCAACCGGCAACAAAATTAAGATTATTTTCTATTTTTGCCGGGGTTATGTGGTCGATTTCATCATGATGAGAAATGCCTGGCTAATTCTCCTTTTTCTTATTTACTCCTGTCCCATTTTTGCTGAGGAGAAGATCAGTAGTCTGAAATTTGACGAATCCGCCTCTAAGATCGATTCTCTGATAGCCCTTGCCAAAAAGTTCCGGGAAACCGATATCGAACGATTTGGATCCCATATGATGGATGCCTATAAGCTGGCCTTACAAACAAAAAACATTTCAGCAGAGGCTTCGACGGTATTCCAGCTTTCAGAGTATTTTTTTACTATGAAACAATACGTCCGGTCGGCCGAGTACCGCTTTAAACTCATTGATATTTATGAAAGATTACATGAACCTGATAAGATAATCCACTCCTATTACCATCTTGCAGGTTTGTTTATTTATCTGAAAGATTACCCGCGTGCAAAACGATATCTTGAGCATGCTTTGAACTTATCGATGAATTCGAAGGATCCGAACGTGAAGGGGCAAGTTTATTTCAATCTATCCTACTGTTTACTTCAAAATAAGGAAATAGAGCCCGCCATCCGAAACCTCTATCTCAGCCTGGTCTATTTTCGTAAAAGCAACGATCTATCTAATGAGGGAAAGAGCAATAAATTGTTAGGTGATTTATATCTCATGAGGGATGACTTAAGCGCATCGTTATACTATTATAGCAAAGCGCTGGAATTGTTTGAAAAAACGGGTGATTATCCGGAACAGGCCATAACTCTTACGAGGATTTCCCATGTTTATCACATCACCAGGAGGTACCACGAAAATCTCCGTTACAATCAAAGAGCATTGGCGATCAGGCAAAAAGCAAAACAGGAGTCTTTCATCGCCTTTTCATTTAATAATATCGGTGAAGCCTATTGGATGTTAGGGAAAAAAGATTCGGCAAAGTTCTTTTTCGCTAAGGCGCTCTCCCTGGCCGAAAGAGTAAACGACATATATAGCCTGGAAGCAATATATTGGCAATTATCCATTTTTGCCGCTGAAGAAAGAAACTATAAAAAAGCCTTTGAGTTCTATGATAAGGCTGCTCAATACCGGAGAGATTTAGTAAAAGAGAAAACCCGGACTGAGGTGGGATTAATGGAAGCGAGAAGGACGATTATCAGCAATCAGGCCCACAACAAACTGTTAAATCAGAAATACGAATATAATAAATTACAATATCAGGCCAGGAGATCCGAAACCATTGTTTACGAAATTATCTTTATTGCCATTTTTCTGGTGATCATAGCCTTTGAGCTGCTGATCATGCGAAATAAAAAACGTAAAAATGAATTGCAGGAACTGAACACCAGGCTTGATCATGAAATAATTGAGCGAAAACAGGCAGCGGAGAAGTTGAGAAGGAGCGAAGAATTACACAGATTGTTTGCGGAGAATTCGACTGATGTCATATCGATGTTCGATTCAAATCTGAAAAGAATTTATATAAGTCCTTCATGTTTAAAATTTTACGGATATACCCAGGAAGAAATTCTCAGCTTTGATTCTGTTCTTCGTCTGATCGAACCTTCCTTTCATAAAGAGGTCAGGCAAAACCTGGAAAACCTGCTTCAGCGGAAAAAATATATCCGTTATTCCTTTAAAGCTCTTCACAAATCGGGGACTACAGTGTGGGTTGAGTCAATCATGAATCCGGTGTTGGATTTGGAGACTGGTGAGATCAGGGAGATCATTTCGGTGGTACGCGATATTTCGATATTAAAAAAACATGAAGAAGATCTGGAAAACAATGCCCGGCAAAAGGAATTTTTACTCCGGGAGATACATAACCGGGTCAAAAACAACTTTTCGATATTAATAAGCCTGATGGCCATGCAGCTTGACAAATCGGCCGACACCACCCTAGGCTCCTCGCTTAAGGATCTTCAATTAAGGGTCAGAACTATGTCGCTGGTTCATGAACATCTGTATCACACACAAAAGATCGATTATATTTCATTCGATGATTACCTGGTCCGGCTTGCCTTCAATGTTGCCAACTCCTTCAACAACGACCGGATAAAACTAAAAACCGAGATCCATCATTGTATCGTTCCCATCGAACTTGCTATGCCTTTAGGGTTGATCGTAAATGAACTTATTACCAATTCATATAAATATGCCTTTCCTGGATTATCGTCGGGGATGGTCAGGGTATCGTTGTCTCCTGAGGATGAAAACGGTTATTGTCTTTCGGTCGGTGATGACGGAATTGGTCTCCCTGAGGGTTTTTCGATCAAAGGCGCGGCATCGATGGGATCACAGATCATCCGGCTCCTGTTGGAGCAAATCGAGGCCAGAATGGATATCACAAGTAATAATGGCAGTACTTTTGAGGTTCACTTTTCAACCCAATTGGGAACATAAATACCAGGTCGATTAAAAAACACGACATCGTGGAAAATAAAAAAATGGATTACCGGATCGCCTTTATAGGGGCAGGAGCTATCGGTACAGCCCTAGGAAATGTTCTTGCAGAGACCGAACGTGAAAAAATACTTCTCCATTCGATTGATGCGCAGATTGTCGACGATATCATGGGCACCAAGATCAATTCAAAATATTTCCCTGCTTTACGCCTGCATCAGGGACTTGATGCTACCCTGAACAATCGGCTTCTCGAATCGTGCGAGATACTGTTTCTTGCAATTCCTTCGGTTGTGATGGTCGACTATCTGAAGGAGATCAGTCGCCACATTCCTGACAAAGCGCTTTTGGTCAATCTGGCAAAAGGATTTGGATCGACTAATAAAACCATCGTGGAATGCCTGGCACAGGAATTCCCCAATCCGGTATGTACCCTGAAAGGACCCAGTTTTGCACGCGAAATAATTAACCGGATACCGACAGGATTTACGCTGGGATACCAGAGTCAGAATAAAGACAACCCTTTCAAATCAGACCGCTCACCTTCCGAAATTCTGGGATCCTTATTCGAAGGGACCAATATTCATCTCGATTTTTCGGACGATCTGCGGGGAGTTGAGATTCTCAGTATTCTGAAAAATATCTATGCCGTTGTGCTCGGTATTGTTGATGCCCATTTCAACTCGCCGAATCTGCGCTTTCTGATCCTCACCAAGGCTTTTCGCGAAATGAGGAAAGTCTTGCTCTGGAATGGCGGGAAGGAAGAAACCCTATTTAACTATTGTGGTTTTGGCGATTTTACGCTTACGGCGTTGAATGACCTAAGCAGGAACCGGACGCTGGGATTACTGATCGGAAAGGGTTTCTTTACTGAACATGTTTCCCACGAGCTGGTACTGGAAGGGAAGACCGCGGTAAATATCTTTTATGACACAATTTCCGGGCAGATTAAAGTCGAGGAAGAGTTCCCGCTGATGGCCGAGCTTTATAAAATCTTTAATTCGCGCTACGATATTTCTCATTTCGTTGACACAATATTGCAATTGCCCTGATTTCTGGAGTTAATTCCCGCAACCAGCGATGATTTTTCGTATCTTTGCAGTCACTTCGGGGCTGACCGGTTTTGACAGCAAGGAAGTGGAATTGTAAGCATGCCGAGTCCTCGTGAGCCGACCTCGTAAAAAGTCAGTTCACACAGCCAATAACTGGCGATAATTATTCTTACAGACTGGCTGCTTAATTTTAGAAATTAAGCGCCTCTTGTCTCCCGGAAAACCTTTCTCAACGGTGCTCCGGATGAGGCATCGCAAAAGTTGAGATAGCCCTGACCCAGTTCCGTAGTCAGGGCAAAAAAACAGGAACTAAGGATCGGATGGGTTTGCTTTTGACCAGTCTGTTCCCAACAATCAATCAAAAGCTAAGCATGTAGAAAGCAATTTTGCTGCTTGTTTGGACGAGGGTTCGAATCCCTCCAGCTCCACAAAAGACCTTGAGCCAGAATTTCGGTTCAAGGTTTTTTTTATGTTTTGTTTGTAAATAAAAATATTATATTTACATATTCTTTTCGACAAAATATTCTATGATATTTGAAGTCATCCATAAAACATTCAAATCTAAATCTATCCACAATGAAAACATTGCGTATCACACTGTTGCTATTTGTAACGGCCGGTATTGTTTTCTACTTATACTCCTGTAAGAAAACTAAAACTTCAACCGGAACTCTTCAGGTTAATGTTCAGGACGTAAACTCTAAACCGATCCTTCTTGCAAGCATCTTTCTTGTACCGGGAGGAGAGACTCAGCTTACCGACACCCTCGGAAACGCTTCATTTTCGGAGCTGGATGAAAACCAGATTTATACAATTACCGTGATTAAGGCAAATTATGATACCGTGACTAAGTCCTCAATCCGGATAATTGCGGATCAGACAACCAAAACGACAGTCATGCTGGACAACTCTGTTGGGGATTTGTTGTTTAAAATCTTTGATGAGCATGCGATCCCTGTATCACTGGCCACTGTTACACTGAATCCTGGTGGGATTGTTCAGCTGTCAGATTTAACAGGCAATGCCCTCTTTTCTGGGATACCCAAAGGGGGAGGTTATTCGGTTGATGTTTTCAAGACAGGTTATGACACTGCTGTCCAGAGCGGGATTCAGGTAAAGGGAGGTAGTGTTACGGAGGTGACTATTTTATTGTCGACAGATCCCAGATTGCACATTTCCGATTCGATCCTTGATTTTGACAGTACGAAGACTCAACTCCCTCTGATACTGTCAAATGAAGGCACTGGTAGTTTTAACTGGCAGTTGGTATCGGGATCTTATGTATGGTTATCCATACATCCTAAATCAGGGATGGTCAACGAAAGTGAAACGGACGTGCTGATTGCAGAAGTTGACAGGACTAAATTGAAACAGGGAGAAAACGAAGCTGTTTTTTATATTGATGCTTATAATGCCGGATTGAAAAAGATCACAGTCAGAGCATATTCTCCAAAACCGGTATTTGACTCAACGGTAACAGATTATGACGGAAATATATACAAAATAATTAAGATCGGTTCGCAATACTGGCTTGACAAAAATTTACTGGTTACCCACTCCCCGTCGGGCAGTCCGGTAACGAGTTATTATTATAATTCGAACCCGGATTATCTGGCGACTTATGGAAGGTTATACACCTGGGAGGTGGCAATGAATGGTTCAATTGCTGAAAAAGCCCAGGGACTGTGTCCTGATGGCTGGCATGTCCCAAGTTATTCAGAATTTGATCAACTTATTTCGTCTCTTGGTGGACCGGCAGTTGCAGGAGGAAAGCTCAAAGAACAAGGGATTAGTCATTGGGGAACACCCAATACGGGAGCGACCAACTCCAGTGGTTTCACTGCCTTACCGGGAGGAGATTATTGGAATGATGGCACTTACCATTACCTTCACGAGAGATCCTTTTTCTGGTCATCAACAAGCTTCGTATCATCACAATCATACATTGTTTATCTGCATAATAATAATGCAGAGACTGTCTTTTTTACGGTATTGAACTCCGATGGCTTTTCAGTACGTTGTATAAAGGATTGATCCGGGAGAGAAAACGTTCGTCACCCCCCCACAAACTTGTTGACATCTTCTGCGGTAATCAGTCCTTCACAAAGGATCACGAGACGTTCGATCACATTCTTCAACTCCCTGATGTTGCCGGTCCAGGGCATCTCCTTCAGCATTTCCAAAGCTTCAGGTGTAATCTCCATTTTCGACCGGCCCATACTACCTGCATAATCCGTTAAAAAATGGTCAACCAGCAAGGAAATATCATCTTTTCTGTTACGTAAGGGTGGAACCTCGATCACAATCACACTAAGCCGGTGATAGAGATCCTCCCGGAAGGTTTTATTTTTAATTTCCTCCCGGATGTTCTTATTGGTAGCCGCTATCACCCGCACATCGATCGTAATTTCTTTTTCGCCCCCGACCCTGTTGATTTTGTTTTCCTGAAGCGCCCGCAATACTTTCGATTGGGCCGAAAGACTCATATCACCTATCTCATCCAGAAACAAGGTTCCTCCGCTTGCCTGCTCGAAATCACCCCGGTGCTGTTTTACAGCAGAAGTGAAGGAACCTTTTTCATGACCGAAAAGCTGGCTTTCGATCAGCTCGGCCGGAATTGCTGCACAGTTCACCTCAATAAAAGGTCCGTTTGACCTATTGCTCAACGCGTGAAGGTGTCTGGCAACCAGTTCTTTACCCGTACCATTTTCACCCGTGATCAACACCCGTGCATCGGTCGGAGCCACCTTCGAAATCATCGCCCTGATCTCGTTCATTGCCGCAGATTGTCCGATCATCTCATAATTCACGCCGATTCTCCGTTTCAACAGCTTGGTTTCATCGACCAGACTCTTTCGGTCACGCGCATTCCTCAAAGTTACCAGCAACCGGTTGAGATCAAGCGGCTTGGAAATATAGTCGTAGGCTCCTTTTTTAATGGCCTCTACCGCTGTTTCAATGGTTCCGTGACCCGAAATCATAATCATGGGAGTGTCTGTGATCTCGAACGATTTCTCAAGAACCTCGATCCCATCCATTTTGGGCATTTTAATATCACAGAGAATGGCATCATATTTCTTTTCCCTGATCATCCGAAGTCCTTCCATCCCGTCGGGAACATCATCAACCTCATATTTTTCATATTCCAGAATTTCACGAAGGGTGTTACGGATGCTTTTCTCATCGTCAATCACAAGAATCCTCGACATCTCATTGAATTTTACATCAAAAGTAGAAAAAGTTTGGATACATTTGTTCCGGGCCCTAATCGTATATACTTATCCGACACATCAATTCCGCTTTGAGGATATGACCTGCAAACGACTTCAAATAACCCGTTCGATTAGAAATATCTTAATCGCCGTACAGATCGGCATCCTGCTCATCTGGTCACTCATCACCCAGGCCTTGGCATATTCACTTGCTGTTGAGGAATTACCCAATCCTTTGAAATTCGCCTGGGCCGGCGGGATGAATTCCTGTCAGTTCGCTCCCATTGATCTTAATCTGGACGGAATTACTGACCTGCTGGTATTTGACCGTCACGGAAACCGTAAACTCACCTTTATCAATGCCGGTATTCCAAACACAATCGACTATACCCTCGAATCACGATACAGCCGACTTTTGCCAGTTATGACCGACTGGGTACAAACGGTCGATTACAACGGTGATGGTAAAATGGATATTTTTACTTATTACGACGGGGGGATCAGGGTATTTGAAAATGTTTCCGATACCGGATTAAAGTTTCGGTTGGTCACTTCGATGTTAACTTCATTTTACTATACCTCAAAAGTTGGAATCCTCGTTACGAGTGTTGATTATCCTGCCCTCACCGACATTGACGGCGACGGCGACCTCGACCTGCTGACCTTTTTTGGTTTAGGATCGTTTGTCGAATTTCACAAGAACCTGTCAATCGAGAAATACGGAATTCCAGATAGTCTTGATTTCATTCTTGCCGATCATTGCTGGGGAAAATTTAAAGAGAGCGAGATTGGGAATCGGATCACTCTGAATGTGCCCTGCCCGCTTGAAAACAACGATTCACCTCCGCGGCATAGGGGGTCAACCATGCTGGCTACTGATCTGAATGGCGACGGATTGAAGGATCTGGTGCTGGGAGATGTGGATTACCCGGGACTGATTGCCTTAATGAACGGAGGTTCGAAAGATTCCGCCTTGATGGTTTCCCAGGATACGTTGTTCCCTGCCTTCATCCATCCACTACATTTATTCTCATTTCCTGCAGCTTCGCTGGTTGATGTTGACAACGACGGAAAGAACGATCTGGTCAGCGCTCCCTTTGATCCGGCCTATTTTACCGCCGATAACTACCGTTGTGCCTGGCTTTATAAAAATTCCGGAACCGGGGCTACACCCGTTTTTGATTTTGTCACCGACCGGTTGTTCTGTTCTGATATGATGGATTTCGGATCAGCTTCACACCCCTTGCTGTTCGATTTTAATAATGACGGATTACTGGATCTTATTGTCGGCAATGAAGGTTTTTACGATACCTCTTATTACCGAGAAGGGGTTCTTCAATCTGATTACCAATCGCGCCTTTTCCTGTTCCGAAACACAGGTTCGGCATTATCGCCAAAGTTTAAGTTATTAACCGACGACCTGGCTTTTACCTCCTCTTTGCGGTTGCGTGGATTTTATCCTGCCTGCGGCGACCTCAACGGAGACGGTTTTACTGATCTGTTGGTCGGGAATTCCGACGGTTCTCTTATCCTTTTTTTAAATCGCGGAACCGGGGATTCAATCCCGGAATTTTCAACACCGGTATTTCATTTTCAGGGAATTGATGTCGGTGATTACAGCGCTCCTCAGCTCTTTGATCTGGACAAGGACGGCCGGGATGAATTGATTATCGGTGAAAAGGCCGGGAACCTGAACCTGTACCGGAATACCGGAACTCTGACCGATCCTCAGTTCACCTTCATCACCGATAGTCTGGGCTTCATCAATGTGACGAATCACCAGATTTCGTATGACGGATTCAGCACGCCCTGTTTTTCCAGGTTGGCCGATGGGACCACCATTCTTTTAGTAGGTTCTGAAGAGGGAGTCATCCATTTTTACGACCACATCGATCAAAATCTCGAGGGCAGGTTCATCGAGAAATCGGGTCTTTATGATTGGCTCTCCCATGACCCAGCCGATTCCCTGTTTGGATGGAGAACCTCTCCGGCGTTGGGTCCTGTGAGTGACCCGGTCGAAATGGATCTGATCACCGGGAATTTCGCAGGCGGGCTGAACTATATCACCAAACGGAGCGTCCCCGAAATTATACCATCGGTCAGGGAGCTCCCGCTTGCGCAATCTGTACAACTTAAGATTTATCCGAATCCGGCCGATGACCTCGTTTTTATAACCCTGTCGCCTTTCCCCGACAAAACCAAATCGGCGGGTTCCGATACTTCCGCTCTTACGGTTTTCGACTTCTCAGGCCAAAAGATTCTCGAAATCCCGGTTGCCCGATCCATCACCTTGTCAACCTCAGGTCTGAAAGATGGCTTTTATTTCATCCGGTACCAATCAACCGTAGCCAAAATGATTATCCGACATTAATTCTGGAAGTCTGACTGAAACCACCTGATCAGGATCTCCAATGGAGGAGATTTCCTGACCATGGAATTCCTGTTGATCCGGCTTTCACACACCGGTTTTTATCTCTTTCCGACTTATTCCATCCTTTTCTCCGACAGCCTCCCGAAAATCGAGGCATGAATGAGGTGTAATCCAATGATATTCAAGAAATAATAATTGTAATAACAGGAATAAATAACAGGAAGGTAGAAAAAAGTTATTAACAAGTGGAGGAAGTTGGAGGAAAGTGGAGATTTTTCTTTATATTTACCGTCGAAAAAAAGAGCGATTGACCACTTCGAATCTGATTGGAGAATATGAATGCCGGCTGGATGAAAAAAGCCGGATTATCCTGCCATCGGCATTAAAGAAGCAGATCAGTTCTGAGGCCCGTGACCGGTTTGTCATCAACCGTGGTTTTGAAGGATGTCTGGTGTTGTATCCCAACGATGTATGGCAGGATATTACGAAAAAGATCAACAAGCTGAATCTATATCTGCGCGACAACCGTAAGTTCGTCAGGGCATTTTACAATGGCGCTACCGAATTGACGCTTGACACGCAGAACAGGCTGTTGCTTCCCAAGTCGCTGCTTGTATATGCCGGAATTGAAAAGGAGATCATCTTATTTGCCTATTCCGACCGGATTGAGGTATGGAACAAGGCGACTTATCAGCAGCTCCTGTCGAAGGAACCGGAAAATTTCGAAGATCTGGCTGAAAAAGTAATGGGTAAACCGGAAAGAACCGAATCCACTGATGATTTATCATAAAAGTGTCATGCTCGCTGAAAGTATTGAAGCTCTTGCGGTCAGGCCGGGGGGGATTTATGTTGATGCAACCTTTGGCGGCGGCGGACACACAGTCGAAATTCTGAAGAGACTTCAGGGCGGGCGAATCATCGCTTTTGATCAGGATCCCGAGGCCCTTGAGAATCGTCCGGCGGATCCCAGGGTCACCATGGTGAATAGCAACTTCAGGTTCATAAGGAATTTTCTCCGATTACACCAGGTATTACCGGTTGATGGAATTTTAGCCGATCTCGGTATCTCTTCCCATCAGATCGATCGCCCGGAACGTGGGTTCTCAACCCGGTTTGAGGGGATGCTCGACATGCGGATGGACCAGCGCAAAGGGAAAACCGCCAGGGAAGTGTTGAATGAATACAGTGAGGACCAGCTTGGTAATCTCTTTTTTCAATTCGGTGAAATAAAAAATGCACGGAAGCTGGCTTCGGTAGTTGTTTCAGCCCGCAAACTCAATCAGATTACCACAACAAGCGAGCTTGGGCAATTGGCCGGAAGTTGTGCTCCAGTCGGGAAAGAAAACAAATATTTAGCCAGGGTTTTCCAGGCACTTCGGATTGAGGTAAACCAGGAGATGGATGCCTTACGTGATTTTTTGAAGCAGGCAGCTGGTTCGCTTAAACCTCAGGGCCGTTTGGTGGTGATCTCCTACCATTCGCTGGAAGATAAACTGGTAAAAAACTATTTCCGGTCGGGCAACTTTGAAGGCACGGTCGAAAAAGACTTTTTCGGGAATGAGCTCACACCGCTGAAGTTGATCAGCCGGAAAGCTTTGGTCCCATCAGAAGATGAAATATCCGCAAATCCCAGAGCCCGGAGTGCAAAGATGCGGGTGGCAGAAAAAAAATGATGATCCGAGAAAATCAGCGATATACGGAGGATATGTTTCCGATCACTCAGGCCCCGATTGATCCCGGCCAGGAGCATGAGGACGAGAAAGCAATGGGTGCACCGGAGAATGATCCGGTACAACCGGTCCGAAAGGTCCGGAAAGGCCGCAAAGCCGTCCAGGAGTTTTTAGGGGGTGATTATCTTTCGCGCGAATGGGTCACCGGAAATATTCTCTTTCTGCTTTATCTGGCTTTCCTGGCTATGGTCTATATCGGCAATACCTATTCGACTGAAAAAAAATACAAGGATATCGAACGAATCAAATCGGAGCTGAAGGAGTTGCGATATCATTACATCACCACCAAGGCAGCCTTAATGTATGAAGGTCGTCAATCGGTTATCTCAGTCCGGGCAGTCAGGTTCGGACTGAATGAGACCAACCATCCGCCTTATAAAATCCTCTATTCGTCGCAAAAACTGAATGAAAACCGGCGTGATGAAGGACATTAAAAAAGATATTCTGGTCCGGGTTTACCTGGTCTATTTGGCCGTGTTCCTTTTCGGATTGCTGATCATTGGAAGGGCATTCATGATCCAGCAGTTTGAGAAGAAGGAATTCCTTGAAATGGCCCAGAAGCAGGAAATCCGCCTGGAAGAAACGGAAGCGATCCGCGGCAATATTCTGGCCGATGACGGCAGTTTGCTTGCCGTTTCGGTTCCCATTTTTGAAGTCAGGATGGATATGATGACCGATTCCCTGACAGATGAGGTTTTCCGAAATCATGTCGATTCCCTTGCCTATCAACTTTCGATGTTATTTACCGAACGCTCCCAGTCGGAATGGAAAGATCATCTATGGGACGGGCGCAGAAATGAGAACCGGTATCTGATCATTCACCGTGATGTGACCTACCCTGAGTTGAACCGGATGCGCAAATTCCCCATTTTCAGGCGGGGTCAATTTAAAGGCGGGCTTATTGTATTGGCTCAATATGAGCGTGAACTGCCTTACAAGTCGCTGGCACGGCGGATCATCGGATATGAAAGCGGGGAAGAAAACAAAAAGGTCTTTGTCGGACTTGAGGGTTCCTTCACTAAAAATCTTCAGGGAACCAAGGGTCAGCGGTTGATGCGCCGCGTCAGCGGTCAGGCCTGGATGCCGGTCGATCCTGAGAGCCAGATCGAACCTCAGAATGGTGACGACATTATCACAACCCTTGATGTGAACCTTCAGGATTTAGCGGAAACTACACTTAGAAAAGAGCTTATTGCCGACAGCGCCGATCATGGATGTGTCATCCTGATGGAGGTTAAAACAGGATATCTGCGGGCCATGGCCAATTTAGGCAGGACTAAAAAGGGAACCTATGAAGAGATCTTCAACTATGCCATTGGCGAGAGCCAGGAAACGGGTTCCACCTTCAAGTTAGCTTCATTCCTGGTTGCACTCGACGACCGTAAGATCGATCTGAATACTCCCGTGTATTGCTATGGTGGAATTACTACCTATTCGGGCCGGAAAATGGAGGACTCGCATCACGGATTGGGAACCATCACTGCCCGGCAGGTTTTTGAGAAGTCATCCAATGTCGGGACTTCCCGTATGATTTACACTGCTTATGCCGCCACACCCCAGAAATACATTGACGGGTTGTACCGGATCGGGATCAACCGGCCGCTGAACCTCCAGATTGCCGGCGAAGGGAAACCCTATATCAAGACCACTAAAAGCAAGTACTGGTCGGCTCTTTCATTACCCTGGATGTCGATAGGCTATGAAATTTCGCTGGCTCCGATCCACCTGCTAACGCTTTACAATGCGGTTGCCAACAACGGAAAAATGGTAAAACCCCTGTTCGTAAGGGAGATCCGTCGCAACGGGCATGTCATTCAGCGGTTCAATCCGGTTGTTATCAATTCGCAGATTGTATCGCCCGCAGCCGTTAAAAATGCTCAAATCCTCCTCGAAGGAGTGGTTGAAGAGGGTACCGGCGCTTCCATAAAGTCGCCTTTTTACAAAATAGCAGGAAAGACCGGGACGGCACAGATCGCCGCAGGAAATAAAGGATACCGCCAGGGAACCAAACAGGTTCAGTACAAAGGCTCATTCGTAGGATATTTCCCTGCTGATGATCCCAAATATTCATGTATCGTCGTGATCGTCAATCCGAAGAAAGGGAAATACTATGGCGGTGCGGTTGCAGCACCGGTTTTCAGAGAATTATCGGATAAACTCTTCGCGATCCGCCCCGATATCATGATACCCTTACCACTCGATTCAACAGTCTCCCTGGTCCCACCTTCTCAGAAAGGTCAACGGGATGATTTAGCGGATGTTTATAAAGCAATGGGATTCAATACCATTCAGTCGGGAGGAACTTCCGTATGGGCACAACCCGGTCTGAATAAGGAACAAATCACTCTTACCTCCGAACCCATTTCACGGGGGGTCATGCCCGACGTAAAGGGGATGGGATTAAAAGATGCCATTTTTATGCTGGAAGGAATGGGAATGAATGTTCTGGTGAAAGGTAAGGGAACGGTAGTAAGGCAAACCGTTCAACCCGGGGAGCTCATCCACAAAGGCATGCCGGTGGTGATCGAACTTGAAATAAAGAGATTCAAATCCAATACGAAGGCCTGATGCGACTGAGAGAACTTATAAAAGACCTGGAAACTATTTCGATCAAGGGCAATATCGACCTGACCATCGGCAAGGTGCGTAACGACTCCAGGCAGGTCGGGCCGGGCGATCTTTTTATTGCTACGACGGGTACTCAGACCGACGGGTATAATTTCATTGACCTTGCCCTGAGTCAGGGCGCTGTTGCCATAGTCTGCGAAAAGCTTCCTCCGGTGATCCATGAAAACGCCTGTTACCTTCAGGTCAGGTCTTCTGCGAATGCATCAGGGGTACTGGCTTCGGCATTCTACGGCCAACCTTCGAAAAAGCTGACGCTGGTGGGGGTGACGGGCACAAATGGCAAAACTACCACGGCGACCTTATTGTACGAATTGTTCAAGCGATTAGGGTATCGGACCGGACTGATTTCGACCATTGTCAACCGAATCCACGAAGAGTGGGTTCCTGCAACCCATACAACCCCCGATCCTCTCAGTTTGAATGAGCTGCTTGCCCGGATGGCCGATGACGGTTGCGCGTTCTGTTTCATGGAGGTATCATCGCATGCCATTGATCAACAACGTATTGCAGGGCTTGAATTTAAAGGAGGGATATTTACGAATCTCACCCACGATCACCTTGATTACCATAAGACCTTTGATTCCTACCTGAAAGCCAAGAAATCGTTTTTCGATCAGCTTCCTGCCGGCTCATTTGCGCTGGTCAATAAAGACGATCGGAACGGATTGGTCATGGTACAAAACACCGGTGCCGCGATTCACACTTACAGTCTTCAATCGATGGCCGACTATCATGCCAGGATCATCGAAAACCAATTTCAGGGACTGCTGTTATCTCTTGCCGGGCAGGAGGTCTGGTTCAGGCTGGTCGGCCGGTTCAATGCGTATAACATCCTGGCGGTTTATGCCACAGCAATGTTACTGAATCAGGAAAGTCTGGAGGTTTTAACCCATCTCAGCAACCTTGATCCCGTCAATGGCAGGTTTAATTACCTCCAGTCGGCCGGGCAGATTACGGCGATTGTCGATTATGCCCATACGCCGGATGCGCTGAAAAATGTATTAGAGACCATAAACGAAATCCGTACCCACCAGGAGATGCTGATCACCGTTGTGGGTGCCGGAGGGAACAGGGATGCAGCAAAACGGCCGGTTATGGCGGGGATTGCATGTAACCTCAGTGACCGGGTAATCCTGACTTCGGACAACCCAAGGTATGAAGATCCTGTGAAAATAATTAATCAGATGAAAGAAGGCGTGGAAATGCAGCACTCCTCCAGGGTACTGACGATCGTCAACCGGTTAGAGGCCATCAGGGCAGCCTGTGCTCTGGCCCGGCCCGGCGACATCATTCTGGTTGCCGGGAAAGGACATGAAACCTATCAGGAAGTCGAGGGTGTACGGCATCATTTTGACGATCGTGAAATCATTGAAGAAATTTTCCAGGGCGCAGATAATAAAAAAAAGTAAGCTATGCTGTACTATCTTTTTACCTGGTTACACAATGCCTTTAATATTCCCGGTTCGGGAGTATTCCAGTACATTTCGTTCCGGGCAGCCGCAGCCCTGATAACCTCCCTTTTTATCTCCATGATCATTGGTAAACGGTTGATTAACTACCTGAGAGCAAAGCAGGTAGGCGAAACTGTGCGGGATCTTGGATTGGAGGGGCAGTCGGTAAAACAGGGAACGCCTACTATGGGCGGACTGATCATCCTCGCTGCCATTCTCATCCCGGCATTACTGTTTGCCAAGCTGCACAACATTTATATTATAATGGTGCTGATTGCTACGGTGTGGCTGGGTTTAATCGGATTTCTCGACGACTATATCAAAGTTTTTAAGAAGGATAAGAAGGGATTGCCCGGGAAAGTCAAGATCATGGGTCAGATCGGAATCGGACTCATTGTCGGATTCATCATGTATTTCAACGACGGTGTAGTGATCAGGGAAAGAGTAAGGCAAACGGCTTATGTGCCGACCAGTGATGTTTTCAACATGGAATCGGGAGCTGAGAAAACCAGGATATTCGCCAAAACCCCTGTAAAATCGACAAAGACTACTATTCCCTTCGTTAAGAACAATGAATTTGACTACCACTGGCTTATATCCTGGATGGGAGAAGGTGCTAAAAAATGGACCTGGATTGTCTTTATCCCTATTGTGATCTTCATCATCATTTCAGTTTCAAACGGAGCCAACCTGACTGACGGGCTGGACGGGCTTGCAACCGGTACCTCAGCGATCATTGGGCTCACCCTGGGCGTACTGGCATATGTTTCGGGTAATATTGTATTTGCTAACTATTTGAATATTATGTATATACCGAATACCGGCGAATTAGCGATTTATATTTCCGCCTTTGTAGGCGCCTGTATCGGTTTTTTATGGTACAACTCATATCCGGCACAAGTCTTCATGGGTGATACGGGCAGTTTGGCGTTAGGCGGCATCATTGCCGTGTTTGCCATCATGATCCGGAAGGAGATTCTGATCCCGATATTCTGTGGGATTTTTCTGGCCGAAAACTTTTCGGTCGTCCTTCAGGTGACCTGGTTTAAATACACAAAACGAAAATATGGCGAGGGACGAAGAATTTTCAAAATGTCGCCCCTTCATCACCATTATCAGAAACTCGGTTATCATGAATCAAAAATAGTCATGCGGTTCCTCATTGTCGGAATTATGCTGGCCGTACTCACCATTGTTACACTCAAACTCAGGTAAAAAATGACATTAGAAGCCTTAGCCAACCAAGGGCAAGCCAATGTTTATTCATCGCTTGCAGCATCCATCGCCCCTAAAATACGCGAGATCAGGAAAGATTTTATCAAGGAAAGCTTTTCCGGGTTTCAACAGGTTGAACACCGGCTCGAGACCGTCGCCATAATTCATGGGATGGAGTTCATTAATGATTCGAAATCATCGAACATCAATGCAACCTGGTATGCACTGGAGAATATGAGCCGGCCGGTGATCTGGATCACAGGAGGTGTCGAGAACAACAATGATTATGGCATACTACGTTATCTCGTCAGGAAAATGGTCAAGGGAATTGTTTGTTTGGGACTTGATACCCGGCGTATCCATGAAGCGTTTGGGAGTCTCGAACTGCCCATGGTCGATGAGACGTCGATGGAACAGGCCGTCCAGACTGCCTACTATATGGGAACCAAGGGCGATATCATCCTTCTTTCGCCCGCCTGTGCCTCATTCGACCTTTTTCAAAACTATGAGCAACGCGGTGAAGCATTTCGTGCAGCAGTAAAAAACCTATAACAGAAGCCTGATGTTAAAGTTTGTAAAGGATATTAAAGGCGATAAGGTGATCTGGATTGTTGTGATCATTTTGTGCATTTTTTCCCTCCTTGCAGTATATAGCTCAACCGGTACCCTGGCTTACAGGAAACAGAACGGTAACACCGAGTATTATCTTTTCAAACATTTCATGATCCTGGCTTTTGGAATGGGTTTGATGTACATCACTCACCTGATAAAATATACCTACTATTCCCGCATTTCACAAATCGGTCTTTACCTCACCCTTCCTTTGTTATTGATCACACTGGTATCGGGTACAAACCTTAACGAAGCTAATCGTTGGCTGACGGTTCCCATTATCAATCTCACTTTCCAAAGCTCGGATGTGGCGAAACTCTTTCTGATCATGTACCTGGCAAGGACTTTGAGCAAGAAGCAAGAATTGGTGAGGGATTTTAAGAAAGGATTTTTACCGGTCATCATTCCGGTGATTCTGGTGACCATCCTGATCCTTCCGGCAAATTTTTCAACGGCAGCGATCTTGTTCGTTACCTGTATGGTACTGATGTTCATCGGACGGATCAGTCTCAAGTACATGCTGTCACTGGTTGCTCTTGGCATCGCCGGGATCATACTGATATTTGTTCTTGCCAAGGTCTTTCCTGCCCTGTTTCCGCGGGGAACGACCTGGGTTTCGCGGGTGGACCATTTCATCAATAAAGAAAAAGCCGATCCCGATGCTACCTATCAGATCGATCAGGCCAAAATTGCCATTGTCCAGGGCGGAATTGTTGGGAAGTCGCCTGGGAAAAGTACCCAGCGTAACTTTCTGCCGCATCCCTATTCTGATTTCATTTTTGCCATCATCATTGAAGAGTACGGGCTGATTGGCGGAACGTTTCTTCTCTTCCTATATCTGATCCTGTTCTTCCGGGTAATCCGGATTGCGGCGCGATGTAAAGGAAATTTCGGATCCCTCCTGAGCATCGGGATCGGGTTCAGCCTGGTATTCCAGGCCATGATCAACATGGCCGTCGCGGTTGATCTGTTTCCCGTCACGGGTCAGACCCTGCCACTGGTCAGCATGGGAGGAACCTCAATCTGGTTTACAAGCATATCCATCGGGATCATTTTAAGTGTCAGCCGGGTTTCCGACATCGAGACCAAAAATGGAACCGAGGTGGAGGTTTTGCAGGATTCAGCGATTTCGGAACATTCACAGACAGTAGCGGCAACATGATTCGGATTATTATCAGCGGAGGAGGAACCGGTGGGCATATTTTTCCGGCTTTGGCTATTGCCGACGCCCTCAGGAAAAAAAGGCCCGATGCTGAGATTATGTTCGTGGGAGCTGAAGGCCGGATGGAAATGGAACGGGTTCCGGCGGCCGGTTACAAAATCAAAGGCCTTCCGGTAAGCGGATTTCAGCGAAGACTTACGTGGCAAAATCTGGCCTTTCCTTTCCGGTTGATCCGCAGCATGATGATGGCCAGCTCCATAATATCAAAATTTAAACCCGACCTGGTCATCGGTGTGGGAGGATATGCAAGCGGCCCTGTTTTACGGATTGCTGCCAACCGGAAAATTCCTGCTCTGATTCAGGAGCAGAACTCTTTTCCCGGTGTTACAAACCGGTTGCTGGCAAAAAAAGTCAATAAAATCTGTGTGGCCTATCAGGGCATGGAGCGCTACTTCCCGGTCGGTAAGATTCTGGTCACTGGGAATCCGGTTCGTACTGAAATTATCAACATTGCCGGAAAACAAATTGAGGGTTATTCCCATTTCAATTTATCACCCCGAAAAAAAACCGTATTGATAATCGGAGGCAGTCTGGGAGCAGGCAGTATAAACCGGTCAATACTGAAATTTATAACTGATCATTGGAAAAACACTTCAGTTACGCCTGATCCTGACCGGGATGATTTTTTTGACGGGATTCAGATCTTATGGCAAACTGGTAAGAATTATTTTCTGGAAGTCGGAGCACAGTTAAAAGAGCAATCGGTAGCGTTTGAAAATAATCGCGAACCTCAGGAGAACAATCCGGATATCGGTTCTGTTCATATTTATCCGTTCATTGACCGTATGGATTTTGCCTATGCCGTGGCTGATCTCATTGTTTCCCGTGCAGGAGCCATTGCCATCGCAGAACTGTGCCTGATCGGAAAACCTGTCATCCTGGTCCCTTCTCCCAACGTTGCCGAAGATCACCAGACCAAAAATGCCCTTGCCCTGGTCAATGCCGGAGCTGCTTTGATGATACGGGATGCGGAGGCGTTATCCAGCCTCGGATCCATTATCGTTTCAACCCTGCAAGATGAGACGTTGCAACGGAATTTGAGTGGTGGGATTGTTGCGCTGGGGATTCCGGATGCAGATTCCAGAATTGCCGACACCGCGTTGGCCCTTTTAAAAGAGCCTGCAGCGATTCAAACCCGGGAAACGACAGTGTCAATGGATTTGGAGAACGTAAGAAAGATATATTTTTTGGGAATCGGTGGAATCGGGATGAGTGCGCTGGCACGTTATTTTGTGGGTAAAGGAGTCGAAATTCACGGGTACGACCGGACCAAAACTCCGCTCACCGGGGAGCTTGAAGCTGAGGGTATGAAGATTCATTATTGCGAAGATGTTCAGCAGATTCCTTCTGATTTGGACCTTACCATTTATACTCCGGCCATACCATCCGGTAATCAGGAATTCAGGTATCTGTCGTCAGGAGTTGCCCCGATAAAAAAGCGGGCGGAGGTTCTCGGGATGATTTCGCGTAACTACTCGACTGTTGCAGTGGCCGGGACGCATGGTAAAACAACCATTTCGACGCTCATTACACACATGCTGCGGTCATCCGGAAAGGATCATCTTGCCTTCCTTGGAGGCATTTCGAAGAATTACGGCACCAATTTTCTTCATCAGCTTCCTGGAACCGCTTCGGAACAGCGCGAATCGTGCTTTTGTATTGCGGAGGCCGACGAATACGACCGGTCATTTCTGCAATTGACACCGAAAATTGCAATCATCACTGCAACTGATGCCGATCATCTTGATATCTACGGAGGCCATGAGGCATTAATACAAAGCTTTTCAGATTTTGCTTCCAGGATAATTCCCGGGGGAATCCTGATCTTTAAAACCACATCGGGACTTGCCGGCGCACTTCCGGCCGGATGCCTTTCCTATTCTTACGCACTTGAGGCGGATGGAACGTTTCACGCATCCAATATCAGGATTCAGGATCATCGGTTTCATTTCGATTTTATCCATCCTGATGGAATGATCCGGGATCTCGAAGCCGGGCTACCGGGGAGGTTCAACCTCGAAAATGCCGTTGCAGCCCTATCGACCGGATATCTCATGGGGCTTTCGGAAGAGGAGTTGCGAAAGGCGATGTTGACTTTTCAGGGAGTACGCAGGCGTTTCGATTTCAGGATTCATCGACACGATCTGATCTATATCGATGATTACGCCCACCATCCTGAGGAGCTTAAGGCGTGTATCCTTGCGGTAAAGGAACTCTATCCGGGTAAAAGAGTAACCGGGGTATTCCAGCCCCATCTCTATTCGCGTACCCGCGATTTTGCAAATGAATTTGCCAGATCGTTGTCCATGATGGACGAGGTTATCCTGCTTGACATCTATCCTGCACGTGAATTACCCATAGCCGGGGTGTCGTCGGAAATGCTTCTCGATTTAATCACCTCCGGATATAAAATACTGGTTCCGAAATCAGAAGTTCCGGAATTATTAGAACAGCTGCATCCTGAATTATTACTGACCTTAGGCGCCGGTGATATTGATCAGCTAGCAGAACCTATCATAAAGATTTTTGGAGCGTCACAGGCATTATGAAGAAGCTTCTGCGAATATTAAAAATTGCACTTTGGGTTCTCCTTGTTTCAGGGGCAGGGGTTCTGGTAGGATTTACAGAGGTCAGACAATACTCCCGAACCTGTCGCGGAACGGATATCAGTATCGATTATGGTTCGGCCGATGTATTGATTACCAAAAAGGCCATTGACTCGCTAATTCTAAAAAACGCAGGGATTCTGAAAGGAAAACCGTTGGGCTTGATCAATACCGGAACCATTGAAGCCATGATTGGCAGCCAGCCCTATGTTGCCCAGGTGGCTGTGTTTGAAGATAACGACGGCGTTCTTTTTGTTCGCATAAAGCAAAGGGAACCCCTGATCCGGATCATCAACAATCAGTATGAAAATTTTTACCTCGACTATTCCGGAGCGCTGTTGCCTGTCAGCAACGGTTTTTCAGCCAGAGTGCCTGTCGCTACTGGCAATATCGATTTTTCCTATTTAAAAAATCCGGGTTACAGGGTCAACATCATGGCCTTGTCCGATTCCATTTACAATGATTCGCTCCTCACCAATCTTTACAGGCTGGCCATGTATATCCATCATGATTCCTTTCTCAAAGCGCTGACCGGTCAGATATTTGTCAACGAGTTGGGTGAATTTGAAATAATTCCGAGGCTGGGAGATCATGTCATCATTCTGGGAACGGCCGACGATCTGCAGCACAAGTTTAAAAAGCTGTTCGCATTTTACAAACTGGGGTTAAATAGAGTCGGTTGGAATAGGTACAATGTCATCAATATAAAATTCAAGAATCAAGTGGTGTGTTCTAAACTATAATCATTATGAAAAACTCAGGAATCATCGTTGGCCTTGATATCGGAACAACAAAAATCGCAGTCATTGTGGGCCATAAGAATGAATTCGGGAAGATCGAGATTCTCGGATACGGGAAAGTCCCATCTATTGGCGTGCGGCGTGGTCTTGTTGCAAATATCGATAATACGGTTCAATCGATCAAGGAGGCTATTGCGGAAGCAGCTGCAAAATCGAAAGTTGATATTAAATACATCAATGTAGGCATCGCGGGTCAGCATATTAAAAGTCTTCAGCACCGGGGGAGTATGATCCGTGATAACAGCGAGGTTGAGATCAGTCAGGAGGATATTGACAAGTTATGTAACAGCATGTACAATTTGAACATGAATCCCGGCGAAGAAATTCTCGATGTCATCCCACAGGAATTCAGCATCGACGGGGAACACGGCATCCTGACTCCCAAAGGAATGATCGGGAGTTCGCTGGAGGCCAATTTTCATATTATCATTGGTCAGACTGCAGCGGCAAAGAACATTTATAAATGTGTCCGTAAGGCGGGCCTTGAGGTGGTCGAATTGATTCTTGAGCCCATCGCATCAGCCGAAGCGGTTCTGAGTGAAGAAGAGAAGGAGGCGGGTGTGGTGCTGGTAGATATTGGAGGCGGGACCTCCGACATTGCGATTTTCCATGCCGGGATCATCCGTCATACCGCAGTCATTCCTTTGGGCGGTGAAATCATTACCGAAGATATCAAGGAGGGTTGTTCGATCATTAAAAAACATGCAGAGGAACTCAAACTTAAATTCGGATCGGCTTTGGCACGGGAAAACCGCGAGGATGAAATCGTCGCAATTCCCGGATTACGAGGCCGACCGCCCAAGGAAATCAGCTTACGGAATCTGGCTTCGATCATCCAGGCCCGTATGGAAGAGATCATCGAACATATTTATTATGAAATCAGGAATTCGGGATATGAGAAAAAACTGTTCGGCGGTATTGTGCTTACCGGTGGCGGAGCTCAGCTGAAACATGTGGCTCAACTGACCGAATTCCTTACGGGAATGGATACACGTATCGGTTATCCTAGTGAGCATTTGGCCGCTGACGGTCTTCAAGAAATGGGCAGTCCGATGTACGCGACAGGGATCGGCCTTGTAATTGAAGGAATCGACCGCTATCAGCGTGAAATCGACAAAATCAAACCTCCAGAGGTCACCGAGCCGGAGGAACCGGAGGAGGATGGAAAAAAGAAAAAAACCAGGGAGAAAAAGCCCAAAGATACTTCGAGGTCAAGCCGGAGGTTTCCCGATATTTTTCTTGACAAGATCCGCCACATATTCGAAGATGACGTTGAATAGTAATATATTAACAATCGTAGGTTGATAAATAAAATCGAATCGAAAAAAAAGGATATTGTTTCTTAATATTTTTAAACCATAAAAATCCAGAACCATGCCCGAGATGTTAAAATTTGACTCACCAAAAAATCAATCTTCCATCATCAAAGTTATCGGTGTCGGTGGAGGGGGCAGTAATGCAGTCAATCACATGTTCCGACAGGGGATTAAAGGTGTTGATTTCATCATATGCAATACCGATGCCCAGGCAATGGAATCGAGCATGGTGCCCTCCCGGATTCAGCTTGGTGCGAATCTGACCGGAGGGCTTGGGGCCGGCGCTGCTCCATCGGTCGGGCGTAACGCTGCCCTCGAAAATGCCGACGACATCCGCGCTGTTCTGGAAAAAGGGACCAAGATGTTGTTCATCACGGCTGGTTTGGGCGGAGGTACCGGCACCGGCGCCGCTCCTGTTATTGCCCAAATCTCCAAAGAGTTGGATATACTTACCGTCGGAATCGTAACCATACCCTTCTCCTTTGAGGGGCGAAAAAGAAAACAGTCGGCCGAGGACGGCATCCGGCAGTTGAAACAGAATGTCGATGCGCTGCTTATCATCAGCAATGATAAACTCCGGCTTTTATGCGGTGATCTGCCTCTCTCGGAAGCCTTTAAACGGGCTGATAACGTACTCACTACAGCAGCCAAAGGAATCGCCGAGATCATTACCGTAGCGGGATACATCAATGTAGATTTTGAGGACGTCAAAACCGTAATGAAAAACAGCGGGGTCGCCATCATGGGTACCGGAGTTGCAAGTGGTACCAACCGCGCTCAACTCGCCGTTGAAGAGGCGCTCAATTCGCCGCTCCTCGACAACAACGATATTAATGGAGCAGGGAATCTGCTTCTTTACATCTCTTCGGGAAAAGAGGAGATCACCATGGATGAGGTCACGGAAATTACCGATTATATCCAAGAGAAGACCAAGTCGAACGGGGATGTCATCTGGGGTAATGGTTTCGATGAATCGCTCGACGATAAAATCAGTGTAACCATTATCGCCACCGGTTTTGATGCTGATCACAAGCAAAAAGATCCATTAAAACCGATCGATGTAACTGTCCACCCCTTGTATCCCGGCTCGGAAGAGCCCAAGATTGAGCGCCGGATTCTGCAAAGCGAGCCCGAAATGCCGATTCCGCTCTATCAGAAAGAGGAGGTGCCTGCCCCGGCATTGCACCCTGAAACGCTGGCCCAGGAGATTGAATCGTATGCAGAAGTGACAGATGCAGCGCGACCTATCGAATTCATCATTGAAAAGCCTGAGCCCGATGTAATGCCTGAACCCACTAAAACGCTTGTGGAAGAACCGGAACTTGTTGCCCAGGCGGAGGATACCGCTCCCGAAATGGCGGTACGACAACAGCCGGTTATGCCACCACTCAAACCATCAGACCCCGACTCAGGCGATCTTCAGAATAAGAAATCGATTGAAAGAATATCAAAATTGCGCCAGCTCAGCGAAAAGCTGAAATCGCATACACCCATCGAATCGAATCTTTACGAGCTTGAATCCGTTCCAGCCTATAAACGCCGCAACGTGTCGCTCAGCGAAGTTACGCCATCGGGTGAATCGCAGGTGGCCAAGTACATGTTATCGGAAAATCCCGATAAATCTGTTGAACTGAAGAACGGGAATTCCTTTCTTCATAAAAATGTAGATTAATGAGCCTGGAACAAAAAGTTGGCGCTGATATCAAATCAGCGATGCTGGCACGCGATGCCAAAAGGCTTGAAGCCATCAGAGCGGTTAAGGCTGCCATTCTGCTTGAAAAAACCAAAGAAGGCGCAGGTGAAACGATGGATGAAGCTACCGAAAACAAGATCCTTCAAAAGCTTGTGAAACAACGCCGTGAATCGGCCGAAATTTATGCCGGTGCAAACAGAAGCGACCTGGCTGAAAAGGAGTTGTTCGAAGCGGCCATCATCGAAACATACCTCCCGCAACAGATGTCGGAAACCGAGGTGACTGAAATCGTAAAAAGAATCATTTCCGAAACCGGCGCCACTTCCATTAAAGATATGGGGAAGGTAATGGGAGCCGCCTCCAAAGAGCTTGCAGGGAAAGCTGACAATAAAATGATCTCCGGGATCATCAAAACATTATTAAGCTAAACCGTGATCCGGTTTGTTATTTTTTTCTTCTCCTTTTTCAGTCTTGTATTCTTTTCGCTGAAGAATATACCATTGACCTCAATGATGTTAAGGTAAATAGTATTCTCGAAGGATTTCATGTTGACAATATAATTAATGCGACAGGGGAATCATCCTGCATTGGATTTGTTCATAGTGGAATATTCAATAAAAAACGGTCGGCATGTTTAAAGCCTGATATCGTTTCTGCATTAAAACCACTCCTTGTATCTGCCTTTCCCAAGAGTTCTGAAACCCGCTCCATCGTCATTAGGATTAACCAACTCAATATTTTCGATTACACCTGGGCAACAAAGGAAATTGCCTTCGTCAATCTTTCACTGAGTTTTCTTACGCCAACTTCGACAGGTTATCAGGAACTTTTTACAGCCGGCGATTTTTACGGTCGTCAGGGTTTGGAGGTAATTGGAACCCATTCCGTTAATATAGCGGACGCGATTTCACATTGCTTTGACGATTTTGCCCAACAAATCGGGAAAGGAGAAATTAACCCTAAACAGATCAGTGAGGCTGAACTTTATCTGAATCCTCTCTCCGATCCCGGGCAGTTCGCAATTTTCAGGCAACAACAAATTCCTAAAGGCTTGTTCAAATCATTCTATGACCTGCGCGATTGCAGACCCGATACGGTCACTGCCTTTACCATCAAATATCTTGTCGACAAAAAATATCCTGAAAGAGTGCGTGCCGAAATATCAGTTCCATCCCAAAATTACAAGTCTGAGTACTTTGGATTCTCTGATGGAAAAAATCTCTTTGTATGGGCCGGTAAAGGATATGCCGTCACGGTAAGACAACAGAACACTCTCTCTCTTTATCTGGATAAAAAAGATATTGATAAAGGAGCCAGTGGCAACGCCGTTGTTTTGGGCGGCATCATGGGTGGGGCAGTCGGAGGACTCTTAGGAGCAATTGCCATTTCGGCAGTCTATAAAGGGGCGAAGTTCCCAAATAATTCCGGAGATATTGGAAAATCAATTGTTTACCTTGGAAGTGGGGGAATCTTGCCTGCCGTTCTCCCGGAAGAACTCAAGCTTGAGTCCAGGACAGTCATTTTTCATTCAAAAGCCTCTGCAATTAATTCAGCACTGAAAGTGGTATACGAAACCGACACATTGTGTACTCTATTGCCCGGACAATACCTGAAACTGAGCCTGCCATCAAGTTTCAAAGATCTTGATCTCATTCTCACCTGTAAAGAAGGCGTTGTACATTCCCAGTCGATTCACCCGGAGGTATACAATACCATCTTATTCCTGTGCAAGTCGAGAAAAAATGGTGCTATTTCCTTAACAGAACCCACAGATCAATTATATGATGATATTCTCGACGCAATGAAAGGATCCAATACCACGGTAATCACCAAACTCCGGGAAAATAATTGAAAAGTTCCGTTTTGAATCTCAGGAGAGGATCCTCTTTATTATTTTCTCAAGAAACGATTGGGGTAGCAAAGCGGCCAGTTTTAATTTTAATTTATTGTTGATCCGGTACACCGCCCGCGGTCTTTTCAGTAGCGAGATCTTGTAAATATATTCCGCTGCTTTATCTGCAGTGATGGCATAGCCTACAAGCTTTGCGGCAAGGGATGCAAATTTCTGAAAGGGTTTGTCGAGCTTCCACGAATCCTTCTGCTGCATCAATCCGGAAACACCATCCAGCAACGACGTCTGGATGGCCCCCGGTCTTATCGTGACGACTGAAATCCCAAGGAATTGTAACTCCTGCCGGAGAACTTCGCTATAGGATTCCAAAAGATTTTTTGAAAGCGGATAGGGCATGAAAGGTACTTTCAGGTTCAGGCTTTCACTGCCAATGTGGATGATCTTTGCACCGGGTTTCCGGAGAATCGGCAAAAAGGTCTGATTGACCCGGTAAGCCCCAAAAACGTTGACATTGAAAATATTAATAAAATCTTTCGCGGGGGCTTCCGAAAGCGGAAAATAACGGTCAATCCCGGCGTTGTTGATGATCAGATCCAACGTTATCTGTTGAATGTTCAGTTTTTCGAAAACAGTATTGACAGAATCTTCTGAGGTGATATCCATATTGATGACCTGAACCGATTCCTCCTGTATGAATTCTGCTAATGAAAGTTCACGGTTATCGGTTGCAATGATGATCCAGCCGTGGGCTAAAAACTGTCTTATCAGGGCTTTCCCCAATCCTCCGGCCGCACCCGTGAGCAACACAATGGGTTTCATTGATTTATTTTGAGAATCCATGTTTTTTGAATGACCGTTCCGTATATGATGAGATAACACGGGCCATGACGCACAGCGGCTTCCACAATAACTTCCATACTCCGAGTCCGCCCGGTACATCTGCATACCACCGTTCGCCCCTCAGCACTTTTCCAAACGCACGCCAGCCCCGGTCATGGTCGCGGACAAAGCCATGAATTTTTAAGGGTACTGCATTGAAGATGTACTTGATCCGGTTGGCCTCCAGCAACTCCTTCATCAGTTCATCATTCACTGATTCGGAGTATGACTTCAGTGACGACTGTTCCGATTGCAGGAAGCGGGAGCATGCAAGGGCAGCCAGTTTTCCGCTTCTTACGGCATAGTAAATCCCTTCACCGGTCAGGGGATCAGTCAATCCGGCAGCATCGCCTGCAACCAGGACACGGTGGTCATGAAACCGGCTTTGTTTTGTTCTCACTGGGATCGGCCACGATTTAAGCGACAGCGTCGATAATAAGCTGGTTGCCGGATTCCCTGGAACTGCCATTTCGCCGAAGCGATCCATAAAGTGCATTTCCAGATACTCTAAAAAATTTCGGTAATACGGCATCATCCATTTTGAATTCGAGGCAGGTCCGCCTACTCCGATTGAAAAATGTTCCTTTTTCGGAAATACCCAACCATAGCCTCCGGGGAAGGTTCCCCAATCAAGAAAAACGGTCTGTGAGAAAGCTTTCACGATAGCGGGATGAGTTTTTATCTCGGCTTCCCAGGCCAGACCCGGCATGATATGTTCACGGAGGCCGGCACAACGGGCTACAACGCTTGCAGCGCCATCGGCTCCGATCAAAAGTCTGGATTGAAAAGCTCCTCCTGTCGTTGTAATTTCTACCCCATCCTTGTTTTGAGCCAGTCCGGTTACCCTGATGCCATGGCGGACTCTGGCGCCAGCTTCCGTAGCCTTCGCTAATAACCAGGCGTCCAGTTTTTCACGCATGGTGCAATAAATCAGAGGATCCTGATTATGGCGTGTAAACACCTCTTTAAATCCGGAGGAAAAAGTAAACGTATGGATCTCCGTTTCCAGGATATCTCCGACAGGAAATGGTATTTCTTTGATAATTTTATGTGTAAGGCCGGCCCCACAAACCTTGTAACGGGGAAACTCAGACTTTTCAAGTACCATCACAGAAATCCCTGACTGCGCTAATTCATAGGCTGCCAGTGAACCTGCCGGGCCTCCGCCCGCTATCATCACATCAAAATAGGACATCGGGATTTTGGAAAGGGCCTCAAAGCAAATTGATTACTTCCCGCAAGAGCTTTTCCTTGTTGATGGGAACAACGCCGACCTCCTCGCAAACCAATCCCCCTGCAAGGTTTGAAATATGGGCAATTTCATCGGGTGAAGCCTGAAGCGCCAGACAAAGGGAAGCGACGCTGATTACCGTATCGCCCGCTCCGGATACATCAGATATTAGTCTGGGATGGGCAGGCACCATGATCTCCTTCGATTCATTGTTTTCGTTGATGCTGATCATCATACCTTTTTCCGACATGGTAGTGAGGATGTACCTGCAGTTTAACTGCTCCTGCAATTTGCGGGTTGCCGTTTTCAAGGACTGTAATTCGCCGGGTTCCTCGCCCAGATTCAATCCCTCTTTCAATTCTTTAAGATTGGGTTTGAACAGGGTAACTTCCTTGTAATGGCTGAAATTCTTTCGCTTGGGATCGACCGTTACCGGAATATTGTATTCTGAAGCTTTGTCAACAACATGACTGATCAGCTTTGGGGTAATCACCCCTTTATCGTAATCCTGAAAGATGATGCAGTCGATCTTCCGGGTTTTCAGCAGATGATCTATGACCCGGACCATTGTCAGGTAGTCACCTTCCACCAGATCATGATCCACCTCCTCATCGACCCGCAGCATCTGGTATGAATTTCCGAAAATCCTGAACTTGGTGGTTGTGATCCTTCTGACACTTCGAATAATGCCGGCATCCGACATCTTTTCCTTCTTCATTAAATCGAGAAACTGGTCACCTTTTTCATCGACGCCAATGACGGAGCACAGAATCGGATTTGCTCCCATGGAAAGAATGTTCATTGCCACATTGGCAGCCCCTCCCATCCTGTTCTCTCTTTTTTTCAGGGAAACGATGGGAATGGGAGCCTCGGGCGATATCCGTTCCACCTTACCCCACAGGTAGGAATCGACCATCACATCTCCGATGATCATGATGTTCAGCTTGTTGAAGGCTGAAAAGAGTTTTTTATACCTGGAACCGGGTTGCATGCAAAAAAAATTTCTGTAAAGATACCAAAACCGTCAAACGGTGACTCCGTTAAAATGATAATCGGCTATGGTTTTAATATGAGGATTGGGTTCATCGCTGCTTATTTTTCCATCCATCAGTCTGATGATCCGGTGGGCATGTTGTGCAATATCTTCTTCATGTGTAACAATAATGACGGTATTTCCCATTTTATGGATCTCTTCAAGAAGTCCGAGAATTTCAATAGAGGTCTTTGAGTCGAGATTACCCGTGGGTTCATCAGCCAGGATGATGGAGGGGTGGTTTACGAGCGCCCGGGCAATGGCAACCCGTTGCCGCTGTCCGCCCGACAACTCATTGGGCTTGTGTGCTATTCGGTCGCCCAGGTTAACCTCTTCCAGGGTTCTCTGGGCCAGTTCAATGCGTCGTCCTTTGCCGACTCCCGCATAAATCAAGGGTAACATGACATTCTCAAGCGCTGTTGACCTGGGGAGGAGATTGAAAGTCTGAAACACGAAGCCGATCTGGCGGTTCCGTATCTCGGCTAATGAATTATCGTCCATCTTGCTCACATCTTCCCCGTTCAGGAAATAGCTTCCGCTGGTAGGTGTATCGAGACAGCCAAGGATATTCATCAAGGTCGATTTTCCGGAGCCGGAAGGGCCCATGAGGGCGACAAATTCACTTTTCTTTACAACTAAAGAGACCGAACGGAGGGCCTCTACGATAATAGTTCCGATCTTGTAGTTTTTCACGATTCGGTCGAGCCGGATGACTTCTGTTTCCATAAAAGGGAAGGTTAAAAATGTAGAATGAAATTTTCTTTGCTTAATTCATCTTTAAAAAATATGACTCCCATCTGATACAGGTCGATGGTAACTTTGACGCGCGGATGGGCACAAATTTCTTTCCATGCCTGTTGCATATCGGCCGACCAATAAATATCGTCAATTACCAAAACGGTATCGGGCCGGATATGTTTTAAACATTCCTCAAAATATCTGAGTGTCGGCTCCTTCCGGTGATTCCCGTCAATAAAAATCAGATCGGGTTCCGGCATCAGCTTGAATGCCTCCGGCAGCTTCTCTTCAAAAGTCCCGGTGATCACCCTGATCTGATTCAGCCCTGCTTTATCAAAATTTTCCGCTGCCAGGTTAGCGGAATCGATACACCCTTCGAGTGTGATAATCTTTCCCGCAGGGGCTGCCAATCCCAAATAAATGGTACTGATGCCAAGCGAAGTCCCCAATTCCAAAATCTGTTCAAGGTGGTACCGCCTGATAAGCCTGAATAAGAATTCGCCTTTTTTCCGGTTAACCGAAGTTCTGACGGCTATATCACGAACCCTGACAAACCGCTGATCGCTCGGATAATCTTTGTCACAGTTCCCAAAATCTTTCCTTTTAATATATCTTGGAACCGTTTCAAGTTCTTTCCTGATCCGATCGATCACCCTGTAATGACTCCGGGTTCCGGCATTCATGAGTACATTGGCATAAAAGTCGAAAACAAAGGGAGAGTGTATATGGAATTTCGACTGTGCCCGGCTCATATGATGAAGATAACCGGCAACAGTTTCAAACTTCCTGCTCATAATTGTGGAATAAAACCGCAAAAATAGCTTAAATCCCCGTAATTGCAAGTTGGACGACCGTCCGGTCAAATAGTTACAAATTATTATTTTTGCCTGAAAAATCTCAACCCTGATGCCTCCCCGTTCACGAATTACAGATTATTTTTCACTGGTTAAAATCAACCATACCATCTTCTCCCTTCCCTTTGCCCTGATCGGGTTTTCATTAGGAGTAGAAGCAATGAATGATTCCATTGACTGGTGGGTTTTATTGCCGATCCTGCTTTGTGTTTTTTTTGCGCGAAATGCGGCCATGGGGTTTAACCGGTACGCCGACCGGGTCATCGATGGGAAAAATCCCCGAACCGCCCGGCGTGAAATCCCTTCACGCATCATTCACCCGGGGGCTGCTTTAGGTTTTGTCATCCTGAATGCGGTTTTATTCATAGCCACCACCTCTTTCATCAACCTCCTCTGCCTGATCCTCTCCCCTGTCGCTCTATTGGTAATTTTAGGTTACAGCCTGACCAAGCGCTTTACACACCTTTCACATCTGGTCCTCGGACTGAGTCTTTCGCTTGCCCCTATCGGGGCTTACCTTGCCATCACAGGCCATTTTGTCCTGCTTCCCGTGCTTTTTTCCCTTATTGTGATATTCTGGGTATCCGGCTTCGATATTTTGTATTCCCTGCAGGATGAGGAATTTGACAAGCAGGAGAATTTGAAATCAGTTCCGGTGAGGGTGGGGAAACGCAATGCCCTGATCATATCTGCCCTGCTTCATGTCATTGCCGTTACCATCATTGTTCTTGCAGGGTTTCAAGGCGATTTCCACTATTTTTACTGGATAGGGACGGTGGTTTTCACCCTTCTGCTGGCTTATGAGCATGCGATCGTCAAACCCACCGATATCTCAAGAGTTAACCTGGCATTCGCTACCTTGAATGGATTCGCTTCGGTACTGTTCGCCCTGTTCGTGATGCTTGATATTTTTGTGAATTAGCCCGGATGTCGCCATCTAACTTTTTTCACTCCAATTAAGCCGGTCGAGCGACCGGTATTGAATGGCCTCTGCAAGATGCTCCACCCTGATATCAAGGGCATTATCAAGATCAGCAATCGTCCGCGAAACCTTCAGGATGCGATCGTAAGCTCTGGCCGATAAGCCGAGTTTTTCCATGGCTGTTTTCAAAAGAAGATTCCCAGCATCATTGATGCGACAAAGCTCGCGCAGCTTGCCCGATGGTATCTGGGCATTACAGTGTAATCCTTCCATCCCTGCGAACCTTTTCTCCTGGGTCGCTTTGGCATGGATTACCCTCTTCCTGATCTCAACGCTCGACTCCGCCTGGCGCCGTGCGCTTAGTTGATGGTAGTCAACCGGTTGTACTTCAATATGAATATCGATCCGGTCGAACAAAGGACCTGATATCCGGTTGATGTATCGTTGAATTTCAGCCGATGAACATTGGCATGGTTTGGTCGGGTGGGAATAAAATCCGCATGGACAGGGATTCATTGCAGCGACCAACATGAACCCGGCCGGATATTCAAGGGTCATTTTTGCTCGTGAGATGGTAACCATACGATCCTCCATGGGTTGGCGGAGGACTTCCAGTACCGATCGCTTGAATTCTGGCAATTCATCCAGGAACAAGACTCCATTGTGGGCCATCGAAACCTCACCCGGGTGAGGGATCGACCCACCACCAATCAGGGCAATATCGGAAACCGTGTGGTGGGGCATTCTGAAAGGACGGCTGACAATCAGAGAGCGTTCGCTCCCTAACTTCCCTGCAACTGAATGTATTTTCGTGGTTTCGAGCGCCTCCTGAAGGTTAAGCGGGGGCAGGATGGATGGTATTCTTTTGGCCATCATGGTTTTACCTGAACCTGGCGGTCCGATGAGCAGGACATTATGTCCACCAGCGGCGGCGATCTCCAGCGCCCGTTTGATGTTTTCCTGGCCACGCACATCGGCGAAATCACAGTTATCTGTCACGCGTTCCCGCGAAAAGGCTTCCCTGCCATCGATGACGACGGGTTCAACAGAGAGGGTTCCATTCAGAAAGTCAATCACCTCCCTGATCCCGGTCATACCATAAACGCGGATCCCTTTAACGATCGCCGCCTCCCTGGCATTCTGCTTAGGTAAAATGATTCCCTTGAACCCATTTTTTCGCGCTTCAATCGCGATCGGTAAAGCACCTTTAATCGGCAAAAGTCCTCCGTCAAGCGAGAGCTCCCCCATGATGATGTGATCGGCAAGGTTGTCGGTTCTGATTACATTATTGGCCGCCAGAATTCCCACCGCCAGTGTCAGATCATACGCCGAACCCTCTTTCCTGATATCGGCCGGAGCCATGTTGATAATGATCTTCTTTCCCGGAATCCGGTAACCGTTGGTTCTTAAAGCCGATTCAATCCGGTGATGGCTCTCTTTCACAGCATTATCGGGTAATCCGACCATGAAAAACTGAATTCCCTGATCCATGAAGACCTCTACGGTGACCGTTAGCGCCCTGATTCCGGAGACAGCGCTCCCGAATGTTTTTACCAGCATATCCGGTTTTTAAGGTTAATCAGCCAGAGACAAAAAGGTCAACAATCAGAGCTGGAAAATTATCAACAATAAAAGAAGATGCTGCTGTACCGGAAAAAATCCGGTTATCATCCGGTTCAGGGTTTCTCGGGCTTGTACCTCGATCCGTCGAGAATTTTCTGAACATCCCGTTCTTTTAACAATGCGAGGAGGTTCACTTCCGGATTTCTGGACATATACTTCCTGATAATCTGCCAGCCAATCCATTCTCCTAAACGGGGGGGTGATTCCTGAGAGAATTCGGCCGTGAAAGGACCGTCGGCCATAAAGGATCGGATGATCTTTCCGTCGGTCGAAAATAACAGTTTATTATCGATAATAGCTGCCCAGACATAAGCTTCATTTTTATTAATCCAGGCCTGTTGCTTCTCCGTGTAACCGATTATAAGATGATCAGGATAACCGGGGATCATGGCTTCCAGCAAATACATAACTTTCCCCGCTTCAATCATCTGTTCGAGAAGGTTGTTGCCGGGCAACTGACTGGACCTGACACTGCTGTTGATCAGCGCTTGCATGCAGTCAGGAACCACCCTGTCGGGATTCATCCGTTCAACGCGGTAAGCCGGGAGTCCGTCGGCCACATACGGTTTAAAATCCTTTCCTAAGTAATTGTCCAGCCCGATCAGCATGACACTGTCGGCTATCTGAACCGGAAAATTATATTCTCCTCCCGAAATGTAGGCATAAACGCGGGGCAGCCGGCTCGCGGGAAAGTAATAATGATAATGCCTGAATGCATCAGTCAGTCCGGCTTCAATATTGCCGACATCGGGGTATTTCCGTGCAACGGCCGCGTAAAAATCTTCATTTCGCGGATTTAACAGATAATCTTTCATTTCTGCCAGTCTGGCCGTGTCGGAAAGATCCGTGTCCAGAAAAAAACGGTAAGAGGGTCGCAGCCGCTCAAGTCCTGCCTGAAGATCCTTCACATCCAATCGGAACAAATCGAGGTCGTACCTGTGTATTTGTACCGCCGGGACCGATTCACCGGAAACATCGATGTCGAGTCGGTTCTTTGCCCCGGAACAACCTGTAAATATCCATATCACAATCGAACAAAAAAGGGAAATCCGCCCTATAGAATTCCGGAATCTCATTTTTTCATCTTAAACAAGAAATAACGCTTGCCGGCAGTAATTATTTTTTACTAAAATGAGTTAGTTTACATAGCGCTGGGATTATTAATATGTAATTTTACCGGCAGATTCCTGATCAAACAAAAAGGGAATGAAGTGTTACCGGAAAACTGAACGCAATACACTTGAATTATCTTTTTAGTTACTGAAACAAAATCAATATCACATGATGATCAAGAAGATATTCCTGATACCAACCATGGTCGTTGCTTTGTCAATCATTTTGAATGGTCCGGCCGGCGCCCAAGGACAGCCCGATGATTACAGAAGCAGTCCGGGTTATTCAACAGGCAGCAATGTCAATCGTGTTCCGCTTAAACTGGGTTTGAAAATTGCCCCCAATCTGGCCTGGATGAATCCCGGGACTAAAGATTACACCAACGACGGGGTCCGGCTGGGAGCCACCATCGGTTTTGTCGGTGACATCTATTTTGCCGATCAATACGCCATTTCGACCGGTTTCAATTTTATGTTTTTAAACGGAGCATTAAATTACCGCGATAGCCGGCTGATCAACGATGACACCGTTGTGAATGGCCAGATTTCACGGAAATACAATTTTCTCTACCTTGAAATCCCGGTTATGATCAAGATGAGTACCCGGAAGTTCGGCAGGTTCTCATTCTACGGTCAGGTCGGGCTGGGTACGGGATTCCGCGTAAAAGCCACGGTCAAAGAACATTTTGAACCTGATTCAGGAAGTCCTATTGATCAGAAGTATGACTATGATTCCGGGACGACGCTAATCCGCGAATCGATCCTGGTCGGCATTGGAAGCCAGTTTCACATTGACAGATCAACGACCGTGTTTTTCGGATTGAACTACTCCAACAGCCTGAACAATGTGTTAACCGGTGTAAACAGCCTGTCGAAAAATAACGAGAAAAGCATGCTAAACTATGTTGAACTCAACCTGGGTGTACTGTTTTAAAAAGTTGGCATAAACACAAATTTTTTCGAATGAGAATAGCGCTGGCACAACTGAATTATCATATCGGAGATTTCGAACAGAATATATCCCGGATCGTCTCTGCCATTCAGCGGGCTCAATCGGAACAAGCCGACCTGGTTATTTTCTCTGAATTATCAGTTTGTGGTTATCCTCCCCGTGATTTTCTCGAATTCGACGATTTTATTCACCAGTCTGATGAGGCAATTCATAGGATCGCGGCTTCGTGTGACGGAATCGCTGCAATTGTTGGCGCTCCTTCGGTAAACAAAGCGAAAAAAGGGAAACCGTTGTTCAATACTGCCTTTTTTTTAGCCGATGGCAGGGTTCAGGCGATGGTTCACAAAACCCTCTTGCCAAATTATGATATTTTCGACGAATACCGGTACTTTGAGCCCAACCACACCCCTCCCCAAATCATACGTTACAAAGGATTTTCATTTGCTTTAACTATCTGTGAGGATTTGTGGAACATCGCAGATGATCCTCTGTACATTTCGAATCCCATGGATGAGCTCTCAGGACAGTCACCCGATGCCATCATCAACATCGCAGCATCGCCCTTTCATTATAACCAACCGGAACTCAGAAGGGAAATTTTGGGAAAAAATGCGCTTCGCTATTCCATCCCCGTACTTTATGTAAACCATGTGGGAGGACAAACTGAGCTGATCTTTGACGGCGACTCTATGGTTTTAGACTGGAATGGCAACGTGAGTCGAAGTCTTAAAAGCTTTAAAGAAGATTTTGCCCTGGTCGATCTGGAAAAAATGCCTGAGCATACTGTTGTTGCCTGCAATAACCCATTAGCTCATACAACCGGTTCAGATACATCATCATTCGTCGGTGTTCCGCCGCCATCCTCATCCCTCTTCGCCGGACGCGTGATTCCCCGTATCCATGATGCACTGACCATGGGAATCCGTGATTATTTCGAGAAAATGGGGTTCAGGAAAGCGCTGCTGGGTTTGTCAGGGGGGATCGATTCGGCTGTCACACTGGTGCTTGCATCCAGGGCATTGGGACCTGAAAATGTAAAAGCCATTCTGTTACCCTCGAGGTTTTCGTCGGACCACAGTGTAGCCGATGCCCGAATATCGGCCGAAAACCTGGGTATTCCATACGAAATCATTCCCATTGAAGGAGCGTATCAAGCCTTTGAAAACACCTTGAAGGATCCGTTTAAAGGTCTGCCGTTCAACGTGACCGAAGAAAACATGCAAGCCCGCATCAGAGCGGTCATCCTGATGGCCTTATCGAACAAATTCGGATACATTTTGTTGAACACCTCCAATAAAAGTGAGGCTGCAGTCGGATACGGTACTCTTTACGGCGACATGTGCGGAGGTTTATCAGTATTGGGCGATGTTTACAAGACGCAGATTTATCAGCTTGCATCTTATATAAACAGCGAATCAGAGGTTATCCCGTTGAATACCATCACCAAACCGCCTTCCGCAGAGCTCCGGCCGGGCCAGAAAGATTCCGATTCATTGCCCGATTATTCTATTCTCGATGAAATCCTGTTCTGGTACATTGAGATGCGAAAAGGGCCGGCTGAACTGATCGCACGCGGATTTGAGGAGGCAGTGGTAAGACGGGTTTTAAGGCTGGTCAATGTCAACGAATACAAGAGATATCAAACTCCTCCCATTCTTCGGGTATCCCCGAAAGCATTCGGCATGGGGCGCCGGATGCCTATTGTAGGAAAATATCTTTCCTGAACCTTAATCGGCCATCACCGATTCGACCGACTTGATCTCGGGAATGGCCCTGACCACTGCGGCTTCAATGCCGTTTTTCAGGGTCATCCGGCTGTGCGGACAATTGCCGCACATGCCCAGAAGACGAATGTTTACAACGTGATCATCGGTCATGTTTACAAATTCAACATCGCCTCCATCGGCCTGAAGATAGGGACGAATCTGGTCGATAACATTTTTTACTTTTAAGATAAGTTCCTCGTTTGCTGACATATTATAACTGAAGTTTAGATACAATTACTTAATTTTGATTTGGCTGAAACGCAAACCTTGCTGGTTTGCGGGGTGCAAAGGTAGTAAATACCTGTGAATCTTTAGGCGTTGAAAACCTCGCGAATGGCATTGCTGATAGCGACCTGTTGAGCCATCTTTTCCGCTAATGAATCAAACGAAGCGGCCACCGGTGAGTTTGGATCGGCGGCAATTGGATTCCCGTTGTCGCCCGAATCAGTTATGCCTTGCTGCACTGGGATTTGGCCAAGAAGCGGTACATTAAGTTCCCGGGCGAACATTTCGCCTCCTCCCTTACCGAAAATAAAATATTTATTCGCGGGCAACTCCGGCGGCGTGAACCATGCCATGTTCTCGACCAATCCAAGAATAGGGATATTGATCTTGTCGTTGCGGAACATATCGGCTGCCTTTCTCACATCGGCAACAGCCACTTGTTGGGGGGTGGTGACAATGATGGCTCCGGTAAGCGGAAAATCCTGAATGAGGGTCAGCGGAATATCGCCGGTACCGGGAGGCAGATCCAATACCAGGTAATCAAGTTCACCCCAATCTGCATCCGTGAAGAGCTGACGCAGTGCCATCGAAGCCATGGGGCCTCTCCAGATCAGGGCTTTTGACTGATCAACAAAGAAACCGATGGAAAGCACTTTTATCCCGAATTTCTCAAAAGGATAAACGTAGGTCTTTCCATCTTTGTCATACCCAGTCGGCCGCGCATTCTGAAGTCCGAACATGATTGGAATCGAAGGGCCGTAAATATCGGCATCGATGAGTCCGACCCGCGCTCCCTTCCGTGCAAGAGCCACGGCCAGATTGACCGCAATGGTTGATTTTCCGACTCCTCCTTTTCCTGAACCCACGGCAATAATGTTCTTTACCTGGCTCAACATGGCATCGGTCTCCTTGCGCTGTGTGGTAACCTTTGAAGTCACTTCGATTTCGACCACGGCCGAAGGATCGACTACATGATGAATGGCATCAATGCATGCTTGTTTGATTTGGTTTTTTAAGGGACAGGCAGGTGTGGTCAGGATCAGTTGAAAAGATATTTTATTGCCGTCAAATTTGATCTGATCGATCATGTTCAGGGTTACCAAATCTTGTTTCAGATCGGGATCTTCAACTTGGCGAAGCGCATCCTTTATTTGTTCAGTTGTTATCATAGTCAGGTATTAGAGAAGTGAGCGCCGGTATTAAACTCATTACCGGCGTAAATCAGTGATTATTAATTTGGGTTTAGGTTTTTGTGCCATACGACCGTCCTCTTGATCTTTAATTATTGTAAAAACTTCCGGTTGAAGTTCTTTCACCGGATCCCAGAATATTTCGTCAAATTCTTCAATATGATCGTGGTCAATTTTAATTCCCTCATTTTCCAAAAGTTGCCGCATCACGTGAGGCCCGCCGAAATGGTGTTTCCCGGTGAGGATACCGTTACGGTTCACGACGCGGTGCGCCGGCACCCCATTTTCCTCAGAATGCGATGAATTCATAGCCCAACCCACCATTCGCGCCGATCCGCGGGTACCTAAATACCCGGCAATGGCTCCGTAGGAAGTCACTCTCCCGAAAGGAATAAGCCGGGCCACTTCGTAAACCTGCTGAAAAAATGAGAGGGATCTCGGGTTCTGGCAATCCACGGTACCGTGCTCTTTGTTCCCCATCAGGTCTGGAGAATGGAATTTCTTCCTCTTTCCGATCATTGTATCTGCTCCTTCAATTCCAGAAGGAATCCCTTAATCCGATTAAGCGAATCAACGATCGCAACCTTGTTAACCACCTCATCCTTGTTATCTTTCAACTTTTCCCGTGCTCCCTGAAGCGTATAACCACGCTCCTTTACCAGGTGATAAATGATGCGCAGATGATCGATATCCTGCGGTGTAAAAAGACGGTTACCTTTTTTGTTTTTCTTGGGTTTTAAAATGTCAAACTCTTTTTCCCAGAACCGGATGAGCGAAGCGTTTACCTCAAACAATTCCGAAACCTCACCAATAGTGTAGTAAAGCTTTTCAACCTTTCTATCCTTTTTTAACATGATTTTCCGTTTAATCCATCGTCTGCGAAGGGCGCGACGACAGGTCGAGCATCATCTGGAACTGTTCCGGGGTGATATCATTGAAGAAGAAATAGATGGGATTCAGCGGAATTCCATTCTTCCTGACTTCGTAATGAAGATGAGGCGAGGTTGATTTCCCCGTGTTCCCTACATATCCGATGATCTGTCCCCGTAAAATCTTTTGACCCGGTTTGACAAATATTCGCGACAGATGTGCATAAACCGTTTGATAATTGAACCCGTGATCAATCCTGATTTCATTGCCATACCCCCCCTGGATATCCCGTCCGGCCGTTGTTATCATCCCATTTCCGGTAGCGTATATTTCGGTTCCGACCGGCGCTGAAAAATCCATCCCTTCATGAAACTTCCTGACCTTGTAAAACGGATCCATCCGTGTGCCGAAATAGGATCCGATCCGCCTCAGATCTTTGTTATTGACCGGCTGAATAGCAGGTATGGAAGACAGCATTTTCTCTTTGTTTTTCGCCAGACCGAACACCTCGTCATACGATTTCGACTGAACATACAGCCGGCTCAGAATGCGATCCATCGTCTTTTCCGTTTCAACGATCAGATCTGAACTCGAATAACCTTTGAGCGCCTCGTACTTGTCAATCCCTCCAATCCCGGCCGACCGGATGGAATTGGGAATGGGTTCGGCTTCAAAGATCACCCGGTAAATATTATCATCCCGGTCCTGAAGGTCATCCAGTATCTTCGTCACCTTATCCAACTGGTCGTTCAAAATCTGGAATTGAAGCTTCATCTGCTCAATTTCACGTTTCTGCGCCCGTTCTTTCGGCGAATCCAGGAAATTATATGCAATGATGAGCACCACCGCAGCAAACACCAAACCGGTTGAGAGATGGGTAATAAAATACAACAGCCGTTTCCGGAAGGTAGTTTGAACCCGGTCGAACGTCAAAGACTTTTTATTGAACTTGTACTTTACCTTACTCATCTAGAAGGTGATGAAGATTTGTTCAAAAGAGGCAACCTAACAGCTACAAAATTAAGTAAATAATTAACTTTGCTGCCCCGGAGCATTTTTAAAATTTGTTAAAGTTTGTTAATGAATTGTTAATGCGATAATTAGAAGATGCTACAAAGGGAGGATAACATTATAATTTACGGTTTAAACAGGTAAAATGAATTCAGCAGCTATCAGACAGTCTTTTCTTGATTTTTTCAAATCCAAATCACACCAAATTGTACCCTCGGCGCCAATGGTGATCAAAAATGATCCCACGCTAATGTTTACCAATGCAGGGATGAACCAGTTCAAGGATATTTTTTTAGGTAACCGCGAAGCAACCTATCCCCGGATCGCCGACACCCAGAAATGTTTGCGCGTGTCGGGAAAACACAATGACCTAGAGGAAGTCGGTTACGATACCTATCATCATACCATGTTCGAAATGTTAGGTAATTGGTCGTTCGGCGATTACTTTAAAAAGGAAGCTATAACCTGGGGATGGGAATTCCTGACCGAGGTATTGAAAATAGATAAGGAAAGATTGTATGTCACTGTTTTTGAGGGTGATTCATTAGAAGGATTGGAACGCGATCACGAATCTTATGAGGTTTGGAAGCAGTTTTTGCCGGAAGACCGGATTCTGTCGGGGTCGAAAAAAGATAACTTCTGGGAAATGGGAGATACAGGTCCCTGCGGGCCCTGTTCGGAGATTCATGCAGATATCAGGGACGAAGCAGAACGTGACCGGATTCCGGGAAGAGACCTCGTGAACAAAGGGGATCCCCATGTGATCGAAATATGGAACCTGGTCTTTATCCAGTTCAACAGACTGTCGAACGGGCAACTCTTGGAATTGCCTGCCCGGCATGTCGATACCGGAATGGGATTTGAACGCTTGTGTATGATCATCCAGGGAAAAAAATCAAACTACGACACCGAGGTTTTTCAACCTGTTATTCAAGAAATCGGGAAGTTGGCCGGCACTCAATATGGAGTAGATCCGCGATGCGACATAGCTATGCGGGTTGTTGCCGATCATCTGCGTGCTATTGCCTTTGCCATTGCCGACGGACAGCTTCCATCGAATGTCAAAGCAGGATATGTCATCCGACGAATTCTCCGCAGGGCAGTGCGTTATGGCTATACATTCCTGCATTTAAAGGAACCCTTTATTCACGCCCTGGTTCCTGTACTTTCCGATCAAATGGGCAGTTTTTTTCCTGAGCTTATTAAGCAACAAGAACTTATTATCAATGTTATTCGGGAAGAAGAGACCGCCTTCCTTAGAACCCTTGCTATGGGGATCCAGCGGTTTAATGACTACATTGAAATGCAAAATGCAAAATGCAAAATGCAAAATGCAATTACTGCTGATAATGCGGTATTAGAAAATAAAAATGACACCCCGAAGCACACCAGCAACCTTAAACCCGTAATTGATGGGAGGTTTGCCTTTGAACTGTTCGACACCTATGGTTTTCCCATCGACCTTACGCAACTCATGGCTCGTGAGGCCGGGTGGGAGGTGGATATGGAGGGATTTCACCGTGGGTTAGCTGAACAAAAAGCACGGTCGAGGAGAGATGCTTCTGTCGACACCTCCGATTGGATTGTGTTGCAGGAGGAAGAGGGATTGCCCGAGTTCTTGGGTTATGATCACCTGGTAACAGAAACATTTATAACCCGTCACCGCAGGGTCATCACCAAAGGCGAAGCATTTTATCAGATAATCCTCGCCCAGACGCCCTTCTATGCCGAATCGGGTGGTCAGGTTGGCGACCGGGGTTGGTTGATCTCCGGAGAGGAACGGATTGACATTCTGGACACGGTTCGCGAAAATGAACTGATCCTTCATATTACAAAAAGCCTCCCTGTGGATCCAGCTGCCCCCGTAAAAGCAACAGTCGATCGGGATAAAAGAAGGGACACCGCCAACAACCATTCAGCTACACACCTGATGCATGCCGCTTTACGGGAAGTTTTAGGAAAGCATGTGGAACAGAAGGGATCACTGGTGGATGAAGAGCACCTGAGATTTGATTTCACCCATTTTGCAAAATTATCACGCGAAGAGATCCGGGAGGTCGAACTGATCGTAAATGAACGGATCAGGCAGAACATTCCCATCCTTGAACAAAGGTCAGTGCCAATTTCAGAGGCAAAAGCAATGGGCGCGATGGCGCTTTTCGGGGAAAAATATGGTGAACTTGTCAGGGTCATCGCTTTTGACCCCGCATTCTCTGTTGAATTGTGCGGAGGCACCCACGTCTCCTCCACAGGGCAGATAGGTTCTTTTAAAATCGTGTCGGAAGGGGCTATAGCCGCGGGCATCCGTCGAATTGAAGCCATCACGGCCTCCAGGGCAGAAGCGTTCCGGAATGAACGGGAGGATATGCTGGCCGAAATCAGTGAACTCTTAAAGAACCCCAAAGATCCGTTAAGAGGATTGAAAAACCTGTTAGAAGAACATGCCCAGTTGAAGCGCGAGATCACCGAGCTTGGAAAATTGAAGATTCAACAACTCGTGCAGGAGTATCGGTCGAAAGTGATCCGGGTAAGCGATCTCAGTTTTTTAGCTGAAAAGGTAGCTCTTGACAGTGTTACAGCGAAAAACCTGGCTTATGAGCTTACCCATGTCCTACCCGATCTGTTCCTGGTATTTGCTTCAGAGGCCGATGGGAAAGCAACACTGACAGTCATGTTGTCGGAGGATTTGGTCCGTGAACGAAACATGCATGCAGGGAACATTGTTCGTGAACTTGCTAAAGAAATCGGGGGAGGAGGAGGAGGTCAGCCTCATATTGCCACGGCAGGAGGAAAAAATCCGGATGGAATCCCTGCCGCATTGGCAAAAGCTAAAACATTTGTGCAATAAAAGACCTGCTTTACCAATTTTAATGTCCTATGAATAACCTGCCTCCGTCGAAAAAAGGAGTCAGTCACACATACTAAATCGAATTTCGCCATGATTCAGCGGTTTGAGGAGATATCCAATAATGCCTGGCCTGCGCTGCAAACATTCCAGTACGACGGATGGCTTCTCCGGTTTGCCAACGGGGTTACCAAACGGTCGAATTCCGTGAGCATGCTGTACCCCTCACATATCGATCCTGCAGAAAAGATCCGGGTTTGTGAAATGCTGTACCAGGCTAAAGCGATTACGCCCTGTTTCAAAATCACCGCCGACAGCAATCCTCCGGGAATGGACCAGCTTCTGGAAACATCAGGATATTACCGGCACTCCACGATCTCTTTCCAAACCGCGGATATCAAAGGAAGAACCAGTATTACCGATCCTGAAACGATGGTTGAAACCAGCATCAGGGAAAGCTGGATTGATGATTTCATCCGGATGAACGGCTTCGATTTCGGGAAAAAAGCAACCTATCTGGCAATAATGCAACAAGTGCAAACATCCTTTGCACTGGTGTCGGTTATCCGTAACAGAAAGGTTGTCGGAGTGGGATTAGGCGTTTTGGAAAGGGATTTTTTAGGAATTTTCGACATCGTGGTCGATCCCGGTCATCGGCGACAGGGTCTCGGATTTAGGATTGTTGATTCCATCCTCTGTTGGGGCAAAGAACAGGGAGCTACCACCGCCTATCTTCAGGTCCTTGCCGACAATCATACTGCCATCAGCCTTTATAGAAAAATGGGATTTACCGAGCGCTATAAGTATTGGTACCGCATGAAAAAGGCTGGCAATAACTGCTGATCCTATCGATCATAAATATAACTCTTCGACATATCTTGTTAAAATATGTTAAATTTCCCGTATCAAGGCAAGAAACCGGGAATGGCTGCGTTTGATCCATAAATCTAAAAAAACCAACCCATGAAAAAAACACTCCTTCTGATTGTCACACTGCTGTTCACTGTGAGCATGATTTTTGCCCAGGAAGCAACACCGCTACGCAAACACGAGATCGGGCTTACTTTTTCAAGTCTTAATTCATTCGGACTTGTTTACAAAACAGGCCGGAAATCCACGCTGTTCCGTCTCGGAATGCTCGCATTAAATCTCGATAACATCCATGGGTACGGGCGCGAACAGGACTCTCTCGACCGGAAAAACTCAGGATATGGAATCGGCCTGAAAGCCGGATTTGAAAAACGCATCATGATGGTTAAAAACCTGGATTTTGTGATCGGGCTGGATGCTGGATGCAACTACAACCATTCAAAGTCCAAAGAAGAGGGACGCTATTACACGACAACCAACACCATCTGGTCGGTAACCTCAGCGTTGTACTGTGTAATCGGGGCGGCTTACACCGTGAAAGAAAGGCTTGTAATCTCCACCGAAATTTATCCTGCCATCAGTTACATTTATGGTAAATCCAAATCGGAAACATATCAGCAAGACATGGAAGTTACAACCAGCAGGATCGCGTTTGGTTTTACGAATACGGCAGCCAGTCTGACTTTAGCCTACCGTTTTGGAAAATGACTGGCGGTGGAATCCGTGAAAGTGCTGTTTCCGGTTATCGGGTCAATGCTTGCAGTTCATTCTTGATTTGATCCAGGGCCATTTCTGAAGGCAGTTTTCCTTTTTCAATCACCATCTCAAAGATATTTTTAACCAGCGCTTCGGCCATGGATTCATCCCCGGCTCTTGCAGTCGCCTGATTGATTAGTGCCACCATATCTTCTTTTGCATTTTTTACCAGTTCCCAAGTCTGTTGCGAGAGGTAGAGTTGCTGGGAAAGGTTATACTCGAATTCTTCACGGATGGTGCGGACGAGTATTGATTGCAACTGGACCGAAGTAAGGTCGGGATTGTTGAGCCGCATTACCAGATTGGAAGGATGGATCCGTTCAAGGAATAACACGAACCGTTCAAAAGCCTGAAGCCGGAGTGGCATAATGGAACGTAAGAGTTCGGATTTTTCGACATCTGACTGAAGCTTTTGAACCGGATCCGGTTGTTGTTTCTGCCTGTTTTTCAGGTAGTACCATAACAGCAGGAAGGCGCCGGAAAAGATGAGAATGATCCTTATTATTCCGCCAAGGAGATGAAAACCAAAAGCGGGAGGCAAATTAGAGGAAACCATAAATCAGTTTTTACAAAGGTAGGGATATAAGTGGAAAATGAAAACAGGGAAACAGGTTTGACGAAAAGTTGGACGAAGAGTTGGACGTGGATTTGGACAGGTGTAGGGAAAAGAATTGAAAAGTGAAAACGGAAAACTGAAAAATAAATTCGTAAATAGTAAACCGTAAATCGTAAATTTCTTTAACTTTGGTCTTTTTTTCCAAAAACTTCATTTTCATTGTATTATGACAACACTTGCGAATCGAATCCACTATTTAGCTGAAAGCGAAACGCTGGCCATGTCGCGTAAAAGCCGTGAACTGAAAGCCGAAGGACACGATGTAATCAACCTCAGTCTCGGAGAGCCCGATTTCAACACGCCCGATTACATCAAGAACGCCGCCAAAGAGGCCATTGATCAGAATTTTACCTTCTATCCCCCAGTGGCCGGTTACGAAGATCTGCGGAAGGCGATCTGCACCAAATTGAAACGCGATAATAACCTTAATTACGAGAGCAACCAGATTGTTGTTTCGACCGGGGCCAAGCAGTCGATCGCCAATGTCGTACTGAGTTTAGTGAACCCGGGCGACGAGGTTCTGATTCCCGCTCCTTATTGGGTTTCCTATAAAGAGATCATCAAGGTGGCCGAGGGTAAAGCAGTCTTTATCCCTGCCACTATCGAAAATAATTTTAAAGTCACACCGGCCCAGCTTGAGGCGGTCATCACCCCCAAAACCCGGTTACTGATCTACAGTTCGCCGTGCAATCCTACCGGCTCCGTTTATACCCGCGAAGAGTTGAAAGGAATTGCCGATGTGATGGTAAAATATCCCGACATCACGATCATAGCCGATGAGATTTACGAACATATCAATTTCATCGGAAAGCATGAAAGTATTTGTCAGTTCGATTATATAAAAGACCGTGTCGTCCTGGTCAACGGGGTCTCGAAAGGTTTTGCGATGACCGGCTGGAGGATCGGTTTTATTGCAGCCCCATTGACCATTGCAAAAGCCTGTGACAAGCTACAGGGGCAATTTACGTCGGGTGCCTCGAGCATCGCTCAGCGGGCCGCTCTTAAAGCATTTATTACTCACCCCGATGCCACTCCCGATATGAAGATCATGCAACAGGCATTCCGCGAGCGTCGCGATCTCATGCTCAAACTGCTGGCCGACATTCCAGGTATGAAGCTGAATCACCCCGATGGCGCTTTCTATATCTTCCCTGATATTTCATTTTATTTTGGGAAATCCGACGGGAAAATGGTTATTTCAAACTCCAACGATCTCTGCATGTACCTTCTCAACAAGGTTTTTGTAGCACTGGTACCCGGTGATGCATTCGGGGATCCCAACTGTATCAGATTCTCATACGCTACCAGCACCGATAAACTGACAGAGGCAGCGAGGCGGATCCGTGAGGCCTTAGGGGAACTCAGGTAGCGAATAGGGATTAGCGATTTGCGATTAGGGAATAAACAGATTAAATGGCAAATTTAATTGCCAGTAACATATTTTTCCGGAAACTTACAACCAAAAACATTACGATATGATTATTTCAAAGAAAATTGAAAATTGGGTAAATGACTGGGCTGCCCTATGCCAGCCCGACCGTGTCCATTACTGTGACGGAACTGAAGAAGAGAACCAGATGTTGCTTGATCTGATGGTACAATCGAGAGCAGCAGTTAAGTTAAACGATTCAAAACGTCCCAACAGTTATTATTTCCAAAGTGATCCAAGCGATGTAGCGCGGGTTGAGAACAGGACCTTTATCTGTTCGGAAAAGAAGGAAGATGCGGGTCCCACCAACAACTGGATGGCTCCTGCCGAAATGAAACGAATCCTGACTGAAGCCTATCGTGGTTGTATGCGGGGCCGCGTCATGTATGTTATCCCATTCAACATGGGCCCATTGGGATCGAAGATCGCACATATTGGAATCCAGATTACCGATTCTCCTTATGTCGTCGTGAATATGCGTATTATGACCCGGATGGGTAAAGCCGTTCTGGATGTTTTAGGAGAGGATGACTTCGTACCCTGTTTACATTCAGTGGGAGCGCCGCTCGAACCGGGCCAGAAAGATCTTAAATGGCCCTGTGCACCAATCGAGAAGAAATACATTTCCCATTTCCCGGAAACCAATGAAACCTGGTCGTTCGGAAGCGGTTACGGCGGTAATGCCCTGCTTGGTAAGAAATGCTTTGCGCTGCGTATTGCTTCCAATATGGCACGAAGACAAGGTTGGATGGCCGAGCATATGCTCATTATGGGCATCACCAATCCGCAGGGAGTGAAAAAATACATCGCAGCGGCCTTCCCAAGCGCCTGTGGTAAAACGAATCTGGCTATGTTGATTCCGGCTATTCCCGGCTGGAAAGTCGAAACAGTGGGCGATGATATTGCCTGGATGAAATTTGGAGAAGATGGCAGATTGTATGCAATCAACCCGGAAGCAGGCTTTTTTGGAGTAGCTCCTTACACCTCGATGGAAAGTAATCCCAATGCCATGCTCTCCTGTGCATCCAATTCAATTTTCACCAATACTGCCTTGACTCCTGATGGTGACATTTGGTGGGAAGGAATCGGAAGCGAGATTCCTGCAGGGTCGCTGACCTGGACCAATGCGGTATTTGATAAATCCACCGGTAAACCTGCGGCTCATCCCAATGCCCGCTTTACAGCGCCGGCAAAGCAATGCCCGGTCATTGATCCCGATTGGGAAAATCCAAGGGGTGTTCCCATCTCCGCATTTCTTTTCGGTGGACGACGGCCCAGTACCGTTCCTCTGGTCTATCAGTCATTCGACTGGAACCATGGCGTGTTTTTGGGAACCATCGTCGGATCGGAAGTAACGGCAGCAGCGATCGGACTAAAGGCAGGCGTTCGCCGCGATCCCTTTGCCATGCTTCCCTTCTGCGGCTATCATATGGGAGATTATTTCAACCATTGGATCAATATTGGAAAGATGGCTCCCAACCCGGCGAAATTGCCGAAAATATTCAATGTCAACTGGTTCCGAAAAGGAGCCGACGGGAAATTTCTCTGGCCGGGTTACGGCGACAACATCCGGGTACTGAAATGGATTTTCGGCCGTGTCGATGGAACCGAAAAGGCCGTGGAAACTCCCATTGGCTACGTTCCCGACAAAACCTCAATTGATGTCGAAGGATTGCCGGGAGTTGCAGAAAAGATGGATCAGATCCTGCAGGTTGACCGGAAAGAGTGGCTCGACGAATGTGAACTGATTGCCGAACATCAGAAAATATTTGGCGACCGGCTACCGGAGGAGATAAAGCGTCAGTTTGAGAACCTGAAAAACAGGTTGCATCAGTAAATAACTGCTAAACACTATTCGCTAATCCCTGTTAAATGGCTGAGAAATTCAAAATTTACACCAAGGGAGGCGACAAGGGTGAGACATCACTGCTTGGCGGAACCCGTGTTCCAAAGAGTCACGACCGTGTTGAAGCCTATGGGAATCTGGATGAGCTAAACTCCTTCATCGGATTCATTCGCGATCATGAAATCGGTCCCCGATACCGCGAAGTACTGATCTGCATTCAGAAAGACCTGTTTATTGCCGAGGCGCTGATAGCGCGGGATCCGGAAAAACCTGCCCGGAACCTGCCGGTGCTTGAAGAACAGGAAATTTTACTGCTGGAACAGGAGATCGATTTCATGAATGAAGGATTGCCACCGTTGAAGACTTTTATCCTGCCGGGAGGCCACCCCATTGTCTCATTGTGTCACATTGCACGCACGGTTTGCCGCAGGGCAGAAAGATCGTTGATCCGATTAAAAACCTCATCACCTGTCGATGAGATCATTCTCCGCTGGATAAACCGTTTATCCGATTACCTTTTTGTGCTAGCCCGAAAAGTGGCCTCTGAGACTGGAGCGACAGAAACACCGTGGATATCCGACGGAACCCCTGAGTGAACAGGGCTTTTGGTCCGAATTCAAGGGTTGTCCGGTACAATGTTCCAGCCGTAAGGATTCGGTAATCCCGGGTTCATCTTTAATGTGCTCTGACGAGATTGAATTCATAAACAATTACAGATGTCGGCCTCAGGAAGTTGGGAATTTATAAGGGTAGTGCGCAGGAATTTTCCTGCTGATCCTTTAAACTGACTGTACAATAAGATATCATTGTGATCGTTAAGAATTTTTAACTTGACTTACTGATTTTTTTTTTTATACTTTTGCAAAAATTCAATTCCGACTAAAAAATGTACTGGACACTCGAATTGGCCTCAAAACTGGAAGATGCTCCCTGGCCTGCCACCAAGGATGAGCTGGTCGATTGGGCGATCCGATCAGGCGCACCCCAGGAAGTGATCGAAAATCTGAAAGAAATTGAAGATGAAGGGGAAACTTATGAACGCATTGAAGATATTTGGCCTGATTATCCCACCAAGGATGATTTCTTCTTTCACGAAGACGAATATTGATATTTTTTAACGACAGTTCCCAAAAAAAAGAGGATGTCACAGAATTTTGCGACATCCTTTTTTGTTTTAGTCCATATTGGTTTGTCAACGAAAAAAGGTGAAATTCACATTCCCGTAACGGCGATTCTGAAAAAAACTTTCATGATCCTGAAATGCATACCGTGCGGGATGTTCCAGGATCAGCGTGCTTCCCGTCCTAAAGAGCCCTGAATTGATGATGATATCGGGTAAACGACTCAGTCCGTCCAGCTCGTAAGGCGGATCGGCAAAGATGATGTCAAAGTCCGTATAGGCATGTTTGATAAACACGAAACAATTTGACCTGATTGCTTTTAAACCACTCGCCCCTAACATCGCAGAACAATTCCGTATAAATTCGACACAGCGCGGGTTGGCGTCCACGGCGACAACTTCGGTAGCTCCCCTTGACAGGAATTCAAAAGAAATGCTCCCTGTTCCTGAGAACAAATCAAGAACTTTAACCGTTTCAAAATCAATCAGATTATTTAATACGTTGAACAGCCCTTCCTTCGCATAATCTGTTGTGGGTCGTACGGGGAGGTTCACCGGGGGCTGTAACTTCCGTCCCTTCCATGTTCCGCTTATAATCCGCATGAAAGAAAGTTCATTAAGGGATAATACCCGTGAAGTGATACCTGGTTGAAGAGATAACTGTATTTAAAATTAGCGTTCCGGCGGCCAAACTCAACATGTCTGACATATCGCGACAGCAAATCGGTCAGACCTCCTCCTTTCTCCGTATTTCCCAACAGAACCAGGGGCATCGATTCGGGGTTGAAGTTGAGTTGCTCCAGGACAAAAATCACATAGTAGGCGATATCCTCATTATTTTGAAACTGAAATGAGTTGAAATAGGTCATCTGCCGGCCATCAAAGATCATCAGGTCAAAAAAACGCTCCCGGATATGGAGAAAGGTCCGGTTTGCGCTGATTCTGTTTTTGTAATTGACCCAGATACTTTCGATCATTACGCTTGTGTGATGGACAATCTTAACCTTTGGAAAATACCCCTGAATGGTATGCAGCACCTGATCTGGCATCGAAAAGACCTGATAGGCATCCAAAGGAATCAGATTGTCGGCAAAAACCTGCTCCTCACTGTTCGGATTCATGGTCAGATTGAGGTATCCTGCTTTTTCATCCGGTTCATAGAGCGCAGCCGGAACCAACGTCGATCTGCCGCCCTCCCAGGCGATTTTAGTTACCCTGTAACTGTTTTTCAACCAGGGCGCTGAGAGGAATATATTCCGGTAAAAATCATCCCTGGTTGATTTGGTATGTTGTGGAATCCTGCCAGAAGCTGCATCCGAGCGAAGCAAGTGATGCAAACCCAGATATTTGTTGCGCTTAAAATCAAGGATACAATATGTAAAACTCACCTCGCTGAACAAAATGGCAAGTCCGTAGTGCTGGGTATCCTGAGGTGAGAAGGATTCATCGAGTTTATTAACCACCGTCGAGAACTGATCAGCCATCTGTTTTGCTAAAGAAATATAACCGGAAGAATTGTCAGTGCAATGATAAGAAGAAATGCTGAAACCAGGTACGGGACCGCCGGTTTTCCGCCAAAGAAGCATCCGTAGAACATCTTTATGGCATTATTGCTAATAATAGCCTGAAAACTCGCCATGGCGACAGTCTGAACAGAAACCTCAAACTTTCCCTGAAAAAGATTGATCAGGAACGGATCAATATCGGTAATCCCAACCAGAAATGATAGCAGGTTCAATCCCGGCGTGCCGTATCGTTTCAGTACTTCGTGCGTGATGACAGAAAAGGCGACGAACAGGGCTGTGAATATTAAAGCGGTTCTGAATTCCAGTGGATTTTTTTCTGCTGTATGATTCGGATCGGCTGCAGCCGACGGATGGTTATGGAAGTACAGGATCACCGCTCCGATCAGGGAGGTCAGGACAAACAGTCCCGAAAACCAGGGCCATACCAGTCCGAACAGGTTAACATTGAAGATCAGTACCAGTATTAAGATTCTCAGGTACATCATGGCCGTTGCGATGACGATAGCAGCCATGTACTGTCGAAGATGCCCGGGATCGTTTCGGCTCTTTTTAGCCAGAATAATGGTGGTGGCCGTGCTGGAGTATAACCCTCCCAGGATGCCGCTCAGGGCAATGCCGGCGTTTCTGAAGACGAATTTCTTCAACAGATAGCTCAGATATGAAATGGAGGAGATCACCACCACGGCAAGCCAGATCTTATAGGGTGTCAGATTGAAGCCGCTCACGATTGGTTCATCGGGAACAACAGGCAGGATCACCCCGGCAATGACCAGGAATTTTGCGAGGGTAATAAATTCATCCCGGTCGAATTTCTCGGTCATGGTGCTGAAGATCTCTTTCAGTTCGGTAAAGATCAGCACGACTACAACAATCATCAGAACCAGCCAGATGGGCTGGGTTATGATCAAGGGTCCAAGGCAATAGGTGATCAGGGCGATGAACATGGTTGTGGCGCCGAAATCTTTATAATCGCGGATGTGAAAAAAGTAGGAAATGGAGAGGATCAGCAACAACGCAGCGCCACCGCCAAGAAAAAGCCACCGGTTTTGCGGATCAAGGGTATAAAGGATAAAGCCCAGGATACCAATGAATGTAAAGGTTCGGTCGGTTCCGAAAGTACGGTCATTTTCATGATTGGTCAGATGGATCCGTCGCTGCGATAACCCAATCAGTAATGAAAAAAGTGTGACCAGGACGAAATACAACAGGGGTTGCGGAATTTTTGTAAACAGTTCCATTTTATTGAAAATTGTTAACCTGGTTTAGCCAAAGAAACAGTATCTCCTGCAATCTCCTCATATCTCGGAATCTCAGGCAGGAACTTGAAAGTTTTCCCGGAATGGTCGATATGACAGGCGTAATGGTTTATCCCATTGGTGACCATCACGTAGGCCACTCCCAAGGTCTTGTTGTACATGGCCACCTGGTCGAAAACCCTTTGGGTGATCTCGACTGAAGGGGCCTTGCATTCAACCACCGCGACCGGTTTGCCATCGGCATTATATGCCAGCAGGTCGAATCGCTTTTTCATCCCATTGTAGATCAGACTTGCCTCAACAACAATTAAAGAGGCCGGGTACCCCAGGTGACGGGTCATCAGATGAAGAAAGTGCTGCCTGACCCATTCTTCCGGCGTGAGTTTAACGAATTTATGACGGAATTCATCAAAAATCAACTGATTCCCTTTGGAACCTTCACGGATACGTACGGAAATGGGAGGCAGATTCAGTCTTTCCATGGCGCTCTTTGCACAAACATACGTAAAAATCTGCTAATTGGGTTAACTTTGCCGTCACAATAATCCTTTCCGGTAAACGGGAAGGATTTTGATCATTTCAGCCAAAAAAACAGAAGATGAACACCAAAACAGAGATCGTGGAGGACTGGTTACCCCGATATACCGGAACGGCCCTTAAAGAGTTCGGCGATTTCATTCTGCTGACCAACTTTAATCATTATCTGAATCTTTTTGCGAAATGGTATCAGGTTCCTGTCAAGGGTAAAGACAAGGCAATGCCCAGTGTTACCCATGGGGCCATCACCCTGATCAATTTCGGTATGGGCAGTCCCAATGCAGCGACTGTTATGGATCTCCTTGGGGCTATTAAACCTAAAGCAGCGTTATTTTTAGGCAAATGCGGGGGGCTCAAGAAGAAATGTAAAGTAGGCGATTTCATTCTTCCTATTGCTGCCATCAGGGGCGAAGGTACTTCGGATGATTATTTCCCCGAAAGAGTGCCGGCCCTTCCTGCATTCAACCTTCAAAAAGCCATGTCAACAGTCATACACAACCATCAGCGGGATTATTGGACCGGTACGGTCTTTACCACCAACCGGCGGGTTTGGGAATATGATGAACGATTCAAAGAACATCTCCGTGTCACCAGAGCCATTGCCATCGACCTGGAATCGGCGACTTTATTCATGGTAGGATTTGCGAACGAAATCCCGACCGGCGCCCTGCTTCTGGTCTCTGACCAGCCCATGGTTGCCCGCGGGGTAAAAACACAGGCAAGCGATAAAAAGGTGACGGAAAAATTTGCCGAGCAACACCTCCGAATCGGGATCGATACGCTTCAGGTGCTGATCGATAATAAGATGCATGTCAAACACCTCCGGTTCGATTAGATATCAATAGTATTATCAAACCATTATGAATAGCGGTAATGAATTAGGCTTTGATGAACTGACCGGGAAGCTTAAAAATAAAATTTACTACCCGGTTTACCTGTTACACGGGGAGGAGCCCTATTTCATCGATGTTCTGAGCGAATATATCGAACAACATTGTCTCAGTGACCAGGAAAAGGAGTTCAACCAACAAATCTTTTACGGAAAGGATTCTGATGTTCAGGAGATTATTAGCTCTGCGCGCCGTTTCCCCATGATGGCCAACTATCAGGTGATCCTGTTAAAAGAGGCACAGGACCTGGAAAAAATCGATGAGCTTCTTCCCTACTGCCAACGCCCGGTCGAATCGACGATCCTGGTTTTGTGTTATAAATATGCTACGCTCGACAAACGGAAAAGTCTGTTTAAGGCCATTGAAAAAAACGGCGTCGTTTTTGAGTCAAAGAAACTGCATGAAAGCAAGATCCCCGATTGGATCCATGAATATTTAAGGAACAGGAGTTACCGGATTACTCCGAAAGCTGCATTATTGCTGACCGATTTTGTAGGAAATGACCTGGATAAAATTGTTAATGAGATCCGGAAACTGTTGATCAATATTCCGGCCGGAACAGAGATCGACGAAGAATACATTGAAAAGAATATCGGAATCAGTAAGGATTATAATGTTTTTGAACTCCAGAAAGCATTAGCCCGAAAGGATACATTTAAAGCCAATCAGATCATCGCTTATTTTGCTGCCAACCCGAAAGAAAATCCCATGGTCAAGGTGGTGCCGATCCTGTCTTCCTACTTTTCAAAAGTGCTGATGTACCACTACCTTACTGATAAGTCAAGAAACTCGGTCGCTGCAGCCTTGTCGGTCAAGCCTTTTTTTGTTCCCGATTACCAGCAGGCAGCAAAGACCTTCCCGGTATCACGTCTGTTGAAGATCATATCATTATTGCGCGAATATGATATGAAGGCCAAGGGCTTTGGAAACATTTCGGTACCTGACGGAGCGCTGATGAAAGAACTGGTCTTTAAGATCATGCATTGACTACTCCGAACGGTAGTCGTATTCATCGGAGCGGTAGGTTTCCTCAATCAGATCCCGGTATTTCTCCAAAATGAACTTCCGGCGTGGTTTCAGCGTCGGTGATATCTCTCCTGTTCCGGCGGACCACTCCTCGTCAAGAATCCTGAATTTCTTGATCTTTTCAAATTGCCCCAAATCCTGGTTGAACCGCTCAACTTCCTGTCTGATCCTGCGGATGATACGGGAATTATGGATGGCCTTGGTCTTGCTGCCGAAAGCAATATGTTTTACGGCACACCAGCTTTTCAGATATTCGAAATTGGGTACGATGAGGGCAGCGACATAGTTGCGGTTCTCCCCCACCACCATGATATGCTCAATAAAGGGACTCTCTCTTATCCGTTGTTCAATGGGCTGGGGTGCAATCGATTTTCCCCCGGAGGTTTTGAATATTTCTTTTTTTCGATCCGTGATTTTCAAAAACTTTCCATCCTCCAAAACCCCGATATCGCCGGTGTGGAACCATCCTTGGGCATCGAAAACCTCTTCATTTTTTTCGGGGCGGTTCAGGTATCCCAGCATGACGTTGGGACCCTTGACCAGTATCTCTCCGTCGTCGGCAACTCGTATCTGTACACCGGAAAGTAACGGTCCGACCGTGCCAAACTTCATCCCGTCCGGTTCAAACCGGTAGCAGGTGATACCCGGGGAGGTTTCCGTCAATCCATAGGCATCGAGTACCGGAATCCGGGCAGCCCAGAAAAGACGGGTGAGCTTGGGGTGGAGACTTGCCCCGCCTGAAACTATAAATTTCAGATGGTTCCCCATCATCCGCCGCCACCAGCTAAAAACAAGCATATTGGCGATCGACAGCTTAACATCATAGATCCGGCCCCGGGCATGATTCAACTCAAATTTATGGCCCTGACGAAGCGCCCAGAAAAACAGGATCCGGGCGGGAACCGGTAGCGATCTCCCTTTGCTTACCAGATTGTTATAGATCTTTTCAAAAACTCTCGGAACTGCTGCAAATCCATGAGGCTTGACCTCTCTGATATATCCTGCAACCTGTTCAATATCGCGTACATAATAGATCCTTACTCCAAAATATTGATATACATAGCCAGCCATCCGCTCATAAACATGGCAGAGGGGCAGAAAACTCAAAGCCCGGTCATTTTTTTTCAGCGGTGGAATTTCAGCAAACGACTTGAAGTTCGACACGAAATTCCGGTGCGATAACATTACCCCCTTGGGACGCCCCGTCGTTCCTGACGTATAGATGATGGTAGCAAGATCGTCGGGTAACACTTCGGCCATGACACGCTCCAGCAGGAGTGGATCCTGGCTTTTTCCAAGGTCAGTAATTTCCTTCCAACTTCTGACGCCCCGGATATCATCAATCGTAAATATCCCTTTTAAGGCGCCTATTTCTGGCAGGACATGGTAAAAACGATTGTAAAGTATCCTGTCGGAGACAATTAAATAATCAATTTTTGCATCGGTGAAAATATACCTGAAATTCTCTTCACTGATGGTCGGATAAATCGGCACCGACACTGCTCCTGTCATCAGGATCCCCATATCGAAAAAGTTCCAGTGGGGACCATTCACCAGGATGGTCGATATCCGGTCGCCTTTCCCAACACCTAAGGCAAGTAAGCCCATGGCGATCTGGCGGGAGTATTCGAGATAGTCGGATGATGAATAATGGTGCCACTTCCCGCCTGTTTTCTCATTAAAGAGATCGGGAATTCCGCTGTAGTCCTCTCTGTAGCGTGCGAGAAGATCGAAAATTCTCGATATTTCGGCCATCAGCGTTTAATCTTTCTGCTCATTTAAAGAGCGCCTCAATCTGATTTTTGTATTTTTTACAAACAAAATTTCTCCTGAGTTTCATGGTGGGTGTAATTTCACCCGATTCGGTACTCCATTCCGTATCAAGCAAATCCCATGACTTGATCTTCTCAGTCTCGCCAAAAAATTTGTTATACTTGTTGATCTCCACCTGGAATCGCTTTCGCAACCTGGGAAGTTTGATCATCTCCTCATGGGTGGTGAAAGGGATCTCTTTGACTGTACAATAGGATTTCAGGAAGTTAAAATCAGGAACGATAAGAGCTCCCGCGAATTTTTGGTTCTCTCCAACCACCACAATCTGATCGATGAATAACGACTCCTTGAATTTATCTTCGATGGGTTCAGGACTTATATATTTTCCAAAAGAGGTTTTAAAAAGTTCCTTCTTTCTTCCCGTAATCTTAAGTTGTCCCTCCGGTTCTATATGGCCTAAGTCGCCGGTGTGAAACCAACCATCGTCATCGATCACTTCATGGGTCAGTTCGGGCTCCTTGTAATATCCGAGCATCACGTTGGGGCCTTTGCACAGGATTTCTCCATCGTCATTAATTTTCACCCTGACTCCCTTGAGTACCGGTCCTACTGTGCCAAATTTTATGCCTTGTTCTGAGAAATCACTGACTGCAATGACGGGAGCGGTCTCGGTGAGTCCGTATCCTTCCAGAATTTTGAAGCCTGCACAGCTAAACAAACGGGCCAGACGTGGTTGCAGGGCTGCTCCTCCCGATACGATGATCATCCTTTTACCGCCCAGTGCATCGCGCCATTTGGTGTAAACCAGCTTGTCGTAGAGCTTTCGTTTGAGTTCGTAAAACCAACCATTAGCCCCCTTCAGCTCATATCGAAGGGCAAGATGAAGCGCCCAGAAGAATATGACACGTTTTGTCCCTTTGAGTTTATGACCGGCTGACTGGAGTTTGTCGTATATCTTCTCAAGCAGGCGTGGAACAGTCGTCAGAATATCGGGGTGGATTTCCAACAGGTTCTCTGTGATGGTGCCAATACTTTCTGCATAATAGATAGAATAACCCTTGTAATGATACATGTAATTCATCATGCGTTCATAAACATGGCACAACGGCAGGTAACTCAGTATTTTTCCCTCTTCACCGTAGGGAGGAATATAAGAAACGGCTTGAAAATTAGAAATAATGTTGGTATGCGAAAGCATCACTCCCTTGGGGTTCCCGGTGGTTCCGGAGGTATAGATCAGGGTTGCGACATCATGGGGACCAACAGCGGCGCGGCGTTCATTCAGCAACTCAGGGTTCTGATGCTGCTTTCCCAACTCAATCAATTCATTCAGATGCTTTACCTCCTTCCAATCCTTATAGGTAAAGACTCCCTTTATCGACGGAATATCGGGCAAAATATGCTGGATTTTTCGAAGGAGTTCTATTCCAAGAACGAAAACGTACTGGACCTCGGCATGGCTCAGGATGTATTTGTAATCTGATTCGCTGATGGTGGGATAAATAGGTACATGGACGGCTCCAACCTGCATGATAGCCATATCAACAAAATTCCATTCGGCCCGGTTGGTGCTGATCTGTGCAATTTTATCTCCGGGTTTCACCCCCAGCTCTAAAAAACCATAACTGATGTGATCGACAATTTCACGATACTGTTTGATGCTGTACTTGCTCCACTCACCATTTTCTTTCGAAGCAACAAAATCATTTTTGGGTTTAAAAGTTGCCTCAATATAAGGCAACAAATCAAAAATGCGGGTTATTTCCATAACAAATGGTAATTAAAGGATATGCAAATCAGAAAATTATACAATAATAATTAAAATAGTTAAATGTGAGATGGGGATCAGAAAAAAAAACTAACCGGTTATACAACCCGCTTATTGCCGGTTAAAATGCATGGAACTGGCCTGGGCGGTAGGCATGATGACCAGGTCGTTGATATTGACATGTTCAGGAAGGGTTGTTACATAATAGACCACGTCGGCAACATCGGATGCGATCAGGGGCCGGAATCCGTTGTACACGGCTTCTGCCCTCTCCTTATCTCCTTTAAAGCGGACCAGCGAGAATTCCGTATATAACGCACCGGGGGCAACCTGAGTCACTTTAATATGATGGGGCAAAAGATCGATCCGCATGGCTTTGGAAATGGCATCAACCGCAAACTTTGAACCACAATAAACATTTCCGTTCGGATAAACTTCTTTCCCGGCAATGGAACCGATGTTGATAATATGCCCCTTTTTACGTGCCACCATCAGAGGAACGAAAACCCGCGACATATATAACAATCCCTTCACATTAGTGTCGATCATCCGTTCCCAGTCGTCGATCACACCTTCATGAATGGGATTGAGTCCGACCGCAAGTCCGGCATTATTGATTAAGACATCGATGTTTCTCCAGTTTTCAGGCAGTATCTCCAAGGCATCTTCTACCTCTTTCAATTTGCGCACGTCAAAAATCAGCGGTAAAATTTCAACATGGTATGTTTTGATAAGCTCCCTGGTGATTGAATCCAGACGGTTTTCCCTCCTTCCGGTAAGGATCAGATGGTCACCGTTCTCGGCAAATTTCCGGGCTATTGCAGCGCCAAGTCCGGAAGTGGCGCCGGTAATCAATACGATCTTTGTCATTGTATCATTGATTTTACTTCCCTACTGCCTATCTCCAGATTTTGAATTTTGAATTGCCGTAATCCATTTCCGCGCGTTCACAAACGCCTCGATCCAGGGAGTAACTTCATCCATTTTCCGATCGGGCGGATAATGGGGCCATTGCCATGGCAGGATCGAATCCTCAATATGGGGCATGATGGCCAGGTGCCGGCCGTCGTGCGATGCAATACAGGCGGCATCATATTGAGAACCATTAGGGTTCCCGGGATATTCGTGATAACTGAACTTTGCAGGAATATGATACCGGTTTTCGGTTTCCCTGAAATTAAATTTACCCTCCCCGTGCGCGACCCATATTCCTAATTTCGCTCCGGCAAGAGATTGCAACATAACGGAATGATTTTCAACTATGTCGAGGCCTACGAAGGTACACTCATACTTATGCGAATCATTCCACGACATGGTCGGGTGAAGGTTCTTGCGTGAATCCTGGTGGTAAAATCCGGGATAGATCAATCCGAGTTCAACAAGTAATTGACAACCGTTACATACACCCAGACTGAGGGTGTCATTCCTGTCGAAAAATCTGGTAAGTGCAAGGTTGGCTTTTTCGTTATATAAAAATGCGCCGGCCCATCCTTTCGCCGATCCTAAAACGTCCGAGTTTGAAAATCCGCCTACCAGGGCAATCAGGTTGACATCCTCCAGAGTTTCACGGCCGGAGATCAGGTCGGTCATATGAATGTCCTTGACATCGAATCCTGCCAAATATAGCGCCCAGGCCATATCACGATCGCGATTCACCCCTTTTTCCCGAATGATGGCCGCACGGATACCCGATGGAGCTCTCCGCTGCGGATCAATGGAATAGGCGCTACAGGATCCTGTAAAATGAACAGGAAAATGAAACCTGAGAGGTTGGCGTTTGTAGTTATTGAACCGCTCCAGGGCAAGCTGTTCGCCCGACTGTTTCCGGTCAAGCAGGTAAGAAGTTTGGAACCAGGTGTCACGGAGGGCATCGATATCGAAAGAATGGTGTTGGTCCCAATTGGTCAGCCGGATCATTCGTTCCCTTACAACGGTCCCTATTTCGGTGTATTCGACCCGGGCCTTTTTAAATATTTTATGTAGGCTTTCAAGATCTTTTATTTGAATTACGATGCCCGGATTTTCGCTGAAGATCAACCGGATGGTATCGCGATCCTGGAGCATGGAGAGATTCAGTTCCAGTCCGATATGCTCTTCCGGGAAGCACATTTCTAACAACGATGTGATCAAACCTCCTGCCGAAACATCATGTCCTGCCAGAACGAGATCCTTGCGTATCAATTGCTGGACCGCGTCAAAGGCCCTGATAAAATAGGAAGAATCTTTTATGGTTGGCGCTTCATTTCCAAGGGCATTCAGTACCTGGGCAAAACTACTGCCCCCCGGTTTCATCGAATCTCTCGAAAATCCAATATAGATCAACTTTGAGCCCGGTTCATCACAAAGAGCGGGGCTGACCACTTTCCTGATATCCGAAACTTCTGCGACCGCCGAAATAATTACAGTTCCCGGAGAATAGACCACCTTCCCATCAGGATATTTCTGGGTCATCGATAACGAATCCTTTCCGGTCGGAATATTAATTCCCAATTCTATGGCGAAATCGCTGACAGCCTTCACAGCTGCGTACAACCGTGCATCCTCACCGGTATTTTTACACGGCCACATCCAGTTGGCCGACAACGAAACGCCCTTGAGTCCATGGGTCAGCGGAGCCCAGATGATATTGGTCAGGGCCTCGGCAATGGCCAGACGTGAACCGGCCACCGGATCGATCAGGGCAGCTGCGGGCGCATGCCCCAGAGAGGTGGCAATACCTTTGATGCCTTGATAATCTAAGGCTACCACTCCCAGGTTGTTCAGTGGAAGCTGAAAGGCCCCGCAACACTGTTGTTTTGCAATTTTTCCCGAAACGGCCCGGTCAACTTTATTGGTAAGCCAGTCCTTACAGGCAACCGCCTCAAGTTGTAAAACCTGATCCAGGTAGATATCCAACCGGTTTTGATCGTACGTTATCTGGGAGTAGATTGTCGGGATCGATTTATCTGCGATCACCGTTTTCGGAGGTTTACCGAAGAAATCTTCCAGTTTTAAATCTACCGGCTTTGATCCGTTCCGGTCATCTATAAATACCAATTGATGGTCAGTGGTTGTCGTACCAGCTTCGTAGATGGGCGCCCGTTCCCGTTGTGCTACCTCTTCGAGAAGTGGAAGGTCTTTTTCGCGTATGACCAGTCCCATGCGCTCCTGTGATTCATTGCTGATGATTTCGCGTGCCGACAATGTAGGATCGCCAACGGGCAGGGCATCAATGCGAATGGTACCACCCGTCGATTCGACCAGTTCCGACAGGGAGTTCAGATGTCCGCCGGCGCCATGATCATGAATCGAGATGATCGGATTCACCTCCATTTCAGTCATTGCGCGGATGGCATTGAAAACGCGTTTCTGCATTTCCGGATTTGAGCGCTGAACGGCATTCAGTTCGATGGCATTTCCATATTCACCGGTAGCCACCGACGAAACCGCCCCTCCTCCCATTCCAATCCGGTAATTGTCGCCACCCATCACGATGATCCGCTGACCACCTTCGGGATCCTCTTTCAGACTGTCATCCTTACGGGCAAAACCAATCCCGCCTGCTAACATGATCACCTTGTCGTAACCGAATGTCCGCCCGTTTTCTTCATGTTCGAAGGTATAAACCGATCCGCAGATCAGGGGCTGCCCAAACTTATTCCCGAAATCGCTAGCACCGTTTGATGCCCTGATCAGGATATCTTCGGGAGTTTTATAAAGCCACCGACGGGGTTCCTGATCGAGTTCCCAGGAACGGCCTCCATTCAATCGCTGACAAGAGGTCATATATACTGCGGTTCCGGCCAACGGGATACTTCCTTTTCCACCTGCCATCCGGTCGCGAATCTCTCCTCCCGACCCGGTGGCTGCCCCGTTGAACGGCTCTACCGTTGTCGGGAAGTTGTGGGTCTCGGCTTTAAGCGAAATGACGGATGAGATATCCCGGATAGTGAAAAAATCGGCTACATTCTGACGAACCGGGGCAAACTGTTCAATCTCCGGGCCCATGATGAAAGCCACATTGTCCTTGTAAGCCGAAACCAGGAAATTAGGATACTCCTTTGCCGTCTTTTTGATCAGCGCGAACAACGAATCCGGCATCTCTTTACCGTCGATGATGAAGGTGCCGTTGAAGATTTTATGACGGCAATGTTCCGAGTTGACCTGTGAAAATCCGAAAACCTCACTGTCGGTCAGACGCCGGCCAAGCCTGTGACTCAAACTGATCAGATACTGAATTTCATCGTTGCTTAAGGCAAGTCCTTCCTGTTGGTTATAAGCTTCAACATCTTCGATGAACCTAACCGGATCGGGTTCACGAACTATGTGAAAAACCTCCTGGTCAAGCCCTTCGTAAAGGTGTTGGAGCATGGGATCAAAAGAATTAACAACTGACAATTGACAATTGACAATATTTTTTGCATCAGAGGTTAATGTATCTGCAATTCTGTCAGGATTAGTATCCTGTCTTTCACTTTGAATTTTGAACTTTGAACTTTGAACTTTAAACTCTTCTATCCGGGTGATCCCGTTGATTCCCATGTTCTGCGTAATCTCCACTGCGTTGGTGCTCCAGGGGGTGATCATTTCCCTGCGCGGGCCGATGAAGGTGCCGGTCAACACGGGTTCGGAAATACATTCCGCATCACCAAAAAGCCAATTTAATTTTTGGATATCGGATTCACTGATGTTTCCGCTGCTTTCTACAGCAAAATAGACCGATTGGTTCTTGAAAAAGGTGATCATTATTTAAGGATTAGTGAAGCACAAATTCAAAATTCAAATCAGGCATTAGGCATTGGCCATTAGCCATTAGGGAAAAAGAAATTTATTCAAAATACATCTGTTAAATTTTCATTCACTCATTCACTCATTCACTCAATTAGTTGGTCAGGAACCGTTCTGCCTCAATGGCCGCCATACAACCCGTTCCGGCTGCAGTGATGGCCTGACGGTAATAATGATCCTGCACGTCGCCGGCAGCAAATACGCCTGATATGTTTGTTTGGGTGGTTCCGGGTTTAGTTTTCACGTAATGCTGATCATCCAGTTCAAGTTGGCCCTCAAATATTTCCGTATTGGGTTTATGACCGATCGCCACGAAAAAACCCGTGATGCTGAGATCCCTTGATGTCCCGGTCTTTACATCGCGCACCCTTACTCCTGTCACGCCACTGTCGTCGCCTAAAACCTCTTCCGGAACGCTGCTCCATACCATTTCAATGTTGGAGGTACTTAAAACTTTATGCTGCATAGCTTTTGAGGCGCGTAGTTCATCGCGGCGATGGATCATATAAACTTTCCTGCACAGTTTGGCTAAATAGGTCGCCTCTTCTGCTGCGGTGTCTCCTCCTCCAACAATAGCGACATCCTGACCGCGGTAGAAAAACCCGTCACAGGTAGCGCAACCTGAAACCCCCATCCCCATTAATTTCTTCTCTGATTCAAGTCCGAGCCAGCGGGCGGATGCTCCGGTTGCGATGATCACCGTTTCGGCTGCCACGGTTTTCCCATCATCGGCCTTCACGATAAAAGGACGGTTTGAGAAATCGACTTCGGTAACCACGCCAAACCTGATATCCGTACCAAACCGTACGGCCTGCTGTTTAAACTCCTCCATCATTTCCGGACCAGTGATCCCTTTCGGATAACCGGGAAAGTTCTCCACTTCGGTAGTGATGGTCAACTGTCCACCCGGTTGCATTCCCTGATAAATGACCGGTTTAAGGTCAGCGCGGGCTGCATAGATGGCAGCGGTATATCCGGCTGGTCCCGATCCGATAATCAGGCACCGGACCTTTTCAATATTTTCGCTCATATTTTCTGTATTTTCAATGGTATTTGGCTTTTCGATGTTCTGATGAAATATCCGTGGAGATTTTGTTCACTTGTGACGGGTCAAAACCGTCAGGATATCTTAGGTGCAAAGTTAATAAAGTCCGGCCAATGTATGCTATATTCAGGGATCAGGTACTCCTGGAGGTTTATAAAAGTATGTGTTCCAAATTTAAGTTGGAGTACCGGTAATATCTTTTAAATTCGATTTTTCTTTCCGGTTTTTCGGATGTTCTTCCATCACTATTCCGGAACGAACAATCATGCACATTTTCCTGAATTGACGGGAGTTTTCAATAATCGGAGAGACAAATTCCAGACTAAAAAAATCTTTTCTCCTTTGCTGCGGATTGTTTGATCAAAAAATTGCTTATTTTTGCGTCATAATTCGGGGCGTGGCGCAGTTGGCTAGCGTACTTGCATGGGGTGCAAGGGGTCGGAAGTTCGAGTCTTCTCGCCCCGACAAAGAAAACCACTTATAATTTTATTATTTGTGGTTTTTTTTTCTGTCAAAGAAATAGTCGGAACATATGCTAATGACCCATCATGATAATCTGTCAACGAATGGGTTCCTGTACGGTATGTTTATTTATTTCGGAATACTATCCTTTATAATATAATGTCAATCCCATAATAATATGGTAGATCGGTTTTTCGACGAACATAAAGGAATTTTATTTACGAAATCCGTTGGTGAAGTGACCTACGATGAGATGTTTTCCAAAATGAAAAACATCGTCACACTGTCAGAATTCACGAAAGATCTTAAAATTCTTGAAGATGCAAGAGGTTCTACCGCTCTTTTTGATGTATCTGAACTGCATAATCTTCTTGAAAATCTTGAAGATATTCTTAAAGCTTTCACCTCCGTCAGGCACGCTGTTCTTCATTCTGACCCAAAAGCGACTGCATATGCCTTAATGGCTAAACAATTTGACCATCTCTCCAAGTATAAAATTATGGTGTTTTCGACCGAAGCCGCGGCTTTAAGATGGCTCAACGAATCATAAACGAAAAACACTCAACTACCCCTCTATTTCTTTGTCAGCCGGATTGTCGATTCATTGGGAACATAATCTGCCCGCTGCAAAGTTCCATTGTTGTCGATCTCCACATCACCATAAAAATCGATGGAGGTTGCGGAAGTGGATGAGGTTAGACCGAGTGGTCCCCAATCCAGGTCAATAGAATGATATACATCCTGTTGCAAGGTATCTGCAATACGCAGGGAAATATTGGCCATCCCCTGGTTAATCGCTGTCATCTGAACACATTCGAAAAGAATCAAATTGATATCCGGATTGGGCCAGTTTCCGGTAGCGAAGTTCATACTCCACTCCCCTGCGCCCCCGACATTCCAGGTTAAAATGCCATTGTAGGTCCAGACTTTCCTCGGATTGCCGGAGATCTCGTCAGAAATTTTCAATTCAGCGGAATTAAAGACAATTCTTATTCTGGTGTTGGCAAAAGGCTGGACTGTCGATGGTGTGGTCCCCTCCCAGGTGCCGATAAGCCAGTTTTCACCCCAGCAGGCCACTCCGGAACCTCCGGAATTGGGATCATCGGTGTTCTTTTTCTTGCAACTGCACGAAAGAACAGATACAATCGTAATGAAAATGCCCGTCAACATTATGACGGAAACTGTGCGAAAATACTTTTTCATGATTTCTGTGTTTTGGTTAATGCTTCAATTTATTTCCAGATTTGTTTAATTGTCTGATGATCTTTTCGAATGCCTGACTCCTGACCTCAAGGCGTTGCCTGAGGTTTTTCAGTTCGTTTTCAGTGTCTCCGGATTTCATGCCAGGTTTGTTTTCTGTTCCCGACTTTTTTCTCATTCCCTTCACCTACATATATTATAAACCCGTCTTTTTCAACATCAAAATGATGATGCTTGTCGGGGTGATGCGAAAATAAATCTGGTAGAAGGCCGGCTGCAAATTTTCAGGGTTTATTAAAGTGGTTCAGGCCGGTTCAAAAAGTGGCAAGAGGTGTATCAACATGATTATCTTATACTTATAAATATTACAGAAACGCGATCAGCGAAATCAATAACAGATCAAAGAAAAATAAAACAGCTACAATTGCAAGAGGAAGGGCACCAGGTGATCGTCGGAGGTGAAGTGTAGCTTTTTGCGAAGGCGGTAACGGGTTGATTTAATTCCCTCTTCCGATTTCAGGGTTATGGCTGCTATTTCCTTGGTAGTCAGGTTCAGTTTCAGCAGTGCGGCAATCTTGATTTCCGAGGTGGTGAGATCGGGGCACAGCTCCAGTAATTTGTCATAAAATTCCGAATGGATGTTTTTGAAAATCGTGTCGAACTCCTGCCAGGTATTGTTCTGTGTATGCCATTCGATTTCCCTTACCATGTTGCTGATCTCCTTTCCCAGATCTTCCTGGTCCATTTGCCGGCGGTTTAATTGCCAGAGCCGGTCGATGATCTGTCCCAGCATCTCATTGACCCGCAGCATCTCCAGCGCTTTAGCCGCCAGTTCACGGCTCTGGGTCTCTACTTTTTCACGAAGGATCAATTTCTCCTTTTCGGCTAATTCATCGCGCTGCCTCCGGATGATTTCCTCCTGTTCGAAAAGCTGGTTCTTCCGGCGGTGGGCCAGTACTTTCGACCGGTACAACAGGATGATGAGTACTAAAATAACCAGCAATGTAGCAGACGAAACCCCTAGCAGGATAATATTCTTTCGTTGTGCGTTGCTTTGAAGTTTCAGCTGTTCCATCTCGTCGTTCATTTGCTTTACCCTGAACCATGCTTCTGTTTCTTTGATCGCCATCTCTTTTTTCTGCAGGGCAAGAATTTCACCGACCTTCTTATGCAACAACGAATAATGGTATGCCTCCCTGAAATCGTTGTTGAAAGCGGCAATTTCGGTAAGGGTTTCGTACGACAGGCTAATGAGCTCGTTGTTGTTCATCTTGATTGCCAGGTTCAGGGCCTCCCCGGCAGTCGTCTCCGCCTTGTTTTTATTCCCGGTATAATTCAGCGATCGGGCGAGTTCAAGACCGGTAATGCAAAGACCGGCTTTTTCATCGAGCAACTGGTAATGTCTGTTCGCGCTTTCGAAAATAGTGATGGCCTTGTCGTACCTTTTCATTTTGTTATAGAGCTTCCCCAGGTTGTATTCTGAACTCGCAAGCGGACGGATATCCTTTGAGGCAATCCTGATGTGATAACCCTTGAGGTAGTAATATAAGGCCGAATCATCCATCCCTTTTTCCTCGAACGAGGCTCCGATGCAAGTTTGAATACTAGCGGCCCCGATCTGGTCGTGAAGCCCCTCCCGTATCGCTAATGCCTCTCTGAGATAAATCAGCGCATTGTCAGGCTCCTTCAGCCGGTTATATACAGAACCAAGGCTGGCAAGACTGCCCGACCGTAAGCTTTCGTCCCCTCCGGCGGCAGAAAGGCGGGCAGCCTCCTGGTATTCCTGTACCGCCATGATGAAATTGCCGTTCAGATCATATAAAGATCCGGCTGCGAAGTGATAAAACGCCAGATCGCGTACATCGGCTGTCTTTTCAAGTATTTCTCTGGCTTTCGATAAATAGGATTCCGCCAAGGCATACTCATCCTTGTAGTAAAACACCCGGCCCTGCCAGAGATAACTGCGTGCAATGCCCATCTTGAATCGGAGCTCATTCGAAAGCGTCAGCGCCTGCTGAAGATACAACAAGGCTTTATCGTTCTGCCGGCTGCAATAATACCTGCCTAATTCCAGTAACAGATTGACCTTTGTGGTATCACCGGGAAGTCCCGCCAATTGCTTCTCCTTTTCAACAATAGTATCAGTACCGGCCGCAAAAATTTCAAAGCCTGTAAAAAGAACCAGGATCAGGATAGCCAGACTACGGAGAAAAGATCCGTACATTTTAATCAAATAAAGAATCCCGAAAATAACAATAATTCGTAAATTTCGGATCAAACTGAGAACCTATTGTTTAATCCTCAAATCATTCACGATGAAAAAACACCTAATCTATTTTTTAATGATGTTCTGCCTGGGAATATTTTCCCTCACAGGTTGCCGTGAGTATAAATCGTTCAGCGATCAGGAAAAACAAGCTATCCGCGATACCATTATCAGTCTCAGCGACGAGGTGATCGGATATGCCCAGAATGCCAATATTGAAGGGACTTTTAAATATCTCAGCGAAGATTCTGCTGCAGTATTCATCTCCGGTGGCATGGTTTACAACCGGGAAGAGATTATCTCCCGGTTTACCAAAGAGTACAAAGCTGTTAAGACCCAGAAGATCGAACCCATCGATACACGGGTTATCGTTTTTTCGCCGACTTCTGCCGCCTGGATCTCGGTTTGCAACAATTACATTGATTTCAAAGACGAAACCACAATGGATCAATTACTGACCGAGACCTGGATCTGGCAACGAGAAGCTGCAGGCTGGAAGGTGGTTCACTACCATGAAACCTATCTTACCCTTCCAGATGACTGCAAGAAGGCAACCGTTGAGAACGGGGTTAAAGAACTGGCGAAATCGCTGGCAGGAAAAGATCTTAAACCAGAGGATATGCCGTCCATTCTCACCAATTTCTTGAAGTTGTATCCCGAAATATATGGCTCCACCCTCGCTTTTGCACCGACTGCAGAAAACGGGAACGTTCACCGTGCGGCGCCATACATCTACCGTTCAGGAAAAGAGTTCAAACAGGTCTCCCTTCCCGAATCATACGATTACACGGTAAGCGAATGGTATGCCGTACCGGTTGGAATAAAAAAACCGGCATGGAGCAATCCCTATTTTGATGACGGTGGCGGACAGGTGGTGATGATCACCTACTCTTTGCCGGTCTATGACAAGAACAATAACCTCCTCGGCGTCCTGACCGGCGATTTAGAGGTAAAATAAAAGGTGAAGCAGATTAGATCTTCACGATCTTGTTGGTGACAACCTTGTTATCAAATGTGAACCGGAGATAATAGATCCCGGGGTTCAGATCTTTTGTCTGGCTGTTTATTTCGCCGGTATGCAATCCTTCGGTCTGATTCTGGCTTTTCAGCAACTTGCCTGAGATCTTACCCGTAATATCGAACAAATCGATTGAAACGGTCATATCCTTTCTCAGGTAATAATTATAGGTCAATTTTTCGCTGAAAGGATTGGGGTACAGGATAACGGAAACATCCGACTGATCAGGCTTTTGCGTTGGGTCCAGTCCGGCGATCACTTCGCTTTCAACATGCTGGTTCACATTCAGAGATGCTTTACGTGTGGTAACCGGCGATTGTCCTCCAATCTGATAATTGACCAGGGTGATGGTCAGCACCGGATACCGATATCCGGCTGCATACCAAAGATATCTTTCCGTATGCACTTCAGTTGATCCGCACATATAACGCTCCAATCCATTCCGGGTTACTTTTACCCGAAGTGTGTTTTTCAACACTCTGTCGGGAAGGATCAGCGTTCCAAAAGCGTCGCCATCCACGATATATTCACCTGAATAATCGATATGGGTAGTTTCTTTATAGGTTGAATAAGCGCTATAGGCATCGCCGATGTGAGATCCGAAGGTAAACGGATAATTCATTTTGCGGATTGGATCGGTATAAACCAACGCGAGTTCGTTATCGTGACTGATCATTCCCACCTCATCAAATCCGGTTTCGCCGATATTATAGAAATATTCATTCCCTCCTTCGTCAAGGACCAGGTTGTATGCTCCCACCCCATTAAGAGCTTTGACGGGGACAGCGCTGATTTGTCCGGCCGGCTTGGTTTCCGTAACCTGGAGCTTGGAAAAATCCCATATTTGATTGGCTCCCGAAGGACCGGGTTCGATGAATTGAACTTCCTGAACAGAGGAGGTCTCCCCCGGAATCAGTCCGTTATTTTTTTGATTCAGTGATATCTGCGAAAAAACGCTCACCGAGGTTATCAATAAAACCAGGATCAGGAATATCTTTTTCATAGCTGTATTTTTTTTACAAATATATAGAAAAAATGTGGCATGTGTCTTTTTAACTCCGATTTAACAAATGGCGGATGCAGAATCGGCAGGCTGGATTAAAGATTCAAAAAAACATTTACTTTTACATCAGGTTTGAATTCAATGGATTTTCACCTGATAACCATTGAAATCCATTGATTCATATCAACAGGTAAAGAAATTATCAACATATCTCTGTTCATAAAAGTTTAGTATGAAATACATCGGAGCACATGTTAGCGCCTCGGGCGGGGTCGAAAACGCGCCGTTGAATGCCCATGAAATCGGGGCCCGGGCTTTTGCCCTGTTCACTAAAAACCAGCGACAGTGGAAATCAGCGCCTCTTACGAAGGACTCAATCCGAAACTTCAGGGAAAACTGTGATAAACAAGGGTACAAACCTTTTCAGATTCTACCTCACGACAGTTACCTGATCAATCTGGGACACCCGGAAACCGATGGGCTGACCAAATCGCGGGAAGCTTTCATTGATGAGATGTCGCGGTGCGAACAGCTTGGGCTCGACCGGCTGAATTTCCATCCTGGCGGATCACTCGGAAAGATTTCGGATGAGGAGTGCTTGGAGCGGATAGCCGAATCGGTTAACATCGCCCTTGATAAAACTAAGGGGGTGACTGCCGTTCTTGAAAATACGGCAGGCCAGGGAAGTAATCTGGGGTATAAATTCGAACACCTGAGATACATTATCGACCGCGTGGATGACAAATCGCGGGTTGGCGTGTGTATCGATACCTGTCACTCGTTTGCGGCCGGCTATGACCTTTCGACGCTGGCAGGATTCACCCATACGTTCAATGAATTTGACCGTATCATCGGATTCCTATATCTGAAAGGGATGCACCTGAATGATGCCAAAAAAGGGCTTAACAGCCGGGTCGACCGCCACGACAGCCTCGGAAAGGGAACCCTCGGGATGGAGGTTTTTAAACTCCTCATGCATGATCCCCGGTTCGATGATATACCGCTGATCCTTGAGACTCCTGATGAATCAATCTGGAAAGAAGAGATAAAGCTGTTGTACAGTCTGTGAATCGCTCTTTACCGCAACCCTGAGGCGCTGCCTGACGGTTTTTGCCTTAATTTCTCCAGCAACGTCTGAGAAAGATCCCAAAGCTTTTTCCCGTTCCCGGGATGGGATGCTTTTTCATCGATTTCTTTCCTGCTCATAAGAAAGAAATAGTCATAGGGTTTTCCTTTCTGATCGGGTGAAGCCGCCAGGTAAACAACCGGGATGGCAGCCCTGGCAGGCGACCGGAAAAAGATAGAAAATACCAGTTTGAGCAAAGGCTGAAAAATCACAGGTGCCTCCCTCGCAATATTGGAATTCACCGGGCCCGGGCAAAGGGCATAGACCGATCTGCAGAACGCTCCATCAGCATTGATCCTCCTGGATAACTCGACAGAGAAAGTCGTAAGTAACAGCTTGTAATACCCGTAAAGTTCGATGGACTTTCCGATGGAATAATCGCGATAGATCCCAAAACCATCCCAGTCGAACTTATCTGGATTACGGTGGCTTTCGGAAGAGACCAGGACAATGCGCGAAGGCTCGGATTTGCAAGCGAAACAACCGTATTCAATCAAAAGGTTTATAAAAACAAACTTTGAAAAATAGTTGACCATGAACATCTCTTCGAGACCCTGCGGGGTTTTTCTGCTTTTTTTAGGCACAATTCCCGCGTTGCTGATGTAAATGTCGATCATCGGGCCCACCTCATCGCGAATCTGTCGGGCCAGCTTTTCAATGCTTTCCAGATCCGAGAAATCGACCGGAAGCATGAGTACATTTGAATTTCCGGATAGTTTTTTGATCAGCTCCCCCTTCCCCGGGATCCCGCTGCGGCAGGCCATGACCAGGCGGGCGCCGCGACGGGCTACATCAAGCGCCACCGCAAAGCCCAGTCCCGAGCTGGATCCGTCAACCAACACAGTCTTACCGTCCAGACGGTCTTCCGGTTTTAGTGTCCCTGCCGGCGGAAATTTTCGGAAAAGATCGCGGATACCTGTTACCGTCGCGGTAAAGGGGTTGTTGTATTTCTTTGTTTTACGTTCGTTGATGTTCGTCATACAGCAAGGTTATAAAGTCCTGGTAGCGTTTCGTGTGCCGGTCAATGTCACCCTGAGTCAGGTTAAAATCGGCCAGTGAATAATGGTGGGTCCCGTATTTTCGGTGTGGATGGTTTGCCTCATGTTCCCGAATTCTCCGGACCAGATCGGGGGTCAGACCTCCGTTCAACTTATAAATCTTCGATAATTCTTCAATCGAGCTGGTAATTAAATCATGGTACCACAGATCGGTGAATTTACCCGCGTTGTCCTTCTTTAACCGGTAATCCAGCGCCTTATCGAGCATATAACCAATTTTTCGCACCCAGTGACGGGCAATCTGTCCGGGATCAACCTTCTCACAAAACATCAGCGAGTTGTAGGTAAGCATGCTTAAATAGGACGGAACGGATTCGTAGATGGTCCGGTGTGGCCAGATAAAGTGAACCTCTCCGAAATGCTTTTCAATCAAATCGGGAAACTCAAGATGATGGGGGGTTTTCAACACCCACCTTTTAGCCGGATGGATCCACTGGAGAAATTTCATGATCTTCACCGCATAGGCATAGGCTTCCGACTGATCCAACTGCTCGAGCCAGGAAGCATAGGTGGGCACCGGCATCATCGCTTCGGGGGTGGTGCTCATGAAACTAAGGTCAAGCATCAAAATATCCTCTTCCGGTTGAAGGGCGTCGATAGGATGAACCGCGAAGAAACCAGGCGACATCAATCGTACTGCACTCACCGATAAATTGGCCATTTTGATGCGGCGGTCACCGGGTTTCGGGTACATTGTGGATGGACTGTGTTGCTGCGTTCCGGAAAGGACCGTGTTTAGGAATTGATCCCGATATAAATTCAGATCGAGTGGTATGGGATTGATCACTTCCCAACTAGGGATTACACGGTGATCGGGATCGACGGCCAGAAGTCGTTGCAGCTTGGTGGTTCCGGTCCGTTGCAACCCTACAATGATCCATGCAGGATAGAGCGGCTGCTCGAGAATTTGCGGGTAATTTTTAAAAAAGTAAGCAGCCCGGAGCCTGATACTGAGCAGACTGACATAACGCTGGCGTGCAATAAACCTCCCGACCGGATGAAGATTGGCTTCATGGTTTATGGACCAAAGTAACCGGTCGAGGGGTTCATCATTAAAATCGGGGCCGAAATCCGATAATCCCGTTGTTTTTTTCGCAGTCCGGATCAAATCATCCTTATCAAGTTTCAGTTTTGTTCCCAGCGGATAGGTGGCTTTCCATCCCGCGTTTAAAAACCTGAACCAAAAAGGATTTTTTCGGAAGTTTTCGTTTAGTAATTCAGATCGGTACATCATTCAAAATCAAGCGTATCAAGTTAATCGGTCATTCGAATCAGTTTTCCATGATTTAATCACTTCACATACCGGTTCCACCGGATTTTCGCCGGGGTGCAAGCGATACCAGCGCCAGAGCATGGTCCCTTCCCTGTGTCCGCAGGTATTGATCCAGTTGGGATGACCCGGATCGTTATGTGCCACAATTACACGCACCGATCCGTCGGGATTCTGATGGGCAGTCGCCTTATTAATACAGATGGTAAAATACCGGTAGTCGAGCGATTCCATCCAATAGTTGTTCAATTGGAAATTCCAGGAATCGCATTGCGGAGGCTTCACGGTAATTACCAGCGACTCGTCGTCATTCAGCCTCCAATGGCTGTGATAATAGAAAATACCGGGATCGCCTCCGGCTGCATCCGAAACTGCAGGATCAAACAAGGGCAGTTTATTGGTATGCTTTTGAAATCCGTTCGCCCATTTGGCAAAAAGCAGCGACGCGCCTGCAACAAACATCGAGGCTGTTTGTAAACCTTTGTCAATTGCGGCAGGTGTGATGGGATCGGGATGTGTTCGTCCGTCGAGGTTTTCAATATGGATTTCGGCCGGTACTTCTTCAAAACGATTCAAAAAGGTCTGCCTTACAATCAAAAGAGAGGTAGTGTCATCCGTCTTCAGCCAGTTTTTCCCCTGGGGCTCAGGGCTCAGGATAATCTCAAACGAGCCATCCGGTTCCGTCACCAGATCTTTGCCCTCAAGAGATCCGCAGGGGGCCAGTCCGCCGGTGGTGCCATAATTCCCGTTGCGGGTAAAGAAACCGATATAGTCAACAGTATTTCTTTTGCCTTTAATCCTGTAACAATATTTTCCGGAGATCTGGGCATTAAAGTAGTGGTTATCGGGATTATCGGCGCCCAATTTTATCGTTTCATGAGCCGTTCGACATAGTACCGGGAATGCTGGGTCCCCGTATTCGACAAAAGCTTCCAGTCCACCCCGGGTCAACCGGGTCAGATATCTCAATCCTTCAGCCTGATTGAAAGGGTCGGTGGGGGCTCCCGGATACATCAGGGAAGCACCAGCGCTTTTCAGGTTATCACAGAACGCTTCCCAGGCTTTCCCCGAAACAACCCGTTGGTCGTGGATATCGGTCTCCGTTTTACCCGAAAGCGCCAGTCGGGCACTTCGGAAAAATTTCAGGACTCGTAAAAAGAAAAAAAGCAAATGCTTCATAATTCAGCGAATTACGTAATATTGCGCGCAAAATCCCTGTTATTCCTGGCATCAAAGATAAAAAAATCATGCATGAACTCCTGAAAAGATATGGGGAATGGGCCCTGGTAGCCGGAGCCGCAGAGGGGATCGGGGAAGCGTTTACCATTCAACTTTTCCGGGCAGGTTTCAATGTAATCCTGGTCGATATCAATGCACAGGCGCTCAAGAACCTGGCAGAAAAACTGGAACCGGGATTCGCAATGATACCGCAACAACAACCGGAATCGGGAAAGGAAGCAGGAATTGTATCGTCCGGAAAAATATCCGGTGAAGACCGGGCAACCGGGCCGGACCAGCTTAGGGGCTCTGTGGGTTCATGTATTAAAATCCTGTGCCTTGATCTCGCATCGACCGACGCAGCATCGGTTTGTATGGAAGCAATCCGTTCGGTACAGTGCCGGTTTCTGGTTTATGTGGCAGCTTTCAGTAAGGTGACCGCTTTTACCGACCTTGCCCCGGCAGAAGTCGACCGGTTTATTGATACAAACAACCGGACTTTAATCCACCTGGTGCACCAGTTTGCAAACGAGCCACAAAACGGAATCCGGAGCGGTATCCTGCTGATCAGCTCTCTGGCCGGATTGATCGGTCCGCCGCTGGTCGCGACCTACGCAGCCACGAAAGGGTTCATCATCCTGCTGGCCGAATCGCTTCACCACGAAATGAAACAAAAAGGCATCGATGTAACAGCATGTTGCGCAGGAGTCACCGAAACCCCGATGTTTTTATCGACCCGGCCAAAGTATGGATTGTTCAAACCCCAGATTCAAAAACCGGAAACCGTGGCTGCCTTTGCGTTGAAAATGGCCGGCAGAAAAGCAGTCTGTATTTCCGGTCGCGGCAACCGGGCTGCCTATTTTCTGCTCACCCGGATCCTGCCCCGGAAGATTTCCGGAAAGCTCGTTGCCCGCAATATAACCGCACTATACAAGTAAGTACTCCGAGACATTTATCAAATATTTATCCTTGTTTATGTTTCCCCATAATAACTTTTTACCCTCTTCCCTTCATTCCCTTTATAAAACGAATTGATTTCCGATAAATATTTGTTATATTTACCTGACTTTTCACCCCTTATTCATTCACCTTAATATCATCCAAATCATGAAATCGTTCATTTACCTTTTTTTCACGATGCTCATACTGGCATCGGCGGGACTTCAGGCTATCGCCGGAGGCATTCCGCACCAGGGATCCCGATCGGGATACACATTGTACCCACCTCAAAACCTTGCAGGCTCGGCGGTAGAATGCGGCTGCTACCTGTATTGGCAACTTCCGCAGCAACCCGGAGGAACCATGCCTCCCGGACTGGTTGGATATTATATCTACCGCGATGGGATTCAGTATTTCTACATCCCTGATGGTGCAACTGTCACCTATTATGACTACATGGTGGACCCCGGAGTTTACTACACCTATTCGGTGACGGCAAGGTATGATCTGACAGCCTATGGGCAACCGGGACAGTTTGGCGAATCGGCGCCCGCGGTGCCTGTCACCATTTCTATTAACTGTGATATCGATTGGCCTTTCCAGGAGTATTGGGGCCAGGGCACATTTGCTTTCAACTATTGGCAGTTCACTCCTACGCAGTCAAATTGGTCTGTTTCGACTTCCCTGGGTAATCCGCTGCCGACTGCCATGTTCTCCGGACTTCCCGTCAACCAGAATTGTTCGAGCAGTATGTTCACACCCTCCCTGCCGGGCTTGCCCTGGAAATGCGGCAAAATGTATCTGGAATTTGATTATAAGCTGGATGATATTGCTGCCAATGGAACCGAACAATTAAGCGCTTTGTACAAAATTGATAACGACTGGATCCAGGTATTCCAGGTAACCAATAATGGTTCCACCGGTTGGATTCACCAAAAGATTGATATCTCGATGGTTAACGGAAAATACTTTCGGGTTGCCTTCAAGGCCGGCGGGGTCAACAGCTCAAACATCTCCGCCTGGTTCGTCGACAATATCGTGGTATCTCATGAATGTGCAGGACCTACAGAATGTGCATACACCCAGTCGGCAAACACCATCATGCTCTCCTGGCAGCCGCCTGAATGCGACAATCTGCAATACATTGCGGGGTACAACATCTACCGTACGCTCGAACCGAACATCGAACCGCTCGTGAAACTGAACCCAGCTCCGGTTACTGCTACCTTTTATCATGATGTCCTTCCAACATGGTATCCGTCGGGACAGTTCATCTACCTGATCACCGCGATACAACGCGATCCTTCTACGATGACCTTTCTTTGTGAAGCGCCCTGCGACACGCTGTATGTTGATTATATCACGGGGATTGACAAACACCCATCGGAGCACATTGCGATTTACCCCAATCCCGCGGATGACTTCGTAAGGGTTGATTCGGATTTACCTGTCGAACAGTTTCAGATTAGCGATATCCAAGGTACAACGGTTCTTTCAGGAAAATCAGTTCATCAATCACAATTGGTCATACCCATCCGTGAATTAAAAGCCGGAATGTACCTGCTCACCCTTAAGACATCAAGGGAAATAAGAATTGTTAAGCTGGCTGTTACCGATTGATCCGTAATACTCCGTATTCAATCACGAAGATCAAGTCCTTGTTTTATAACCAGATTCTATCGTTCCTCTATGGGAATATAACTTCCGGAAGGTTCAACAGTCTTGTAAGCTGGTCTGATGATTCTCCTGCCGCTGATCATCTCTTCGAGGCGTTGGGCATACCATCCGCTGATACGTGAAATGGCAAACAGGGAATGAGCGCCCAGTAAACCAGCCACCAATTCCGATACGTTACCAAACTTCTCAGGTTTTAATAGAAGGTCGGACATTCCATCGGGCCACCACCGCGGCGTCCGCCGGTACCCGGGACAAAGCCACCTCCTCCACCACCGCCGAATATCTGAAGTTTATCAAATTCAAGAATAATCCCTATCTCGTGAGCGCCACCTGTTCCATTAAGAGCTCCTGAAACCTGCAGATCATAGCTATACATGAACTTGATATTCATATCCTCATAAAAACGGTAACGGTAACCGGCCACAAGTGCTACCGCATTGTTCACGACTCCCGTCATGGTGGTCTTATACCATGCTCCTAAATAAACATTGAATTTGAGTAAATTCAATCCTACCTGCAAAGAATTCAGGTTCCCCTGATTCTGGTATAATCCTCCGACATTGATCTTAAGAGGTTCATCACTGGCGCGATACATAGCTGAAGAATTTCCTCCCTGTCCGGCAGTAAAAACAAGGTCAATCTGTCCGACCCATTTACGTGGATACGGAGCCGAACCTGTCGAAAGAAAACTAACGTCGGGGGCAAAGATGTGATCAACAGCAAAACCAATATTTCCATTGATTGTTCCCTGCGGATTGATGAACTGTAATACACCACCGGCAGCAAAATCGGGGACCACCCGTTTCCCGGCTTCAGAGGAAATAACGGCAGTTGTTTGATAAACATTCCCATCGTATGGGCTCAATTGATCGGCAAACACCAGTGCATCCCAGTTGATCCGCCGCTGCATCACCCCGGCTTTGATACCAAGCTGACTGATCATGAAGCTGGTTATCGGGATTCTGACCCCGATGGTCAGAGCAGCCCCAAAGTTGTTAACCAGCCCCGCTCCCGGAGTATCCTGGTTGATCATGATTCCGAGTCCGCCGGATCCTGGTAAATTCCGGTCACCTAAATCGGCCGAGAAAAAATAGGATTTGTAAGGAATCGGCAGGGTGGGCCATTGATCCCGAAACAAAAATCTTGCCCTGATCCCGGTATTGATCCCGGTATACGCCGGGTTATAGTAAGTCGGTGTGCTGAAATACTGAGAGTAATTCATATCGGGCTGGCTCATAGCCACCGGTAACAAAACAGACCAACACAGCAGAACCAGGATCGTTGATATATATCGCTTTTTCATGTAGAATATTGTTAGCAATTAGCGGATTAATGTTACAGTTCCCATAGTCTTGTATTCACCCTGACCAATGTCGCCTCCGGTCCAGGGGGTGTCATCAACGAAGGTTGCAGTGATTTTCCACATGTAGTTGCCCTGTGGCATCAACTTGCCTTCATAAGTACCATCCCATCCCTCAACCGGTCTTCCTTTATCATCCAGTTTTGTTGATTCCCATAACTGATGACCCCAGAGGTCAAATACCGCAACGTGATAAAAACCTTGTTTCAGATTGATCCCGATGGGTTGGAACAACCGCACGCTTAAATTGGTGCTTGTCGGCAGGAACGCGTTGGGGACATACAACCCCTTCAATAGGAGCCGGTATTCGTAGAAAGTAGTATCGGTACACTCAAATTCATTGGTCGCAATGAGTTTGATGATATAGACGCCGTCTTCAGTATAGATTGCCACGGGATTTTCCTCAGATGAATACTTTTGGTTATCAAAATCCCAGAAGTAACTCTTTGCGTCGGATGAAAGGTTGTTGAGCTTGATCTGTCCTTGTTTCCCGTTATACCCTGCGACTACTGTGAAGGCGCTCAACGGGGTTACGTTAACGCGTACGGTCGAATCAACCGTATCGGCACATCCGTAATTATCGGTCACGATCATGTTTACCATATAATCACCGGTTTTCTGATAGATATAATCCGGATCCTTCAGATTCGAGGAATCTGCTTCCGTCGAGGGATCGCCGAAGAACCACCTCCAGGCGCCCAACGGAGCATCCGACTCCGTCGAATGATCGGTGAAATAAATCGGATCACCCGCACAGGCTGCAGTACTGCTGAAGGCCGCCATCGGAAGTCCGTAAACCCGGGTCTCTTTGGTCAGTGAATCTTTACAGCCATATTTGTTCATGACGAGGAGCTTGACATTGTAAATACCAGCCGTATCATATTTGTGCGGCGGATTTTTAATATTGGCAGTATCTGCAGGATTTCCGCTGAAATTCCAGCGCCACCATGTATTGGGTTCCCCAAAGGTATTGGAGGTGTCTCTGAACAGGGTGATCCGGTTCAGACAAACTGAAGGATTGGAGAAATAGGTCACAGGCGTCGGTCGTATCCGGATCGTTTGAACCATATTTTCTGTGATCGGGGTTCCGTTTATCAGGGCATTGATTTCCAACCTGACCTGATACAGACCACTATCGGCGTAAGTATGGTAAACTTCAGGAGTATAAGTGGTATAGGTAGTCTCATTCCCATCCCCCCAGATCCATTTCCATTGATTTATCCTCGACACCGGTAAGGAACTGTCGCCAAAGGCAATCTCATATCTGGCACATAGAGTATCTTTAACCGTAAACACGGCCTGGATACACGGGAATCGCTGGACAGTTCTGGTAATGCTGTCGATACACCCATTGCTGTTGGTTATCACAAGGGTAACCTGGTACAGACCGGCGTTTACATAAAGGTGTGATTTATTTCCAGGTCCGGGCGCAAGAATGGTGGTATCGCCGCCATCCCCCCAGATCCATTTCCAACTCGCTATACTACCGGTTCCCGGGTTAGCGGTTGAATCAAGGAACTGGATGGTACTATCGCACGGAGTCGAGATGAAACCAAATATCGGCTCCGGCGCTTCATACACCTGAACTTCCTTATAAACACTGTCAACACAATTATCTGAGTTGTAAGCTTTAAATTTCACGATATACGTTGCGGGACTGGAGAAAGTGTGTGTCGGTCGGTACAAGGTAGAGTTGTTGTTGTTCGCGCCGGTTGATGGATCTCCGAAGTTCCATGATACCGAATAGAGACTGTCGCCCGCGGTCAGATTGACCGGGGTGAAGTGTGTGGTATATCCTTCACAGACGTTGTCATTTGAGAAGGAGAACTGGAATCCGGGCTTTACGAAAACACTGTCAACGACCGTATCCCTGCATCCATAAGTATCAGTGACGATGAGCGACACTGCATATTTTTGATTGGTGGGGGAGAACGTGAAGGTCGGATTGGGCAGGTTTGAGAAGGCTCCCGGAAAGATCCACTGGCGTTCGACAATTGCGGCAGCCGTGGCAGTTGACAGATCCTGGAAGGTCACCTTCCCGGCAGGACAGAAGAAACTCACATAGGAGAACTGGGCGACCGGCACCTGGCGGGCAATTACGGGAATTTTAACAGAATCGGTACATCCCGTAAGGTTGGTTACCACCAGTTTCACCTCATAGGTACCGGGAGTAGAATAGAGATATCGGGGGTTCTGGATGGTAGCGGTACCTGTACCGTCACCGAAGTCCCAGAACCAACCAATAACCTGACTGCCCGGTGCAATCGAAAAATCGGTAAACTGGGTTGAGTCATTGATACATGCAGCCTCGTACTGGAACATGGCCGTCGGCTTCGGATAGGCAACCACCTGTACTACCGTGTCTTTGAAGCACCCATGTGAGTTGGTCGCCCGCAAGGTCACTGCATAGGTTCCTGCTGTGAGATAGGTATGGGTCGGGTTCTGCAGGGTTGAGAAATTATTGGACCCGCTTGAAGGATCTCCGAAATTCCATAACCAGGCTGAAATAGTCCCCGATGGTGTTGTGGAAGCGTCGCTAAACTGTGTCGGACTACTTACGCAGGCGGTATCGGCCGTAAAAATGGCTACCGGTACCGGATTTACCGAAACAGGTTTACGGATGCTGTCGATACAGCCGTTGGCATTGGTGACCTGTAGGAATACATTATAGGTTCCACCTGCGGTAAATTCGTGCATCGGGTGTTGCGTATTGGATGTATTGTTGATTCCGGAGGCAGGATCATCAAAGTTCCAGCTCCAGATTGTTAGGGCCGGTCCACCGTTGATTTGCGACTGGTCGGTGAATTGAACCGCTGTCTTGGCGCATGAATTGGTGCCCGCAATGAAATTCGCAAGCGGCCTGAAGCCGATCTGCACCTGGCTTTGTTTCTGAGCCGTGCAGGAATCGCTGGTGGTTATGGTCAGTGTGACCAGATAATTTCCACCCGCTGCGAATGTATGTTTCACATTGGGATTCACCGGGAAATTAATAGTAACGGGTTGTGAACCATCACCAAAATCCCAATGCCATCTTTTTATCGATCCGTGAGGTGTGGAGGAAATATCCGAGAATTGGACCGAATCCTGAGCGCAATTGGGTGAGGAATAAGTAAAGTTGGCAACCGGTTTTCCTAAAACCAATACCGACTTCGTGGTATCCTTAGTGCACCCTTCTGAAGTCGTCACGGTCAATTTTGCCAGGAAGGTTCCCGGAGTGCCATACAGATGGGTCGGATTATTGGTTGGAGAGGATTGTCCGTCGCCGAATTCCCACAAACGACTAACAATCGGACCGGGTGTGGCGGTAGATTGGTCGGTAAAGGAGGTCAGCGAACCCAGGCAAACGGTGTCGGTAATGAAATCGGCAATGGGCCTTGAATTAACACTCAATGATTGAACCAAGGTATCACGGCATCCGTTTCCGTTGACCACTACTAAGGTAACACTGAAATCGGGAGGCGATGGATGTGAGAAATTATGCGTCGGATGCTGGATGGTCGCTAAGTTATTATTTCCTGAAGCAGGATCGCCGAAATCCCAGTTCCAAACCTGGATAGCGCCTCCTCCATTGGTTTGTGACTGATCGGTGAACTGAACAGGCTGTTGCTCGCATGCAGAACCGCTCCAGGAGAAATAGGCATCAGGTTTTGAAACACTTGTTACCGTTTTGATAACGAAAGAGGTACAACCCGACGTGGTGGTAACCGTGAGTTTTACATTGTGAATGGTGGCTGAACCGGCAAAGGTATGAACAACATTGGGGTTGGCAGGTAAATTGATGACAACCGGAAGTGTTCCGTCATCAAAATCCCATACCCAGGTGTTGATTAAAGCAGAGTATCCGTTCGGAACAGTCGACTGGTTTGTAAAGCTAACAGGCGATCCGACACAACTGGAAGGTGAAAAGGTAAACTGTGCGATGGGCTTCGGATTAATGGTCACCGGTTTGGTAACCGAGTGAATACATCCGTTGGAGTTCATGATGGTCAGAGTAACGTTGAAGATCCCGTAAGTCGCGAATGTATGTTGGGGTGATTGCTGGTTTGAGGTGCCACTGTCGCCAAAATTCCATGAATAGGATGAAATGCCGAGTGCATTGGCAATGGATTGATCAACAAATTGAATGGCGCTGCCTTCGCAATTAGTTGTAACGGTCGAGGTCCCAAAATCGGCGACTGGTAACTGGTTAATAGTAACTGTTTTGGAAGTATCTTTATAACAGCCGTTCGTGCTGGTAACGCGAAGGCTGACTACAAACGGACCGGTACCACTGAAAATATGAAAAGGATTTTCCAGGGTAGAGGTATTGCTGCCCGAGAGCGGATCTCCGAAATCCCAGTTCCAGGTTTGTAAACCACCTCCGCCGTTTGTCGACGATTCATCATTGAACTGAACCGTTTGTCCGATACAGAGGGTATTGGAATAGCTGAAATTGGAAACCGGCGCCGGAATACTGTTAACAATATGTTCTTTATAGGCAGTACAACCATTGGTTGTCGTCACCGTAAGGCGAACAGTATGTGAGGTGACATTACCGGCAAAAGTATGTGTAACATCAGGCGAGTATGGATAATTAATGGTAATGGGAAGGGTGCCGTCGCCAAAATCCCATACCCACTGATTTATAATCCCTGAGTAACCGGATATTATGAAGGATTTATTGATAAATGAAACCGGGCTTCCTAAGCAACTGCTCGCGGTAAAGGTAAATTCAGCGATAGGTTTGGGATTGACAGTAACCGGTTTTGTGACCGAATGAATACATCCGTTCGAATTGGTAACGGAAAGTGTAACCTGGTATATACCATACGTAGAATAGGTATGCTGTGGTGAGGGTTGAATGGAGGTGCCTCCATCGCCGAAGCTCCACAGATAGGAATTGATAGCGGCAGCATTGGCTTGTGAATCGTCGATAAACTGGATCGGGCCCTGTTCACAGGTATTGGAGGCGGTTGCAACATGAAAATCTGCAACGGGAAGTTGATTCACGGTTATCGAAGTTCCATACGTGTTGAAACAGCCATTGGTTGTTGTAACAGTAAGTGAAACCGTGTAAGAACCAGCAAGCTGGTAAACATGAGAAGGATTTTGAAGCGTCGAAGTTCCACTGTCGCCAAAGGTCCATGCCCAGGATGTGACTGCTCCCGTTGCGGTGGTCGGCACCGTCTTATCCACAAACTGGATCGACTGGGGAGTCGTGCATTGCGGTGATAATGGCTCGACTTCAAAGAATGCAACCGGTGTCGGCTTCAGCGTAACCTCCTTGGTGATTTCATTCACGCAACCATAGTTGGTGGTCACCCGCAATCTGACCGACCAGGTATATTGACCGGCGATCACAGGAAATGTATGAAAGACGGTACCGCTGTTTGTGACAACCTGCGGATCGGGTATGCTTCCATCGCCCCAGAACCATTCCCACTGAACAATGTAATCATTTAACAGTCCACCGCCCGGTAGTGACAGATCAGTGAACATAACCGGTTGTCCTTCACAGGTATTGGTGGTAAATGAGAAGTCGGGTAACGGCAAGGGATTGATATACACCTGTTTTGAAACCGTATTCCGGCATCCATCAAGGTCGGTTATGATCAAAAGCACGGTTTTCCAACCCGGGGTAAGATAGGCGTGCGATACACTGCTTAGGTATGGTCCGCTTTGCGAGGTGTTGTCACCATAATCCCAGTACCAGTTTGAGACTTGTAACGGATCGGGAATGATGGCCGGATCATAATCAAAGTAAGTCAGTACAGGAAGCGCTGTAGTGGAGAGGCAACCCACATTTGCATTGGGATTACTGTTTACAATGAAGTTGACCGGTGGTAAGGCTTTGATGCTGATAACTTTAATAATAATGGATTCACAGTTGTTATCGCTGCTTGTCACGGTAAGCTTCACATTGAAGGAAGTCCGGATGGGATCCACGAAAATATGGCTGCAATTCTTGGTATAGGCCACATTGTTCAGACTCGATGCCGGATCATCAAATTCCCATTTCCAGGCAATGATCTGTGCGTTGGAGCTCCCGATCGGTGGTGTGCTCTGGTCAAAGAAAAATACTTCCTGACCTTTACAGCCGGGTAATGGTGGTCCTCCAACAGGAAGCTGGTTAATATTATTCCAGGTAAAGTTGGCAATTGCCGTATCATAGATGGTAACGTAATCGATATAATCAACTACCACATTAGGAGTTCCGGCAAGGGTGATCACATGCCTTACAGCCTTTGTACCGTAGCTTTTAAACGAGTGGGTATCCACTGCCGGCATCGGAACAGGCGGGACAAAAGTATGTTTAACGGTATAAGGCGCTGTAAGGGAAGGATCGGGTGGATATCCTTCATCCTGATACTGCCATTCCTCTGATACAATGGTTCCCATAACGGGATCCGGAACAAATCTGACTTCCTTGTCAAGGCAGGCATCATAGGGAATCGGATGGAAGGTAGGCACAGGCGGTGTAAAGGAGATCATGTCGGTATAAGTTCTGTAACACCCGTCGGTACTGGTACAAGTCATTTCCACATTGTAACTTCCAGGGCTGGTATACATGTGTACCGGATTCTTACCAAATCCGGATTTGCCGTCTCCAAAATCCCACACAAGGTTATTACCTACCTGCGCAGGTAAGGTATTATCGGTGAATTGAATTTCAAGTGGCAAAGTAGTATTGGCCCAGGTGAATCCGATAGCAGGATCCGGTGAGAATTCAGGCAGCGGATGAACGTAAATGGTATTATCTACCTTGACATCGGAACATCCGTTTTCATTGGTAACTGTCAGTGTAACTGTTTTTAAGCCGGGTGTAGCGTAGGTGTGTGAAGGGCTTGAAGAAGGAGCTCCTTCGCCAAAGTCCCAGATTCTTGTAACGATAGCGCTGCCACCATTTTGTAGGCTGACATCATAAAAGGTAATGGGGATATCGACGCAGGTGGGTCCGTAGTTGAAGTTGGCCAGGGGTGAAGGAATTACATTCACATATAATCCGAAGATGGTTGACACGCAACCATTTGCATTGGTCACCTGTAAAGTGACATGCTTGGAACCGGCCTCGGCATACAGATGCACAATTTGCGCCGGCGGAGGTGTGGGAGGCACCGCATTCAGGTCATAGATGGTGGTAGTGTTATCTCCCCAGATCCACTCCCATTTTACGATGGCGCCCCCTTCGACGGCAGAGGTTGAAAGGTCGTGAAAAATTGTCGGTTCACCAACACATCCTGCATCATTTGAAAAAAGCGCAACCGGAACAGAATTCGGCACGGTAATATTAATGGAGGTGGTTGCCACGCAACCGATGGTGTTTTCAAGCCGCAAAGTGACAGTATAAGAGGTACCGGGCGAAGTCGGGTAGGAATGTGAAGTGGTCATCTGCGGAGGGACACTCCCCGATTTTTCAAAATGCGCCGTGTTGCCATCGCCAAAATCCCAGTCAACATACCTGAAGGTCTCTGTTGTAGGCATCAGTGTTGCGATACTGGCACTGGCATCAAAAAAGAAATCGCCATATGTACAGTTCGGAGTTGTCGGGGTGGCTAATGATGGAACTGGTTTGTATTTGTCGGGATCAACATAAACATAATCGGTAATTTCATCGGTCCAGGTGGTTGAACCGATTACTTTGCTAACCGTGTAAAGTACTTCATAGGTAATTCCCGATTGAGTCGGAAAGGTTATTTGAGTATTCCGGTTTGTACCAGCGGGTGTCCAGGGATTTCCTGAATTGTACTGCCGCCATTTCCATTCATAGGTTATGGAAGGATCCACGGGAGGATACTGTCCATCACCGGTTCCCGTAAAATCAACCACATTGTAAAAACATCCGTGAGCCACGTCGAATTCGTAATAAAAATAGGCTGCAAGCATCGGACGAACCGTCACGTTTAATGGTGTTGCCGCCACGACGGTACAGGTATTCCCCGAGATCCCTTCTGTCAGTTCAATAACATAATTACCCGGGTTTGACCATATCTGGCTCAGTACATTCGTGCTCGACGTGCTGATTATGGTATTTCCAGGCAATTGCTTAACAACCCATGAATAGGTGTGTCCTGTCACGTTTGGTGTGGTGTAAACCACAGGATTTGACGCATTGGCGCCCACAACACCTGGGCCTGTAATTCTTGGCTGGGTATCAGGACATTGAGCTAAAATCCTGGGAGATGCTGCCAACAGCAAACTGAACAGTAAAAAGTAGCGAAGGAATCGTTGGAACATAGTAATGGTATTTGTTGACGTGAACAATGTGTTTGATTATACTGTTATGAACGACAAAAGTTTCATCCAAATAGTTGCCTGATAGGGTAAAATCCTGCGAGAAATCTTTCTTACAAATGTAAAACCTACAAATTTAATAAAATATTAATCATTATCAACAAACCAGGCAACCCTCCCAACTGAAATTTTGTCATCATAATTAATCGATGAAAAGTTTTATTATTAACGGAAACCTTTTACTTTTGCAATTATCAATCCGATCTTAGGAAATATCCATGATGTTACCGGCACAAACCGTAAATGAAAACAATCGTCATGGATATTCCTTGTGACAAATGAAATCAAATTATTTATACATGAAAAAGCCCATCGTCATCCTGCTGTCCCTCCTCTCTATGATCCTGATCATCGGCTGTAGTAAAAGTACAACCGAGGATCCTTGCGACGGTAAGGGTACCATCAATATTGAGAACAAACTCGATTCAGCAATTTCAGTGAAAATTGTGCAAACCCACAACACGGTCACACTCGAAAAAGATTACACCCGTCCCTTTTCACTTACGGGCAACCAACCGTATACCCTCACGATCGATGGTCCAAACTATCATAAGGATTGTACCTTGATGATCCTTCCCTGTGATAATAGATTGATGGTTATTACGAAACCATAAATCCTCACCGTTCGAACCTGACTTTACTAAAATAAAAAACCAACCGCTTGTTGTCCTGCTGCCGGGTTATATTCTTAATCTCCTGATAACCTGAACTGATAAAATAATGGTCGTACCACGGCACCGTTCTCCCTTTTGTTTCTGAAAGCAGCTTGTCATCCGGATCCTGAAGCTCCAGAGTCGAATAATCAACAGGTTCAACGACTTTATCTTTTCTGATGATCTTTGAACCGATCTTCCCGTCACTCTGATAACCCAAAATCAAGTCGCCGCCTGTTGGAAAAAGGAATACTTTGGGCTTAAGCTCAGTAGTGACGATATTCCTGATTTCTATCGTATTGTCCCACAGCAACTTTCCCTCCTGATTAAAGGAGGCTAAAACGGCATTGAAAAACCGGTAACCTTCAAAAACCGAATAGGTATTGGTGTAAGGCCGCCCGTAATAATCAAAATCGGTAAAGCTTTCGGTTCTGAATTGGGGGGTGAATATCTCTGCCAAGAGTAAATATTCATCGTCGATCTGTTCAATATCATGGAGATATACCGAATAATCAAGGGCAAATTCACTGATTGACTTATTCTTTTTTGATGCCTTTCTTTTAAGATTGTCAAGATCCTGCTCTCCAATAAGCGATCCTGAGTGGATCAATTCAAGAAAGTTGAAGAAATTCAGGTTTTTCTGGACTCCAAGAGTAAAGGATGTTGAAAAAAATCCACTTGATTCATCCGATATGATCTTTTTTTGTGAGGTTTTGGGAACGCCATGTCCGTAAGTACCAAGCACCAGATCGTTTCCTCCGGTTGAGGCTACCTTAAGATGGGTCAGAAGTCGCTCACCCTGCTGGGTCCCGATCAACAGCTCTTTTTTGATTGCCCCGGAATTATCGTACCTGACCAGGTAGTACTCCGTGCTTTTCTTTGAAACTGAACGACTTACCACGGCACTGACCGACTGCGATGAGCTGTCGGCCTTCATCCACAGGAGATCGAGAATAGTTCCGGTCCCTAAGGGAAAGATCCCCGACCTGGCATCCCTGAGAACTATTGTCCGGATAAAGCCTGCTCCTCCCTGGATATGGATCCCCATCCATGCCCTTCCGTTCTGAACCTGAAATGCTGCAACCTCTTCGTGGTCTTGCATCATTCCTCCTGTATGGATGAACAGCCCCTGTTCCGCAACCAGTTGCAGGATCGAATAAACCGTGACATTCCCTTTTACCTTTCCTTTGAAAGCAAACAACAGAACCAGAGTGTCATGAGAAAATGATTCCGCTTTGAAATCTATACTATTATTTAACGGGATGGCTTTCACCCATTGTCGGGTGAGGTTGGTATCATACCGGGAGAAGTACCAGTTGACCGCCGAGTCCCCTTTTGATTCCTGGCTTCTGTAAAAAAGAAGAACACCTTTCTTCCCCATCGGGATTACCCGGTATGTTTCATTCGTCGATTGTGCCGGTAACTCTATCCTCAGGGGTTGGTCCCCTTGTGGAAAAATTTCCGATTGGGCCAATACAAATCCCGGAAGGAGAAACCAAAAAAAGAGGATAAAGCAACGTTGGCATGAATTTGAAATACCTGATATTCCCTGTTGAAAGGCGGTTGGTCGAAAAAAGGAGGTTCTCATGAAAATATAAATGTCCGGGTACAAAAGTAAAAAAAAGAGGGGGACCCGAACGTTGAGTCTCCCTCTTTATAATCATTACAGCTTGGTATCAGCGCTTAATCAGTTTTTTGACAGAGCTTGAATTCATATGGGTATCAGTCACCTGCACAAAGTATATTCCGGCCGGCAGGGAACTAAGATCGATCTGACATTCATTTTGACTGGTTATTGTCTCAAAAATTGAGGTGCCAACAACGGTGACCAGGCGGATAACCTTTTCCTGATTCCCGTTGAGACGAACCTTACAGAAGTTACCGGCAGGATTCGGCGACAGTGTGAAATCATTGGTCCGAGCGGCGTGATCGTTTATACCGATAATCAAATCACCGGTGATCACGATGTCGTCCAGCTCCCAGGTCGATGATTCAACAGTGGTGGAGGTGTATTTGAAGCCGATGTAAACCTGCTCGCCCGATACATTGCTTACGTTGACAGAGCCGGAGGGTGTCCAGACCCAGTTACCGGCCGACCAGGTTGCATTCAGTTCAGTCCATGAAAAGTCATTCGGATTGGTGACGCCGTCATAATCGTTGGAGATCATCGCTTTAAGAGCGGGTCCGTTATATTTATAGGCCGATTGGAACGTCAGGATCTCGTTGGTGTAATCATTAAAATTCATTGCCGGCGATATAAGCCAGTCTTCGTTTTCATTGGAAGCACCTGCATATCCGCTCATCTTGGCACACGGGGTTCCGCCGACACCGTGATTGGTGTCGATATTCCAGACTTCCGCTCCCAGGATATTTTTTAATATCCAATTCCCGAAGGTTCGGTCGGTAAAGTGAATACTGTCAATGATCACGGTATTCGGAGTGGTGTCGAACGCAAAAGGTGCAGTCCCGTCGGTTTTATAATCAATAAGGGCTCCGGAATTGGTATAGGGGAAGATTTTAAAATAATAGGCAGTATTGGCGGGAAGGTTTCCAAAAACCGCATGCTGTACCCCCTGCAGGATATTCAGGGCGCCATGGCCATCGGCCAGATTCGGATCGTCGCCTACCGGGGTCCCGTCAACTGGATTGACAATATTGTTTTGACTGCTTGCAAGGATCAGGTAAGCAGCCGGTAGTTGCGCGCCGATGGCATCGGTCCAGGTCAGATTCATGGTGAAGGGCGCCGTCGCTAATGCAAATTGGGTCGGATAGTTGGTGGGTTCCGGTACCGGCCCTCCACTGTATGAGGTCCAGATAAAATTATCGATGGTGACCTGACCGGATGAGGTACTATCGGCCTGCTTGATCTTCAGGACAAAATCACCGGGAGTGTTGACAACAATCGGACCCGAATTATAGAGCACACCTTGCTGGGAGGATGTAAAATTACCTACCAGAAGGCCATTAATATAGATATTCAGGTTAACTGCGGTCGAAAAGGGTTGTTTATAATCGAACGAAAGGGTTCCGCAACCATTTTGGAGGGTTCCCGAAATAACGCTCGAAGTCGGATTCCTGCCCTTTCCAAGGGTAGGCGACGGGGCCACGATCACCGAATCTCCCCGGCATTGGGTATAGGTCCAGGTGGAACCGTCCTGGCCGATGAAATTCCCATTATGATAAGCATTCTGGGTTTCCGGATAGTTATTGAAATTTTCGTTCCCCTGACCCAGGACGCTAATCACGGGCAGGATCAAAATCAACAGTGTAATCAATCGTTTCATAGGAATAATATTTAATTTAGGTGAAAATTAATAAACGGTTAATTTTTGAATGGAGGTTTGTCCTGATTGTTGATCTGTCACCCTTATCAGGTACAGACCCGAGGAGTGTTCCGGTATGTTTACATACAATGATTTTTCGGAAGTGGTATAGTCCGCTGACAAAACACCGATTTCGGAAAAAATCTCTACTGAGTAGGTTGAGTTTGTTGTGAAATCAATGGTGAAATGCCCGTCGGAAGAGGGATTGGGATGTACCGAGAAAGTTGCTGCTTTTGGTGTGTGACCGGTACCATTGGGGCCGACCTGGATTAGTCCCGGTTTATACTTCACACTGTGCCCCGCATTGTTAGTAACGGTCAGGGTAACATCATAGGCGCCCATAATATTATAGGTAATGGGTGGCGGTGATTGTCCGCTGAAGGTTTCAGGGATTCCCCTTTCAAATTCCCAGAACCAGGTCTCGACATTGGATGAAGAAGCATCGGTGAAGGTCACGCTTTGTCCCAGGACGATGGTGGAATCACTTACCGTGAAGTTTGCGATAGGAGCATAGGAGCACCCCTCTAGGGGAGAGGCCCAGAGAGAGTCGCCTGAAGGCGTCAGGCCTTGATAGACAAGGGCGTGCCGCCAGTTTGCAGGGTCGGTATTACTCAGATTCGGATCACAGAACTCCAGAGTAGGCCCTTTGCCATTGGCCATGGTATCCCAGGGAAGGGTGGGCAGATAGTAAACCGAGTCGATGACGAAACCATACGGATCTTTGATAACGATGGCCTCTCCCTGGTTGCTAAGCGCGCCTCCTGCATTCCATTGAAGTGCAGCCACCCCGTATGTGTTCTGCATCCATTGACTGCTTTTTGCAAGCAAGATATAGCCTTGTGGATTCAACGTCATGTTGGGGAAATTGTACTCAATTCCTTTGGTAAAGTGAAAATTCTGGAGATTCCAGGGGTTCAGGTCATTGTTATAAATTTCGATAAACTCCAATGAGTCAGTGCCTCCGACAGGTGATCGGTAATTTATTTCGGTCATGACCAATTTTGCATTGGTTGGCCCAACAACGTGGATATAGGCATTTTTACATATGGTTTGCTGCCCCCACTGGTTGGTGGCGGTAAGACAAACCGTAAAATCGCCCGGATAATTATAGGTTATTCCCGTTGGATTTTGAAGTGTGGAGGTTAGGGGGTCTCCCCCGTTAAATGACCATTGCCAGGTTTCAGGACAAAAATCGGTTGAGTCAAAGAAATTTATTGACTCTCCGACCATCAGGTTTACCTTGCTTGCTGCAAAATCAGGTTGCGGGGCCATCACTTCACAAAGGGTGCTGAAGGTCACATCAGCGCCGTAACCCGTTCCGGCCGAAGTTGTTGCATATGCCCGGAGATGATACGTGGTATTGGGAAGCAGTCCGGTGATATTGCTGGTGAAGGTTCCCAAAGTTCCGGGTTCAACGGAGTGTGAGCCTGAAAGAGTAGGATTTGCCGCAGTGCCCCAGCAAAGTCCTCTGGCTGTGATAGTTCCACCTCCGCTACTGGTAACGTCTCCGCTGCCGGTTGCTGTATTGAAGGTAATGTTGGTTACAGAGGAACTGGTAAGCACCGTAGGTACTGTGGGGCCTGCAGGAGTTAAAGGCGTATCGGTATTGGTCAGGGTAACTACATCCCGTCGTAACGTGGTAGTGGAATTTGCCCCACTGGGCCAGATACCGGTCGCACTGGTATTGAATGCAAAAATTGTGTTATCGGGATTGCGCGACTCCACGCGGCGCACTCCATTGGGATTGTTAGCGCCGATCGGGATTACGGCGGGATAATCCCCCGCAGCGCTGGTTCCCGTTTGCATGTAAATATCGTTGATCACTGCCGGCAATTCTGAGTTCGCTGATTGGGTGGGAGATGCCGGCCTGATCATGTAAGCAAATAAGGGATCGCCCGTACCTGCAACATTATCAAACATCAGCATGTATTTGCCATTTGATTGCGAAAGACAACTTCCTTTAACGAAACAGCCATCATCGGTCGTAGCCGGTGTACGCTGTGTTACTGCGATATCAAGGGCAGTCAGGACTTTTGAACCGATGAAGAGCGGTGATGAAGGCATGGTTCCACCCGAAGCGACCCATCCCATACGGATATTGTGTTGCTGACCGGCATCAAAACGCGATGCATTCCCGGTCGGTTGAATAAACACCCAGAACGGACCGCTGCTCCCCGTGGCGTCGGTGGTGAAATAGGATAAGAGACTGGTGGTTCCCGTGAAGGTGGTACCATTCCAGGAATTACCCGCGCCGTAAACGGTAACAGCGTCGGTGACCAACCCTACCGCGGTTTTGATATCGTAGGCGGTATTGGGTGACAATCCATCCACTTTCAGACACACTGCAAAAGCTGTTCTGGCACTGTTTGATGACGAGGCGGTTTTACTTCCGAAATATTTCGGTACTACCAGCTCCGTAACGGTCTGGCTGAATCCGGTAACAATCCAAACCATCATCAATAAAACCATTCCTGATCGCGTAACATGTCGTTTCATAACAAACAATTTTAAAGGATACCAATAGTTGTGGCACTAATTTACAAAAATGGTAATTTTTTTTTGAATTTTCTTCGGCAATTTATTAACAAAACCTGAAATCTGATAGCAACAATGATCCGGCCGGACTGTATCGTCCCGGAAATTCTTGTAAAGTTACCGTTTGTAAAAAAAGAGGGTGAGTGACTCAGATGGCCGCTCACCCTTAAGTGATCCTGGTTTCAGACTAAATATTATGGAATTTCAGGTTCCGTTGAGCTGAGATGTTCAGACAACAGGAATTTATTTATCCTTTACCTCTTCAAAATCGACGTCCGTCACTTCGTCATTGCCAGAACCTTTAGGTCCCTGTTGCGACTGGTTGGGTTCCTGATTCGGATTACCCTGTGGGCCGGCTTGCGACGCGTTTTTATACATCTCTTCGCTGGCAGTTTGCCAAATTGAATTCAGACTGGCCATTGCCCGGTCGATACCTGCGAAATCACGGTTTTTATGCGCATTTTTCAAATCATTCACCGCTTGTTCGATGGTAGCTTTTTTATCGGCCGGGATTTTATCGCCAAATTCCTTCAACTGCTTTTCTGTTTGAAACACCATGCTGTCGGCCTGGTTAAGCTTGTCGATTTCATCTTTCATCTTCTTGTCGGCATCGGCATTGCTCTGAGCTTCCTCTTTCATTCTGCGGATATCCGCATCGGATAATCCAGAGGATGCCTCGATCCTGATTTGCTGCGATTTCCCCGTCGCCTTGTCCTTGGCGGTCACATGGAGGATGCCATTGGCGTCTATGTCGAAGGTGACTTCAATTTGCGGGATGCCTCTCGGCGCAGGCGGGAGGCCGTCGAGGTGGAACCGTCCAATACTCTTATTTTGGTTTGCCATGGGTCGTTCGCCCTGCAGTACATGAATCTCGACCGATGTCTGATTATCAGCGGCTGTTGAAAACACCTCCGATTTACGGGTCGGGATGGTAGTGTTAGCCTCAATCAGGCGGGTCATCACGCTGCCCAAAGTTTCGATACCCAGCGATAAGGGTGTCACATCGAGCAGGAGTACATCTTTGACCTCACCCGTGAGAACACCGCCTTGAATGGCCGCTCCGATGGCAACCACTTCGTCGGGGTTGACGCCTTTGGAAGGCTCCTTACCGAAAAATTCACGAACCAGTTTCTGAACTGCCGGAATACGGGTGGATCCGCCGACCAGGATAACTTCATCAATGTCGGATGGTTTCATATTTGCATCCTGCAGCGCTTTCTGGCAGGGCTGAATAGTCGATTGCATCAGGGTGTCGATAAGCTGCTCGAACTTTGCACGGGTCAGCTTTTTTACAAGGTGCTTGGGAACGCCGTCAACCGGCATAATATAAGGCAGATTGATCTCCGTTTCCATGGAGCTGGACAATTCGATTTTAGCCTTTTCTGCCGCTTCCTTCAGGCGTTGCAGTGCCATGGGATCTTTGCGCAGGTCCAGCCCTTCGTCTTTCTGAAATTCATCAGCCAGCCAGTCGATGACAATGTGATCAAAGTCATCGCCGCCAAGATGAGTATTCCCGTTAGTTGATTTGACCTCAAACACCCCCTCACCCAATTCAAGGATCGAAATATCAAAGGTGCCGCCCCCGAGGTCGAAAACAGCTACCTTAATATCCTTGTTCTTTTTATCAAGACCATATGCTAGTGCAGCAGCCGTGGGCTCGTTAATGATCCTTTTGACCAGTAACCCGGCTATTTCACCGGCTTCTTTGGTTGCCTGACGCTGCGAATCGCTGAAGTAGGCCGGAACGGTTATAACAGCTTCCTTGATCTCCTGTCCCAGGTAATCCTCGGCTGTTTTCTTCATCTTCTGAAGCACCATAGCCGAAATTTCCTGCGGGCTATAAAGCTTTCCTGAAATATTGACACGGGGAGTGTTGTTATCTCCCTTTGAAACCATAAAAGGTACCCTTTTAATCTCCTTCTGAACCTGATCCCAGGTCTCACCCATAAAACGTTTGATGGAAAACACCGTGTTTTTCGGATTTGTTATGGCTTGCCGTTTAGCAGGATCGCCGACTTTTCGTTCACCGCTTTCGGTAAAACCGACAACCGATGGTGTAGTACGCCTCCCTTCGCTGTTCGGAATTACGACAGGTTCGTTGCCTTCCATAACAGCCACGCAGGAGTTGGTGGTTCCAAGATCAATACCAATAATTTTACCCATTTTAATTATCTCCTTTCAATGTAAACAATAAGTTCTTCACGAATTTTGGCCTTGGTAGTCAATGATTGTGCCAAAAGCAATTTATGACAGAAAGGTGACAAAACGACAGAATGGTAAATCCGCGTTCATACTGATAGGAGGGATTGAGGTCTGTGGGAATTAAAAACCCAGGTCCTTGGTGTATTGATTGACTTTCAGTTCGGCTTTGGTTGGACCGCTTATCTCCATGGAGTCCTGCGATTTCATGAACCGGGCTGAAAATAACCCGATGCCGTTTATAATGTTGGTATAGGCTGGTTTTTCCTGAACCAGCGACAAGGAGGGTTCGGTAACTTCCATGTAGGTATTGAGTGCGGAGGCGGCAACCGTGAAGATAAAATCGCAGTGATGGGCGCTACGACCAGCCAGGGATGTATCAACCTTGATCTTTGATCCTACCACTGTGTAGAAGGCTTCGCCCGGGAAATAATAATCGAAGGCGGTTACCTGGTTGTCGGCTGCCAGGATATTATTAAACACCAGCCAATCGATATATTTCATAACCGGATTGGCAGGATCGGTTTTTTTCGCCTCGAGGTACCAGAACCTGATGACCAGTTGATATCGTTTCCCAACCTTGGAGGGGGTCCATTTCACTTCGAAGGTAAACCCAGGAACAAAGCTGGCTACCTGCGGTTTCTCAATATCAAAGTCACGCACCAGTTCGGTTTCGGCAGTGACCTCTTTTCCGGTCTTTTTATTTTTAATATACAACTTATAGATATGATTCTCATCCAATTTGGCTGTAGAATAGTACATAAGCTGATCAGGATAATAGAAAATGGAATCCCCTGCCTGTTTATTATGGATCGTAATAGTATCGCAGGGATGGGAGGTCACAAGTGCGGTTCCGTTATACTCGTCAAGCCGTACCTCCAGTTTGTCGGGATAATTACTCGAATCGGGTATTTTCGCAAACTGCAGGGCATCACCCGGGCCTAAAAAGGCCTTGGTAATTTTAATAAAGGTAGTATCCTGCGTTTGATCAAGCAGGCCGTAAACCACGGTAACATCCTTCCAATCGGCATTGACATTCAATTCTTTATTGCAGGAAAAGAGTGCCGGAATCAGCAGGACGAGTAATAAGAGCATTTTCGGGTAACGCATTGGTCAGAAATTAAGTAGTTGGCAAATGTACATAAAATATTTCGTAGATTTGCTCATTCAAATCACAAATATGGCACTATCAAAATCGTTTAGAGATGTGACCAAGGTCACCACCCATATTCTTCAGGAGATGAAAATAAAGGGTGAAAAGATCGCCATGTTGACTGCGTACGATTATTCGTTTGCCCGAATTCTTGACAGTACGGGAATTGATGTCATCCTGGTGGGTGATTCCGCCTCCAACGTGATGGCCGGTCACAGTTCGACGTTACCCATCACCCTCAACGAGATGATTTACCATGGGGCCTCGGTGGTAAGGGCAGTAAAGAGGGCACTAGTGGTAATCGACCTTCCTTTTGGAACCTATCAGGGAAACTCTAAGGAGGCCCTGAACTCGTCGATCCGGATCATGAAGGAGACGGGCGCCGATGCCGTTAAGCTGGAGGGTGGCAGGGAGGTGCTTGAGTCGGTCGACCGAATCCTTTCGGCCGGGATTCCGGTGATGGGCCATCTGGGACTGACCCCGCAATCAATCCATAAATTTGGCACCTATGTAGTAAGGGCGACCAGCGAAGAAGAGTCGGCAAAGCTGATTGAGGATGCCCATATTCTCGAAAAAGCAGGTTGTTTTGGCATAGTTCTGGAAAAAATTCCTGCTTTGCTGGGACAAAAAGTGACCTCCGAAATTAAAATTCCGATTATCGGGATCGGGGCCGGGAAATGGGTTGATGGCCAGGTACTGGTGCTGCATGACATGCTTGGAATTACGATGGAGTTCTCGCCTCGCTTCCTGCGCCGCTATCACAACCTGTCGGAAGAAGTTCGCGGTGCCGTCAATACCTATATCAGGGATGTGAAAACTCTTGACTTTCCAAATGAGAAGGAACAGTATTGACCGGAATATCCTTTATATTGATAACCACCTGATCCTTTTCAATAAACGGCCTTCCGATATCGTGCAGGGGGACAAGACTGGTGATGAACCTCTAAGTGACCTTTTAAAAAAGTATTTGAAAGATAAGTTTCAGAAGCCCGGTGCGGTGTTTCTTGGCGTCGTTCACAGGCTCGACCGGCCCGTCAGCGGGGCCCTGATCTTTGCCCGGACCTCAAAAGCCCTTGCCCGCCTAAACAGGATGCTTCGCGACGGAGAGATTCAAAAGACATACTGGGCCGTAGTCGCCAACAAGCCACCCGAACCGGAAGGACATCTGAAACAGTATATTGTGCGAAACGAGCAGCAGAATAAGTCGTACGTTTATGACCGGCGAGTGACCGATGCTCAGACTGCCGAACTTATCTACAAAGTTACCGGTGCAAGCGACCGATACTTCCTCCTCGAAATTCAACTTCTCACCGGGCGTCATCATCAGATCAGGGCACAATTAGCCGCCCTGGGTTGTCCGGTTAAAGGCGATCTGAAATACGGTTATCCAAGGTCCAATCCGGGAGGTTTTATACATCTGCATTCGCGTACAATCCGGTTCATTCATCCCGTGAAGAAAGAACCCTTGGTCGTTCAAGCGGATCCCCCCGATGACCCCCTGTGGAACTACTTTATGCTGCAACAGCAGGACCCCGTCAGCCATGCATAATATTCAGTCCGCTCATGATACGACCGTCGAAATTCAAAGCCTTCAAAGGCCGCTTCCCGAGTATTCCCCTACCCTCTTCACCGCCCATCAACTCCACCCCGATTCCTTCCACATCACACCAGCGACTAAAAATCCGCCCGACTGGATCCTGGTCATCATCCTGATCTGCCTGGCGTTGATTGCCTGGACTCAGGTTTTCTATTCCAAGCGCATTCAACAGATGTTCAAGGCACCGTTTTCCCAACGTAATGTTAATCAGTTGCTCCGCGACGGGGATATCATGACAGAAAGATTCACCCTGACTTATAGTGTGGTATATATACTTATGTTCTCCCTCCTGCTTTATGAAATCAATCTTCATCTGGCAGGGTTCAGAATTAGGAGTCTGGATGACCTGACCTTTTTCGGTATCCTCAACCTCCTGGTCATAGGGTATTATACATTGAAAATGAGCTTAATCTGGTTCCTTGGAACGGTTTTCAAGACCCGCGAAACCACCCTGAATTACCAGATTAACCTGCTGATCATCTCCATGATTGCCGGGCCGGTGCTTCTCATTTTCATGATTCCATTCCTTTTCATTTCAGATGTAAAGCTATTGTACCTGAACCTGTTGGTTGCGGGGTTGTTGTTGTTGTTTAGGTTTGTGAGAGGTTTTTTTATCGGAATGAATCTGACCAAGTTTTCGTATTTATTTTTATTTGTGTATCTTTGCAGCCTCGAAATTTTACCGGTTTTTATTCTTGTAAAATTATTGTTGATCTTCTAAATGATCAGTCATTGTAAGGGTTTCGGGATGTCGAACATTAACACTGTAGTACCTTGAAAATTAAGAATATTCTGGTTTCCCAACCTCAGCCGACCGATTTTGAAAAATCACCCTACGGCGAAATTGCAAGGAAATTCAATGTAAATATTACATTTCGGAAGTTCTTTATGATTGAAGGAATTCCTGCCAGGGACTTTCGCAAGGATCGTATTAATATCCTTGATTACTCAGCAGTGATTTTTACTTCGCGGAATGCAGTTGATCATTATTTCAGGATCTGTAAGGAGATGCGCGTTGAAGTTCCTGAAACAATGAAGTATTTCAGCATCTCCGAATCCACTGCCTATTATCTCCAGAAATATGTTCAATTCCGTAAAAGAAAGATCTTCCACAGTAAAGAGAATTATGCCAACCTGATCGAACTGATCAAGAAACATAAGAACGATAAATTTTTGCTGCCCTGCTCCGATATTCACAAACAGGAGATCCCCAAGATGCTGGAAGAAAATAAGATTCAGTATAAAAAAGCCATTATTTACAAGACTCTTGCCAGTGATCTCTCCGACATCGACATCACCCATTACGACCTGCTGGTCTTTTTCAGCCCTTCGGGGATAAAATCGCTTTTCAAGAATTTTCCAGATTTCACTCAGGGCGCGACTGCCATCGGAGCATTTGGAAACTCGACGCACAAAGCCGTCAAAGATGCAGGATTAACGCTTAATGTGGAAGCCCCTACCCAGCATGCTCCTTCGATGACACTGGCAATCGAACAGTTTCTGCAAAACGAGGCTAAAAAGAAGTAGCCGCTTAAGGGCCCGGGGCAATCCCGCCTACAACATGAAATACACCTTTCCCAGAACTGAACGATTAGGAAACAGATCGGCTATCGATACGCTGTTCGATCGGGGATTCACATTTAATGTTAGACCCCTGAGGGTAGTCTGGATGCCTGTTCCCGATGCTCCGGTACCGGTTCAGATCCTGGTGACCATCCCAAAGTCCTGTCTCCGGTCGGCCGTAAAAAGGAATCTGGTTAAACGGCGGATCAAAGAAGCCTACCGGCAAAACAAACAACTCCTGACCGATTTCTGCACCCGTTCATCCCTTCGTTTGCTGGTTTGCATCTTGTACACTTCCAAAGAAATAGAATCCTACGCGGTGATCCGCGAAAAAATAATCTTAATTTTACAGCGTTTAACTAAGGAAAATGAAAAAGTTACTGGGTAGTTTTTTCATTCTTCTGATTCGTTTTTACCAGGCTGCCATTTCGCCCTACCTGATGCCTTCCTGCCGGTTTACGCCAAGTTGTTCGGCTTACGGAATTGAAGCCATCAGCCGGCACGGGCCATTCAAGGGAAGCTGGCTGACCCTGAAAAGAATCGGACGGTGCCACCCCTGGGGCGGAAGCGGCTACGATCCGGTACCCTGAAACCTGCCCGATGAGATCGGTCAACGATCGGTCGGGTGAAACTGAATGTTGTATAAAAGTTTAATATATACTTTATGGAGTTTGTGATGTTTGAATCCCGTCTGAAAACAAGAAAGTTCATTTTTATCCTCACCCTTCTGTTAACCTTGACTGCCCAGCTCGTAACAGCGCAGGCACCTGATCAGCAAGGTTTTGAGATCATGAAAAATCTTGATATTTTTTCCAATACGATCAAAGAACTCGATCTCGATTATGTTGATAAGATCAATCCGGGGGACCTGACCAAGACCGGGATCGATGCGATGCTGGAGTCGTTGGATCCGTATACAAATTTTATCCCCGAATCGCAGGTGGAAGATTACAAGTTCATTACCACCGGTCAGTACGGGGGCATTGGCGCCTTGATCCATCAACAGGGCAATTATGTCGTCATTTCCGAACCCTACGAAGGATCGCCTGCTCATAAAGCCGGACTGAAAGCAGGCGACCGGATCATTGAATTAAACGGAAAATCCACTTCCGGAAAATCTTATGAAGATGTCAGTTCCATTCTTAAAGGACAGTCGGGATCAGTCATTCATTTAAGGATTGAGCGCGACGGGGAATCCGGAATCATCGAAAAAAATATTACCCGCGAGATCATTAAAATTGACAATATTCCCTATTCCGGAATGTTGGCGGAGGGTACGGGATATATTAAACTGACCGGATTTACCCAGAATGCAGGAAAAGAGGTGAAACAGGCATTCATGAAGCTGAAGGAGGGAAATAAGCTCAAAGATCTCATCATCGATCTTCGCGGGAACGGAGGCGGGTTACTCAATGAAGCAGTCGATATCGCGAACCTTTTTGTTGAAAGAGGCCAGGAGATTGTCAGCACCAAAGGAAAAATGGCCGACAAAAACAGGACCCACTTCACCATGAATCCTCCAGTCGATCTGAACATTCCGGTCGTAGTCATGGTTGACCGCCAAAGCGCATCGGCCAGTGAAATTTTAGCGGGATCCCTCCAGGATCTGGACAGGGGGGTCATCGTCGGTCAGAGAACTTTTGGTAAAGGGCTTGTACAGAACGTGGTGCCGCTGAGTTATAACGCTCAGATCAAGATTACCGTTGCAAAGTACTACATCCCAAGCGGGAGGTGCATTCAGGCGATCGACTATGAGCATAAAAAGAAGGATGGATCGTTCGGAAAAATTCCGGATTCGTTGATCAGCGCTTTCAAAACCCGCAACGGAAGGACGGTGTATGACGGAGGCGGAATTCAGCCTGACCTGTTGACCGAACCGCGCAGGTTCAGCAATCTGGCGCTGACCCTCTACTCAAAGTACCTGATCTTCGATTTTGCTACCCGTTTTGAACGCGAGCACCCGGTGATTCCCCCGGCAGGTCTTTTCGAAATCTCCGACACCATTTATAACCAATTCCTCGATTTTATAAAGGATAAGGATTACAGTTACACCACAAGGAGTGAGCGGGCGCTGGAACAATTGAAATCAGAGGCCGTAAGGGAAAAATGTTTCGACTCGATTTCGGCTGAGTATACTCATCTGAAAGAACGAATGGCCGATAATAAAAAAGAGGATTTTAATAAGTACCGGGACCAGATCAAAGAGCTTCTCAAGATGGAAATTGTCACCAGATATTACTTTCAAAAGGGAAAAATCGAAGCTTCACTGAATCAGGATCGGGAGATTGCCGAAGCAATAGGGGTGCTTAAAGACAAGGACAAATATTACGCGATCCTTTCCGGGAAGTACCATACTCCGAAACCTGAAATACCTATCCGTAGCGATGAAGACGATGACAATCCACTTGAATAGCCCGTCATGAAAGAACTTACAAAAAAGTTTACCTATCAGGAATTTGAATCTGCGGAGTTGCTGAATGCTTCTGACCGGGAGCTTTTAGCGACGGCAAAGACGGCTGCGGATGCTTCCTATGCCCCCTATTCCCGATACCATGTGGGAGCGGCCCTGCGACTGATGAACGGCTTTGTTTTCAAGGGAAGCAACCAGGAAAATGCCTCCTTCCCAGCCGGTTCATGCGCCGAACGCACGGCGTTATTTGCAGCCATGGCCGCCAACCCCGATATCGCTATTGAGGCAATTGCCATCACGGCACGGTCGGAAGACTTTCGGGTGGATTCGCCGGTGACTCCCTGCGGTATCTGCCGTCAGGCCCTTCTTGAATTTGAGCTCAAATCAGGTCGGAATATCAGGGTCATCATGGCCGGAGATACGGGTCCGGTTTTCATCGTTAACAGTATCAGCGACCTGCTGCCTCTCTCCTTCAGCGTTAGGGATCTGAAGAAGAAATAACCACTGACTAATTATTATTAACGGAAAAATATTTCGGAATGCGGAAAACTTCACTTATTATTCTAACCGGGCTTTTATTGGTTTTTACCTCCATGAGGAGCGACAAACCCGCTTACAAAATTTTTAACGGTAAAGGGAATCGTGCTGATTATCAAGATATTCTTGACGCCGCAAAGAAATCAGATATTATCTTTTTCGGTGAGATCCATAACAATTCAATTTGTCATTGGCTGGAACTGGAACTTACCCGAGATCTCTATGCCGAAAAAAAAGGAGAAATGATACTGGGGGCTGAAATGTTTGAAGCCGATAACCAGCTTCTCCTCAACGAGTACATCTCAAAAATGATCCGGAAAAAAGATTTCGAAGCAGAAGCCAAGCTTTGGAATAACTATAAAACCGATTATGCGCCCATCATTGATTTTGCGCGTGAAAAAGGTATCCGTGTCATTGCAACCAACATTCCCCGCAGGTATGCAGCTCTGGTGAACCAGAAAGGGTTTGAGGGACTCGATAGCATCAATGCCCAACAACGCGGCCTCATTGCCTCTCTGCCGATCAAGTACTACGACACGCTCGAATGTTATGCGTCCATTTCCAAAAATATTGGCGACGGGATGCCCGCGCACCTAACCGCAAACCTTGGCAAGGCACAGGCTATCAAAGACGCCACCATGTCGCACTTCATCATGAAAAATGCATTTACCGAAAAAGCAATTCTCCATTTCAACGGTTCTTATCACAGCGACAACCACCAGGGAATTGTATGGTATGTTCAACAAGCAATCCGAAAAACAAGCTACGATGTGAAACTGCTGACCATTACCTGCCTGGAGCAGGCCAATATCGACACCCTCTCGAAAAATGACGCCCGGAAAGCCGATTTCATTATCGTCATTCCCACTTCCATGACCAAAAGTTATCAGGATTGACCCCTGTCATCTGCTTGGTCAGACAAAAGTGTAATACGCATTGATCAGGAAATTCCAAAGGGTCACAATGATGGTGGCAACAAGTTTGGAAAGGTAAAAGTTGACTTTAAACTTTCCGGTCATGGCCCAGATGACCAACAGATTTATAGCCAGTCCGATCAGTGCAATGAGGAAAAATCTTGTGAACTCCAGCGCCACATTCGGATTGGTACTGTGAAAGGTCCAGATGCGATTCATGATATAATTTGACGAGGCGGCCATCACAAAACCCAGGGAATTGGAGATATATTTCTGAATTTTTAGGATCTCCTTACAGAAAAAAGTGATCCCGAAATCGACGAAGACACCTGAGAATCCTACGATACAGAATTTCACAAATTTGAGGAAGAAGACCTGAGTAAAAAAGGAATCCATGTTATAGTTGTATTATAAGTACCTCATTGTTACCCTCGCGGATCACTTCAACATTTACCGTCATCCCATGTTTTAGTTTTTGCAACCGCGACATATATTCATATATATTTCCAACCTGAAGTCCGTTTATCGCGGTAATGATATCCCCCTTCAGCAATCCTCCCCGGTCGGCCGGACCACCTTTTGTAACCCCGTCAACACGAAGTCCTTTTTTTTCTGTGCCCGCGAAATCAGGCATGATTCCCAGCGTGACCTTAAGCCGCCGGCCCGACCGGAAACTGCTCTCCTTTTTTCCAGACTCCTTAAAGGTTAGCGACACAGGCTGCCGGGCTACCATCTCAATCAGAGAGGAAACAAAATCGCCTATTTGTTTCTCGGAAGCAAAATCGAGTTTTTCGGTATCATCGAATGGGGTGTGATAATCGGTGTGAACCCCTGTGTTAAAATAGAATACCGGAATATTGGATGAGTAAAAAGCTGCATGGTCTGAGGGCCCATAGCCGTCTGGTGCGTGTACCACTTTAAATGGCAATCCGGTTTCCACTATTTTCAAAATTGAATCACCTTCAGCCGAGGTTCCCGTACCACTGACGGAAATAGAATTCTTTTCCTTGTCAAACCGGCCGACCATATCGAAATTAAACATGGCTTTGATCTCTTTGATTCCAACCGGGGGATGGTTCACGAAATATTTAGATCCCAGTAATCCGATCTCTTCACTGCTGAATGCCACAAAGATAAGGGTTCTCTTCAAACCTCCTTTTTGGCCTCCGAAATGCTTTGCAAGAGCCATCACCATGGCCGTTCCGGAAGCATTATCATCAGCGCCGTTGTGGATCGCGTTGGTATCGGGCATACGTGATCCCGAACCTGGACCCCCATACCCAAGATGATCGTAATGGCCGCCAACGACGAGGCACTCCTGATTTAAAACAGGGTCCGATCCCTGTAGTATGGCGACGACATTTGCCGTGCGTTCCCTCTTTTGGATTACATCGGCGACCGCATTCACTGTCAACCCGGTTTCAAAACTGCGTGGTTTCTTACCGCCTACAAGTGCACGCTCTAGGCTGTCGAGTGTAACCCCGCTTTTTTTCAACATCTTATTGGCTAAATCACGGGTAATGCTAAAAACAGGGATTCCGGCTGTTACTTCATTATTTTCAATCACCAACGGCATCAGTTTATCCTCTTTTTCCAAACCGGCTGGTGTCACCAGAAAAATGCCGGCTGCCCCGTGATCCTTTGCTGTGAGCGCCTTACTCCTGATATCGCTATACGGTATGAACCTGCTGTCGGGATTATCCAGATCGGGATCAGCCCGAAAAACCATGATCCACCTGCCTTTGACCTCCACTCCTGAAAAGTCGTTCCATTTCAGACTGTCGGTATCAATATCAAAACCGTACCCGGCAAATACCAGAGGGGCATTCACCGTCGCGGCCGAGGAGAACGAAAGGGGAATAAACTCTTTTTTCAGTACTGCATGAAATCCTTCAAAACTGATATCGTTTTGGGTTCCTAACTCAACGTCGGTTACGATCTCAAACCATTGAAACCCATCCTCCCCTGCCATTGTCAGTCCGGATTTACGAAAATGATCCCGGATGAAATTCGCGGCAGTCATCATTTCCGGCGATCCGGGTTTACGACCTTTCAACGAATCAGAGGCGAGAAAGGTAACATATTCCCTGAGATCCTTCGCGCTAACCGATCCGTTTTGGGCATGTGACAAGCCCATCCATCCAAGAACACAAGAGAATAAAACCACGATCTTCCACGGCATCATAATCAGACATTTATTTTGAGTCATACATGTAGCGAATCCGGCATCAGGATTTTAGTCTTATCGTCTCTTTAATTATTCCCCCTCCCAGAACCAGATCGTCCTGATAAAAAACCGCGCTTTGTCCGGGGGCAATCGAATCGTTGGGATGAAAAAATGTCACACGCACCAGGCCGTCGCCGGCTGGTTCGATCCGGGCTTCATGCTCTTTCTGGGCCGATCTGATACGGGCTTTACATTCCATTTCATGATCTAACTCCGTGATGGCAATCCAGTTGAGGTCTTCAACTAAAAATGATGTCTTGTACGTTTCCCTTCGTGTTCCCACGATCACTCTGTTGGATGTTGTATCGAGACGGAGTACGTACAGCGGCTCCGCGTAAGCGATTCCCAATCCTTTCCGCTGACCGATCGTATAGTTCCAGATTCCTTTATGATATCCCAGAATGGTTCCACCGGAATCCACAATTTCACCCGGATGGTCTTCTGTATCCAAAAGATCTTTATAATCGCCGCCATAAAAATCCTGGCTCTCTTCGAGGTCAGGGGCCGTGATGCCGGCTTTTCTTGACAGTTCTTTGATTTCATGCTTGAAAAATCCACCTACCGGAAACATGACCGATCCAAGTTGTTCTTGTGAAAGCCTGTAAATAAAATAGGTTTGATCCTTTTTCGGATCCACCCCCTTTTTCAGGATAAAACGCCGGGATGATTCATTATATTCAACGCGGGCATAATGACCTGTTGCAAAAAAATCGAATGAAATCCCGCTTTTCAAGGCCATTTGGGGCAGCAGTCCGAACTTTATCAACTGGTTGCACTGAACACAGGGATTGGGTGTGCGGCCGGCAAGATACTCCTTCCTGAAATAGGACAAGACGGCTTGTTTATATTCGGCCGCACAATTAAAGACATGATAAGGAATACCAAGTTTTTGCGCTACTTCTCTTGCTTCCCTGATTTCCTCTTCCTCATCGGAACCATAACAGGCATGCTTCCCGCTGGGCTGATAACGCCCGTCCCAGAGCGCCATGGTCACCCCTATTACCCGGTGACCCTGTTCTTTGAGCAACCAGGCGGCGACCGACGAATCAACACCACCGCTTAACCCGACCAGCACTGTCTTTTTTTCCAATAAACTATTCCTTTGATTAAAATGGATTTTCGCGATCATATCAGTCATTCCCATTCATTTCGTAAATTATACCCAAAAATTTGCGGGTAAACCGTCGTGGAAATGCATAACCGACACCTGAAATTCCGGTTGCAAATTTACGATTATTTCATATGCGCCAGCTTGTTTGTAAGAACGCCTTAGGGGTTGTCAACCACAGGATACTGATACAGGATAAAACATTATATTCATGAGAATTATGTTCGTCAGAAATTTTTATGGACTGATACGGATTCCTTCCGATTTTTCGCTATTTATATAGCAGGTGAACCCAACGGGATTCGGGCTAAAAACAAAACGGTTGATTTTTCCGACAGATACGAGTTTAGGACGGACATATACAAATTTCTGCTTGTGTAGTCATCATAGCACCTATACTTTTGCATCGAAACACTAAAAACCCACGGTTTATGAGATCAATAAACATTTATTCACTGTTTTTGACCATATTCATGGTCTTTGCTTTTTCATCCTGCCACAAGGAACCCTCCACAGATCCGACCTACATTAAAAAGATGGAAGATCTGAAAGTGCCGGAATCATTCGACTGGGAGACTTCAAGAATTATCAACCTCTCCCTGGCTGTTGACATGCCATCACAGATTGGACTTTTATCGAAGATCACGGTTTACAACGGAAATCCATTGGATGGCGGGAGTACATTGATCGTCGGATCGGCTGGTTACAATTTCCCATTTGTGTCGAGTCTGAGAATCCCGACCGCTTTGAAGGAGTTGTATTTTGAAATGAAATCGGGTGATGGCACGGTTCAGATTACAAACATGGCTGTAGCCGAAACCATGACCTACACGTTCAAAGAGACGAAAAAAAGCGGGTTTAAGTCGCACAATACGGCAGCCGATCCAACCTGCGGAACCGGTTGTGACGGAAATCCCACTGGAGGATCCTTCACGATTAACGACGGAAAAACCTATTGTATCACCACTTCCTACAGCGGAAGCATCTCGATCACCGATGGCACCCTGAAGATATGTGGGACCTTTAACGGAACAATTAGCATGGCGCCGAAAGGAAATAATGATGTAAACCTGATTATCACTGCCGGGGGAAATGCCTCTATCGGTTCTTTAAGCATGGATAAAAACTGTCTGATCACTGTTTACTCCAATTCAACTGCTACCATCGGTTCCTTCAACCTGAACCAGACTGCCCAGGTGGTCAATTATGGAACCATGGTCATCAATGCCAATTTCAACCCCAACGACCTGGTTCAGAATTTCGGAACCATGACCATTAACGGGGTTTATAATATGAACGGCAGTAAAAGTGAACTGCTGAACACGGGTACCCTGAACATCAACAACGGCCAATGGAATGTGATCAATAAGGTAACCAACGAAGGTTTGATTGAAGTTTCAGGCGACATCAACTTCAACAACAGTATCGTCTATAATGAGTGTGCCATCATTAGTCATCAGAGCATCAACTTCAATAATGTGACCTACACCTCCGATGCCGGATTTATCAGGGCATACACGGGTGCCACCGTAAATGGAGGGGCAAACCTTACTTTGAAAAACAAATCGATGCTGATGTGCACCGACCTGATCGTGAACAACGATGTGACTGGCAAGGGTAGCACCAACGTAATTAAAGCCACCAACAGTGTGCGTATAAACGGGAATAAATATATCGATGGACCTATCGAAATGCTCACTCCCAACGGAACCCTGGTTAACGGATCCTATCCTGACAATTTCAAAAACGGAGCGACCTTGAAGAAGATTGCCAACACCACTGTTATCATCCCGGTTTCGGCTTGTAATCCGGTCGGAAATCAGCCTGACAATCCTCCAACCGACGACCGCGACGGTGACGGGGTACCTGATGACCTCGACGATTATCCCGATGATCCAACCCGTGCTTACAATAACTACTGGCCTGCAAAAGACCAGTTCGGCTCCCTGGCTTTTGAAGATTTATGGCCTTCGAAGGGCGACTATGACATGAACGACCAGGTAATTGATTGCAATTACTGGTATATCACCAATGCCCATAATAAAGTGGTTGACGTGAAACCCACGTTTTATGTTCGCGCCGTTGGTGCTTTCCTGCAGAACGGTTTCGGCTGGCAGTTTGACGGGGTCCTTCCGCAGGCAGTCGAGTCGGTGACCGGTACCGATCTTCGTTTCGGATACATCAGTCTGGCCTCAAACGGCGTGGAAAACAACCAGGAAAAGGCAGTTGTCATAGGCTGGGATAATGCTGAGAACGTGATCAACCGTGTAGGCGGCACCTTTTACAATACGCAGAACGACGGATTTTACGGAGTCTCCGATACCATCCGGATCAACCTCCACTTTGCGACGCCACAGGATCAGGCTGCGGTCGGACAACCACCGTACAATCCTTTCATCATTAAAGATATGCAGCGTAGCGTTGAAGTTCATCTTCCCGACTATGCTCCGACCTCGCTTTTCGATACCAGTTTATTCGGAACCGGTGACGATGGTTCAGATCCTGCAGCCGGTCGCTATTTCAAAACCAAAGACAATCATTTACCCTGGGCCATATGTATCCCCAAAAAGTTTGACTACACCTGGGAACTGGTGCAGATCGTTTACGGACACCTTAAATTCGGACCCTGGGCAGAATCGGGCGGAACCTTATATCCCGACTGGTATGAAAACCTGAGTGGATACCGTGATCCGGCTCAAATTTATACCAAACCGGCTAAATAATCTTTTGTTTTCTGTGGGTTTGAAAAGGGCGGCTCAAAAGGCCGCTCTTTTTTTTCATTTCCGGGCAAAGAGGATACAAAAACACCTTTTTAATATTCAATTACGAATTATATGAACACAAAAACAAACTAATAATTGATTTATAATTGAAAAGGGATTATTTTTGCTTACAGTAAATATTTTGCAATGAAATGCACATTTGAACCAGATTGCACAAAAACAAATGTTATAATGGGTATTTCATGTGAATACTTGTATTAAAACCATAAACCCATGAAAAAAAGATTTGGATCCCTGACAATTCTGGTTTGGATGGTCATAGCCGGAATGATGATCCTTCCGACCGGATGTCGAAAAAATATCAATGATGATCCCGTCACTCCCACGAAATTTACTGATCTGAAAGTCGCTTCTGATTTCAGGTTCGACAACTTCATCAACCTCGAAGCAACCATTTCTGTCGCCAATCCGGGTAATCAATCTCTCTTTGTCATCCAGGTTTATCAAGGAGATCCTGCCCTTGACGGTAAGCTTATTGCAACCGGTGCAACCGATGCCAACTTTCAGTATAAGACAGTATTAAGAGTTCCATCGCGGTTAAAAGAGCTTTTCATCGGAAAAATATCCGCCACCGGGAACAATGAATTTGTTGCTGTGCCTCTCTCCGGGAACAAGCTTACCTATCAATTCGGCTCCCTGAAGTCAGTCTCTTCAACCTATGGGAACGATTGCGAAACCGGAACTCCCATCAATACTTCAGGAACTTACACCATCAATTCCGGACAGACCTATGTAGTCAAACAGGGAAAGTACATCGATCCGCTGAAGGTGACCATCAACACGGGAGGTATTTTAAGGATTTGCGGATCTGCCAACATCACCACACTCAGTGGTTCGGGAATGCTGATCATCTCGCCAACGGGTACTGCCAAAGTTCCGGCCAGTACAACCTACGCTGACATCGACAATTTCGGGAGCCTAAATTTTGCACAGTGTGGAACGAATAAGACTTTTAATATAATGGAAGGATCCATCGTTCAGAATTATGGCAATCTAACTTTCAGCAATAATTTGAATGTTAAAGGATTGTTGATCAATAACTATCACCTCACCTGTGTGGGCGATGCCCAGACACAGGACGGCGGAATCATCAAGAATTATTGTCAGATGTATGTGACAAGTACTAAAAGTACCGCCATGCAGATTGTTACGGGAAGCGTAGCTAATCCCGGATTGGTCAATGGCCCCAATGCCTATCTGAAAGTGACCGGCGAAATCAGTTTCAGCGGACAGGGTTACGGAAGTCTCGGATTACAAAGCCTGATTGAGACCGGAACTTTTAAAATCCAGGGAAATGTTGCCGGACCGTCATCGCAAGGTTCTCAGATTCATGCCACCGGCTCAGGGAAGAGCCAAACATCGGGAAGTTGCGCGTTGACAGGTTATATCGATTTATGGTCGACCAACTTTAATCCTCAAAATGGAAGTTATGGCCCGAATGTGACCAAGCACACCTCCGGGATCATGATCCCGGTTCAGGACTGCAGCGCTCCAATCAAGCCCACCATTACCAGTTCTCTGAACGCTGCCGGGACTGTTGGAACACCTATAACGCCTTATGTAATTACTGCCACAGGAACCGATCCCATCACCTATTCGGCTACCAATTTGCCGGCCGGACTGACCTATAATCCTACCACCCATACCATCAGCGGAACACCGACAGTACCAGGTACGACCAACATTACGCTGGTGGCTGACAATATGGTTGGAACAGATACAAAGATACTGGTGTTCTCGGTCATTACCCCCTCCTATCCCCCGGTGATCACCAGCCAGCTTTCCGCAAAAACGACTGTAAATCAATCGTTCACATATGAAATCACAGCCGAAGGAACGACGCCGATTACCTTTAGCGCGACAAATCTGCCATCGGGATTGACCTTTGATCCCGGAACTCATAAAATTACCGGAACTCCCACTACAGCCGGCACCTATAACATTCCGCTCTCGGCTACCAACAATGCAGGTACCGACAACAAAACCCTTGTTCTGACCGTGGGAACTCCGCCCTCCATTACCAGCCAACTTACCGCATCCGGAACTGCCGGACAGCAATTTGAAACCTATACAATCATGGCATCCGGGTCAGATCCAAAAACCTATAATGCAACCGGCTTGCCTTCGGGACTCTACTTTGATCCGGCGACCCACAAAATCAATGGAACGCCGAACCAGACCGGTGTTTTCGACGTGACCCTGACTGCCGACAACGAATATGGAAATGACACCAAGATTCTGGTAATCACTATCAATGAAGGCATTCAGGCACCAAAAATCACGAGTGAGCTGACCGCCTCCGGGACGAAAAATCAGCCTTTCAGCTACACAGTCACCGCCACCGGAACAGAACCCATAACCTATCAGGCTACCGGCTTGCCCGCCGGACTATCGTTCGACCCATCCACCCAGGTTATCGGTGGTATTCCGACAGCGGCAGGCATTACCAATGTTACCCTCACTGCCTCCAACAGCGCCGGTACCGATACCAAGATCCTGGTTATAACGATCGTCTCTCCATCCATTATCGATACCGACGGCGACGGGGTTCCCGACGATCTTGATGCCTATCCAACTGATCCTACCCGTGCTTTTAACTCGTACTATCCCAACGAGGTTGATTTTGCCACTTACACTTTCGAGGATTTGTGGCCTGCGTACGGTGATTATGACTGTAATGATCTGGTGATGAATTTCAATTATAAGATCGTTACCAATGCACAAAACAAGGTAGTTGACCTCATTGCCAAATTCAAGATCAAGGCAGCCGGGGCATCGTATGACAACGGATTTGGAGTTGCATTAAGCACATCGCCAACCAACATCGAAAGCGTGACCGGCTGCATTAAAGTAGGAACAGCGGTTCATTTTGATCCTAAGGGATTTGAAAGTGGCCATACGCTGAATACCGTGATTATCCCAGTCGATGCCGTGAATACGCTGCTGGGCGGCGCCATCATCAACACCGTCCACGGAGGATATACCGTTCAGACCCAGGTTCAAACCGTGACGGTTCATCTGTCAAATCCACAGGAGAGCATAGGAACCCCGCCGTATAACCCATTTATCTTTGTGAATCAGGACCGTGGAAAGGAGGTCCATTTGAAAGACCATCCGCCGACTGAGCTGGCAAACACCGTCTATTTCGGTTCGGAAGATGATGGTTCGGATCCGTCGCAGAATTTCTACTACCGTTCGAAGACAAACCTGCCCTGGGCCATGGAAGTCCCGATCGACTTTGAATATCCCATTGAAAAGGCCGACATTGTACAAACCTATCTGCATTTTGCAGCATGGGCACAATCCTCAGGAGTTCAATATCCCGACTGGTATATGAACAAACCGGGCTACCGAAACGCTGAGAATATTTATTAAACTCACCGGAAAGGATTAAAGATAATACCGGATTCGAGCCAGGGTTGCTGCTTTCCTGTCGACAGTCGATCTCTTATTCCGACCGGTTGATCCTGACCTGACCCTTTGATCTGAAAACAAGGATGAGATACAGCGCTGTTAACAGCACGCCTATCCCTGAAATAAGGAACATTGCAGCGGGTCCAATGGTAAACCACAGGAATCCGGCAAGACTACTCGATAACATGGTACAGATGCTGGCGGCGCTGTTATAAAAGCCAATGGCTGTAGCCGTATCCGATTTGGCTGCCAAATTCGAGATCAGCGCTTTTGAAATGCCTTCGGTACATGCTGCATAAATTCCATAAAGGAAAAAAAGCATGCCGAACATCCATAACGCGGTGACAAATCCCATAAAAGAATAAACCAGCGAAAAAATCAATAAACCTGTGATCAACATGGTTTTCAATCCGATTTTATCGGCTAAAACGCCGATGGGGTAAGAGAACAGGGCATATATCAGATTGTAGAAAATATAAACCCCGATCATCATGGTATCGGTGAGATGTTGTTCTTTTAGCGCCAGCAGCAGGAATGCATCGGAACTGTTGAACAGTGTGAATATCAGCAATCCGGAAACAAGGTAGCGAAATTCTGGGGTCCCTTTTTTCCAGTACCTGAGATAGGAAAAGAAACCCGTTCCTTTTGCTTCGCCCGGATTGGCTGGTGGCTTTTTTTTATCCCTGAGTAAAAACGTCAAGGCGATGGCAATGAGTCCGGGAATAAAGGCAATAAAAAACAATGCGGGGTAGTATCCAGGATTAAACTCTAAATAAATCAGTGCAAGCAAGGGACCGATTGCTGCTCCTACAGTATCCATTGACCGGTGAAATCCGAAGACTTTCCCTTTATGCTCCTTCGTGGTTTCATCACTGAGCAGGGCATCGCGGGCGCTGGTACGGATCCCCTTTCCGAAGCGGTCGAGGGTACGGGCAAAAAAGATCCACAGTGGAAACGTGAATAATGCCATCATCGGTTTCGACAGGGCGCTCAACGAATATCCCGTCCGGATAAAGGGTACTCTTTTTTGCATGGTATCCGAAAGATGTCCAAAATATCCTTTGCTGATACCGGCTGTGGCCTCTGCGACGCCTTCCAGTATCCCGATCATCAACACCGAAAAACCTATCGATTTAAGATAAACCGGCATTATCGGGTAGAGCATTTCACTGGCAATATCGGTGAAAAGACTCACAAAGGAGACCAGGTATATGGCACGTGTAAAAATTTTTCTGGAAGTACTCATAATATAAGGTTCAGATGTCGGGATTCGATTTTACAACTCTTACTCTTTCAAATATTCTCTGGCTGCACTGCTCAGCTTATTGTTCCAATGTTTGCCCGCATGTTCTGCATTTTCAAGGGTTACCGGATCCTTGTAGTTCAACCGTTTCAGGGTCCTGAAAGCATTGATCCTGGTCTCAAATTCATATCGCGGCCCGGTATATCCGGTCAATTCACCCAAATATTCTCTTTTCCCTGACGCAATGGCAATGGCAAGCCATTTCATTCTGATATTTTTTCCCCTCCAGCCTTCCATCTCTTTAGTTTGCTCTAAATAGTAGGTTGTTCCTTCCGGAAAAGAGGTGCACAGCGCATCCAGGGCAAGTTCTACATTCAGGTAACTTGAATCAGAAAGCATGGCTTCGACTGATGATTGCAGCATGTCGGGAATCTTTTTCAGATTCTGCAGCGCTGCCTTCCTCACATTGGCATCGGGATCGTGAAGAGCCTGGCGGAATACTTCGACAGCTTCCGGGGTATTCGTTTCAGCCAATTGTTTCAGGATTTCGGCTTTAATAAGCCAGAATTGTTCGTTGTAAAAACTTTTAATCAGATACCGGGCCTTTACTTCGCCTGCCGCTTCACGTAAACCGATCCAGCCATCGTACCGGTCGATCATGCTTTTGGCCCGCTGCGCCTGCGCAAACAACCTTTCGGGCGACCTGGGATAGGTTAGTTTTTTAAGAATCTTCCGGTTTGGATCGAAGAGTACAAAATCGATCTCCTTGTTCCTGGGATTCGGTATTAGGAACTCCTGGTAAGCTTTATCCACCCAAACCGTTAATGAATCGTTCGAGCCATCTATATAACACACTTCCAGGGTAATCGGCATTTTAAATAGTCCTTTCAATTCATCAACAACCTGGATCTGCGAAACCCGGATCTGCAGATTTTTCACACCATCCGGGCCTATGACCGTCGAATCGGCAACCTGGTAAACTGGCTCCCCTCCACGAAGAATCCATTGGTCGATGAACCAATTATAGGGTTTACCTGTTGCCTCATAGATACAGCGTGTAAAATCATGGGTCTCGGCGCTGTTGAATCCGTATTTTGTCAGGTAATGACGAATGGTTTTACGGAATCCTTCCTCACCCATAACGGTACGCATCATGTCAAGCACCAGCGAACCTTTCTGATAAATCCGCTGAACCCCGCCCTGACTGCCTCCGACGGGATAATCGTTGTTTTTTGATGCTTCGAACGCCGCTGCCATCTCATCGTTTCTGATATTCTGATAGTAATCCTCACCATAAACAGAACGTTCAAACATCTTGGCATAATAGGTTCCGAAACTCTCGGTAAGCCAGACATCGCGGTTGACAAAATGGCTGATATAGTTTCCGAACCATTGATGCGCCAGCTCATGGGCGTTGACATTAACGTAGTTTCGTTGCCACCAGGCTCGTGGATCGATCAGCATATAGTCGCCGAAAACCGTACTGGTAGTGGTTTCCATCCCTCCATACATATAATCGATAACGGGGGCCTCCCGGTAAACCGGATAGGGATAACCGACGCCCATCTCCTCCTCGAAAAAATCAAACATCCTTTCGGTATATTTATAGGTGACCGGAACGCGGTCGGCCTTTCCCGTATAATACCAGAATTCGAGCGGAGTTCCACCGGATGTTTTGCTTTGAACAAAATCGTAATCTCCGATTACCAGGGCGGTCGAGAAAAAGGGATGGTTGCGGGTCATGGCATAGTGCCAGGTTCGGGTGTTATCTGTATTATCCACCACCCCGATTCGTTCACCATTGGAAAAAACCTTATAACTCCGGTCGAATGTCACATGCAGATCCATCGTGATGCGTCCTTCAAGATATGGAAGCCATCCGTGGGGCCTGTGAGCCCAGATTTGTTTTCGTTTCCCCTGTTCCTCCGGGGTCCATCCGATAAAATAGATCAATCCTGCTGCCGGTCTCGCCTGATAAACGATGGAGATCACGGATTCACGCGAAGAACTATCCTGTTTTGGGTGAAGAACTTGTGCTTTTTTGTGCGTCAATCCCGGTTGCGCTGATTTATCCTGTAAAAGCTGCCCTGTCTCACTGGTTTCGATCACCAGAAAATTTCCGTTCAAGTGATATGGAAACTCCTGACCATCAATTTTCACAGAAAATATTTCGAAGGATGGGGTATAAAAAAGGATGGAATCGACCGGGTGGCGGTTGAGAATGACTGTAAAATCAGCCTGTCCTGAAACAAGATGGTTAACGGGTTCGAACCGCACCTTCGCGGTAAGGTGTCTGATGGTGACCGGCAGATCGGGAGGCAGGGAGGCAGGATCCTGGTACCATGTCACAGTTTTGGGTTGTGACCGAGCCTTTCCGGGATACAGCGACAGACCGGCCATCAGAACGAACAGAAGAAAGACAATGCCAGGATTTTTAAGTGTAAAGATCCTTGCGCCAAACCTGTAACGGTCTCTTCCGATCACCCGTTCAGGATGTTTTTCACTTGATTCATGGCAGGTACCACGCTTCATGGATGTAGAAATTTAGTATGTTTGTGCCTTGGCGTCAAAAGTAGCCAAAAGTTATGAAAAAAATATCCATCCGCTGGAAGCTTGTACTCTACTTTGTATTTCCGTTCATTGCCGCCCTGCTTTTCATCAACATCATTTCTCTTCAATGGCTGGGAATGTTGGGCGAAAACATCAGGGAAACAGCGGATTATCCGGCGCCTATCCACTATTTTTTCATTCCGGTTTCAAGTCTGGTCCTGGCCTTGATCTTTTTTAGTATCATCTTGTTCATGTCGAAACGGGTGACCAAACCTCTGATAAAGTTAAAAGATGCAGCGGTAAGTTTAGGCGAAGGCCGCTATTCATCGGATCTTCCGGTCACCACACGCGATGAGATCGGGATGTTGACAGAGTCGTTCAATATCATGGCCCATCAAATCCGTGAAAAGACCAAGGAGCTGCAGTTAGAGCGGTTCGGCCGAATGCGATCGGTGATTGATGCTGAGGAGATGGAACGACAGCGGCTTTCAAGGGAACTCCATGACGGTATCGGGCAACTTCTTATCGCCATCAAACTGAGGCTTGAAGGACTGCTATATCAGGATACCCGGGAGATCAAGAATTCCATCATTGAGTTAAAGAAGTATCTGGATCAGATTATCGATGAAGTGCGACGTATCTCAAACAACCTGATGCCTTCGGTACTGGAAGCCTTTGGACTGGTCATTGCATTTCGAAATCTCTTCCTTGATACCGAGGAGTTGAGCGGATTGAACATTCACTTTGAAGCCAAGGGCGATTTCGAGAAAGTCGATAAAAAAGTCAAAACCTATATTTACCGTTTGACCCAGGAAGCGCTCAGCAATATTGTCAAACATGCTGAAGCCCAGTGTGTTTGGATCACCCTCAACCGCGACACCGACAATCTGATATTAACCATCCGCGACGACGGAAAGGGTTTTAAAACCGACATTGCGGGAAAAGAGGGAGGAAACGGCATCCATAACATGCGGGAACGTGCCAGCTTGTTGGAAGGTCAGATCGAAATTATTTCCCTGCCCGCGAAAGGCACGACCATTACAGTAAAAGCACCTATAATCACACCTCATGGAGATCAGAATTTTCCTCGTGGATGACCACCAGTTGGTTCGTGACGGTATCAAGGCCTTATTGATGAGTTCTCCCGAAATATCCATTTTGGGTGAAGCATCAACCGGCAAAGAGTGTTTTGAAAAGATATCGCTCGAACAACCTGATATTCTCATTCTCGACATCTCGCTTCCCGATACAACCGGAATCGAGATCACCAGACGTGTCACCGAGCTCTATCCCGGCATGAAGGTGCTCATCCTTTCGATGTACACCAACGAAGATTTCATTTTCAACGCAGTCAAGGCCGGAGCCAGGGGATACTTACCTAAAAACACTTCGCGTGAAGAACTCCTCGAAGCCTTGCATACCATTTATGAAGGCGAAGAGTTTTTTGCCGATTCCATCGCCCGGGTCCTCCTGAAAAGCTATGTACGAAAAGCCAAAGAGGATGACTCTATCGCCCAGGGCGGCCCGGTTCAACTGACCACCCGCGAAATCGAAATCCTGAAGCTCTTTGCAGAAGGATTTATCAACAGGGAGATCAGTGAAAAATTGGACATCAGTATTCGCACCGTCGAGACACATAAAAACCATATCATGAAAAAACTTGAATTGAAATCGACCGTCGAACTAATTAAATATGCCATAAGAAACAAAATCGTCGAATTGTAACGTGTCATTCGGAACATTTGTAGCGCCAACCCCGGACGCATACACTGTTTACGGTATTTCACGTGACCATTGAAATCAAAAATCATTAACAAATGGAACATTTTGACACGATAAATGAAACCAGGAGTTATCTTGCCGCGATGAAAAAGGACGGCAAGAGCATTGGTTTCGTCCCTACCATGGGCGCCTTGCACGCCGGTCATCTAAACCTGATCCAACGATCGAACAATGAAAATGACCTGACGGTTTGCAGCATCTTTGTCAATCCGATCCAGTTTAACAACCGCCAGGATCTGGAGAAATATCCGAGAAATCTGAGCGCCGATGCGAGAATGCTTGCCGAGGCGGATTGCGATGTACTCTTCGCTCCCGATGTCAAAGAGATGTACCCTGAGGGCGAAACAGTAAACCTCGATATTGAATTCGGTATGCTTGACAAGGTGATGGAAGGGAAATTCCGCCCGGGGCACTTTAAAGGGGTAGCCATTGTAGTCAGGAAACTTCTCGATCTGGTTCAACCCGACAACGCGTATTTCGGGAAAAAGGACTATCAGCAACTCACCATTATCCGGGCTATGGTCAATACGCTCAAACTTCCCGTCGTTATTGTCCCCTGTGAAACGGTCAGAGAATCCGACGGGCTGGCCATGAGTTCGAGGAATATGCGGTTGACTATTGCAGAGCGGAATCAGGCCCCAAAGATTTACAAAGTGCTGTGTAAGGTGCGGGAAAAGACAGGAAAGCTCCCGGTATGGGAACTGAAAGAATGGGCCGCTAAAAAAATCCAGGAGGATTCCGATCTCCGGGTGGAATATTTTGAGATTGCAGACTGTGAAACCTTAATGCCGCTTGAAAACTGGAACCTCCGGCAGCCTGCAGTAGCGCTTACGGCGGTCTATCTTGGCGATGTCAGGCTCATCGACAATATAGAACTTTTTTCGTAATTTTGCGGCATGATGCAAATCCAGGTACTGAAATCAAAGATCCATCGTGCTACCGTCACCGATGCCAACATCAATTATGTTGGCAGTATCACCATTGATGAAGCATTGATGGAGGCCGCCAACATGATTGAATATGAGAAGGTCCAGGTACTGAATATCAATAACGGCGAAAGGATCGAAACTTATGTTATCAAGGGCGAACGTAATTCCGGAACGGTTTGTCTGAATGGCGCCGCTGCCAGGAAATTTCTTCCCAAAGATGTCGTAATCATTGTTTCATTCGGGATCGTACCGATAGAGGAAGCCAGGGATTTCAAGCCTTCCGTTGTTTTTCCCGATGCTGGTAACAAACTTTCCTAAGGCATAAAATCCCATCTAATGGCTGCAAATCAGGTTGAAGATGCTCCCCGCGGGAATAAAATTGCGACATTCGTAAAGTTTTTACTTTTCCTGGGACTCGGACTCTTCATCATTTGGTTGTCGCTCAGGGGTCTTACGCCGGACGAAAAAAACCAGATCATCAATTCTTTCCGGATAGCCAATTATAACTGGGTGATTCTCACTGTCTTCTTAGGAATTATCAGCCATATCCTCCGTGCCTTGCGATGGAAACTGCTCCTCGAACCGTTGAGCTATAAGCCTTCGATTAAAAATACCTTCTATGCTGTTATGGTCGGTTATTTTGCCAATCTCGCTTTCCCAAGGCTTGGTGAAGTGACCCGGTGTGGTATCCTTACCCGATATGAGAAAATTCCATTTAACAAATCCTTCGGTACGGTAATAACGGAACGCGCCATCGATATGATCATGTTTGTCCTCTTGTTCATTCTTATGATCATAACACAGGCTGCAACCATCGGGCAATACATGAACACCCATATCTATCCCCGGTTTGCCGAAAAGTTTCAGAATCAGTCCTTCAGTCATTTATTCCTTGCGGTAACCCTCATCGCAGTTGTTCTGGTTGCAGCCATTATATTTGTTTTCCGGAAAAAAATCGCGGCTTCTGGCTTATTCAAAAAAATCAGACAACTGATCACCGGATTTTGGGATGGGTTAAAGTCGCTCAGCCAGATCACCAGACCCGGGTTGTTTGTTTTTTATTCGGTTGCAATCTGGGCGCTTTATTATTTCATGCTGTATCTGATCTTTTTGTGTTTCAATGATACCGGTTCACTTGGACTTGGTGCTGGTTTGTCGGCGCTGGTCCTGGGCAGCGTCGGGATTATGGTTACACCTGGCGGCATCGGGCTCTATCCTGCAATAATCCAGGAAACGCTGATGTTATACGGAGTGGTTAAGCCGACCGGGCTGGCTTTAGGATGGATTGCCTGGACCGCTCAAACGGGAATGATATTAGCCATCGGCGGTTTGTCATTGCTTTTATTATCCTTTAACAAACAACCCAATGGAAAGCCTTCAAGTCATTAAATCAAAAATCTTTACCTGGGATCACCTTCAGAAAAGGATTGCAGTCTGGCGGTTCAAGGGAAAAAAGATCGTTTTTACCAATGGTTGTTTTGATATTCTTCATTTAGGACATGTGGAATATTTAGCCAAATCACGCGATCTCGGGAATGTCCTGATTGTAGGGTTGAATTCGGATGAATCGGTTCGCCGTATCAAGGGAATGCAACGACCTGTCAATAACCAGGAAGCACGCTCAATTACCTTGGCAGCCCTCTCCTTTGTGGATGCAGTGGTCATTTTCGGAGAGGACACCCCTTTAAACCTGATCCGGGTGGTTAGTCCTGATATTCTTGTTAAAGGAAAAGATTACGAAGGCAGGGAGATCGTTGGCGCCGATGTCGTGGAAGCCGGAGGAGGAGTGGTGGCAACCATCGAACTCACCAAAGGATTTTCTACAACCGGTATCCTGGAAAAATCGAACCGTTAACCCTAACCACTTGGCAAAGTCCAAAACAGCCTTTTTTTGTCAGTCGTGCGGTGCCCAGCACAGCAAGTGGATGGGAAAATGCCCCTCCTGCGGCGAATGGAACACCCTGGTCGAAGAAGTTATCGTTCGTGAAGATAAAACCGCCCTCAGATCTTCTTTCAGGGACTTGAAAAAATCAACTCCCGTCAAAATCACCGGGATAACCCTGTCGCATGATACCCGTATCGATACCCATGACCAGGAATTGAACAGGGTTTTAGGAGGAGGTGTGGTTCCGGGATCTCTGGTATTAATCGGAGGCGAACCAGGCATCGGTAAATCTACCCTGATGCTGCAGGTAGCATTACAGTGCACCGATCATCAAATTCTTTATATCAGCGGTGAAGAGAGTGAGCAACAGATCCGGATGCGGGCCGAACGATTGGGGATCACCAACGACCAATGTTTTATCCTCACCGAAACTAATACCCAGTCGATTTTTCAGCACCTTTCAGAACTCAGGCCCGGAATCCTGATTGTCGATTCGATACAGACCCTTCAGACCGATAACATTGAGTCGTCGGCAGGCAGTGTTTCACAGATCAGGGAGACTGCCGCTGAAATGCAAAAATATTCGAAAATGACCGGGACACCGGTATTTCTGATCGGACATATCACCAAGGAGGGAAATCTTGCCGGCCCAAAAATTCTGGAACACATGGTCGACACGGTACTTCAGTTTGAGGGCGATCGGAATTACGGTTACAGGATCCTCCGTTCACTCAAGAACCGTTTTGGTTCCACTTCAGAGCTCGGCATATACGAGATGACCGACCATGGACTCCGGGAGGTTTCCAATCCATCCGAAATACTTTTAAGCCAAAGGGATAAGGCGATTAGCGGGATTTCCATTGCTGCTATGATGGAAGGGCAGCGCCCGCTGCTTATTGAAACCCAGGCGCTGGTGAGCTCAGCTGTTTACGGAACGCCGCAACGGGCCTCAAACGGGTTCGATGTCAGGCGGCTGAATATGCTTCTTGCCGTTCTTGAAAAAAGGTGCGGTTTTAAACTCGGGAATAAGGATGTGTTCCTCAACATCGCAGGCGGTATAAAGGCTGATGATCCTGCTATTGACCTGGCTGTTGTGGCGGCCGTGCTCTCTTCAAACCAGGATATTTTTATCGATCCCAAAACCTGCTTTGCCGCAGAAGTTGGTCTCAGCGGTGAAATTCGCCCGATTAACCGCATTGAACAACGCATATCAGAGGCCGACAAACTTGGTTTCAGCAGGATTCTTATATCCAGGTATAATACCAAAGGGTTGGATTTTAAGCGATATACCATCAAAATTGTAACCGTTGCCGCCATTGTAGATGTTTACCGGAACTTATTTAAATAATTCAGGTTTAACATTGTACTACCTTTGACCAGTAATCAGAAAACCACATAATACGAGCATGAGAACGAAAAAGTTCAATGATGAAAAGGAGTGTATCGACATCATCAAACGGTGCCAATGGTGCCATGCGGCTATGGTCGATCTGGAAAACAATCCTTATGTCATTCCCATGAATTTCGGTTTTGACGAACATTTCATCTACCTGCACGGTTCTGCCCATGGAAAGAAAATTGAGATACTGAAATCCAACCCGGCAGTGTGCATCAACTTCAGCACGGATCACATGTTGAGATACCAGAGTGAACAGGTTGCATGTTCCTGGAGTATGAAATACCGATCGGTTTTGTGTTACGGCAAGGTTTCGTTTGTGGAGGATCCCAATGAAAAGATCGCCGCTTTGAATATCATCATGGCACATTACTCACCCCGGGAGTTCAGCTACAATCCACCCTCGGTCAGGGAAGTTTGTGTTATGAAAATCAAAGTTGAACGCTATGAGGGCCGAATTTTCGGATATTGAAAAATAGCCTAATCGATCCTGAAGATCACCCCGATATTGGCATAGGTGGCATTGAATCCCACCTCACCGTTTATTCCAAAATATTTATCGAAATAGTAAGAGCCGCCGAAGAAAATGCCAAGGTACGGGTAAACGGGGGTTGAACCGTGATTTCCCGGGTGATCATCGTAGGTATAATAAGTAAAACCGATCCCAAGAGGAAGACCGGCATAGGTGTCGAGTCCTTTAATATCCCACCCGTAATGATAGGCTCCGCGGGCTCCTAAAAAGAAGTTGGCCCAGCGTTCCTTCCAGTCGTTGTTGAAATTATGGGAATAGAAACTGAAGGCTGTTTCTCCTCCGAGGGTAATGACACCCGGCCCTACATCCCATAATCCGGCTTCAAAGACCACCTTTTCGGCAGGACCGAAACCGATCCCGTTACCAAATGGATGAGTACCCGGACCACAACCAACGCTCAGCGTCCAGGTATCTACCTTGACAGGATCAAGCGGTCCTTTTGCGAAGGTGGTTGTGGTGACATATAGTCCCATGAATGTCAACAGGATCGTAACAATTACCGATTTTTTCATAGCGCTAAGATTAAACGGATCATCCATAAACCGGAGGTTATAACGAAAAAAGGGGTGCGATTGTTATCCCAAACAGGCTTTTTCAGGTCATGCATTTTTCCGGTTGCCGATCGGGTACCGCCGGACGACCCTGATGCAGATCAGTCCGGCAATAAATCCGATTACCGATCCCATCAACCATCCCATCAGGATATCACCAGGGTAATGTACGCCAAGATATATTCTGGTGTACGACATAAACAGTGACCATCCCAGCATCACGGGAACTGCCAAGGAGTATCTGCTGCGAAGCAGGATGATCAGATAGACAGCGATGGCCATCGTCGTGGAGGCATGGCCCGAATAAAATCCGTAGTCCCCACCGGTATAACCGTTTACCAGGTGGATTCCCATCAGTCCGGGCTGATGCGAGGGGCGTAACCGTTCAAATCCATCTTTAAAGACGTTTGCAAGCTGGTCGCTCATCAACACCAACAGCGCTGTAAAGATGAGTATCCAAATGGAATTCCATCCCCACTGCCTGATGACCAGAAAAAAGAGGAAAAGGAAAAAAGGTGTCCAGATGAGCGATTTACTTCCCCAGAACATGATCGGATCCAGAAAGGAGCAGTGCAACCCGTTGAGAAATAAAAACAGAGACTGGTCGGCTGATTTTATGATCTCTAAAACTGACAATGCAGCATCCATGTTACAATCCGTTTTCGGAAACGAGTTCCTCCCAGAGTAGCTGCTTTAACCTTGCCAGACCTTTTTTGCCATGTGAGGAGATGAAGACACAAGGCATTGGAGGGAGATCCTTTTTTAGTTCTGTTATGATTTCTTCATCGGCTAAATCCGATTTGGTTATTGCAAGCACCCGGGCTTTGTCTAACAACTCGGGATTATACTGTTCGAGTTCATTAAGTAAAACATGATACTCGGCCCGAATATCTTGCGAATCAACGGGGATCATGAACAACAGCACCGAGTTCCGCTCAATGTGTCGAAGAAATCTTAACCCGAGACCTTTACCTTCGTGCGCTCCTTCAATGATCCCGGGGATATCGGCCATCACAAACGATCGCTGGTCATGATAACGTACGATACCGAGATTCGGAACCAGTGTGGTAAAGGGATAATCAGCGATCTGGGGCTTTGCGGCCGATATGACTGACAGCAGCGTAGATTTTCCCGCATTGGGAAATCCGACCATGCCGACATCAGCCAACAATTTCAATTCCAGTATCTTCCACAATTCAATACCCGACTCTCCAGGCTGAGAAAACTTGGGCGCCTGACGAACTGCTGTCTTGAAATGGTCATTGCCCAATCCGCCCCGTCCACCCGGTACGAGAATATGGGTTTGTCCGTCGAAAGTGATTTCACAGTTTACATCACCGGTTTCGGCATCCCTGGCAACGGTTCCCAGAGGAACGTCAATCATGACATCTTTTCCGTTGGCACCATGCTTCAGTTGCTTGGAACCCGCCTCACCGTGTTCAGCCTTGAGATGCTTGGTATATTTAAGGTGCAACAGTGTCCAAAGCTGTTTGTTCCCTTTGAGAATGATATGCCCGCCCCTGCCACCGTCGCCACCGTCAGGTCCACCGTGTGGATTGGTACGGGTTCTCATGAAATGGCTGGAACCAGCCCCTCCGTTTCCGGAAGCACAGAAGATCTTTACATAATCGACAAAGTTGGATTCAGGCATTGCGTTAGGCGACTTCTCTTGGGAAGATTCTACTTATTCTGATCTATTATTTCACAGAGTCCTCTGAAGATATCTTCAACCGTTCCGATACCCTTGACATTACGCAGCAATCCTTTTTTTTGGTAATAATCCAACAGGGGCCGGGTGTGTTGATGATACTGAACCAGCCGGTTCTTGATCACCTCCTCGGTATCATCTTTTCGGCCCTGTTCCAGCGCCCTTTTTAGTAGTCGGGCGACGAGCTCCTCTTCATGAACCTCCAACGAAAGCACCAGGGAGACTTTATGTCCCAACCTGTTCAACATAGCGTCGAGCTCAACAGCCTGATTCAGGGTCCTGGGAAACCCGTCCAGCACAAATCCCCCTGCAGCTGTATGGTTCCTGAATACCGACTCCATAATCTCAATCAACAATTCGTCAGAAACCAGATGTCCCGCTTCCATCACCGCTTTCACCTTTAAACCCAAAGGTGTGCCCTGGTTTACTTCGGCGCGGAGAATATCACCGGTTGAAACATGCTTCCAGCCGAATTTTTCAGCAATCTTTACAGCCTGGGTTCCTTTACCGGCGCCCGGCGGTCCAAATAAAATCAAATTAAACATTTATTGAAATATTAAAGGTTATTGTATTATCCGGTGATCCCACCATCTATTTCCGCCTTTCAGATTCCTCAGGATACCACCTGGTAAACATCCGGGAGATTCCGGCCATATCCGTTGTAATCCAGTCCATATCCGACGATGAATTTATTGGGAATTTCCAGTCCGAGGTAATCGATATGGAAATCCTTCACAAAAGCTTCAGATTTGAAACAAAAACAGGCTACTTTAACATCAGCCGGCTCCTTCGAGCGAACATCCCGGAGAATCTTATCCATGGTGATCCCGGTATCCACAATATCTTCCACGATAATCACATGACGGCCTCTGATATCTTCGGTCATGCCAATTAATTCCTTCACGTTCGAAGTGGTCGAAGTACCTGAATAAGAGGCGAATTTTACAAATGTGATCTCGCAGGGTATGGTAAGTTTCCGCATGAGATCGGAGGCAAAGATGAACGAACCATTAAGGATGGCGATCAGAAGGGGATTCTTTCCGATATAATCCCTGTTTATATCATCCGCTACTGTTTGCACTGCGATATCAATTTCATCTTTTTCGATGAATTTCTCAAAAACAAGCTCGCGTACCTGAACCTTTGTCATGTTCCCGGATTTAATTCCCTGCAAAAGTAGTTAATAAATCACTATTTTTGCCTTAAACCTTAAAACCGACACTTAGATGGAACCAAGGGTCAGTATTATCATGGGAAGTACCTCCGACTTACCGGTTATGGAAGCTGCCGCCAAATTTTTAAATGAGATGGAGATTCCTTTTGAGATCAATGCTCTTTCGGCGCACCGAACACCAGAAAAAGTCGAAGAGTTTGCCCGCCACGCCCATACCCGCGGAATCAGGGTTATCATCGCTGCCGCCGGTATGGCTGCCCATCTTCCCGGTGTTATTGCTGCCATGACCACGCTTCCGGTGATCGGAGTACCCATCAAATCCTCCCTCGAAGGGTTGGATGCACTTTTGTCGATCGTTCAGATGCCACCGGGAATACCTGTAGCCACGGTCGGAATCAACGGAGCTCAGAACGCAGCAATCTTGGCTGCAGAAATACTTGCTACCGGCGATCCGGTACTGCATGAAAAAATGGTGACGTTCAAAACTGATCTGAAGAAAAAGATCATCAAGGCAAACGAGGAACTCTCCGCAATTCAGTATCCGTTTAAGGTCGGTTGATCCCGCAACTCATTTCTTCCTGATTATCATCAGTCCGTCCCTCAACGGCAACAGCAGGTTTTCGACCCGGTCGTCGCGAATAATGAATTCATTAAATCGCACAATCCCTTGGGTATCTTTGTCATTCTTTACCTTATTCCCTATTACCCGGGCATCCCAGAGGACATTATCAGCAAGAATAAATCCACCCGGCCGCACCCGGGGCAAAATCATTTGATAATAATCGAGGTATCCCGATTTATCGGCATCGATAAAAACCAGATCCCAGACTTCATCCAATCGGGGAATAATTTCCCGGGCATTGCCGATATGCAGCCGGATCTTTAAATCCAAACCTGCATTCCGGATGGAACGTTTGATGATTTCCTCCAGTTCAGGATTCACCTCGATGGTATGGACCATGCTCTCCGGCGAGGAACAACCCAGGGCAAGACTGATGGCCGAATAGCCTGTGAAGGCGCCGATCTCCAATACCCTGCGGGGATTCAGCATGGCTGTAATCATCCGGAGCAGTGTCCCCTGCAAATGTCCTGAAAGCATTTGGGGATAAACCTGGGTCAGATGGGTCTCACGCGCGATTTCAGACAAAAACCCGGGTTCCGGTGTGGTATGTCGCTCGGCGTATTCTTCTATTTCCTGAGGGATCATGCTCCATCAGGGGATTAATTGAAACTGTAGGAAACGAGTTCAGTCCTTTCGGTTATGTTGCTATATCCTGTCGATACATCGTATTTCTCAAGCAGGATCATGCCAACTCCGGGAGCAAAATATTCGCTGTACACTTCCCCTGACGGATAGGTGGTATTGTAACGGTAACAATGAAATGTCCCTGCAGAAACCGTCACCTTTGTACTGATTGACGCAACCGTAACAACCACTCCATCCACCGTTTGATAACGGTAATTCTCGGTGGAGGGATACCGGTAATACAGGGACTCGGCCCCCTGAGGAAACGTAGGATTGGTGATAAAAAACCAAAGACCATCCCCACGATTTTTGCAGATCATCCTGGTATTCTGATCATAGGTTAGTATGAACCAGTTTTCGTTACTGCCGATGGTCGTATCCTTTTCCACAAGATTGTCATGATTGAGTACGATGGTATCGTTGATCGTTGTGCGATAATGCCAATTATAGCCGATTTTCAACGGTAATATCTGGAAAACATTTGCAATTGGAGTTTCGCTTTTTTTACAACTGCCAAGGCCGATCAGGATCACCGAAAGGATTAATGTCAAAAATTTTTTCATGGTGCCGGAAATTTGGAATTTTCGGGCTAAAGATATAAATAATTGTCATATCCGGTAGCTATTTTTGGCTGAAATCACCTGCCTGTCTTCTGTGCCACCAATTGATACCTGATACCGGCGATGATGAAATGCTTATCGGGAGGAGGTTGGCTGGCTGTTATAAAAAAAATAGTTTTCGGGGGAACAATCATGAAATTGGTCGATATTGTTTTCGGAGGGCTTGTTTGGAAAATATGTTTGCAGGAAAAAAGACTTATGCACAAGACCTGTTTTCTGATTTTAGCCCTTCTGATATTTTCAGGCAACCCGGTCAGTTCCCAGACCTATGGTGATTATACTCTTTATAGTGTGCAAAATGGCACGAAGGCTTATCTGATCAAAATGGATGGTACTACCTATCATACCTTCAATTTTGCATCCAACTCGAAAATCGGATACTCTTCGTACCTGCTCCCGAACCGGGTGCTTTTGAGTACGATACTGAAGCAAAATCCTTATTTTGGTGGTGGTGGAGTTTGCGGGGGCGTTCAAAAGATCGATTGGAATAATAACGTGATATGGGATTTTACCTATTCCACCTCACAGTATTGTTCTCATCACGACATTTGTCCAATGCCGAATGGAAATGTTCTGCTGATCGCTTATGAAGTCAAAAGTTCGTCGGAAGTGACACAGGCAGGATGCACCAAAAACATTACCATGTGGCCCGACAAGATCGTAGAGATCCAGCCATCAGGAACTACCGGTGGAACCGTGGTCTGGGAATGGCATGTCTGGGATCATTTGTGCCAGAGCGCAAACTCCTCCAAGGACAATTATGTTACCTCCATCGTGAATCACCCTGAATTGCTAAACATCAATTACCAGGCTAACCAGGATTGGATGCATGTAAACGGCATTGATTATAACCCCGAACTCGACCAGATCACCTTTTCATCCCATAATTTAAACGAGATCTATGTGATCGATCATAGTACAACCACAGCAGAGGCTGCAGGCCATACCGGCGGAAACTCGGGCAAAGGTGGTGATTTCCTTTACCGGTGGGGAAACCCGGCCGCCTACCAGGCCTCCGGAACCACCATATTCAATATCGTCCACGATGCACACTGGGTTCCTGCTAATTGCCCAAAGGCAGGATATCTGGTGGGTTTCAATAACCGTGGTGGTTCCGGAGGCAAGTCGTGCGTCGACTTGATAGAACCGCCATACAATGGTTACAATTACCTGATCAATATCGGGTCGGCGTTTGCACCCTCAACCTACACCTGGAGGCACACCTACAGCGGCAATGCCATTCAGGACCTGGGAAACTCCCAGCAGTTACCCAACGGAAATACCCTTATTTGCATCTCAGGAGCCCGCTACATATACGAAATCGATTCAAATCAAACCACAGTCTGGTCAAAGACGGTATCCGGTGCCAGTGTTCATGCCTATCGTTATACAGCCTGTTTTGTCGATGGTATGACGGTGCCTTCCATTTCTTTATCGGGAGCCAGCCTGATCTCGAGCGAGGCGCCGGGATACCAATGGTACATGAATGGCGACTCAGTGCCTGGCGCAACCAACCAGACGTTTGACCCGACCCTGAACGCATCTTTTCAGGTCAGGACCAACGACGGCAACGGATGCTATTCGGCACTTTCGGAAGCATATAACTACATTGCTTCCTCCTCGCCGGAGAAATCAGAGGAATCGCTTATAATCTACCCGAATCCTTCGACAGGGATGATCAACCTATCGGGAACTTTTCTTGATAACCGGCTTTTCACAGTGATTGCTTCAGATATGACCGGGAAACAGTTACTGCAGATTGATAACAACAGTTCCATCGATTTATCATCATTGAAAAATGGTATCTATTTCCTGAAAATCAAATTGACGGCAGGAAATGTTCTTATTAAAAAAATAATTCTTTCACGATAAAAATCGAAAAAATGAAAACAATGGTTTTTTCTTTGCTTTTCTCATTATTCCTGCTGTCTGGATCTTTACTATCGGCTCAGACATTCACCAACTATACGACTTCCAATGGATTACCCTCCGACAATGTGCTCTGTGTCACGACTGATAATAATTCCATGACATGGGTCGGAACACAGAATGGCATCGCACGCTTTGATGGAGAATCATGGGTTACCTATACAAAAGAAAACGGTTTACTTGACAATTATATCAATTGTATTGCCGCCGATAAGAACAATCACATCTGGGCAGGTACAGATTACGGTGTCAACGTATTCGACGGAACACAATGGAGTTCCTACACGGTTGCCGACGGATTGATTGATGACATGGTCACCTGTCTCGGAGCAGCTTCCGATGGCAGTATCTGGATCGGCACCAACAGCGGTGTTTCACATTTTAATGGGTCGACCTGGCAAAACTATACCACAGGAAATGGATTACCGGTCAATATGATTAGTGTCATCAAAAGTGATTCTGACGGCAATATCTGGTTCGGGACATGGCTTGGCGGATTGGCTAAATTTGACGGAACCACTTTTACAACCTTCACGACAGCCGACAGCCTTGTCGATAACAATATCAGCGCCATTGCTTTTGACGGAAACGGCAATGCCTGGATCGGGACTTATCTAGGAATTTCCGAACTAACGAAAGCAGGGCAATGGGTGGCGAACTTCAGGACGTCATCGGTTACCCTGCCCCTGTACGTTAAAGATCTTTCATTCGATTCAAAGGATGTTTTGTGGATAGGAGTGTATGACGATTATACGCATGCCGGAGGGATTATTAAAAAGAGTGACCTTACCTGGACTGCTTTTACTGCTGCTGATGGCCTTGTTAATAATATGGTACAGAAACTTGCCATTGATGCGGAGGATATTATTTGGATTGCCACAGGTAGCGGTGTATCCCGGCTAAAGGACCAAAACTCCGGGATCGGGTCTGAGGTCGTCGATGCAATAACCTTGTTCCCAAACCCCGTCGGCAATACTTTATACCTGAAAGGATCCCGTCTTCCTGATGAAATCATCCTCTTTGATGTAACGGGGAAATATATGCTCCGACAGACAGGAGAAACTTGTAACGGTAAACTGGACCTCAGTTCTCTGAAGCCGGGTCTCTATTTTCTGAGCATGGTAGTCAACTCGGTAAAAATCACGAAAAAAGTCATGGTACAGTGAATAAAGCATTCGCCCTGGTTTTTACTTTTGCACTTGTCTCTGTTTCCTTGGCGCAAGCTCAATATGATTTCTATGGCACCGAAGCAGTCAGGGAAATCCGGATAACATTCACGGAAAAAGGTTGGCGTCATATTCTCGACAGCCTGTTTCAATATGCAGGTGATGAAGGACGGTTGACCGGAACTGTCACGATCGATGGTTCTGTTTTACACCAGGTTGGCATCAGGTACAAAGGTTACAGCTCCTATAATCCGGATGTGGTGAAGAATCCATTCAACCTGGATCTGGATTACCACCTGAAAAATCAGAATTACCAGGGATTTACAAAGATCAAGCTCAGCAATGTCATCCATGACCCTTCCTTTGTAAGGGAAGTGCTTGCCTATGAAATAGCAGGTACCTATTTACCGTCACCCCGTGCAAATTACGCCAATCTATATATTAATGATACACTTATCGGACTGTACACCAATGTTGAAGCGATTACCAGTTCGTTCCAGGAACAGCATTTTGGTACTGGTGAGGCCCCCTTAATCAAAGGTGAACCCGACAAATTGCAATATCCTTTCGGACAAAATGCCAACCTAGCCTTCACTCACGGTAATGATTCGTCGGATTATTTCCCGTATTACAAACTGGAATCAACGTACGGATGGTCCGACCTTTTCAATCTGATAAGATCATTGGACAGTTCCGGTGGCAGCGTAGCACGGGCGCTTGACATCGACCGGGCCTTGTGGATGCATGCTTTCAATTTTGTTTTTCTCAACCTGGACAGCTATATCGGGTATGCCCAGAACTACTATCTGTGCCAGGATATGAATGGTGTTTTTAATCCCGTTTTGTGGGATCTGAACATGTCGTTCGGAAGCTTCAGGGAATCTGATGGATCCTATCATTTTCAGGGATTGTCGATACCTCAGTTAAAAATCCTGGATCCTTTGGAACACCTGTCATTCGCGGTCTCACCCAGGCCGTTAATGACCAGTCTTTTCAGCAATGACACACTCCGCAAGATGTATCTGGCTCATATGCGTACCATGCTAAATGAGCAAGTCAGGAACAATCGATATTTTGAACGGGGCCGGGAGCTTCAAAACCTCATTGCAGAACATGTTTACAACGACCCAAACAAGTTTTATTCGGATTCCGATTTTGTTTCGAACCTGACCGTTACCGTTGGCGGGACCGGCAGTATGATCGAATATCCGGGAATAAAAGACCTGATGCAGGCACGATTGAACTATCTTGATACAGTAGAAGGATTCAGCGGGGAGCCGGTCATTACTGAAGTCATCCATACCCCTGAAAATCCTGTTAAGGGGAAATCAGTTTGGATCCATGCAAACCTTACCATGGCTGCGATGTCATTCGTCGGTTACCGGGAGAAAACCGGTGCCGTTTTCGAAAAAATCCCATTTTTTGACGATGGTCAGCATCAGGACGGCGATCCGTATGATGGACTTTACGGGACGGAAATTCCGGTCAGGGGTAATATTATCGAATTTTATATTTACGCTGAGAATGACAGTGCAGGGGCATTCTCACCAGAAAGAGCTGCGTATGAGTATTATACCATCTACCCGATTCCGGAAGCGGGTACCTTCACGATCAATGAAATAAAGTGTGTTCCTTCTGATCAGGGGGACTCCGGAGGATGGGTCGAGCTGGTGAACACCATTGATGAACCCGTCAGTCTCGCCGGGCTTCATCTTACAGACGATCTGTCGGACCCTTTAAAATGGGCTTTTCCGGATACTCTGATACAACCTAAAACTTACTTAATCCTGCGACCATCGGATGAATCTGCCCTGGGATTGCAAATTAATTTTTCCCTTCCGGCATCCGGGGGTTCATTATTTATGTCGAATAGTCTGCAACAGGTTATTGACTCGGTGACTTATGGACAGCAGATCAAAGAGAAGAGCATCGGCCGGTTTCCAAATGGGTATGGATCCTTCACTTTTATGGCACCCACCTTCTCGCGGTTGAATCAGGTGGGGACCACTCCCTCCATTAATTTTCTGGTATTTCCCAACCCGGCATACAATCTCATAAATATAGAGTTGTACAATATGAAGGCTCTTTATTCCATTGAAATTTTCAACGAATTCGGACAAAAAGTCTTCTCCATGCAACGACATATTACAGGTGAAACGATCCCGGTGAGCATGGAGTCTGTTGATGTTTCGAATTACCGTCGGGGAATTTACCTTATCAAGGCCACGAATGGCTGTCAAAGTTCGCTGAAAAAAATAATCCTTATCTGAAATGAAAACAAACCTGAAAAAAATGAAAATTCCCGTGTCCGGATTCCGGTATGGTTGGCTTCTGATGCTTTTGGCCGGAGTAATCCTTTCTGGCTGTGAAAAGGAGCCGGGCCGGGGGGGAAAAGCTACTATTTACGGAAAAGTTTATGTAAAGGACTACAATGCTACTATGACCGTTCTGGAACAGGAATATTACGGCCCTGATATCTGGGTCTACATTATCTATGGCGATGATCGTGACTATGGCGACAGGATCCGGACAGCTTATGATGGAACCTACGAATTCAAATACCTCCGTGAAGGCACTTACCATGTTTATGCTTATTCCAAGGATTCAACGCTGCAATCAGTCGCCGAGATCCCGGTGATCCGGGATGTTATAGTTCCAAATAAAAAACAGGATTTTGAAATTCCAGATATCGTCATATTCAAATAATTTTTCATGAGAACAAACGTGTTAGTACTGCTGTGCATGCTTACCCTTGTAGGCGCCCAGGCCCAAAACAAAAAGGAACGTAAAAAAAACAACATACAGTCCATTACTGAATGGGAGACGACTCTTGAAAACGGGAAACCATCCACCCGTAAGACATCTTACAGTGAATTTAACCGCCTGGGCTTGTGTACCCTTAATATTGAGTACAACTCACAAGGCATTGAAGTACTGAGGCAGACTACCCGGTATGACAAATTCAACAATAAACTGGAGGAGATTGAATTCGACAGTGAAACGAAAAAATATAAACATCAGATATCGAAATTCAATGCCTTCAACGATAAAACGGAAGAAACGGAATTAAACCCTTCCGGTGTTGTCCTGAAAAAAACAGTCATGATCTACGATGCCTCAGGAGCAAAGATTAAAGAGATGATATATAACGGAACAGGCACCTTAATCAGGACAAACCATTTCACCTATAACAGCAAAAAGTTAAAAACAGGAAAAAAATCACTCTCCGCCGGTAACGCGGTGGAATCAGAAAAGAAGTGGGATTATGTCTACTATTGATGAAATCATTTCCGGTTTTTATCCCATATCGCTGGATCAGATGGACGAAGTTAAACTGATGGACCGGATGGATCAAAAATATGTGTTTCATTCCTCTGGGCTTCCTGAAATTATCGGATCCATGAAACAGGATTATTTTGTTTTTGAAATAAATGATACCAGATTCTGTGGTTACGAAACCCAATACCTCGACACTCCTGATCGCAGGATGTATACATTGCATCAAAACGGAAAATTAAACCGGCACAAGATCCGGTACCGAAAATATTGCGAATCGAATATTGAATTTTTCGAAATTAAATTCAAATCCAATAAGGGCCGTACTTTAAAAAACAGAATTAAACTGAAAGAAAATACCCCGGCAATGGAACGCATGAAGGAACAATTGCTCTCCCAATTTTCTCCCTACACCCTTTCCATGCTTTGCCCGGCGTTGGATGTCAGTTTTAAAAGGATAACGTTGGTTAATAAAAATCTGACCGATCGGCTGACCCTCGACACAGACCTGAAATTCCGAATCCGGGAACAGGAATATAAAACTCCTGGATTGGTCATTGCCGAAATAAAACAGGGACGGTCAAAAAAATCCTCTTTTACACGGGTGATGCATGCCCATCACATCAATCCCTTTCCCGTCAGTAAATATTGCCTGGGGATTTCGTTGCTCGAGCCTGACGTAAAAAAGAATAATTACAAAATGAAAGTTCTCGGAATTCAGAAAATAATCAAAAAATGAAAAATAGAATATTCCTCTGTTTATTGATGTCATGGTTCCTGATGGCCCTTACTCCGGCCGGTTTTGCTATCACGTCTGAAAAGAGCTCCGATCAGACTGAGGTTTCGACTGAGAGCGATCCCACCCTTACCGATGCTTCGTCAGAAAAAGGCAAGAAAACGGATAAAAAGAAAGATAAAGATGTGATCGATATCGATGCGGCATTTTTTATCAGCCTTGCCATCAACATAATCACCGTTTTATTGATCATTTGCTTAATCTATTATCCGAATTATAAAAAAATGGATTACATCTTCACCTACATCATTTTTAACCTGGTGATCTTTGTACTTACGTTTGTTCTGAATAAAGTAAAAATATCCATGGGTGCTGCATTCGGATTGTTTGCAGTATTTTCCATGCTTCGTTACCGGAGTGCCGGAATATCGCTGAAAGACATGAGTTACCTGTTCGTGTTTATCGGGATCGGTCTGATCAGCGCCATTCAGCTCGAATATTACGAACTTGGAATTTTACACGGGGTCATTTTTGTAGGTATATACCTGCTCGACGGGAATCTGATCTTTAAACGTGAATTATCAAAAAATGTTCAGTACGAACTGATCGAAAAAATTAAACCGGAAAATCACAATGAACTGATTGAGGACCTGCGAGCCCGAACCGGGCTTAAGATTCACAGGATCACGATCAATAAAATCAATTTCCTGAAAGACACCGCCACCATCAGGATTTACTATTATGAGTAATTTCCGATTTTTACCGGTCTGCTTGGCTTCACTTTTCTGCCTCATGTTTTTACCCGGCATGTCCCAGCAGAAGGATGCGTGCCTTTGGATCAGCGTAAATCTGGAAAAAAAATTAGCCCCAGCCTGGTCATTGCTCTTCACGGAGGAATTGAGAATGAATGAAAATATCACAGAAGTCGGCGAAGTTTTCAGCGATATCGGTTTTGAATATCGGATCAGTAAAAAATGGAAGGCAGGTTTATTTTACAGGTTCTCGAATCAACGTAGAATTGATGATTCATACAAAACAAAACACAGGTACTATGCAGACCTGACCTATAAAGAAAAAATAGCTCCTCTGATATTGATCCTCTGGGGAAGATTTCAGTCACAATATACAGAAATAAATTCCTCTGAGGAGGGTCATGTTCCATCCAACCACCTGAATGGAAAAATCACTCTGAAATATAATTTGAATAAGAAAATTAAACCCTATATTGCTTCGGAATTCTTTTTCAGACTGAACAAAATGGTATATGGTTCGTTCGATCAATTGCGGGTTACGGCCGGTATCGAATATTCGGTTAACCGCAGGAACCAGTTGGATCTTTTTTACCGGATCAATAAAGAGTACAATGTAAAAAGTCCGGAAACAGATTTTATCTGTGGGTTGAGTTATTATTTTATTTTTTAAACCATGAGCAGCTTTACACATAAAGAAAAAATATTGAATGTCCTTATGCACATTTTTGTGTGGATATTCCTTTTCGTTCTGCCATCTTATTTTCTGTATCTTGAATCGAGTGATGATCGTAATGTTTTTCTGATCGGGATGATTCAAACCATTCTTTTCGGTTTTATTTTTTACATGAATTATTTTTTGTTAATCCCGTATCTATTTTTCAGAAAAAAAAGAATTGTCTACTTTATTTCATCTGCTTTGGTGGTTCTGATCTCTATCGTGGGAATGGAATTGATGATGAGTTTTTACCATCGCGGACCGAGGGGTGAAATCAGAAAAACCGAAATCGGCGTACCGCCTCCGGGTCAACCAGGCCAGGGTCCCCATATTGAACCAGACAGGTACAGAGGCCCCCGGATGATCGACCAGGGGTCTGGTCGCGGAAAAAGACCAGTAAAAGGATGGCCGGTTTATAATTTTCTTGTCACTTCTGTCATCCTTACAGGATTCAGTGTCGGATTAAGATACTCAGAAAAATTTGCACAACAGGAACGGTTGAACAAGGAGGTCGAAAAAGCGCGGTTGAACTCTGAACTGGCATTTTTAAAAAACCAGATCAATCCGCATTTTTTCTTCAATACGTTGAATAACATTTATTCATTGGTTCAGATCAATCTCAAAGATGGACAAAAAGCCATTCTGCAATTATCCAAATTGATGCGCTACCTTCTTTATGAAACGGAAAAAGGGAATATCCGGATCAGCCAGGAAATAGAATTTATGAACAACTATATTGAACTCATGAAACTCCGGATCTCAAAAAGTGTATCACTGACAATAAATTTTCCTGAGAATTATCCGGATGTACTTATCCCTCCCCTGATCTTTCTACCATTTCTTGAGAACGCATTTAAACACGGCATCAGTTACCTGAATCCCTCATTCATAAACATAGATTTGGAAATCTCTCAGCAGGAAATCAAATTCAGATGCAGGAACAGCCAGGGAAAAAGAACGGAGGAACTGTTTCGATCCGAGCCGGGAATCGGGCTGGAAAATGTAAAGAAACGACTTGCTTTACTGTACCCTATGAAACACGACCTAAAGCTTCATTCATCGGCTGAAAGTTTTGAAGTACTTTTGTCTATTGAGCTTAACGGAAACACAACAGGATGATCCGTACCCTTGCCATCGACGATGAACCCCTGGCGCTTCAATTGGTGACAGGTTATATTAAAGACACTTCGTTTTTAACCTTTCTGGGTGGTTTTGAAAGTCCCATATTAGCCCTGGAGTTTTTGGAACATCACCCAGTCGATTTGATCTTTATGGATATTCATATGCCCGATCTCATCGGAACCGATTTTGTCAGGAATATGCCGGCCGGACCAAAAATTGTGTTTGCCACTGCCTATGAAAAATTTGCCCTGGAAGGATACAAGTTGGATGTCGTCGACTACCTGGTAAAACCCTTTGGTTACGATGAATTTCTCATCGCCGCCCAGAAGGCCAAACGACTTATCGATATGGAAAGCCTTCGCAACAACAGGATCGACAGCAACGACCGGTTCCTCTTTCTGAACTCCGAGTACAAAGTAATCCGTATCAACTTTGATGACATCCTGTACATTGAAGGACTGAAGGATTACGTCAAGGTGTTCCTGAAAAACCAACCGAAGCCCATCCTGACCATCAATTCCTTAAAAATGATGGAGTCGAAACTGCCTGCTTCGCGATTTATGCGGGTTCACCGGTCCTTTATCGTGAACCTCGACCGGGTAGAAACCATCGAACGTAACAGAATTGTATTCGGAAGGGTTTACATCCCGGTAAGCGAACAATACAAGGAAAAATTTTCACGATTTATTGATGAGAATTTCCTATAAGCCGAAGGTTAGCATACTCAGATTGGACTCATCAAACACCTGGTTGGCGATCTCCATCAGTTCCGCCGCTGTCGTAATACGAATCCTTTCAATCAGTGTTTCGGGGGGATCGTGCCGGTTCTGCAACAAGTAGTGTTTCCCTATTGTGAGCATCGACGACAGGTTTGACTCTTGTGCGATGGCAACCTGACCGATCAATTGTTTCTGAATGGTATGAAGCTGAATAGGTGTCAACTGCTGCTCCCTCAGTCTTTTCAACTCTTTGAATACAATGTTTAGCGCCTTTTCGAAATGAACCGGATCGGTTCCAAAATAGATGGATTCAATACCTGAATCAGAATATGCCGTATAATTCGATTCGTTGTGATAAGTCAATCCATTCCGCTCACGTAAGGCTAATGATAACCTTGAATTTAAGACAGGTCCTCCCAGCATATTGTTCAATAATGCCATGGGGATCCGGCGACTGTCGGAAAAGCAGTAGGCGGGGCCGCCCAAAACACAATGAACCTGTGAAGTCCTCTTTTTACGATCCTGGCGAAACGGGGAATAGGAGTCGAAGGGAAGTCGGGAAATCCTGTTACCGCGATCGGGATCCAGGTTGAAATAGTTCACCACCTTTTTTTTCAGGGATTCAAAGCCGATATCTCCGACTGACGCAATGACCACCTGCTCCATACGGTAGTTCCTGAAAATGAAATCAATCAGCGAATCCCTGTCAATCAGTGTCAGACTCTTTTTTGTCCCGAGAATATTTTTTCCCAGCGGATGTCCGGTGAACACCCCGTCCTCAAAATCATCGAAAATCTGTTCTGCCGGATTATCCCGATAGGCCTTTATTTCATCAAATACAACCTGCTTTTCCTTTTCAATCTCTTTAACAGGAAAAATGGAATTGAAGAACAGGTCATGGAACAGTTCAAGGGTCCGGTCGTAATACTCCGACAGAAAGGAGGCGTGGATACAGGTATCTTCTTTTGTTGTAAAGGCATTCAGGTCTGCGCCGATATGTTCCAGCCGGTTGAGTACCTGAAACACGTTACGTTTCCGGGTTCCTTTGAAAATCGTATGTTCGATGAAATGGGCTATTCCATGTTCCCGTTCCGATTCATCCCGGGTTCCGGCATTGATAAAAAGCCCGCAATGGGCAACTTTGGATTGAACAGGATGGTGAACCAGCCGTATGCCGTTCGGAAGTGTAAACGATGATAAAGCCATCATTTTTATTTCCGGCTTTCGATCAGGATTTCAAGTAGCTTTATCCCGGCCTCTGAAATCACGGTTCCGGGACCAAAAATGGCAATAGCTCCCGACTGATAAAGAAATTCATAATCCTGTGGTGGGATGACTCCGCCTACGATCACCAGAATATCTTCGCGACCCAGTTTTTTCAATTCGGCTATTACCTGCGGAACCAGGGTCTTGTGTCCTGCCGCAAGGCTCGACACTCCGAGAATATGGACATCATTTTCGACGGCCTGGCGTGCGGCTTCGGCAGGAGTTTGAAACAGGGGACCGATGTCAACGTCAAAACCGATGTCGGCATAACCGGTGGCAACTACTTTAGCCCCCCGGTCATGACCGTCCTGCCCCATCTTAGCGATCATGATGCGGGGACGGCGTCCTTCAATCTCCGCAAATCGATCGGCTAATTCGCGCGCCTTCTGAAACGCGCCGTTATCTTTTGACTCTGAGGAGTAGACTCCCGATATGCTTCTGATCACAGCTTTGTACCTCCCGTAAATTTTTTCAAGTGCAAATGATATCTCTCCCAGTGATGCTCTTTTCCGCGCGGCATCGATGGAAAGTTCCAGCAGATTTCCTGTACCCGATTCGGCTGCTTTTGTCAGTGCATCAAGTGCAGCCTGCACCGCTTCACCATCCCTGTTTTCACGGAGCTGTTTCAAGCGGTTGACCTGGGCTTCGCGAACGGCGGCATTATCGACATCAAGGATTTCGATTGGATCCTCCTTATCGAGCCGGTTCATATTCACGCCAACAATTTTGTCTTTTCCGGAGTCGATACGTGCCTGCTTGCGGGCAGAGGCCTCTTCGATTCTCATTTTCGGGATGCCTGTTTCAATAGCCTTCGCCATTCCGCCCAACTCCTCGACTTCCTGAATAAGTGCCCATGCTTTATGCGCGATTTCGTGTGTAAGCGATTCAACATAATAAGAGCCGGCCCAGGGATCAAGCGAGCGGCATATCTGCGTCTCTTCCTGTAAAAATAATTGAGTATTACGGGCAATGCGCGCCGAAAAATCGGTTGGTAAAGCAATCGCTTCGTCAAGCGAATTGGTATGCAGTGATTGTGTATGTCCAAGAGCCGCAGCAAGCGCCTCAACACAGGTCCGGGCCACATTATTGAAGGGATCCTGCTCGGTAAGGCTCCAACCGGAGGTTTGCGTATGGGTACGCAAGGCCATTGATTTGGGATTCCTGGGGTTGAACTGTTTTACGATCTTGGCCCATAACAACCTGGCTGCGCGCATCTTTGCGATCTCCATGAAATGATTCATTCCGGAGGCCCAGAAGAATGAAAGCCTGGGTGCAAAGGTGTCAATGTCCATTCCTGCGTTGATCCCGGCCCTGAGGTATTCCAAACCGTCGGCCAGCGTATAAGCCAGCTCAATGTCGGCAGTTGCCCCAGCCTCCTGCATATGATACCCGCTAATTGAAATGGAATTGAACTTTGGCATGTTCTTCGAAGTATACTCAAAAATGTCGGCAATGATCTTCATCGAAGGAATGGGCGGATAAATATAGGTGTTCCTGACCATGAACTCTTTCAGGATATCATTTTGAATGGTTCCAGTCAGTTTGGCCATCGGTACACCTTGTTCCTCAGCCGCAACAATGTAAAAGGAGAGAATGGGTAATACCGCACCATTCATGGTCATCGACACCGACATAATATCTAAAGGGATCTGGTCGAACAGGATCTTCATGTCAAGGATCGAATCGATAGCGACACCGGCTTTCCCCACATCGCCCACCACGCGTTCATGATCGGAATCATACCCGCGGTGGGTCGCAAGATCAAATGCAACAGATAATCCCTTTTGTCCGGCCTTCAGATTGCGCCGGTAGAAGGCGTTCGACTCTTCGGCTGTTGAAAATCCGGCATACTGCCTAATAGTCCAGGGACTCATAACATACATCGTGGAATAGGGTCCGCGAAGAAATGGCGGGATTCCGGCGGCGAAATTCAAATGTTCCATACCCTCTAAATCTGACTCACCATAAACCGGCTTGACCAGTATTTGTTCAGGGGTTTTCCACTCTTTCTGAATTCCTTCCTCCGCTGCCCAATCAGCAAAGGATTTCTGTTGATCGGTTTTTTCTAATTCAATGTTTTTAAAATCAGGTCTCATTTTCAAATCAGTATAACGTAGTTAAAATGATATTCCAAATACCAGGAAAAGCGCCTCCGATTGCGGGTTGGCAATAAGTGAAGCCTGAACGGGGAATTCATACTCAGAAGTGACAGGGATCGATTTTTTCACCGTCAATCCGATATTCGTGATTCCTGCATAAGGCCCGTACCAATTGCTACCGAACGGGATCCCGCCGATGAACGGAATCAATTCCGTTTCAATTTTTTTGATCCTGAACGTATAACCAACCTCAAAATAGGTTGAATAATTATTTTTGTCACCCATCCCGTAAACTCCGGTGGAGTCTTTGTTCTTATCATCGCCGTAAAAAAGTGTTCCCGCAAGTATACGCAATGGAAAAGTTTCGGTGCCATTAAAAGATAAACTGGCTTCAAATGTATGATCGGTTGTGGCGTTCCTATAATCGAAGTAACGGTTGCCTTCATTCGGATTCAGCCCGTTTAGTGTAAAATAGTCACATAATAATAATGTAATCCATTTGTAAGTATAAGAAACATATAAATCCACCTCGGAATAATTTCCGGCATCAACAACGGTCGTATCATTGACCTGGATGGAATGTTTTGAGAACGCATAGGATCCCCAGGCTCCAATAGTTAATCCGTTCCAGAAAAAATCGATATTCGGTTGAATCGCCGGCGAATTACCATAATCGTGACCCCGCCAGATATACCTGCTGAAAATATCGGCTCCAAAACTCAGATCCGGTCCCCGGGTACCTTTTTTTGCTTCTATGTTACTTAAAACCCTCTCTTCCTGAGCCATTACCCAGAACGGGATTAATAGAACCAATATTACAGACAACTTAAAAAACCGCATCGGATTATATTACAAAATTGATAATGCCCTGGCTAATTCTGCTTGTCTGAAAGGCTTGCTGATATAGTCATCCATTCCTGCTTCCATGCACCGGTTTTTATCTTCAGTGGTTGAATGCGCGGTAAGCGCTACAATTTTCAGATGCCTCTTTTCTTCACTACCCGACGGTTGTTCCGACTCCAGTTTTCTGATGGTTTTGGTCGCTTCGATACCATCCATTTCAGGCATTTCGAGATCCATCAGTACTAAGTCATAATGATTTTCCTTGACCTTTTCAACAGCCTGAAGGCCGTTTTCAACCACATCTACCTGATGACCAAAAGTTTCAAGAGTCTTTGAGGCGACTTTCTGATTGATTTTATTATCCTCGGCAAGAAGAATCTTCAGATGTTTTTGTGCCCTGAATTTTAACCTGTTGGCATATTTGTCGATAACCCGGATCAACTCTTCCGGCTGAAAGGGCTTGGCCACATAATCATCCATACCTGCACTCAGGAACCGTTCACGGTCGCCTTCGATGGCATATGCTGTAAAGGCGACAATTGCCGTAGGTGACCTGTCAGGATTTGATTTTTCAATCATCCTGAACTGCTCAGTCGCCTGCAGGCCATCCATAACCGGCATCCTGATATCCATCAGGACGATCTGATACTCTTTCTCGGCAAACATTTTTACCGCAATTTCACCGTTTGCCGCAATATCAATGTGTTTGTAACCATCCCGTTCAAGCGCGGTCTGAGCTACCTTCTGACTGATATAATTATCCTCAACCAGCAGAATCGATAGGGATTTCGCAAGTGTTTGCCGCTTCTCGGTATTGATCCGGTCAATCTCAGCCTGATCAATTGTATCGAAAACAACTGTGAACCAAAAGGTTGATCCATTACCCTCTTCGCTGATTACACCGATCTCACCACCCATAAGTGTTGACAGGTCTTTTGATATCTTGAGCCCTAACCCGGTTCCACCGTAATGGCGGGTCGTTGAGGCATCGGCCTGGGAGAATTCCCTGAATAGCTTCTCCCTGCCCTTCTCTGAAATTCCGATTCCGGTATCTTTGACCTGACAACGGACTTTTATCTTCTTCTCGTGAATTGAAACCGTTTCCAACCCGATGGTGATACTGCCGGTACTGGTAAATTTGATCGCATTGTTGGTAAGGTTTATAATGATCTGTTTGAAGCGCACAGGATCGCCTTTGACATTTTCAGGAACCTCCGGTGATATGGTAAAGAATAACTTGAGACCTTTAATCTCAGCCCTCATATGCAGAAGCTTGGTGACCTCTTCAACCTGTTGAGGCAAATTGAACGGGATATTCTCAAGTTCAACCTGACCCGCCTCGATCTTAGAAAAATCGAGGACATCGTTGATGATCGATAGCAGGTTGTTCCCGGAAATCTCGATAATGTCGAGATACTCCCTTTGTTCATCATTCAGGGATGTTTCCTTGAGAATATTGACCATCCCGATTACGCCATTCATCGGAGTCCTGATCTCATGGCTCATGCTGGCAAGAAATATCGATTTGGCGCGGCTTTCATGGATGGCGATCTCTTTGGCTTTCTGAAGCTCGACTTCAATGGATTTGCGTTCTGAGATCTCCCGCTCCAGCTGTTCGGTTCTCATCTTCACGATCTCTTCCAGATGTTTTTGGTACCCCTCCAACTTGGATTCGGCGAGTTTTCGCTCATCCACTTCATTTTCAAGGAGGGTGGTATTCCTTACGTAAAACCGGTTTAAAACAATCAAGAACGGGATGGTAAGGATAAAAAAGAACAAAGCCCGGAGGATGACCATCTGAAAGCTCTTGTAAATTTGCTGATTGACAAATGAAATATCCATATCAGCCCCGGCAAGATAACGGTTGCCTTTGGCTGTGACCTCCCGGATCAAACTGCTGCGAAATTTTCCCCACCGGTCGCTGGAAGTCTCAAATGTCGGGCTTTCCTTATTGATTGCCAGTCTGAATTCGCGGGTTGCCTCCGGGTATTCCTCCCAATAGTAGGGTAAATCTTTTTTCTGGAAATCATCATCCTTTGCACTGGACGAGGTAAAATAGACGTTCCCGTCACGGACAACTGTTGTATAGAGGTACGTAAGGTTGTTCAACTTCACGTAATCTGAAAGTAACCTGATATTCCGCATGTTTTCCGAATCACTGATTGCGGTGGGAGCCAGGGCACGGTCATGGAAATCGTCGGCAATGATATATTTTATATTCCTTGCTGCATGAAGCAGCTTTGTATCGATATCGACCAGAATCTTTTCCCGTTCATAATAACTCACGAAAACAGCATATAGGATAACTCCCACAAAATAGATTATCGTGGGAAACATAAAGGGACGAATGGATATTTTCGTTTTCATGTCTGTATGGACTTCAGAGATTCAGCAAGCGTTGCAATTCAACGATTTCGACAGGTTTGTTCATATAAAAATCCATTCCCGCCTCAAAAAATTTAGCTCTGTCATCCTCAAAGGCATTGGCAGTTATCGCGATAATCTTGACCTTTCCCTGACCCGGTTGAATCCTTGTTGATTCAATCTTCCTGATTTCCCTGGTAGCGGTGATACCATCCATTACGGGCATCATAATGTCCATCAGAATGGCATCATAGTGTTGCTGGGTGAATTTTTCCACTGCAATTGCCCCGTTAGCTGCCGAATCAACCGTATGACCGACCCTGGTCAGGGCTGCTGTGATCAACCTGAGGTTAATGGCATTGTCTTCGGCAACCAGAATTGTTAACGAGGTCTTTCCAGAATTTGAATTGTTAGAATCAGACTGCATGGTGTCGACTGTTTCAGATAATCTAAGAACTCCTTTTTAACTCCCCCCGGATTATGTATAACAGGTTCCGGTTAACATCGGTAATACCTCAAGGAACCGTTGGTCAGGCGAGGTCAATTGGTCAATGTACGGTATTTATTTTCAATACTTTCTGAAATCTGGTCAAGGTTTCAAGAAGATTACATTTCACATGTATAAAATCATCCACTCCAGCCTCCTTGAACCGGTCAATCTGATCTTTGGGATAACCGGCAACCACCAGGAGGAGTTCCCGATTCACCTGTTTGATCCGTTGTGTTATATCTGGTACAATTCCCGCATACTCCTCATCAGAACTGCAAATTACGATGATTTCTGCGCCTGAATCAAGCGCTGCGCTCACCCCTTCGTCAATACTGCCGAATCCGGGATTATCGATGATCTCGTATCCGGCGCATCCAAAGAAATTGGAAGCAAAGCCGGCGCGGGCTCGTAACATAGCAAGATTACCCATCGTAAATAAAAATACCGATGGCCTTTTATTCCCTCCGGCGACAAACATTTCCGTTGCCAGCCTCATTTGTTCAAATCCACTGGCTCCTCTGAATGGAGTAAGTTTGGCATAGGCCAAAGGTTCAGGGCTTTCAGTTTTGTCTTTATACTCAAGATTCCCGCTGATGTTCTCGAGCGGATTCGGATACTGGTTGGTTCCCAGCATAATGATTCTTTTCTGAGCAATGTCATTCTCTTTCTTCTGCCTGCTCCGCGCCACTTCCTCTTGTATGAAACCCGATCTGATGCATTCGAGAATTCCTCCACGGGCTTCGATTTCTCTGAACAGATCCCAGGCATGATGAGCAATGGAATGGGTAAGGTTTTCAATATAATATGAACCTGCGGCTGGATCGGCGACTTTATCGAAATACGACTCCTCTTTCAACACCAGTTGCTGGTTCCGGGCAATCCTGTAAGAGAATTCCGTTGGATTGCGGAAACTTTCATCGAATGGATCAAGTGTCACCGAATCAGCATTTCCCAATACAGCCGACATACCCTCGGTAGTAGTCCGAAGCATGTTAACATAAGGATCATAAAGCGTCTTATTCCAACGGGCAGTCCGGGCATGGAGAAAGAGCCGTAAAGACTCCTTGCGATCAGGTTGGTACTGTTCGACTATCCGGCTCCACAACAATCTTGCAGCCCTAAGTTTGGCAATTTCCATGAAATAGTTTGGGCCAATTGCAAAGGAAACCTGAAGATGGGGCGCAATAGCATCGATGCCGGTTCCCTTTGATGTAAGTCCAGCCAGATACTCATTGGCAGAAGCCATGCTGAAAGCCAGTTCCTGTACGGTATTGGCTCCGGCATCCTGAAAATAATGGCCATTAACATTGATCGATTTGAAATGCGGAAGCCTCTTCACCACCGTATTGATCAGATATTCAGCCTCCTCGACATTATGAGTCCAGTTTACATAGAAATCGCCATGTAATAAGAGATAACTTATAGGATCAAAATTGATCGAACCCCTGATATGATCACCTCCATCGCCCCGGTGATTGACCTCATAAATGAAAAGCTCCAGGGAGAGCGGATAGGAACGGCTTGTGGTAAAATTAATGGCAGTCGTTGAAAAGTCAATTCCCTGTAACAGTTCACACATCTGTTTGTGGGTGGTGATACCCGACACATTGAGTCCCACCGAATTCACTCCTTTGGAGATGGCATCAATGGCTTGCGTATTTGCCTTTAACGGATCAGCAGTTGTAAAATCCTGCCGGATGATCCACTTATTATCACGTTTCCGGAGCCCTCGTACAAAGGGAACATGATCTGGAAGCGCATTCAGATACTCCAGTCCCGACAAATCCTCGGCACGATAGTACGGCCTTATTTCGAATCCTTCATCGGTATTCCAGATCAGCTTTTTTCGGTAATCGGCCCCTTTCAGGTCAGCTACGATTTTTTCTTCCCAGACTTTAGTCGGAACAGGTTGGAACTCCTCAAATAACCTCTTTTCATTCAATTGATCCATAGTGATTCAGATAATTTAGAATTTCAGTGGGATGCTTTTTTGTCGAAATCCCCTCGAACAGTATCGCAAAGATAAAGAATTCCATAACTTTACTAAAAAAAACCTATGATCGCAGCAATCAGCGGTGCCAGTGGATTTATCGGACAAACCCTGGCCCGGATAATGAGGGATAAGGATTGGACTGTAAAGTTGATTAACAGAGACAGTCTGAAACTGCCTGATGAGCTCTTTTTAAAAGAATTTATCGAAGGTACCGATGTGGTGATCAACCTTGCCGGTGCTCCGATTTCAAAAAGATGGACACCGGAATATAAAAAAGTGATACTACAAAGCCGTGTTCATACTACGAAGAAGATCTCCGATGCCATCCTGACAGCAAGCGTAAAACCCTCCCTGTTCCTGTCGGCGTCGGCAACCGGAATTTATGCCTCAACCGGTGAGCACACCGAGTCAGTCTTTACATACGGAACATCATTTCTGGCTGAAGTATGCCGGCAATGGGAAGAAACAGCAAAGGCTTGCGATGATGTGACCCGTGTCGTTATCTTCAGGTTAGGCATCGTCCTGGGTCCCGACGGTGGAATACTTTCGAAGCTCGACGGACTTTTTAAGGTAGGACTGGGAGGAAAACTCGGTGACGGCCGGCAACCGTTTTCATTCATTCATATCACCGATCTGATCAATGCCATCTTTTTTACCATTGAAAACCAGTCGCTCCGCGGAATCGTTAATGCAGTCACTCCGTTCCCCACTACCAATGCCGATTTTACCGATATGCTGGGAAAGGCCACCAAACAACCTGCATGGCTCAATGTTCCTTCCTTTGCCCTGAAATTGGGATTCGGTGAAGCAGCCGAGATGTTTTTGAAAGGCCAGCGCGTTTTACCTGAACGATTGCTTGAGGCGGGTTTTCGCTTCAAATTCCCGACCCTTCAGAATGTCCTGGTGCAGATTTACCGTTGACTGATCACCATCTCATTTATCAACCGGTTACATCCCGCTACCTTGTCAATAACGAACAGACAATACCGGATATCAAGCGTAATGTTCCTGCACATTGCAGGATCGTACATCAGATCGCTGGATGTGCCCTCCCAGTTTCGGTCAAAATTAAGACCTATAAGCTCACCCTCGGCATTCAGCACCGGGCTGCCTGAATTCCCGCCCGAGGTATGATTGGTCGCGATAAAGGCAATATGCATCGTCCCGTCGCGGTCGGCATAAGGTCCAAAGTTATGCTGTTCATAAAGTTTCTTAAGTCCGGCATCGACTTTATAATCATATACGGTCGAATCTTCTTTCTCAAGCACCCCTCCCAATGTTGTAAAATATTGATATTGAATCCCGTCGGCTGGAGTAAAACAATCTACTCTCCCAAAGGCGATCCTGAGGGTGGAATTGGCATCCGGATAGAAGATCCGGCCTTTGTGCATCACCATAATACCTTCCATATAAAGTCGTTGCAAACTGTCGGTTATTGAGACGAAACGATTGATCTGAGGTTGGATAAACCGGTCATTGCCATCGTAAAAACCTTGCATCAATCTGAAAATCATATCCTTTTCGATCTTTTTGACCTCAGAAACCTGATAGTTGTCTAATAACCCTGTTAGGCGGCTGCTGTCGGTAAAGATGGAGTTGCACAGGTACCGTTTTGCAAATCCACAGTAATCCTGCTTCACGAGGTATTTTTCGGTTTTAAAAAGATTTGGCAGATAACCGGGATCCATACCCTGAGCAATTTCTGACAACAAAGCCTGCATCACCCTGAGGTCGATCGTAAGATCATAATTTTTAAAGAAATCGGAAGCTGACTTTTTTAAACCGGTAACCACCTTTTCAATTTGCTCCTTGCTGGTCGATTTATCCTTGCTGAGTTTCACCAGTTCCCTGAATCCGGCTGAAAACTTTACGGCTTCAATCCCCTGGACTCCTTCCGAAAAATACAAGGAGGCAGATTGCGGTTTATGGTAATCACGGTAAACAGCATGGAATGAATTCAGCAGCCCGCCATATTTGGTTTTGGTAACCGGAGTTGAATCAGCCCAGATCTGAAAACGGTACTCTTCCGTTTTTTTTCGTAATACTGCATCCATCCTCCTGATACCGCGGGTTTCACCGATCATCTTCTTCCAGTAATTGGCGATACCGTTAGCCTTCCCCGAATATTTGATTCTGACACTACGGCTTTCATTCATGGCCTGATCCATAATATCAAGCCGGATCCGGCGTAATTTGATCCGCAGCGGATTCTCTTTATTGGCGATCTGATCCACCCCGTCCGATGCCAGGTACTCCCGGGTTGATCCCGGATACCCATAAACGAAAGTGAAATCATCTTTCTGAATACCTTTTAACGAGACCGTTAAAAAACGCCGCGGCCGATATGGCTTGTTCTCTTTTGAAAATTCGGCCGGTTCATTATCCTTACCGGCATAAACCCTGAAAACCGAAAAGTCGCCCGTATGCCTCGGCCACATCCAGTTGTCGGTGTCGCCGCCGAACTTTCCAATGCTCGCGGGAGGTGCGCCCACCAGTCTGATATCTTTAAAGATTTCACTGACAAGCAGATAATATTGATTCCCATAAAAAAATGAACGTACTTTGGCGTTGTACCGTGTTCCCTTCATCGCCTCTTTTTCGATATTTTCAATATTTTTTCGTATCACCTGACCTCTCACCAGTTGATTCATAGAGGCATCGACTCCTGACATAACCTTCTGTGTCACCTCCTCCATTCTAACCAAAAGCGACACCGTCAATCCGGCACAGGGTAACTCCTCCTCAAATGAATGAGCCCAGAAACCATCGTTCAGATAATCATGTTCTATCGAACTCAATCGCTGTATGGCTCCAAATCCACAATGATGATTTGTGAGAATCAATCCCTCGGGCGAGACAAACTCGGCCGTGCATCCGTTTCCAAAATGGACGATGGCATCCTTCAGACTTGAGTTATTAACGCTGTAAATATCTTCTGCGGTCAGCTTCAAACCCAGGTCCTGCATTCGTTGAAAATTAAGCTTCTCTACCAGCATTGGAATCCACATACCCTCCTCCGGACGTGCATTTATGCTCAAAGAGAAAAGAAGGATTATCGTAAACAGAATTCTTTTCATAATTATTTTATTGCATTTTAAATTCCAGATAACAGATTTTTTTACCCGATTCCAGCCAGATGCTTTCATAGTAGGTTCTGATTGTTGTCACTTCGCCTGTTATTTCTGAATGATACAGATCATCAGTTGCTGAAATCACTCTGAAACCGTATTTTCTGACTACATCGAGGGTGTAATAGAAAAAGAATGCATCATCGGTTTTCAGATAAATCGAACCTTGGGGTTTAAGTATTTTTGCGTATTTATCAAGAAATCCGGGAGCGGTGAGCCGTTTGCGTTCTTTCCCTTTTTGCGGATCAGGAAAGGTGATCCAGATTTCAGAAATCTCTTCTGACGCAAAAAGATGTGTGATCTGTCCAATCTGAGCTCTTACAAACCCTGCATTGTTAAGTTGCAGCTCTTCAACCGTCTTGCACCCACGCCAAAGTCGTGCCCCTTTCCAATCGATCCCGATGAAATTATATTCCGGATGCATCCGGGCCAAGCCGACAGTATATTCTCCTTTCCCGCAACCAAGTTCAAGAATGATCGGATTCTGATTTTCGAAAAAATTCAGGTTCCATAGTCCCTTTAAACGAAACCCGGATTGTAATTCCTGATAGGTCGGTTGAAACAGGTGTGGAAAAAGTAAATTCTCCCGGAAATGAACCAGCTTCTTCTTTCCCACAACACTGCTATTTTTTCAGCAGCCATGCACCTGAAAAGGCTCCAGCCCGGGCAGTTTCAAGAAGCTGAGAAGCCTCTTCCATTTGCGAAAATGTCCCGATGGTCACCCGGTACAATCCCGATTTTGACCGGTCATAGATCGAAGCATGGGTGTTCTCCTCCTGAAGTTTCCTGACGAAATTTTCAGCATTGCGTTTCTCCCTGAAAGCGCCGACAATAATAATAAACCGGCCACCTTCATCCATTACCGGACCATCCAAGTCTCCTGAAACCCTAGCTGCGTTGGTAGTGAAGCTTTCGCTATTCAGATCAGGTGAATTTATTGTACCCGATCCCGACACGGGTTCGTTACTGACAGTAAGCTCCTGGTCTCCCTGTAATTCTGAATTTGTATTGGATTCAAATACAGAAGGAGTTGCTTCATACTGGAACGGTTCTGATGAAGTGGGCTCCGGAGCCTCCTTTTTTTCGACCAGTGAGGTTGAAGAAAACCTTGAAAAGACAGAGCTGAGAATTCCGGCATCGTTGGCAGGATCAGGTGAACCTTTGTGGTATTGACTGATCCCGATAATGGCAGCAGCTGCAATCGGGATTGCCAGAACAGCAGCCCATTTTAAAGAACGGGTCAGGTGGAAGCCTTTTTTTGTAATTTGCTCGCTGAAGGGCACACTTGTTGGGTTACGAGGTACCGAAAGGCTGTTCCGTACAATCGGAGGTGAGATAAAAGAAGTTAGCCCGAAGGCTTCGGGTAACAGATTGGTTGTTTTATCCTGTTCAAACAGAATAATCCCTTCGCGTCCCGAAAAAAGACGTCCGACACCGGGTATCACAATGGCCTTTCCTGCTTTGATTTGATTCAGTGAGCCGGTGGTAAAATCATCGATCAGCCGGCCTGCCTCTTCATAGGAAATTCCAAATGATGAAGCGGCCGTGCTGGCTAACAAACCGTCGTTTTGCTTTAAATTGATATTGAACAGCAATTTTTTTGATGGTGGTTGAAACGCGTGATGTACCGGATCAATCCGGGCCGGGGAGTAGTTTCCGATGAAACCGCCAAATCCCGGGATGATCACACAGTCATGAAACGCAAGCAGGGATGAAATACATATCTTAATATCCATACTTCCTTTGATTTCAGAGCGTAAAGATACGTCTTTCATGACGGAACCTTCAGAATCTGTTAGTAATTTTTAATAAATCGGATGGAACGTCGATCGCAATACTTTCATATTCTGTTTGATATGTCATGATTGGGTACCCGTTCCCAAGCCATCTCAATTGTTCGAGCGATTCGGCACACTCAAGCCCGGTGGGGGGCAGTGCAACGATTTCGCGAAGGATGGACGATTTATAAGCATATATTCCAAGGTGCTTGAAAAAATCTGTGACCTTTATCCAGTCGGATGGAGGGTGATCACGTACATAGGGAACAGGCGACCTGCTGAAAAGCATTGCAAACCCATGCTGATCGATAGCAACTTTGACCACGTTGGAACTCTGAAGATCGGCTGTGTTATCGATTTTTTTTACCATGGTGGCGATGGGAGGTTTGTCATCCAATAAACCGGTAATTAACTGCCCGATCTGCTGAGGTGCAATAAATGGCTCATCTCCCTGAATATTAATTACATAGTCAAATTCTTCACCTTCTGACCTGAGCTGTTCTGCAACTTCGTTGCATCGTTCGGTACCACTCCCATGATGGCTTCCCGTCATCCTAACCTCACCCCCAAACGTCCTCACATGATTAGCAATAGCCTCATGGTCGGTTGCCACGATGACTTTCATCAACCCGGAACACTTCATAGCCTGTTCGTAAACCCTGCGGATCATTGATTTTCCATCGATAATTGCCAGGGGCTTCCCGGGGAATCGCGTTGAGGCATACCGGGCAGGTATAACACCAACAATTTTCATATTTTTATGATTTACTTTCATTGGTCAATGTAATTCCTATGATAACCATTCACGGTTGGTGTGAAATGGTTCATAAGGGCATTTCAGGTAATCATTATGGTACAATCAAATATCAGTGGAGCCTTGTGAATGCAGCTTTTGTACGATCTAATTAACCGCCCGAGATGATTCACCGGTTAAAAAAGGCCGTGGAGCTGGGCGTTGACATTTTCGATGACGTACCCGAGATCCTCCGGATTTTCACTGAATTTGATCGTATCGACATCCACAATTAATAACTTGCCAAGCTTGTAGTTGTCGATCCACTCTTCGTACATTTCATTAAGATTTTTCAGATAATCCAGGCGGATAGCATTTTCATAGTCCCTGCCTCTTTTTTGGATTTGATTTACAAGAGTTGGAACACTTGCCCTTAGATAGATCAGCAGATCAGGAGGTTGAATAAATGTGCTCATGAGATCGAACAACGACCGGTAATTTTCAAAATCGCGGGTACTCATGAGATTCATAGAGTGCAGGTTGGGTGCGAAAATGTATGCATCTTCATAAATCGTACGGTCCTGCACTACCGTGATACTCGATTTCCTGATCTTAACAACCTGCCTGAACCTGCTGTTCAGAAAATAGATTTGAAGATTGAACGACCATCGTTGCATATCTTCGTAAAAACTATTCAGATAGGGATTTGTATCAACATCCTCAAAATGAGGTTCCCAGTTGAAATGCTTGGCCAGCAGGCTGGTGAGCGTAGTTTTTCCGGATCCGATATTTCCGGCAATAGCGATGTGCATGGATCAGAATTTATGATCAAAAGTATAAAAAGGAATGGTCAACCCGACACGATCTTCAGAATTTCGTCGATATATTTTCGGTCATTTGATAATCGTGGCACCTTATGCTGCCCGCCCAGTTTTCCGTTTGACTTGAGCCAGGTATAGAAGGTCGATTTCGGGACCACGGTTATTTTTGGCTCCTCCAGCATCAGGGAGTGGTACCGCTTCGCTTCGTAATCGCTGTTCAGCGATTTCAGGGCTGTATCAAGGATACTGGTAAAAAAAGCAAGGTCGTCGGGCAGTTTTTCGAACTCGATGACCCACTGATGCGCTCCTTTTTGTTTTCCTGAAAGATATACTGGCGCCGCAGTGTATTCTGTGACCGTTGCATTACACCGTTCACAGGCAACCGAAAGGGCTTTTTCGGCATTATCGATTATGACCTCCTCTCCGAATGCATTGATAAAATTCCTGGTTCTGCCCGAAATCCTGATTCTGTATGGTTCCAGGGAGGTAAAGTAAACGGTATCGCCAATCTGATACCGCCATAAACCTGCGTTTGTCGTAATGACCATGGCATAGTTGGTTTGCAGCCTGACCTCGTCTAATCCTACCACAACAGGATGGTCATGATCCCTTTGTTCAGTCGGAATAAATTCATAGTAAATACCATAGTCAAGCATAAGCAACATATCATCGGCCTCATTCCGGTCCTGTATACCAAAGAAACCCTCCGATGCATTGTAAGTTTCTAAATAATTGACCTGATTTGAAGGCAGGATGGCCTTAAATTGCTCACGGTAGGGGGCGAAATTGACGCCTCCATGGATAAAAAGTTCAAAATTCGGCCAAACCTCCAGGAGATGCGATCTCCCTGTAATCTCTAAAACCTTTTTAAATAGCAGCAGTGTCCACGAAGGAACGCCGGAAATATTAGTCACATCGTGCTGAATAGTGGCCAAGGCCATTTTTTCAATCTTTTGCTCCCATTCATCCATCAGTGCAATAGAGCGATCGGGAGTCCTCATAAATTCAACCCACAACGGAAGGTTCTGGATCAGGATGGCCGAAAGATCTCCCTGATAATACATATCATTATTGATCTCGGTTATCTGATGCGATCCACCCATGGCAATGGCTTTTCCGTCGAATAATTTCGTTTCGGGATTGTTGTTACAATAAATCGACAACATATCCTTCCCCCCTTTATAATGGCACTCTTCCAAAGCCTCTACACTTACGGGAATAAATTTACTCTTGTCGCTGGTGGTTCCGGAAGATTTTGCAAACCACTTGATCTCCGACGGCCATAGTATATTCTGTTCTCCCTTCCGCAACCTGTCGATGAACGGTTTGAGTGAATCATAATCCTGCAACGGAACACGTTCTCTGAACTGAGCGGGAGTCATGATCGATTTAAAATCGTACCGCTTCCCCCATTCCGTCCCCCTGGCGGCGGTCAGAAGCTTTCGTAACCATTCCTGCTGGACTTCCTGGGGATACTTCATAAATAACCCGATCTGATGGATCCGTTTTTTCATGATCCAGGATATCACCGAATTGATCAATGCCATACGAAATTCAAGGTTTTTTTTTTCAAAAATACGACTTAACTTCACATGTCAGCCGCACTGCTTTGAAAAAAGAAACTCAACAGTTTTTTATGTTAAGTTTTTTTAATATTTATCATTGTAAAAACTGAAAAATGTCGTATGTTTGCATACCCTAACATAAGCTCCTTGTTGTTTGGGTCATCAAAAGTAAATCAATTCTAAAGTACTATCTCAATATTCTAACTGTTCAATGAAGATTCTTGTATTAAATTGCGGAAGCTCATCGATAAAATATCAGCTTATCGAAATCTCCCATGAAGCCGATCTGAAAGCCAAAGGACTTCTTGACCGCATCGGCTTGAGTTCAAGCGAACTAACCCACCAGGTTACCGGTAAAGAAAAATTTAAAGTTACACAGGAAGTTCCGGACCATCAGGTTGGGATCAATCTGATTCTGAAAACCCTCAAAGATCCGGTCAACGGTGTCATCAAAGACGAGAAAGAGATTGTTGCAGTCGGCCACCGGGTTGCCCACGGCGGTGAGAACTTTAAAACCAGCGTGCTGATTACGGAGAATGTGAAAAAGGATATCGAAAAGTGTATCGAGTTAGCTCCGCTACATAATCCTGCCAACCTTAAGGGAATCCTGTCGATCGAAGCCATTCTGCCGAACGTACCGCAGGTTGCCGTTTTCGACACTTCGTTTCACCAGACGATGCCCGCATTCTCTTACCTGTACGCGATTCCTTATGAATATTATGATAAATATAAGATCCGCAGATATGGTTTTCACGGGACATCGCATAAATATGTGGCGCATAAGGCCTGCCGGTATCTTGGTAAGGACATAAAAGATATCAATATAATTACCTGCCACCTTGGGAATGGATCTTCGGTAGCCGCGATCGCAAAAGGGGTCTCGGTTGATACCTCGATGGGATTCACGCCTCTTGAAGGTCTGATGATGGGGACCCGAAGCGGGGATGTTGATCTTGGTGTCCTGCTGTTTATTGCCGAAAAGGAAAACCTGACCATAGCCAATACCAATGCCATGTTCAACAAAAAAAGCGGGGTCTACGGCGTTTCAGGAATCTCCTTCGATATGCGCGATGTGGAACAGGCCGCCGCTAATGGAAACCGGCGTGCCGAACTGGCGCTTGATATGTATGCCTACCGCGTGAAGAAATACATCGGCGCCTATGCAGCCGCCATGGGTGGTGTTGACCTCATAGTCTTTGCAGGTGGCATTGGTGAAAATGATATTGAATCGCGGCGGCGAATTCTTGAAGGATTGGAATTTTTAGGCGTTCAGTTTGATCCCGATCGAAATTCTTCGCGTGGGAAAGAGGCCATCCTGACAAAACCGGGTTCCCCTGTTACCGCCATGGTAATGCCAACCAATGAAGAACTGGTCATTGCAAACGATACCTTCAATATTGTTACCGACCATTTCTTCAAAAACACGCCATCAGGCGCTGAAAGCGTCACTATTGACAATTTAAATCTCTCACCGGAAAATATACCAAACTCTTAATATTTTTAGCATGGCTCCAATAAGTTTGTATATTGTTGAAGATGAGCTCATCATTGCTCATGACCTGAAAAAAAAATTAAACGGACTGGGTTACGAAGTCCTCGGTATCGACATCAAAGGTGAAGATGCCGTCGAGAACATTGCCAATCTGCAGGAAAACAACAAGGAACCTGACATCGTGATTATGGATGTTAGGCTTGCAGGAAAAATGGACGGTATTGAAGCGGCCCGGATCCTTACCGAAAATTATAATTGCGGGATCATCTTCCTGACCGCATTGAACAAAAGTGAGGTTTTCAATAAATCGTTCTCCCTCAAACCTTACGCTTACTTGTTTAAACCCGTGGATATCGACCAGATCAGGGCCGCCATCGAGGTCGCCAATTACCAACGTAATCTGGAAATCACCAACGAACGGATCATCTCTGAACTTAAAAATGAGATCGAACAACGCAAGAAGCTGGAAAAAGAACGCAATCAACGACTGCAGGAACGGATTAAAGCCGAACAAAAGGTCAACCAGCTCCTGAAACAAAAACACCACATGGAGCTTGATTTGATCAATCGCGAATTAGCTACCTCCTCGATTTTTATCTCCCAGAAAAATAAGATCATCGGATTAATAAAAAAGGATATTAACCGGCTTCTCAGAAATGATAAAATTATTACCAAAACCGAAATTGGTAAGGTACTTAAAACCATCGATGAAAATATCAAATTTGATAACGACTGGTACCGGATCAAGGCTCATTTCGAGAAAATTCACCCCGGGTTCTTTGATCGGCTGCGTAAAGCCCATCCTAACCTCACTCCAAATGATCATAAACTGGCAGCCTTGTTACGAATGAACTTGAATACCAAGGAAATTTCTCATATTCTGAAGATCACGGCTCCCAGCACCGAAATTTCAAGAATCCGCCTGCGAAAAAAACTTGATCTGCCAAAGGGAGTGAATCTCACCCAGTTTATTTGCGAGATATAACAAAAAAAAGCGGCATATGCCGCTTTTTTTATAGTTTTTCAGCTAATTCATCGCTGATGGCTAAAGTATGAAAGACGTTTTGTACATCATCATCTTCTTCCAGGATATCTATTAATTTCAACACCTTCCGCGAAGCTTCTTCATCCAGGGTTGATGTGTTCTTGGGAATACGTTGAAGAGCGGCACTTTCAGGATCAATTTTCAATGATTCCAGTTTTTTTATCATGCTGCCAAAATCCTCCATGGCAGTTGTGATGGTGAAAACGTCATCCTCCAGTGAAATATCCTCGGCTCCTGCATCGATCAATTCCATCTCGAATTCATCACGGTCGATATCACCCTTGGGAACGACAAAAACGCCTTTCCGGTCGAAGAGGTAATTGAGCATACCATTTTGTCCCAGCTCTCCGCCATGTTTATTGAAATGCGAACGGATATTACTGACAGTTCGTTGCAGATTGTCGGTAGTACATTCCACAAATATGGCTATACCGTGGGGCCCCTTACCTTCATAGGTTGTCTCGATCAGGACGGCGGCATCTTTGTCGGCTCCTTTATTGATGGCCCTCTGGATGTTTTCTTTTGGCATGGAAGCACCCTTTGCGTTCGCAATAGCCAGACGTAACCTGGGATTCCCGTCAGGATCCGCACCTCCTTCCTTAACGGCGATTGTGATATCTTTGATGATTTTGGAGAAAATCTTGGATCGTTTTGCATCCAGCGCCCCCTTTTTACGTTTGATGGTTGACCATTTATTGTGCCCCGACATAGGTTTATTGATTATAAATTAACATTGTCAATACTCCGTTAAAAACTCATGCAGCTAACCTCCCGATATTCAAGCACTGCTCATAGAGACACTTGTATTTTTCGCAACTCAGGTCGAGAGCTAACTTTGAAAAAATAAAATCCGTTATAAACTGGTTGAAATACATAACCTTAACATCGGTCATCGAAAATGAATCCCGTTCTTCCTTTGGAATATTCAGGTAATGTAGCGCTTTTGCCAGCGATACAGTCGTCAGGGATGCATTCACATGAAAGTGTAGTTTGCTTTCACTCCTTGCCTGGCAATCTTCAAGTCCGGCAAAATTCTTCGAGTCTCGGAAGAGGAACTCTATCTGGTATCTTTGGCGGTAATACCTTAGGATTTTCTCCGGACTCAGATTCAAATCGGTGGAGAAGAAAATAGTATGAGTCGTTCCAATTCCATTCTGATCATAGTTCTGCAGGTAAACAATCCGGATCAACCTCTCAAGGCTAACACTATAAACAATGCCTGAAAAGATTTCTACATCGTCTCCTTCTTCAAAACAGAACCGGATTTTTCGCCTGTCAATATTTTCAACATCGACTTTGCCGGCATATTTTCTTTTCCGGCCTCTGCCACTATTCTGTTTGCCGGTAAACTGGTATCTTAGGTTGGCATCATTGCGTAACCTGCCAACAATCTCAAGCGGTGACCGGGAAGTGATGCCATCTACAAATCGTTTCTTCGAAAAGAAAGCATCCACTGCCATATACCGTATGTTTAACGGCGCGATAGTGGGTATCCTGTCAATAATCACTTTAACATAATGATCAACCAAATTCTCACCGGGTTCATTCTTGGAAATTTTGGGTGTTTGGACAGATTCCAGCGAGAAGGCTGTTCCGTTCAGGATGTCAACCACCGCGATAGAACCTATTTCAATACCTGGTTTTACAGCCTGATCTTTACCGCTCCAAAAACGGCCAACATGTGCCGTCTTTTTACCGCTTTTTGGCAAATAGGAAGGGTCAAAGGCCAGAATCAGTTCATGAGAACAGCTTTGTTGAATCAGATTCACATTGAACGCTCCCCAGTCAAACGGCTTACTCATTTGATTCCTGTACGTCTGTTCTGTATACAGACCATATCTGGACATGTTGATAAAGTTGTATTTGCCGCGGAGTCCCATGTAAAGGATCAAAATATGCAGTATAAATTTTTGCCTGGGTTTGGTGGTTTTGCCAATCTTTGCTATTATTGCACTGATAAGGCTTTCAGCTTTATTGAGAAGCATCATGGTTTGCGGTTTTCGAATACTACAAAACAGATGCTTTTCTCTTTTGGGTTTAGCCCTTACAGCAGGTATTTACGAACATGTGATTGTTAAAAGTCATTGTTAAATTTTTACCGGAGTATTGATTAAAGAAGTTAGAAAAAATTGATCAGGAGGAATCAGATCCACGCTACCTGGAACAGAAGCTGACCGATCTGGAACACCAAATTGGATTCAGCAACCTCCCTGAAACTGAAATACGCCAAAATATCCTCGACCGCCTTATGGTAGCGGGAAGTCTTTTTACTTTCAGAATCACAAGAATTCCTCCGGCTAATATTTATCAAGAAGATGATTTTGAGGTGATCATAAACACATTTAGTGTTGAAGGAAATTACGACCATTTGCTTCGATTGTTGAACAAATTGGAGTTCGACAGGGAGGTCCCAAAAATCATAAGTTCTTGCTTCCGATTGAATAAAGATAGGATTACCAATAAAACCTCATTGAGTTTGTCTTTGTATTTTCAAACCATAAGAAAAACCAACCGATGAAATTTAACCGGAATCACTTATTATTTTTTATTTGTTTTGTCTTAACCGCATGCAGTGTTGTTTTTGAACCCGATATTACTTCAAAAAAAGTTAATCTTCTGGCTCCACCAGATAGCGCTGTGACTACCATTTCCTTTCAGACTTTTTGGTGGGATATCGTTGATGGAGCAAATTATTATAAGCTCCAAGTTGTTACCCCATCGTTTATAAATATCTCAATGCTCATCCTTGATACACTGGTTTATGGCAATAAATGCAGTTATTCTTTGCTCCCAGGAAAATATGAATGGAGGGTGTGTGCAGAAAATTTTGCATATTCATCAACTTTTACCACCCACAAGTTGATTGTGGACAGCACTGCCAACATATCCCATCAAACGATAAGACTCATTGTTCCCCCTGACCTGGATACTACAAACATCAATACTTTCTTGTTCGAATGGGAATTATTGTACAATGCCGATAATTATAATTTCCAACTCTATTATGGCCAAAATCGTGTCTTTTCACAGGATGGAGAATCCGATACCATACGCATAACTCTTTTACATGGCGATGGACCATATATCTGGAAAGTTCGTGGCCAAAATATCAGTTCGAACACACCCTATTCATCCAGGTCTATCTACCTTGATACAAGCCCTCCGGGCAAGCCTCAATTGATGGCACCCGACAATCACGCACAACTTGCTGCTGATAGCCTGATCTGGTTCCTTTGGAAAAGACAAACTGATAACGGGTCGTCAATAAAAGATAGTCTGCAATTATATAAGGATTCACTATTCACGAATCCTGTGATCAATGTATGGTGTAATAGTCCGGAGTTCTCTGATTCACTTAAAGTTGGGACATACTATTGGCGTGTTAGGTCATTCGATAAAGCAGGTAATAAAAGTGATTATTCCATGATCAGAAAACTGGTAATCAGATAAGAGTCAAATGACTATCCGATTATGAAGAATAAGAAGCTGCTATATATTCTGGTCCCGGCTGTTCTGCTAATTTGGGGGTCAATTGCTTACAGGGCAATTTCGTATTTAAATGTTCACCGTGGTGACCAGAAATTTTTGGTAAAAAAACAAAAACAAGGATCTTTAATAACCGTAAATGACACCTTCACACTACTGTTGAATTACCCTGATCCTTTTGGACATCTATCAAGACCGAACTCCTTTTCTAAGCAGTCCATTACCCAAAGAAGAAATTGTAAATGGCCACAAGTGCAGATTTACGGGATTATCAGCAAAGGAAAAACAGAAGTGGGTGCCCTGGTAAGTCTTAGGATCGATAAACAGGATGCCATAATAAAAGTCGGAGAGAAAATTCAAAATGTGAAACTGGTACGAATAAGATCCCATTCGGTGATCCTTTCATTTGAAGGGGAACAGAAACAGTTTACAATGAATATAGGAACATGTAAGTAGATATGAAACAAATATTTTTTAATCTGTTGCTGGTATTGTTATTTACAGAATTTTTTTCATGTCTTCCTAATGTAAAGGAAGTTAGGTATGCACCATCAAGGGTCATGATGATCCATTCAGAAGGTAACACTGTATTTTTTACACTTTTTTACTCAGAAAAAAAGATTGTACCTGAAAAATCATGTGATTATTATTGGTTTAATTCAAACCAGATTTTCAAAACAAGAGGTGATTATTTCGGCAGGCTGCTTGATGGACAGTTCCATGTTCTTGACCTAAAAGGGCGGATGATCGAAAAGGGTGTGTTTGAAAAAGGATTAAAACAGGGGCGTTGGACAACTTGGTATCCGAACGGAATGTATCAAATGGTATGTGTGTACAAAGACGGGAGGCGTAACGGACCTTGCATGATGTATGATACCGCTGGAATACTGAGAAAACAACTTCATTTCAAAAACGATTTAGAGAATATAAATGTCAAGGAATTTGATGAAAAAGGAACGAGGATTAACCGACTGGATTCTTCGAAAGGTAAAAGAAAGAGGCAACAGGACTAAAAGAGCTTTTGTGCTCTTATATACAATGATCCTTTTAACTATTTTAATTGTCATGCTCTCTTCTTTGTTGTCTTATACGTTATTTATAAGTAAAGATTATATAGCCGATCGTGGCAGAGAAACATTGATCAGGAATCTCGAATCAGCTGTAACACTCATGCTCGATCCTGAATTTATGAAGGAAAATAATAGACCACTGACAATTTCTCTATTTGGTCAACAAGGCGACAGTGTAACGGTGAGAAGGTCCCAATGGGGTTTTTATAGTCTTATTAATGAGTGCAATTAATAGTTAGTTTACGCTGCATACTGAACATGTTTTCCATGAAAATATTTCTTCACTTGTTCCGGATCATTTTTTCTTTTCAAAAGGTAATCTTCAACCGTGTCTTCAAGTTGATCAACATTCAACGGCCTGTGTTTGCCAACGGCATTGGTTTTTACATCCTGATTGACCAGTTCATCAGGGTTCAATTCAGGGCTATATCCAGGAAGCAGAAACAGTTCAATCCGATCAGAGTGTTCATCAATCCATTCTTTTACCACCTTAGCTTTGTGAGTAGGGTGCCCGTCAACAATAAGGAATACTTTGCGACGATTGTACCGGATCAATCTGGACATAAAATCAATGAAGACAGATGCCGTAAATCCTTCTCTAAAGAGCATAAATTGAAGTTTTCCCTGGTTGGTAAGCGAAGAGATCATGTTCAGCCGAAACCTTTTACCAGTTTTGATAACAACAGGAGTTTCTCCTTTGGGAGACCAGGTGGTTCCAGCCTGATGATCACTCCTCATTCCCATTTCATCACCCCAATGAATTTCAGCCGTTTCTTCCGCAGCTCTTTCTTTTATAGCCGGATAATCTTTCTTCAGCCACTTTTTAACCTCAGGACTCTTCTGCTCGTAAGCTTTGTAAATCGGCTTCTGAGGTGTAAAGCCCCAGGCGTGAAGGTAACGGCCTATCGTCCAAACACTGACATCGACACCGAACTGGTCACGCAGAAGATCTCCAACCGCAGTTCTTGTCCACAGGGCAAAGGGGAGTTTCAATTGGTCAGGACATTTATCGATGATCATCTTCTTGGTCTGTTTCTCTTGTTCCTTGGTCAAGCTGATTTGCGAAGGTCTACCACGCTTCTGCTGCTTAAACCAGTTTTTCTTTCGGGTACCACGAACTTCAAGCCATTTATATATGACTGCATCTGATACACCGAAGATGCTCATGGCATCCTTTTTTCTCATTCCCTTGTCGAGTGCTTCCAGCACTTTGACACGGATGGCTTCCTGGGCAGGAATACTCAGTTTTCTTAAGTCTTTCTTTTCCATGCCCAAAGATAATCATAATATTTTTATTACACTAACTAATTTATGCACTTATTAATATCTATGTTTCGGGAACTACTGCAGGGTACTGCATAGATAGGGTATGTTTATGCGGTGATTTTAAGTACTCAGAAAACAGTCCAGCCCTCGAACTCTACGACTGTTATAAACCACTTTGTATTAGCGGGAACACTTTCATCAGAGGCAATATCCTGATCCCCGAAGCAGGACTAAAATCGGCTCAAATTGACGGGAAATTCTATACACGGGAACGTCTGAGCATTGGAAATGTCATATCTGTCAACAAGAAAATGCCTGAGATAAAGGAACTTATTGTCAACATGGATTCAAAATCTTTATTGAGTTCTGCAGGGGAGGATGTGAAATATGTTATCTATAATGATGAAGTAATCAACGATACATTGGTTTGCTCATTCCTTGATGAAGCTGTTTTTCTGCATGCTTCAGGACCTCTTACCCTATCCAACTGTTACATTCAGGGAAGGGTAATCATACAATGCGACACTATGGTTGCCATCATGAACAATGCTCATATCTATGATGCAATCATCATGGCAAAATACATCTGTATTGAATCCGGCTTTAAAGGGACAGGGCAGTTCATTGCTACTGATTCCTTGGTGTGCGGCCAAACATGTACTTTCCCATTCCCATCTGTTTTGGCCCTCATCAATCAGAGCAATAGCCCTGATCCCTTTTTATTGATAGCCGATCATTGCTGCATTTTTGGTACTGTGCTCGGTTACACGAGAATGCCAATGAAGAAGTACACTCCCCTAATGCTGTTTTCAAAAGAGAGTACACTAACCGGTTCGTTGTATTCCAATCGTAACGCGTGCATTATGGGGAATATTCACGGAAACGTTGCGATAACAGGATTATCTTATCGCACTCATTCAGGATTATACGATAATTACCTGGTCGATGCAGTCATCGATCATGATATGCAGCGAGAATATTATTCCGGGTTTGATTTCAGAAAAAATAACAATTTTCTTAATATTTTAGAATGGTTGTATTGAGAAAAAAGTTAAATGGAGCCACACTGATTGAAGTACTGATTGCATTAAGTGTTTTTACTGTGTGTCTTTCGATCGGGAGCCTGACACTGGCAAGAGCCACGAAATCAGGTAACCGTCAGAAAAAATTACAGGCTGATGTGGTTGTCTCAAGAATTGCAGCACTGAAACCTGATACATTAGATTATATCAACGGGTCTATTTATATCAATGATTTGTTAATTGAAAAGAAGCTTTCACCATCAATTCATTCTTCCAGGTTATTGGTTGTTGAATACACTGTGAAAGATGATAAAGGCCGTTTTCTGACATCAATTCGCCGAATTATTCTACGAGATTATGAAGAGGAACTTAATCCATAAAATACAATCTTTCACGCTTCTGGAAGTAATCGTGGTTCTACTGCTTTCGACCTTTTTCATAGGCATGGTTTATTATTCAATGATCATTTACTTATCCATTATTCAAAAGAATAAAACAACCATTCTCGAAAATGTAATGATTTCAAGCCTTTATTCAAGTTTGACAGCTGAATCCTCTATTTCAGATTACATGGAGGCCGATCTTTTCGACAGTGTAATATTCTGTGTTATGCCCTCGGAAGATACCATTAAATACGAATTACACACATCAAGGATAATCCGTTATCAAAGTTGTAGGATTGACACTTTTTTCATTCCGTTGCTATCAGTCTCATTTAGTTTTAATGGGAAGCAGGTTCAAAAAGGGTATGTTGACTGGGTTTCTATTAAAGTAGGAAGAGAAAAAAAGAGTATGGAGCTTGCTATTTCAAAATATTATACCCCTGGCGTTCTTTTCAACCGGATTAACCAGGAATTAACAAAACCTCTGAAATAATGCCTATTGATCTTACAAAATACGATTCATTGAGGAGAAAGGCCGAAAGTGGGGTATCACCTAAATTTTCCAGTTTTGCTGGTTTGCTTACAAGTGAGATTTCATTATTCAATAGACCGATCAGCAATCAGAAAAAGCAACAGTTTTTCAACGATCTTTCATCCTTAATCTCAGCAAGGATTGATATAGGTACTGCACTAGAATTACTGGCTGAAAATTTCCGGAGGAGTAAAGAAAAAGAATTGGTAACAACAATCAGGGATCTGGTAATAAAAGGAAAATGTTTTTCGGAAGCGTTGAATACAACAGGCCGTTTCTCAAATTATGAATATCATATTATAAGAATAGGGGAGGAAGCGGGACAGTTGGAAGTGATATTATCTGAACTGGCAAGATTTTATGAAGAAAAAATAAGGCTAAAACGCAAGCTTATTTCAAGCCTTTCATATCCGGTAATGGTAATGGTAACAGCGGTTGTTGTAATTATTTTCATGCTTACATTTATAGTTCCCATGTTTGAAGATGTCTTCACCCGTTTTGGGAAAGACCTCCCCCCACTAACCAAAGCCATCATTACAATGTCTCATGTGGTAAGTTCGTATGCAACAGGTTGTTTATGCACGATTTCTCTATTGATCATTCTCATGCAGATATTAAAAAAAACAGAATGGTTCCAAAAAAGATGGTCCCTGAGTTTAATGCATACTCCATTGGTGGGTTCGTTAATCCGAAAAATTCATTTATCAAGATTTTCATTATGCATGTACCTGTTGCTACAATCCAGAACTCCCCTTGTCGAAGCTATTGAACTTGTAAAAGAAATGGTGAATTTTTTTCCCCTGAAAAGCGCACTGGGAAAAGTTCAGAATGACATACTACACGGCCAGCCATTTCACAGAAGTATTAGTAAGTTCAGAATATTTGACAAACGCATGATTTCGATGATAAAAGTAGCTGAAGAGACCAATCAGCTCGATGTTATTTTTAGATCTCTGAAAGACCAGTATAATGCTGAAGTGGAACAAAGAACAACCATTCTTGGTAACTTATTGGAACCTGTATTAATAATTTTTATAAGTGTTTTTGTCGGATTAATCCTGGTTTCGATGTATTTACCCATGTTTAAGCTGAGCACCTCAATTGGATTCTAATCGGTTGAGAAAGTTGATTTACTGCTCGTCTATTTAATTAAGAATACATCTTATCTTTCTCCACTTGTAATCTTGGGGTGTATTGTGTTCCAGGATTTCAAAGATAGAGAAGTATCAATTTTACTTCTCGGACTGATGTTTTTTATCATCATTTTACGATCCTATTTTTATATTGATTTCATACCTCTCATTGAAAATGCAGCTATTAATTTGCTTCTCGATTTTTTCATTATAATTTGCAAGGTTTTGATTAAGGTTGCGGATGGAAATTACCGACAACCAAACTTGACAGATTAAGATTTCCTTCGTACCTTTGAAATAAAAAATGCCTACAATACTCGTTATAGCAGGCTGGAGGTTGTTTTTCTATTCAAATGAAAGCCACGAACCTATTCATATTCACGCAGAAAAAGCTGAAATGGAAATCAAGTTCTGGATTGATATAGAGAATTATGAGATCAAAGAGGCTTTTTCCTTCAACTTCACACCTCAGGCAAAAAGAGAAATCAAAAAAATCATTTATGAACATTTTGAATATATAGTATCGGAATGGAATAAACATTTTTCAATACTTTAAAGATATGGAGCCATATAGAATATCCAAAATTTATTTTGATCAGGACAACCTTGTTCTGGTTCTCAATGATAAGAAGTATTATTTCAAAATCACTGAGATCTCAGACAAATTAGCTAAAGCTGAAGAACGGGAAAGAAATAATTTCGAGATTTCACCTTCCGGTTATGGGATTCATTGGCCAGGTATTGATGAAGACCTTTCCATTAACGGACTTTTATATAAAATAAAGGATAGTCTCGTGGCCTAGTGGGTGTAAAATCAATATTTCTAAGAAAGCGAATTCTATTTTCAAGTTCAACTTTTCTCCTTCTGATCTAATCCCTATAATTCCATTTTTAGTTTTCACCAAGGAATTCGTGCAACACGGCTTCATGCCGTGCTTGCACCGCACGAAGCCTTATTTACCATCACCGGAATTTTTTTGTCCAATTGACAACCAATTAATATCAGTATTGACCCGGCAATTTTTTTATACCGAGTGTTCCCTGCTATTATTTTTTTAGTTTCTCTAGTTCGTCTCTGAAATATTTTTCTGTCTCTTCGTTAAACCCTATCTGTAATTGATTGTTGTACAAATTAATTAAGCCATTCAGTTTCTCTTTGTCGTTATTGTCAGAATACGCTTTGGCTAACAAGTACAATGTCCGGTGGTATGAAAATGTTAATCCTGATATTCGTGGCAGGTCATTTTTAATCTCTTTTCGGGGTTAATTCCCCGCTGCTTGCAGCGTATTTAATATCTTTGTATGTATGAGCAATAGCGAATACATACATAAATCGCACAATGTTTCGGTACTGTTGTACCATTATGTTTGTCCAGCGAAATACCGAAGAGTAGTGGTGAGTAAGGTTGTAGACATGACACTGAAAGATGTTTGTTTGGAGATTGAAAAGCGGTACGAGGTTCATTTTCTTGAAATTGGGACAGACAAAAATCATGTTCATTTTTTGATTCAATCAGTTCCGACCAAAAGTCCAACACAAATCATCAAGATGTTGAAAAGCATCACAGCCCGCGAGATATTCAAAATCCATCCGGAGGTTAAGACGAAACTCTGGGGCGGGGAATTTTGGACAGATGGATACTTTGTCAACACAGTCAGCAAGTTTGGGAACGAATCAACTATTTCGAAATACGTTCGTGAACAAGGGATTGAGAAAGATTATACAATTTTGTACAAAGGGAAACAGTTAGCTCTGTTCCCAGATACCCCGTAGCTTGCTGCGGGGTAGTTCATTTATATCTGAATAATGTTTGAAATTTTCACTCCTAAGCAACTTTTCCATTTCGGAATAGTCATTTTGAATGCCTTTATCTTTTGTATCAACAGATGTTAGTTTTGAAATCAAACCACAATTAGTAAAATATTTCTCTAAACCACCATAAAAAAATGGATTGCAAAAATTTGAAAAACAAATTGGTCGTAACATATAGTTTTCTTCAATTATTTGTAACAATATTGCTTGTTGCGGACTTAAATAGGTTCTGTTTTTTGCATTTTCTCCACGCATCTTTGAATGCTGTCTGTTTGATGACAAGTCGGGATTAACTTGCCAATTCAATTTGTAATCACCGGGAAGGCCATACTTTTCAATGTCTTCTTTGGGTACAGGAATCGGGATAGTTGTTGTATCCCATTTAAAAGGGTGAATATCATAAATCTGATTTTTTGTTAAACTCAGAGCAACAGGTTTTACACCTCCTTTTAATCCATTTTTTAAGAATTCTACATACCAGGGTCGGTCAATATTCCCAATTGGGATTACCGTTATATCTTTTCTGAATTCTTGCTGCAATTGCAGATAAGAGCAAATATCAAAGTCAGCATTGCCACCGGCAAAAAGAATTGAATTTTGAGGACAAGAGTTAAGTAAATTTTTTCCTAACTCAATTAACCAGGAAGGGTAAGCGCCTTTGTCGAATGCCCGCTTATAAAAATATCTCAGTTTCTCTAAATCGTAATTCTGCATTGCATTAAAAGCATTTCCACTGCATTCCGCGCCATAAAAATATTTTGCATCTCCATAGTTTGGATTCAATTCTAAAGCCTTATCCAAATATGAAAATATTCTCTCAGAATGCGTAAAATCATATCCTTTCAAAGGACGGCTGTCATAGGCTAAATAATGATTATACCAACCCAGATAATAATAAATCTCTGCATCAATGGGAGTTTCTATAACTGCTTTTTCAAGAATTTCAATTGCCTCTTTATAATGGGTTCTTTGTCACTTTGAGTGGGTAACATAATACGGATTGATTTTCGAGAAGTC